>JAIPBE010000007.1 GCA_021738725.1 Saprospiraceae bacterium | reverse complement strand
TTTGTTGCGTCAAAAGTGGATCCCGCTCATCATCCCCTGGATGATGCCCGGGACGAAAAAATGCGGGGCATTTTGTCGAAAGTGCTTGTCGCCAAAATGGGCCTTTTGATCTTGATTGACTTGACATTCATCACGTCTCCGGGATTGGCGGTCGTTTATATCATGGCCCAGCCGTTCCTGTTTTTATTCATACACAGTCGGCAATCCCGCTCATCATCCCCCGGATGATGTCCGGGACGACATCCCCGATTTCTCGGGGCTGCCGAACAATCCGGCATGCCGTTCTTTGTGAGCATCAATGGAATAATGGTAAACGCTTAAGCTGCCAGGTCGGCCATGATATTTCTGGGAGGCCCCTCGTTTGGCGACGGAATTTTAATAAAAGTCATTACCATTCTTCGCGCCTTCGTTTCTTCGCGTTTCATTCCGAACACCGAATATTGTCAGTATCAAGATTTACAGGATTTGAGGATGAACAGGATGGGAGGAGAATTACCTCTTTAGCGAAAGCCCAAAATTGTCTGAATCACGGATGAGCGCGGATTACGGGATTTCACGGAGGGGTAGTGTAAAAGGCAGTGGGCCACACCTCAGTGAACGCCGAATACCGAACACCGTTTTGGAGGTCTCCTTTGGCGACGGTCATTCGAAATATCGCAATATCGAAATAACCCAATAACATCCCTACCTGGTCAACGTAACATCCCCCTTATACAATCGGACTGCCCCATCAATTAATTCCACTTCAACGACACAGATATACACGCCGGGGTCCATGACTTCATCCCGAAACGTGCCATCCCACCCGGCAGAAGGATCGTTGATGGGGAGGTCAGTTCGGGCATAAAGCGCATTGCCCCAGCGGTCGAAAATGGCCAGGTTGCGAATGCGACTGACCTGGTCATTTCCGTAGATGGAAAAGACATCGTTGATGCCATCACCATTCGGTGTAAAACTATTGGGGATAAAGATGTTGCCTCTTGTTTTAATGATTACTTCCAGTGCATCGGAGTCGGTGCAGCCATCAAGCGTCCAACCGGTTACGACGACGGTCTGATTGGTAGTCAAGGGGCCGAGGGTGGTCTGAAGGCAAGTGGGGCAGGAGAGCGGGTCGGTGGCCGTCCATTGCACCTGTGCCAGGCTCTGGGTGGTCTGGGCAGACAAGTCGATGACCTCTCCAGGTGCGGCGATGCGGTCCGGTCCGGCATCAATGGCGACGGTTGCACCCGGGGTGATGACGAGGCCGGTGAGGGTATCCAGACATCCAGTAGCATCGCGGATATAGATCGTGTATTGTCCGGGAGATAAATCGTTAAAGACGGTAGCCGATTGCCAGCCACCCGCATTTAATTGCAATTCAAATGGTGCTTGTCCACCTGAAATGTTCATGATTTCGATGTGGCCATCCTGATCGCCGGCACAGGTTTCGCCCTGGATCTGGAACTGGGAAGTCAGACTCACATATTCGTAATATCGGATGGCCAGACTGTCGCAGCCGGCGGAATTTTGCAAGTAGGTGGTATCGGACAAAACACCGGTTTGACCACACAAAATGATAGTCTCTTCACTTTGTGTGAACGGTACATACGTAGTTTCGGTGACGAGCACTGTATCACAATCCACACCGGGCAAAATGGATACCACTGTACCGACCTGTGATGGCTCACACGTCGTTTTTGCAACGTATAGCGTGTCTATTCCAACGTACTTTATATCTGTAGTGACGACGCTGTCGCAGCCGTATTGATTGGACAAAATAGACACTGAATAAATGGCTCCCGCTGGGTCGCAGGTCACCCCGGATACCAGGGTCGAATCGGTCGGCAACAGGCTCGTCGTGATGACAATCGTACTATCACATCCAAGAAATGACGGCTGCACGGCGATGGTGATGCCCGCTTGTGTTGGATCGCAGGTCGTGCCGGACAGCCAGGTCGTATCCAGGGGTGCATAGGTATTTTTCGTAATGAACAGGCTGTCGCAAGGACCTGAGCTGACCAATAGCGTATCGGCATAATTGACACCGACGCCGCAGATCAATGTCTGGTTGGTCTCCTGATAATTGCCAGAGTAGATGCGCTCGATGTATAGAGTGCTATCGCAGCCATATTGATTTGTCAGAAACAGAGTATCCAATCCGGCTTGTGCGGGATCGCAGGTGTAAAATGTCTGATTGATGTTGTGGGAGGGCAACAGACTGGTCGTGGTGACCACCAGGCTGTCGCAGCCGTATTGGTTTTGTAGGGACAGGGTGTCTGTGCCCACCAGGACGGGATCGCAGGTCTGTAGCGAGAGATCGGTCTGGTCTGTGGCCAGAAGGGTGACCAGGTGTACGATAATGCTGTCACAGCCTTGCTGGCTGCTCAATGTGTCTATGAACACTCCTGCCTGCACTGGATCGCAAGTCTGGCTCAGCAGCGTGTCCCGCAGCTCCGGGGTGAGGCTGACAACATGCACTACGATGCTGTCACAACCCTGCTGGCTGCTCAGGGTGTCGCTGAAGACACCAGCCTGTGCTGGATCGCAGGTCTGGTTGAATAATGTATCCCTCAGCTCCGGGGTGAGCGTGATGGTACGGATCACCAGGCTGTCGCAACCGGCATGATTGCTCAGGGTATCAGTAAATATCCCAGCCTTTGCGGAATCGCAGGTCTGGGCCGAGAGTTGGACCGTATCAGCCTTCCCGTTGACCACCTGTACACAGGTCTGGCCGGATGTGCCGCAATCGTTGGTGATCGATCCACACAGGCTGATAGTATCTCCCATAGCGGGGATCCACACCAGGGTGGAGTCGGTCGGATGGATCGTATTCAGGCCGGGAGGCAGTACCCACATATAGCCGGTGGGGGCTGTGGCGCCCTGACTCATCAGCGCATAGGAGAGGGTATCGCCCGGGCATCCGATCACCGGACCGGACAGCAGGGGGTTGAGTGGCAGCTCCCCGGAGGGCACCACGATCACGCAGGCCGTATCGCTACACGTGATGCTGCCATCAGGGGCGATCACATCGATGGCCAGGCAGTAGTCGCCCGGGCTGGTGACATTCATCACCGGACCGTCGGACGGATCGCCCAGCACCCCGCCACCGAAGGCGTGCCATTGATACAGCACTGTTGTACCAGGCGGTCCGGTGGCAACTGACCCACTTCCATCAAGCGTGACGACCGGATTCTGGCAGCCCAGCTCGTCGGGTGGCGACACATACGCCTCCACGTGCAGCACCCCGATCGAAAAGAGGATGGTGCTGTCGCAGTAGGGCGCCAGAGCCTGTTGGGTGAGGATGGTATGATCGCCCGGCTGGGCTGAGGAAAATGTCTGCCCGTGGACAGTGAGGGACGTGCCCTCACACAGGTACAGTGCCCCGAGGTTTTCCTCGGTCGGGAACACCGGTTCCACGGTCAGTTGGACAGTGGAGTCGCAGCCGAGCGGATTGAAGAACGGCACGGCATGGACACCGGGGGGATAGGCCATGCCTGCGTAGAGGTAAGTCTCATCGTGACAGATGGTGACCGGATCGGGATCGATGGGCACGAGATCCTGAATCACGATGGTGGTGCAGAGGAGACCGGGTTCTTCGTTTTCTTCGTGGCAGTAGTTGGAGGCATCGACACACAGCTCGTAGGTACCGGCGGTCGTCCAGTCGATGGTCACCGAGTCGATATTGCCTTCCAGGATGAGGTTGCCATCCAGATACCAATGTAGATTTGATGCACCAACGGGTCGTTCTATATAATACACACCCGAAGAGCCGGTGCAGGAGACTAAAGGCCCTTCAATATCGCCTGGCCAGGGGCCGAGGGGACCTCCTCCGCAGGAGGGGGTGAGGACGTCGAAGGAAATATCGCAAAAATCATTGCAACCTGATATGAGGATATAATATATGCTCCCTATGTTTAGGCCTGCAAGGTTTATATCAAACTGCTGACTACCCCATTCAAAAATATTTACACACCCCTCTGTACAAAAGAGATATTCATCCGGATCTTCATGGCTATCAATACAAGGTCCATTATAGTTTAATACACCTACATACACGTCCATCTCCGACATGCAATTTGAGGCTGTCACAATCATATGCAATTCCGTGCATTCTGCATAAAATGACAACCAGTTCGGCCAAGCACCAGCAGGCCAACTTTGGGGGCAACCAATCGGAACATTTCCCGTCGCGATTTCTGTCATTTTAAAACAATAATCATCTATTTCTGAATAACTACAAAAGATGGGTGCGCTTTCGCATGCCAAGGCGGGAGGAGGATCGCCGTCACATTGGCTATAAAGAGAAATGCTCCATAAAATACTCATTGAAAAAATGAGTATTTTGAGACAATATATTTGCATAATATAACAATAAGAAGCATGCATACTGGTGCTATCCCATGTATGCATGCAAAAAATTAATATCAGCTAATCAATATTCGAGAAAACACATGCGGCCATCTGGATCGAGCAGAACACCGTGAAAACCATAAGTGTCGCCAATGATCCATTCGTATTCGGCATTATCACAATCAAATTCCAATGCACCATACCCGTTACTTGTCACATGATCATCTTCTGGATTCCAACTGACAAGAATGGGTCCACAGTTTGTCGAATTGTGAGAATCTGAATCAGTAGGTGGTACAGAAAGTGTATAAACACCTCCACCGCCATCCCAGACAAAGGCAAACTGCATGTCGCCAATGCTTGAAGCCACACTTTGGGCTTCAAAATTGTAGTCGCAGCAATAGTCCGGATTCTGGTTTTCGCAACTGCCACTGGCTGCAGGATACAGGGAATAATAATACCGCTCGCCATCATCCCAGAAGATATTCTCCGATGTGGTAGGCAAGCTGCCGGATACATTATACAACCGGACATCAAATTCGATCTCTTCACTAAAATAGAAAGGTTGAATAAACGCGATGTTATCATCTGCATCAAAACAGATCTCGTCCGTCCCATCATAAAGCAGGACAGTAGTGAAACTGCTCGTAGATATGGTATTAAAGCTGAAGGAATTGATCACTGCAGAATAGCCTTCATCATCCGCATCCTTGGTAAATACCCTTAACACAACCGGATTGGAGTGGCTGGAAATGCGTTTGATTTGCAAGACGTATTTGTTGTCGCAGACCGAAGTCCGCAGTGTCGCACCTCCGGGTTTCGGGTTGGATTCTTCCGGACTGAGCACGATCGCCTGGTTATCCGGTATTCCACCGGTGTGCCGGGCAGGTTCAGTCATTGGGTTGTGATTGAATTGGGTGCTCAGAGAATCCTGATTGCACCCCCCCCCCCCGCAATGGCGAGGGTAAGTAAAATCGCTAATTTTTTCATAATATAACAATTTAGGGATGAAAAATCTAACCTACTGATTGTCTTGTTTAGCCCCTTGGTATTCTATGAATACGAAAAGTACTATATATCTTCCATATGTGCAACTGTGAAATGATATTTTAACATTTGGTCCCTCAACCTCTTATATGGGGTGCTCTCATCAATCGGGGTCTCTTGCTTTTTTCTGTCCGGTCAGTGGCACATACTCAGGATGGTGCTGCATTCCACTCCGTAAGTTCTTGCTATAACTCTTAGTCTTCGACTGGCTTGGTTGGACCGACTGCCGGCAAGTCAAGGGGATATCTCGGGCATCATGAAGGGTATGTGCCCAAAATTATTTGTTTCCAATGGAGAGGTTCGGAATGTTACTCTGTGGTTCTGTGCTCAACTTTTAGGTTGTGGTTTTTTATGCCGGGCCCTCTACGCCAGCTGGCGGACCGGCGGGGCTCGGTACTTTTGAGGCACCAAAAGTACCCAAAAGTGCTTGTCGCCAAAATGGGCCTTTTTTTCATGAGTGGCATTTCACTCATTTCGTTTATTGATCGAGGTCACAGTTACATCAGGACCCGGCCGCTCGTATTTGATCGGTGGCAGGATTCTTCATCAACTCTCTCTCATCTCGTCTCTTGATCGAGATTCGGATACATTGTCCGACCAAATAATGCGGCAATTTTCATATAAAAATTCCACTTCAAAATGTGAGGTTAACTTATTGCTTGGTAGTACGGGTCACTGATGTGCTAGGGAGGCCCTCGTTTGGCGACGGTTTCTCATAAATTTTCTCCTCGACTCCTCCCCTCCAAACTCACGCCTTCGCATGGGCTTCGGCGGGCAAAGCCTCAACTTTTTTGGCCCTCGTTTGGCGACGGAAAAAATAAACGAATAACTCCCTCTCCATAACTCCATAACGCCTCAACATTCCCGATCCGCCTTTGGCGACGATCATTCGAAATATCGCAATATCGAAATAACCCAATAACATCCCTACCTGGTCAACGTAACATCCCCTTTGTACAATCGGACAGTTCCATCAATTAATTCCACTTCAACGACATAGATGTACACACCCGGATCCATGACCTCATCCCGGAAAGTGCCATCCCAACCGGCGGAGGGATCGTTGATCGGGAGGTCACTTCTTGCATAAAGCGCATTGCCCCAGCGGTCGAAGATGGCCAGGTTGCGGATGCAACTGACCTGGTCATTTCTCAGGCTAACAGAGGTGCCTTGCATAAACCGGGAATTCACGTCCTTTGCAAGATGCAGCGCCTGTCCCTCCTCCCATGCTTGTTCCTCCTGATGGGGTTTGCCACCGCCCAGGAACCCATCCCTGTCTATCTGGAACCTTATCATCACCTCGTGTTTGAAAATAGTGAGGTCCGTATCCTGGATGTACGGTTACAACCCGGGGATACATCCCAGTGGCACATCCATCATAATGCCATCACCTACATCGGACTGGAAGGCAGCCGGATCTGGCTCGACGTCCCGGGAGAACAGCCCCGCAGTGTCTATCTCCCGGATGATTTCTGGGGTGGTGACATCGAATACCCGGAACAGCCGTTCGTCCATCGGATTGCCAATATCGGGGATCACCCGTTTCGCCTGATGGCGGTCGAACACTTGCAGCCTCGTTCAGATCGATCGCTGGAAAACACCGATCTCGAAGGGTGGGAAGCCCTGGACATCAATCCATATTTCGCCCTACATCGTCTTACTTTGGAGGCTGGATCCGCTCATGAAGATCTCCTGCCAGGTCCTGGTCTACTTATTTGCAGAGGAAAGGGCCAAATGCTTATTCAGGGAGCCGAAGGAATAGTTTCACTGGATCATGGAAACTGGATGACCTGGCCTATTGGGGAAGAACGATTTGTGCTAGCCAATACGGGTACACAACCTGTAGAAGTCCTTCTCCTGCATCTTTGATCGCCGTACCTTCTGGAAAAAAAGAAGTATTTTGGAGAAGTAACCACATGCAGATGTATTGGCTGCTTTTCCTCCTTTCATTTCTTTGTTTGATGCCCTGCATGCCGGCTCAGAACGGATTCGTCATTGATCATCATGACGTAGACCTGTTCGAATCCATCCCCAAGGAATATCTGGATGCGGCCAGAAATACCCGATTTCTCTTTTCCGACCGATCCGTAGGACAAAATGTCAACGATGCACTCAATTTTCTGACCTATCCATCCTGGGCACAAGCACCGGCTTCAGCACGACGGGACTATACCGATTTAGATTGGCATTGGAAAACATTCAACCAGACCGACTGGAATGCAGGGCTGGTGCCCGAACGCATCCAGTTCACTCCAGATCCTCTACTCTACAATCGAAGCAACTGGACATTCGCACTCAGATCCGGTTCGTGGAGTGAGCTCACACAAAACTTCATCCAGGATCTGGGGCCAACTTATGCAGATAGTGTAGATGTGTGGTCATACCAATTCTCCTATCTGAACGTGATGGAAGGCGATCCGATCACCGATCCACAGAATGGATTTTTCAGTGATAATCCGGATGTCTGGGATATCCACGATCTCGAATCCTTCCTGTCCGCCTATCCGGATCATAAATTTGTATACTGGACGACTTCCCTGGCTAGAGGTATCGGTACCAGTGTATCTACCTTGTTCAATGACCAGCTTCGAACCTGGTGTCAGGACAATGATCGCATTCTCTTTGACTTCGCAGATATCATCAGCCATGCGGACAAGGGTGACCCCTGTTTTGACAATCGGGACGGGGTTGACTATATCAGTCAAACCGGACAGATGGAAAACCATCCCGATGATGGTGTGAACTACCCGGCCATTTGCCAGGATTATACAACTGAAACGGATGGTGGTCATTTGGGCAGTGTATCCGCAGGCGGAATCAGGATCATCAAAGCCATGTGGGTGTTGATGGCGCGTATCGCCGGGTGGGACGGCCAACCGACCAGTGTCCACAACACTCCTGGATCAGAAAGCATTCTCTTACTCTCTCCGAACCCGGCGTCCACTTCCAGTCTGCTCACCATAATAACTGAAGGACCAGCAACCCACGGCAGGCTGGACATTGTCGATATTTGGGGAAGAACCATATCCTCCCAAATAATGACATCCACCGAAAAAGAATACAATCTGCACTTGAACTTGGGTGAGCTCATACCGGGCCAGTATGTCCTGATCTGGTCAGATGAACGGCAGCGCTTGCATCTGTTTTTTTCAGCAGGTCTTCAGGAGTGGTGAAAGATGCTTAAAAGGAGAGATCCATGATAATCTGAAGTGGAAATAACGGCAAATCCGAAAATGGATCTCAACTGCACTAATTACCTTGCAAGAATCCCCTATCTTTCTTCATGTCTGCATTCACTCCAAACAATTCCTGGCGGCTGGTTTCCACAGCCATATATTCCAAACCCCTGGACGCCCGCATTTCCGGCAGTGTCGAACTGGATGTCACCGATCTGGAGGACTGGGTGCTCAAACGCCGGGAGGATGGACTGAAGATTACTTTGATGTATCCCCTTATCCTCTTGACGGCCCGTGCGTTGAAACACGAAGTCCCCGCCATCAACTGCTATGTAAAGAGAGGTCATATCGTCCATCGGTCCAGCGTGGATATCATGGTCAGCGTGTTGATGGATCGAGGACAACAGATGGGCTCCCTCCGGCTGAAGGACGCCGACCAGATGACCTTGCCGCAGATGGCTGCCTGGATGAAGGAAAATCTGCAAAAACACCGCGAACAGGATGTCGAAGGTGCCGCCCGACTGAAGAACTCGCTGGCCCGGATAAGCTGGCCTTTCCGGGGTATGTTGATCTGGATCTGGCGCAAACTGGTTGTGGAGTGGGGATTCCGGATCCCTTTTACACATATGGGGCCGGATGCATTTGGCTCTATGATCTTTTCAAATATTGGCAGTATCGGTCTGGATATAGGTTATCCGGCATTGCTACCTGTTTCCAATGTAGCCCTGGTATTGAACATGGGCAGCATCAACACCAAGCCGGTGGTCATAGATGGTCAGATCGTACCACGTCGTATCCTCAACCTTTCGGCTACTATGGACCATCGCGTTGTAGATGCCCAGCAGGGTGGAAAACTGTTCCGCTACTTGAAACGGGGCATTCGCCATCCAGATCGCCTGATGTAATCGCTGCCGGTTATTCAAAACGGGGCAGAATCTTCTCCTGCGTTCCCTGTACCCACACTACCCCACATCATTTTTTCCACGGAATGGCCATTTTATTAATGGCCATTCCTTATATTCGACCAACTTTATTCACCAAACCAATCACATGTTATGAGTACCAACAAAATTTTGATGTCCGGATTAGTCGCCGGAATTGTAGCCTTCTTCCTGGGCTGGATCGTCTGGGGGATGATCCTGATGGGCATGTCTGAATCTATGTCCGGATCGGCGACGGGTGTCAGCCGCGGCGAAGATGACATGATCTGGTGGGCGCTGATCGTCGGCAACCTCCTCTTTGGATTCCTCTATGCTTACATTTTCGGACGCTGGGCCAATATTACCACTGCGGCGACAGGTGCTAAGGCCGGGGCCATGATCGGACTGATTATGTCCGCATCATGGGACCTGACCATGTATGGAACAACCAATGTGATGACTCTGAATGGAGTTTTCATTGATATTATTGCGTCAACAGTTGTTTCTGCCATCATCGGTGCTGTAGCTGCATGGATGCTGGGTCGAGGCAACTGATCGACGTCCTTCACAAAACGAAACAACCTGAGAACAGGGATGAGCTTCTCGCTCATCCCTTTTTTTATCCCGGCTAAGCTTCCATTCAAGTCTGCCACCTGCAGATCTCACCCCTTTGGAAAAGTTAGACATACACCAAAGACATCCGGGTCGATTATCCATATCCTTCGGCAACATCAGGAAAGGTCTTACATTGGAAAAAATTCATTACCATGACACTTCCCGGTCACCGTTTGTTGGTCGCTTTGACGACCGTTGGCATGATCCTGCTTTTGGCCTCCAACCTGATTCTCATCTGGCCTATTCATGCTGGAACAGAACAATGGTCTGACATTTCACTTGCCATTCTCTTTCCGGCCATGCTCCTGCTTTTCTGGGCCTTAGTCACTCTCGGATGGGCTATGTTTCAGATCTTTCCAGGCGACCAGCTGGTCGCCCGGGGACCCTATCGATATATCCGTCATCCCTTCACGTTTGGCATGATCATCGGCGTTACCGGCATAGCACTCGCCACCAATAACTGGCTTTCTCTTCTGTCCGTCGTATTCATCCTCTGGCCTGTGCTCACACTACGGGCCATGCGGGAAGAGAAGGACCTCCAGGAAAAGTTCGGGACAGAATGGACCCTCTATCAAAGCAGTACCCAATTCCTGATTCCTTGGGTGTGGTAAAATAGGACTTGACACCAGATCCTCATCCCGCTAGCAACCAATTATACGTTTGATCTGACAGCCTCAGGTCAAAATCTGATGAAGGGCATCCATATTCCGACAAGCCACGCCGGAAACCGTTATCTTCGAAACCGATTGCAACCCCTCCCTGAAGACCAATTCTGTTTTTCTGCTCATGATGGGTTTACCTGTTGATCCGAATGTTCGATAATGATGAGAAATCCGTATCTTTTTTTAATCCTTGCTTTCAGCTGGATGATCTCCATGCCCGCATCCCTGCAGGCTACTCATATTGTCGGCGGAGAAATGACCTATACGTGTCTGGGCAACAACCAATATGAGATCACAATGCGGGTGTATCGTGATTGTTACTCCGGTCAGGCAGGTTTTGATGGCAGCCCCGGTTCACAGTCAGCCCGCGTCACGATCTTTCTTGGTTCAGGCCCCTCCGCCCAACAAATGGGGACACCCAATATCGGTTCTCCCATAATCACCAAGATCAACCCGGTGGTCACCAATCCCTGTCTGACGGCCCCTCCGAATGTCTGTGTGGAAGAAGGCCTCTATACCTTCACGGTCAACCTGATCCCCAGCAACAAAAGCTATTTTATCGCCTACCAACGCTGCTGCCGGAATGGAACGATCTCCAACATCGTCCAACCCGGAGATGTCGGGGCCACATATGCGGTGGAGATCACGCCGCTGGCTCAGCAAGAATGTAACAGCAGCCCGACCTTTCAGGATTTTCCGCCCATTGCCATTTGTGTGAATGACACACTCCGATTTGACCACAGCGCTATCGATCAGGATGGCGATTCACTGGTCTATTCGTTTTGCACGCCGCTCTACGGCGGATCCAAAAACGATGTGGCACCCAATCCGGAATCCAAGCCACCCTATGACGGCGTCACCTTCCAGTTTCCCTACAGCCAGAACAACCAGGTCGGTGGAAACCCTCAGGTGACCATTGACCCGTTGACGGGGCAGATCTTCGGCTTTCCAACCACCCAGGGGCAATATGTTGTAGGTGTCTGTGTCGCCGAGTACCGCAATGGCCAGTTGCTGTCCGTCACACAGCGCGATTTTCAGTTCAATATCGTGGCCTGTGTCCAGGCCATAAACGCTGAAATCGAGATCCCCATTGATATTCTCTACGGTGGGAAAGCCCTGGTTTGCGGCAAATCCATCCTCACCCTGATCAATAAAAGTACTCCTCTCAATAAGATTGCAGATATCTCCTGGCTGGTGGATACAGGTTCCCTCATCCCAGCGGTCATTCAGACTGCGGACACCCTCCAGATGACCTTTCCACAACCCGGCCTGTACACTGGTAAACTGGTGGCCAACCCGGGATTGTCCTGCACCGATACGACAACCGTAGAAATACTGGTCACCCCGGAACTGGAAGGCAGCATGAGCATCACCGGGGATTCCTGCCTCTGGGATCCATTCACCTTTGCCGCAACCGTCAATCGGGATCCATCTGCCCTGACCAGCGTTCTCTGGAAATACTCCGATGGCAAGACGGGTGTAGGCGCGACCACCCAACATGCCTTTTCATCTCTCGGCGTTTATGCTCCCTCGTTTACAGCCAAAGACACCTTTGGTTGCGAGCGAACCATCACCCAATTGATGGATTGGTTTCCCCTCCCCGACCTGATCTCCTTCGTTCATGATTCGGGCAAAGGCTGTCTACCACTTCCAGTTCAATTCGCCAACACATCCGCCCCACTGCTACCCGATTATCTTTTGGAATGGACATTTGGAGATGGCGGTACAGGCACTGGTTCCATCCCGAGTCACACCTATACTACTGCCGGATCTTTTGATGTGGGACTGACCATCACCTCCCCATTGAACTGTCAGGCATCAATTGACTTGAAAGATCTGATCCTGGCACGCTTCCCTGTCAAAGCCGACTTCAGCTTTACCCCCACCGGTCGCGTCAATGAAGACAATCCCCTTATGTTCTTCCAGAATGAATCAGAACATGGGGAATTTTACACCTGGACCATTCCTGATGTGTACACTGCCAATACGCCTTCCATCAGTTTTTCCTTTCCGGATATCGGCATCTATCCCATTATCCTGGAGGTCACCAATCTCGCCGGTTGCTACGACAGTATTGTCCGCTATGTGGAGATCGAGCCAGTCTACCGCATTTATGCCCCTACCGCTTTCAGCCCCAATTTTGATGGCTTCAATGATGGCTTTCGCTTGCTGACCTCCAGAGGATTGGAGAACATGGTCCTCCAGGTCTATGACCGCTGGGGCAACCTGGTTTTCGAAACGGACGACGACGAAGTCGAATGGGATGGTTCCCGGAATGGCAAGCCGCTGGACCCGGGCGCCTACGTCTGGTCCCTCTCCTTCGTGGATTATTGGGGCGAAACCCAGATCCACAGCGGGGAAGTGCAGATCATCCGATAGTCCTTTTCCTCGCTGAAAGCTTCCATCCTTTATTGGGTATGGACATGGATTCTGGCAGTGCATCCCTCGTGAATATCTCGCTGGATATCCACACCAGGTGCCACTTTTTCCAAAACCAGACCCGAACGGGTCAGTCGAAAGATACCGACATGCGTCACGTAAAAGACCTTCTTCCCCATGCGCAATGCCTCCTCAGCTGAAAAGGTGATCTGATCGACTTTGCGCACAAACTTAGGCTTTCCTGCCTTGACCATAACCAGTTTGCCGTCCTGGATCGCATATCGGGCATGTGCCTGCCAGCTGCCCACGAAGATGACCGTCCTGGCGCCGTGGACAATATCCATGAACCCACCCGGACCTACCGTATCCCGGATGAGATGACCCTTCAGACTCGCATTGACATTTCCTTTCTCATCGACCTGCAAATACCCGAGAATGGCCAATCCCAATCGTTCCTCATAATGATGGAACATGGCTGCAGAAGAGATCAGCTTTTCCGGCATCATTGCGGAGCCGAAAAAGATACCCGGCAAGGGAATGCCTCCATAGGAACCCGCTTCCGTGGTGAACAGCAGATGGTCGATCACACCCCGCTCATGCATCTGCCAGACCACGTGCTCCGGATAACCCACGCCGATATTGGCCATCTTACCGGCCGGGACTTCCCGCAAAATGAGATCCACCGCCATCTGACACAGGGCATCATCAACTTGATTACGCACAGGAGTGATCTTCAGTAAGGTGTTGATAAATCGGATTCGTTTCATTTCCCGCCTACGGTCCACCCTGCCTTCGGGGGTCAGTGATAGCCAGGACCGGAGTTGTCGAACGCCAGCCGACTGTTCATTGAACGGGTGAACCACGACGTGATCGATCTCAGCAGCCGGCATGGAGATCCGGCCAGCATCTTTGGGTATGATCTTGCTGACGGTGACCAGCACCAATCCACCATTTGCCCGAGCTGCAGCAGCTGCTTCCAGGTTTTCATTGATCGAAGCTGCGTCATGGAAATAGATATTTCCTACCGCATCAGCATAGGGAGCATTGATCAATGCCACATCCATCCGGGGCATGGTATAAACCAGTTCTTCCCCTTCCGGTCGGACAAACTGCTGCCGGCTATCTGGCAGGACAGCGCTGCCCAACCCGACTCGAGGATCGATCATGGTACCCACCCCTACCCGGGATCGGACCTCCGTTTCTCCGTTGATCTGTGCTTCCAGTAAATAGGTCATCACCCCCTGCGGCAGGGTATGCAAGTCCAGGAGTCCCTGATCTGCAAGGGCCAGTTGCGCCCGGGTGGTCTCCACATGACCAGCGATGTAGGTGGCCATCAGGCCAGGCAAGGCAAGCTCCTCCACGGTACCCGGCACCTTGCCCCTCCCTCCCTGGGCCGCCACATTGATCCAGGTCAGCCCTTTGGGCGAACCTTCCCGTAGAAATCGGTCGCGAACAGCCCAGAAGAACACGGAGCAACGGGCCGTCCCGGCGAAGCCACAGGAAAAGACAGTCTTTCCATTCCCGATCAGATCCGCAGCCTGGCGGGCTGTGATAAATATCTTCCCATCAGAACCATCCGGTAGAAAATCAAGGTCCTTTTTTCCCCAGGTGAATCGCCAGCGCAGGATATGGGCGATCAAACCCATCTTTTCGCGAATGCCCATGTTTTTGTGTGACGACGTCATGGACCAGTTACATTGAAATGCTGCCTTTGCGAAAATCGGACCTTCCGATAATAGCATTGATGATATAAGGTGTTCCGACTTGCATCTGTTGGCGTGCCCGGATCACGGCCTGTCGAAATCCCTCCAGATCATCGACTCGTTCGCCTTCTGCTCCGAAGGCTTTTCCCAGGAGATGATAATCCGAATAACGCAGATCCACGGCAGTGGATGCCCCCAACATGGTGCGCTGATCCCGGGCGATCTGCTCCCAGGAGGCATTGTTGCCGATCACCGCGCAGACCTTCAATCCATGCTTGACAAAAATGTCCATCTCGGCCAGGCTGTAGGCCGCACTCCCGTCTCCGTAAATGATCCACACCTCATCTTCACGATCGTGCAGCGATGCTCCCAACGCAAATCCTCCTCCGACACCCAGGGTGCCATACACACCCGGGTCCAGCCAACGGAGGGGCTTCCGTGGCTTAAGTGTATAGGAAGCTGTGGCCGCAAAGTCGCCACCATCGGCGATCAGGACGGCCTCTTCAGGCAACAGCTCCTCCATGACGTGAAATAACGACACCGGGTTGATGCCGGTCATTTTCTCATCCGCCATTTTTTGAATGTCCAACTCCCGATCTTCCTGCCAGGCGGACAGTTGCTTTTTCCACGGGGAGAGATCCCGGGTGACGATATCTTCAGCCGCCAGCTGGATGAGAAACTCGGCCGGGTCCACGCGGGCACTCAAGGCTGTCCTCGGCATGTTCTTTCGGAGGTCGGAGGCATCCCGATGCAGGGCGATGATCCGGGCTTTTCGATTGAGGTGCCGTCCATAATCCAGGCGAAAATCACAGGCGACCCCCGCCAATAAAATAAGATCCGCCTCCCGGAGGGCCTTTTTTCGGGCATGGAGATGATGCAGGGGATGGCCTCTGCCCAACAGCCCACGGGCCATACCACTCAACCAGACCGGGATGCCGAGAAGCTCCACGCTCCTGGCGAGATCACCTGCCAGGCCGGGTTGACTCAGGGCACCGCTCCCGACCACCATCACAGGTCGATGAGCCCGCCGGAGTTCTGCCAGAGTAGTGCGAATATCACTACTCCGCATGGCCGTTTGGTGCGGCGAATCAGGGTTTGGCGAGACGGCAGATGTTGCACCGGCAAACAGTCGGTTCACATGCCGGTTGATATACCAGTGCGTCAACCTGGAAGCCAAGGACTTGCCCGGTTCGTTTTTAGCACCGTACCATTCCCGGACGGTTCCTTCCGGATATAGCAGATCTACCGGGCATTCGATAAAGACCGGTCCGGGAACCCCGGAAAGCGCAATGCGGAAGGCTTCCTCCACGGCTGGAGCCAGGTCTTTTACTCGTTTGGTCTGAATGCATTTTTTGACCACTGATTTCAGGATGCTGATCTGATCGATGTCTTGTAATGCACCCCTGTTACGAAGCAATGTCGCGGTGGCGCCACCAAACAGAATGACCGGCGACTGGGCGAGTTGCGCATTCTTCAGCGCGGTGATGGTATTGGTGACCCCAGGTCCTGCGGTGACAACGGCGATACCCGGGATCCCGGAAAGTCGTGCTTCAGCATCTGCTGCGAACACGGCGGTGGCTTCATGACGAACATCGATGACCTGAATTCCCGCCTTTTCCGCCTCGACATAAATGGGGCCGACATGGCCTCCACTGAGGGTGAAGAGGTGACGGACACCTTTCTGTTTTAGTATATAAGCAATTCGTGTTCCTCCATTCATAAAGATGCACTTTGAGGAAGGCATACATAATGATCTTGACCTTAAAGATAATAAGGAATAAGGAAGATACATCCCCTCGAGAAGGAGTATGAATGAGGTTTTTGATATATATAACTCGACCGGTGAATACCTTCAAAAAGCGGTACAACTTTCCACTGACTATGTTTTGAATATATAAATTTTAAAAAGTCCCACCCAGACTCAAGCCGATGGGAAATCCCCATACACCTGCGTTCTGATTCAATGAAAATGGATACATGGCAAAAATTCGAAAACAAATTGCATCCATCTCCAAGGGCATATACCGGTAACCCACAATCGGGTAAATCGTATAAAAGGGACCAGTATTTCCAGTCAACAATGTACCTCCCAGTCCAATTTCACCAAAATGCTTTCCTCGCCCATAATTTGATGTAAAATGATGAGGAATGGTGAGAAAATTACGGACTACATTATCGCTGGGATGAAGTTGAGGAAGAATACGCCAGATAGGTGCCTGATTGAATCCCAAGCCTGCCTTGATGGTCAGGAAATGATCCGGGCGGACACAGAACAGTCTCTCATACGATATAGATACGATAGACACATCACCAAGAAGGCCGATATTGATCGTGTTTTCGGGTTTTAATATCGTAGGCAAGGGTTCTGTTTGTGCTCCGACTGCACATACAAAACAGCTGAATAAAATAGATATTACTCCAGGCTTCATCATACTAGCACTTTATTTTACGTCTTGAATTATTTAAATTCATAGACTAATGTAAACTCTTTCTTGCCATAGATCAACCGAATTCATTATTAATAAGGACACACTATTTTTTATGACAAAGTCATCTGACTTTACTCCCCCATTTATCAAACAGTTGACCCGCATCAGAGGTATCATTCATTGGCAGGCCACCATGGAATCAGCACATTGGTTCGCTTCTTGTACACCTGATAACCGGGATGATCAGCATAACGCTTCTCCAGCATGGGCACACCCGACACAAAAACGAGCAAGAAGGTGATGGTCAACGGACTGGTCACCGCGATCCAACCACTCGACAATGGCCAAACAATAAAAAAGATGGCCCACCACATCAGGATCTCACCAAAATAATTTGGATGTCGGGAGTATTTCCAAAGGCCCGAATCCAATACTTCTGCCGGACTTTTCCGATGGCGAACAAAATGAGCCAATTGCCGATCGGCGATGGATTGGATCAGAAAGCCGACAATCCAGAACCCAGTTCCCAACCAGGACCAAAAACTCAGCTCCGCCATCGGATCCGAAGCAGCAATCAAAACAGGCATGGCAATGATGACCAACAAAAACCCCTGTAGGAGATAGACCTGCAGGTAGGAACGCCAATAGAACGATGCGCCCCACTCCTGCCGCCATTGGCGATATCGAAAATCCTCTGCCTTATCTATGATCCGATGCCCGATATGAATGGCCAGGCGCAAGCCCCATAGGGTCACTAATGAATAAATCACCCAGGCTACGGGACTGACCGGCCGGGTCCATATCAGCCAACCGATTAATACAATATATCCAATTCCCCAGGCCACATCAGCGATATCATTTCGTTTGACCACCAATGAAACCCCATACCATAAGGTGGCATAAGTCAACATGACCACCAATGCTTGAAGAAGAAGCCCGATCATAGTCCCAGTATCCAACGGTGAATCACATAGCCCGCGCCACTGACAATGCTACTGAGGGTCATCCCCCATATAATATCTCCAATCACAATGCCAGCAGGAAAATCTTTCAATACCGCCAGGTTGGTCAGGTCGTATGTGGCATAAGTGAACAGACCAAACAATGCCCCATACATGAGAGCAAAACGAAAGGAGCCCTTTTCTGTGGCAGGAAGGATCACAAAAACAAATAGCCCAATGATGAAGAGTAAATAAAAGATGATTGCCACTGGCCAATTGACAGACTCCCGCATCAGATGCCCCATATGCCGGGCATACCAATCTTTGGCAATGAACCCCAGCCAGGTCAGATCCACCAGGAAAAAGACAATGGCCGTGAGGATGTAAGTCCCGAGTAGCTGCATAAGTATGTCTAATTAGTTTCCCTTGTAATGCATGTCGCAGGACATATGTTAACAGAACTGAACAGGAATTAAAGATCACCACCCTTTCTTGGCCACATCGGTGGCAGCAAATGCAATCATCGATGAAAAATATAGGAATGCCCTGGTTAAATTCATATGGACTTCTACCAGGCCTGACCTCTTACCACACCACCACCCGTTGGACAATACTACCCACTTGAACGATCAGGAATGCGGGTCGTGCTCCCAGGATAGTTATTCGCTGGCGGGAAGACCGTAAACTTTCCTCCACCAAGACCCTGCCCCATAGATCAACAACCTGCACCGGCTGACCCAGCCAGTCGTCGCCGGCCTGAATCACAACGGCTCCATTCTCCGTTGAGACCAACAGATCCCCGAGTTCGCTCACCTCGCTATCTACACTCGTCTGACCATCCAGATAGCCCTCCAAATAGGCATTCAGATTTATTTCGTGTAACCGCTGTGGGACCATCAAGACCTGCGTAAATCGTTCATTGGTCAGGGCATAGTTCAGTCCATCCGCAGTGGTGATCCCCTCGATCTGATGAAACGGTAATGTCAGTTCCAGGCGGCGTTTATTGCCACTAAAAAAATCGGTATCCGAATAATCATAACAAAGAAAAAGGAAAGGTTGAAGGATGGGGGAATAGCCACACAAGGCCAGTAGATTCTTGTCCTCCAACCAGGTAGCCCCCGTGATCAGACCATTGACCGGATAGGTCGTTTTGTATTTCGCTTCATGATCCCCGAGTTGTTTAGGCAAAGTGTAAACGGCTGTCCCGAGGCTGGTCCATTGCTTGGTGAACAGATAGATACTGTCTGTACCGACCACCATAGCCTCGCAATCGAAGTCGGTGGTATTGCTTCCCTGATCTCCGAAATCCGTCTGGTCTTCATACTGAAACCACAAGGTATCGATCTTGGGCTGGCCACTGCACAGCGTGGCTTTTTCGACACGAAGGATATGCAGGTTTTGTCGGTTGCCCGCATTATTATTGCCAAAATCACCGATATAGATCCAGGATTCATCCTGGTCGATATCCTCCCAATCCTGGTTGATCACCCCCGTCAACAGACATTCCTGAATGATGTCACCATCGGGCTCTTCCAGCGCAAAAAGCTGCGTATCCGAGTCATCATTATGCGTCCACAGGGTACCGTTCCACCGGATCAACCCGGAAGTTTCGGCAACCGTAGCGGGCAGATCGTAGGTTTGGTCAGGTGCAACTGAAGTGGCCACATACATGCAGGATCCGTCATTGACGGTGGCCATGGGTTGGTAGTTCTTCGCTAGAGGATCGGTACAACCGGGTGTCTGTCCAACCAAAACATGGACGAAAAGCATGTACACAACCACAGAAAGGAGGAATCGAATCATTCTCCTCCAAGATAGACATGTCGCCATATATTCAGCCACAGCCGACCAGGCGGTTCCGACCTGGCCCGACAGATTATTTCTTCTTGAGAAACTCTGTCCGCAGGACCATCATCGATCCGTCCACCTTGCCTTCCACCTCATCTTCATTATCCGTCAGCCGGATATTCTTCACGACTGTTCCACGTTTGATCACAGTGGAGCTTCCCCTGACCTTCAGGTCCTTGATCACATGTACACTATCACCGGCATTCAGGAGGTTACCGTTTGAATCTTTGACTTCCATGGTTTATTCTTTTGTGCGACCATGCGGCCAGCGGGCCAAAGGTCGGGAATGATTTTCGAAAGTTCGAACCCGACTGCCACCTGTATGTTGGGGAGGGAAGAAAAATTGATCAGCTCGAACGATCCAGCAGTCCTGAGATCTTCTTCAACCGAGGGGCCACCATAGGTACGGACATCATCGTACTGAGAACCGCCATGACGAGGAGGGCAGTAAAGGTCTGATTTGTGAAAACACCTTTGTCCAGGAGCACATTCGCAAAGATGATCATGATCAGTGCCTTGGTCTGTAACAACCACCCGATGATCGATGCCTCCCCTTTCTGCCACTTCAGAACATAGCCTGCCATGTGAACTCCCGCCAATTTTCCACCAACCGAAGCCAGCAACAGCAAAAGGGCGGCGAACATGACCAACATACCGCCGACCTCGAAGTCGGTGCGCAAACCCGTACTGAGGAAGAATACGGGCATGATGATCAACAGGACAAAATGCCGCAGCTTATCCATATCATTCTGATCAAACCACTCTGCATCCATGACGACGCCGGCCAAAAATGCCCCCACCATAAAATGAAGGCCGGCCCAGTCAGCAATAAATCCAGAACCGGCCAACCAGATCAATCCAAGATACCATCTGTCCTGTTCTGCCAGGGCACGCATTAATTTTCGAAAGAACAGACTGGCCAGACCAAATCCCAGCAAAAACAATCCCTGCCGCCCAACCCGGGTCCAGTCCATCAAGATCAGGGCCAAGACCCCCCAAATGGCGATATCATCCAAACTGGCATATCGCAGAATTCGCTGGCCGATCGGCTGACGCAGAATCTGCATTTTTTCCATGAACAGGATGAGGATAGGGAGGGCCGTAACCGCACAAGCCATGCCGACACCCAGCACAAATTGCCAGGATGCTCCATTTTCGCCCAACCATCCACTGCTCACACGGAGGAGGATGAGCGCTGCGACGGCTCCAAACGCCAGCGGCGTTCCCAATGCCAGCCCGGCCGTGATCCCACTTTCTCGTCGGTAACTCCAGATCTTTCGCAGATCGAGTTCGATGCCAGCGATCCAGACAAAGATCATTACCGCCCACATCGCGATCCCATTCAGGGACTGGATGACGGGGGTAGGAAAGACGAAATCGTAATATTGAGGAAAGATGGCTCCCAGCACGCCGGGACCCAACAGGATACCGGTAATGATCTGAACCACAACCAGAGGAGCCCAATACTCTGTCCGTCCGACCCGCCAAATCAAGTACGGCACCGTATAGATCAGGATCATGGCGAGGAGAAAGATTTCAGTTGTGGACATATGGATCGGCCAATAGAGATTCACACCAGATACTGAGCACCAGGTTTGACCTGGCGTCCAATTCGTTCAATGAACAAAAATCCGACCGAAATAGTCCGGGGCCCCAATTTCACATCGTTTTCCCAGTTCCATATAGTTCCACAGAAGATCACATGAGGAATCCATCCTTGGACTGGATCGGCTCTGGAATATTCTCGTCGTCGATCATCTGTCGCAGATCGATCTCAATACCGCGAGCGATCGATGTGATGGGCACATCATTATAAGTGCCTTCGAAGGGATTTTCGGAATAGTCGCCGATCTTTTCCATCAAAAAGAAGACCCAGGTGATCAGGGCTGAAAATGGGACGGTCATCCAGATCATCAGATCGGACATCGTGCCAAACGAATTCAACAATCCATAAGGAAGCAACAGACAAAAGACCAGTGCCGTCCATAAGGCGGTAGACGCATATTGCCGGGGAAAGGGAAAATTTTTAATCCGCTCACTCCGGCCCTGATCATCATAAAAAGTGCCGATCAGTTCGTGCATGCGCATATGCCGGAAGTCATCCATAAATCCCTCATCACGCAAACGCTGCAGTTCACGTGCCTGAATGGCCATGATCTGGGTCGCCATATTGCTCTTTTTATTCACTGCAGTGATCTCTTCTTTCGATAAGAATGGTCCGAGATCCTGATCGAGACGATGGATATATTCTTCACAAATATTCGGGACATAAAGACCAGACAACCGTTCCTCCTGGTGTTCCCACTCACGGGATAGTCTGAGTTGGTAACGCAACGCGGTCAACCAGGCCACATGGCGATAGATCAGCGCTTTTCGTTCAGCGGCAAGTTGGTTCGGATCTTCATGTTGGAGAAAAGAGATCACTGCTGATCCAAAGCTCCTGCTGTTATTGACCAGGCCTCCCCAGATCTTGCGCGCCTCCCAGGTCCGATCATAGGAACTGTTGTTCTTAAAACCCAGATAGAAGGCTACGGCAATACCCAGCACACTCATTGGCTGCCAGGGCAGGGAAAAATCCAGATCCAGGAGCACATAAATGAGGGTTACTACAAACGCGTATGCCCCTCCCAGGAGAAAAGGCTTTTTGGACCAGTTGAAGGTCATCCAGAAGCCATAGTTTCGCTTGATATACATCAGGTATCCGTTCGTTACTATTCTTCAGTTGACAGCCCAATCATAAATCAGAATATCGCCGTATTGTTCATCTTTCAATAATGGACCGATCAATGATTGGTTAGAAGAACCACCGTCAGCGTCCTTCTGGAATCACCTGTCAATATGTGGAGGGATTGCATGCCTTCGGCACGGGTGAGAGATCAGATCCCAAAGATAATCACGCCCGACAAACGAACTTTGGTTGGCACTCGTCTGCCTTACGTTCCATCTAGTCTACCAGGATGACCCGGCCACTCCAAACCTGATCACCAACCTGTATTTCACATGTATAAGAGCCGGCGGAGATACCAACCGTCGACATTTGGCAAGATTGATCTCCCGATTGCCGCCATCCTTCATTCTGTTGAAGGACAACATGGCCCATCCCATCGATCAATCGAACAGAGGTCTCACCTGCGTGGTCCAGATGAAACCTAGCATGGACCACTCCTTTGCCTGGATTGGGTGTAAATTGTAAGCGCATGGGTGGATCGGCCTGCGGAGAAACCCCGGTAACAAACACCTCTGTTTCCGTCAGGGTCACCACCCCGTAACCCGGAATGGTCAATGTTCCAATACCATTTTCAATAGAAGTAGTTCCTTCCACCCAGTAGTTTCCGTCGCTGGAGGTATAGGTGTCCATATTTCCAATTCCTGATCCACCTGTCAAGTGGATTTCTACTTCCTGTTCTGCCGGTTGAGGATTGATGATCACAATGGTCAGCCGCTCGGTCTCTCCATGATAGTAGGCACTGGAATAGGTTTGAGCGGGGTCTTGCTGCAGTGCGGCGATCCGGTGGGTACCTGGCGGAATGAACTTGAAAAAGTGCTTGGCGGCCACGTACTTGGGCGAGGTATTTCCCGCTGCCTGGCTGCTCAGTGCATAAGGTGTCACCTGACCGTTATCATCGGTCTCCGTAAAGGTCCAGTAGAGCCAGGCACTCTCCTGTCCAGTAGTCAGGGCTTGATGGATCTTGACCGCCAGGCTCCAACCACCGTTCGACGGATAGCCGGAAGACGGCCACAGCCATTGTCGTGCTTCCCCGGAGGTTTCGGTCATCCAGCTTTTTTTACCAAAGGTGGAAAACCCGTCCACATCACCTGGAATGCCGGGTGCCGGGCTATTCGTCCATCCGTTCACCCACCAGTCCCAGAGCTGCGAATCAGCCCCGGAGGAACTCACTCCGTCACTGCCATAACCATGGATGCAAAAGAGGTCCAGAGCTGCCATGGCTTCCGGATCATAGGACAGATGCTGGAGATACTGCAGATTCTTGTGTACTGGACCACCATATTCATACATCCCATACGCATCCCCACCCAAGAGATCTTCCGGTCCCATCAGCTTGATCCCGGCCAGTTCAGGGTACTGATCAAATTCGGCACGAATGGCCTTCAATGCTGTGATGTATTGGGATGCCAGCGGGTAGGTGGCACTGTTGTAGAATTGTTCGAAGTTGAGCTCGTTCTGAATACTGATGGCATAGAACGTCGTATTGTAGGCCCGTTGATAGCCCAGCACATAGGCTGCTGTGCTTCGGGCAAACTGGGTCAGAGCACTGGTCGGCCCTGTTCCGCCCAGGGCACTGTCGTCAAACTCATCATAAATCTGGCCGGACACGTCCAGCATACCACCACCAAAATTACCACCCCATATAAATGGCCAGGGTGAGCCAAAGACCGGGCCCGGCCACCACCCCTGACTCCAACTGTTACCACTGGAGATCTTTACCCAGGGCACCGGAGACCAGAGGGAACCGATCAACTTGAAATCACCCAACTGTTCCTTCCGGTCGATACCCGCCTGGATGGCTCCATCATTTGGGAAGGTGAACTGTTGAATATTCTCTTCGATATCCGGCCCCATAACGGCAATGGGCGCATGTTCGCCACCAAACTCGCGGCTATAATCTTCAGGACCGGTATAGGTCCTGACGCGATTGCCTTCTGGTCCGTCGGGATTGTCGGGATCTTCCAGATTGAAAACACTGTTGGTCTGCGAGCCCATGAACCAGGGCGAATAGTAGCTCAGATCCGAATAAGGAGAAACCAGGCGTGGCGTCAGGTCCACACGATATATGGTGGCTCCCAAGTCATCATAATACAGTTCCTGCCACCAGGATTGATTGGTTTGAGCATTCCCCTGATGGGCACCGAAGCCATCGATTTCCTGATAAGTGGTGGTCAGATCGACACCAACCTGTAATGGTTGAGCCTGCAGGGTTGAGGAAATGAATACGATAGCAAGGAACAGGATATAACGCATAGGGCTGGAATTGTAACGTACAAAGCTGATGATCTATAGACCACCCACATCACCAATTCGCTGTCTCTTTCGGCTATGTGCCGTGCAATATCCGGTTAGGCCCGCCCTAACTCACGTAGATATTGAATATGTGACGCCAGGGCGTGACGAAACCGGGGGTATTCAATGTAGCGAATGCCCTTCTCCTCGCACACTTCTCGTACGATCTGACTGATCGCCGGATAATGCACATGGGAGATATGCGGAAAGAGGTGATGTTCGATCTGAAAATTCAGACCGCCGACCAACCAGGACAATACCCGGTTCTTCGTGGCGAAGTTGGCAGTCGTCTGGAGCTGGTGTACGGCCCACTCTTCATCGACTACCCGTAGATTGGGATCCAGATCGGGCACTGCCGTATCTCCGACCGTATGCGCCATCTGGAACACAATGCTCAGAATCAAACCGGCTGCGAAGGTATAGACCAGAAATCCGATGATCCAGGTGACGAAGCCCATGGTATAAATAGGAAGGATGACAAACAACCCCAGGTGTAATGCTTTGAAACCCCAAAAGGACAAATGTTCCATCAGGGGCATTTTACCAATAGGCATTTCGCCTACCCGGCCGAGAAAGTACTTTTTATAATCGGTAAAAAAGACCCAGTACAGGTACAGCAGAGAATAGACCATCCAGAAGTACAAATACTGATACTTGTGGATGCCATACCGCTTCTGTCCAGGTGAAAGCCGTAACATCGGACGCGCATTCAGATCATCATCGACACCTTCAATATTGGTGAAGGTGTGGTGCACCACATTGTGTTTGGTCTTCCACATGAAGACGTTGGCACCGAGAAAATTCAGGGATAACCCTGCAAGATCATTGAGGAAGGCATGTTTGCTGAAACTGCCATGCGCACCATCATGCATGACATTGAAGCCAATGGCTGCCGTAAAACCGCCCAGTAGCACCGCTTCGAGAAGGCCCAACCAGATCTGTGAAGGAAGGAAGAATACCAGATGGATGTACAGGGCTAGAAAACCACCGACCAGCAGGAGTGCTTTGGAGTGGAGCCGAACATCTCCTTTACTATCCTGGCCTCTTTGTTGAAAATATGCCGAGATCCGCTGACGCAATTCTGCGTGCAAGGAATCCTTGGGTTTGAGAAAACGGGGAATTTGCATAAAAATAGCTTATGATCCTTTCCCGAAAGGTCCGGGAACACCTCTTTCCATGATAGGAACCTCGCTCCCCAAGATAAGGACAATTATGTGAGTGAAGGAATGAAATCTCTGAATACATAACCCTGTTACGCATGAAAGTGTTTTCAGAACGAAGCTCTGGCCCTGTTTATTCTCAACAATGTGCGAGTCAGCAGAAAATAACAGCTTGTTCACATCCATCCCTTAGCCTGAGAGGACATCTGACCCTCGCCTCGGCCCGTAACCCGCTTCTATTCAACGACTAATGTATAACTTTCTGACAATTGGCCTTCCGGGTGAATCCCGTAGAGGATATATGGACCGGGAGGAAGACCAGAAATGGTGATGACCTGACTTTCGCCAGTCATCTGTCCTTGCCTGAAAACTCGACTGAGGGGGTCCACCAGTCGCCATTCTCCGCCGATCCAAGTATCCGGAATGGTCATTTGCACGTGATCCCGCCCAGGATTCGGAAAAACAGTGATATCCTCCTGGTTTTGCACGGAAGCGGTCCCGCTTGTTTCGGTCGTGATCCCATAAAACTGACGTACAGTGCGATTCTGGTTGTTCGTCATATTCTGGAATCGGACCCTGGCGTAGCCGCTCTCCGGGTCGCTACCTGTATAAAAGTAAAAGATAAAGGGTTGGGTCTCACCGGGACCGATCACGATCTCTGTTTCATCCACATTGGAGGCATAACAGATATCTGCACAAAGAGCCGTTTCCCATGTCTTCGGCAGGGTCACCTTGACCTTCTGTATCCGCAGATGGCCATCGTCCGTGCTGGACAGATTCTGGATGGTGGAATGAATTGCCAGCGTTTGCCCTGGCTTTCCATAAGCGACGCTGTCGGGCTCATCCAGGGTCAGTGAGAACGTTCCCTGATCCCCATTTTCGAAACAATTGCCCGAATCCATCCCCAACAGCTTGTCGATATCGCACCACATATTGTCCGGTGACCGGAGAAACCAACCGTGCTTTGCCGCCACCGTCCCATCGGGACGGATCAGGTAGGCATTGTTGGGCGCCGGCCCGTAGTTGCTCCACCAGGGATTACAGGGACCATCTACCAGGACCCGGGGGATGATATCCAGATCTTTGATCATGTCAGATACGATGGCTAATCGTTCACCATAGATTTTTGGCTGTCCATAGAGGATCCCCTCCATTTCATTGGCAGAAGTCGTCCAAACCTCCCCGCTATAGGGGCTCACATCACCAGCTGGATGGGCTTCAACGGTGTAGATGACCAAAATATTGACCAGGCCATCATAGACATCGGCCATCTCATTGACGACATTGATCTTGCCCCGCCATACCGGACAGGTATAATTTGCTCCAACCAATAATACCGGCTTCCCTTTGGCCAGTTCTTCACTCAAACGGACCGAATCTCCATCCACCGTATACAGGGTAAAGTCGGGCACCGATTCCTCAGCAGCGAATCCGGATTGATCCATGCTTCCTGAAAAAACGGGTATTTCACAAACAGGATCAGAGTATGCGGGTAAGCCCGCCTGACCAATGTGCGGCAGAAGTGTCGGCTGCGCCGTCAGCATGATCCAACCAAAAAAGCTGATCAGGGTATATACTCCTCGTAACAAGTAGTCGTTTTGTGTATTGGTGCAGAAAGGAGGGGAATCGTTGCCCATCGCCACTCCGGTAGTGACCATTCAATTGAAGAACCAGAAATCCTGAACGGGTTTTTTACCCCAGGCGAGCAACTGCTCCCTGATCTCCCGCTTCCCATCCGGAGAAGACACGACGATCATGATCTGAGGATCTTTCAATTGCGGGATGATCTGCCAGGAAGACATCCGTAGGCCATACACGTCCTTGCCGATCTTCCGATCGTTATCACAACACCACGTGAGAGCGGGTTCAAGCTCCAGCAGCAATTTGGCCATGTCCTTGCCATTCCTTCCTGCACCCCACAGGACAAGGGGCCTTTTCGGATCGCGGTCCAGCTGAAAAAAATATCTGAGCTTGAGATCAAAATATCGGTTGTCTTTATACTCGTCCCAGGTCCGGGAGATCCGATCTGACCGATCGCGCCAATAGTGCAGGACCTTATCCATTCCGACCACTGCCAAACCCGCCTGATAAAATCGAAAACAGAGGTCATAATCCTCCGGGTACACCACTGGATCAAAGGCCCCGACCCGGTCCATGTCCTCCTTGTGCAACATCCAGCTATGGGAAGGGATCACGCATTCCTGATAGATCTCCTGATAATGGGTCTGGGTGCGAGCCAATTCGTTTAGCCAGGCTTCATATCGCCGAAACCCACCGCCAACCTCGCCCTCATCGACAAAATGCTCTGTTCCACCAGCCACCACTGTTCCCTTGCCATGTGTTTCCCAGACTTCAACCATGGATTCCAGTTTGTCTGCAGGCATCCTGTCATCACTGTCCATACGGTTAAGGAGACTGCCTCTTACATGCCGGTAACCTTCCTGCAAGGCGGGAATGAGTCGATAACCTGCACTCTGGAAGACCCGGATCCGCTCATCTCGCACTGCATAATCCGCCAGGATCTCAGGAGTCCGATCGGTGGAATGATCATTGACGGCGATCAATTCCCAATCCGTAAAGGTCTGATCCAGAATAGAATCCAAACAGGCGGGCAGGTAAGGCTCTGTATCCTTAACTGCCATGATCACAGAGACCAGAGGAGAATGGCGTAACGTGGGCATGACGGCGAAGATCGTCACTTCCTGGGATACCGCAGGCCACATACATCAGCGTTCAATTGTGCAGGACAATGGTTCCTGGCACCACATCAATAAACGTGGTCTGACCCTTGAATTGTCAGAAATAAATGACCAATCGGATCGTTTCCTCTTACATTCATTCCGGATGAACATCTGGCCTTCCTTTAATCATCACGATAACACAACCCGAACAGCTCAATAAGGTCGCCAGCATCACGATCTTTTTCTGGATCCTGGAAGTCCTGGCCACAACCTTGGGTGAGACCCTGGGCGACATGCTTTCAATGACCTCGGGTTCAGCTATCTGGCAGGCGCGGGTGTGACTGCCTTGATTATCGCCGTGGTCGTCTCTCTGCACTATTTTTCCCGACTCAACCAGGTCCTCTTATTCTGGATCGCATTCATCTTTACCCGACCTTTCGGCGCAACATTCGGGGATCTGCTGACCAAACCGTTGGCAAAAGGGGGATTAGACCTGGGCGCCGTACAGGCATCACTGGTCACTGCAGTCTTGTTCATCATTATTCTGTTCATCTCCCGGCGAAAAAATCCAGCCCATCCTCTCGGTCAACAAGCGGAATAGTACCATATAGATTGCAGGTAAGAATCAGAACAACTTTGCTTCGCCGTTTGAGATGGTGCTGCAGTAGGATCGTTTACTCCAACAAAATCACTTCTCCTTTCATCGTTTTGACGCGTCCATCTGTCAGCAGGATCTGAGCGTAATACACGTACACGCCAGGGTTCAGTTTTTGACCGGCCTGTGTCCCATCCCAACCACCTTTGGGGTCATTGGGCTGAATATCTTCTGCCAGGAAGAGTCGTTCACCCCAACGGCTGAACACCTCAAACCTGTTGATCTGGACCAGTCCCTTTACCTCACCGAAGATCATGAATACATCATTCACACCATCTCCATTGGAGGGGGAGAAAACGGTCGGGATGAACAGATCCGGATCATGGACCACAATGGTGATCGAATCGATACCGACACAACCACGCTCATCCTGGATGGTCAGCGTATAAAGTACCGCAATGCCGGGTTTGGCAAAGACGACCAGACTGTCTGTCCGATCCAGTCCATAGGGTGGATACCAGGTCAGTTGGGTGATGGTGGACGGATCGACATTGGTCGTACCTTCAATCCGGACCTCGTCACTGAGCTCAATGGTCAGATCGTCGGGCAAGGTGACCTGAATACCCTCCTCTTCGAGGACTTCGATCTCTTCACGCCAGGTACATCCTTTCCCATCTGTGATCACCACCGGATAGATCCCGGGGCCCAACTTGCGGAAAAGGGGATCGGCTTGTTGCGTCGCACCATCGTCAATAGAATACAAATACGGCAATACGCCCCCGGCGACCGGACCGATCTCCAGGTCACTGACATCATCATCGCAGTATTTGTCGATCAGTGTCAGGACGGCATCATTCAGGAAGTCTGCCGGAATGATCACCTCACTGCTGTCCCGACATCCATTGGACTGGTCGGTGACGACCAGGGTATAGGTCCCCGCAGCTTTCGCATATCCGGTGATCTGATTGGAGACAACCGGTGGACCTGTCAGATTGAGATACCAATCATAGGTGATATTGTTTCCCAGGGTAGATCCCGTTCCATCCAGGATGGCTGAATCGCCGAGACAGGCAATCTGACTGGGCAAGCCGGCATCAGCCATGGGCTGGATCTTATTTTCCTTCACCACGACCGAAGCTGAATCTTTACAGCCACTATTGGCATCTATCTGGATCAACTGGTAGGTGCCCGGACTGCTGATAGTCGGTTGGTAGCTATTGCCTCCACTAACAATGGATCCGTTCACTGTCGACCAGGTGGGAGTGATCTGCGGACCACTGACTGAGCCACTGGCATTCAGATCAGCCAAGGGTAATGCACAGGTGAGTAGAGGTGGATTCGCAATAACGACGGTAGGAATGGCGAAATCTGAGGTAATCACCACCTGACTCATGGCGGTACATCCATTCATATCATCCGTCACCGTCAGTTGATAGGTGCCAGCCTGATTGATCTGCGGAGACAATGTGTTTGCCCCGGCAACGATGTTGCCATTCAGAGTGGTCCACTGGATGATGGCATTCCCACTGAAGGTCTGACCACTACCCTGGAGGCTGATCACCGGATCCAGACAGTCGATCTGATCGGTTATGCCGGCCCCTGCTACAGGTGTCAGGGTATCAATGGCCACATTTATAGAGGTGGATGAGGTACAACCATTCCCTGTGTCTGTCACCAGTAGTGTATAGGCGCCAGCTGCATTGCAGGTCGTGATCTTATTTTGTGCCGGTCCGGTCAGATTGCCATTTACGGTCGACCACAGATACTCTATGTCCGTTCCTGGTGAAGAACCGCTACCATCCAGGGTGACGGTCGAGGTCAGGCAATTCAGAATTCCATTTGGGAGTGCCGCTGCCGTAGGGACCATTTTATCCAGCGCAACGTTGACGGTCGTGGTATCTGCACAACCGGATGTAGGGTCTTTGATCACCAGGGTGTAATCACCTGCGTCATCCACCTGGATACTGGTTCCATTTGTGCCACCAACAATATTGCCCGAAGCGGTTGTCCAGGTGAAATTTGAGCCCGGTGTAATGGTAGAACCCATACCGTCCAATGTGATCTGTGGTGTTGTACAGGTGATCAACATAGGGCCACTGATATCGGCCTGAAGTAGTGCATTCAATCCGGGTACTTCGATGTCCTCAGTGGCGATGCAGTTGTTGCTTGTGTTAGTCAGGATCAGCGTATAGGTGCCTGGTGCCCCGATCGTGGGTTGCAGGGTAGTGCCTCCGGAGAGGATCTGTCCATTGGCTGTCGACCAGGATATCTGGATATTCGGTCCCGATGTGGACCCGGATGCATCCAGCACCGTGGAGGTGATGGCACAGGTCAGGGTGTCCGCTGGCATCAGCTGGATATCCGGAGCATTCTGATCCGGGTGAATCTGAACTGTGGCGGAAGCGGTACATCCATTGGTCGTATTGGTAACCAGCAGTGCATACTGTCCAGGCAGACCGATCTCAGGCTGCAAGGTGGTGCCACCGTTCAGGATCTGGCCATTATTGGTGGTCCATTGATAGGTGAACTCCGGTCCGACGGTCGATCCGATCCCATCCAAAAGAAGCGTTGTCACCCCACAGGTGAGTGTATCCGGTGGACCAACTTGTGCAAATGGGGTCAATGTATCCACTGGAATATCAATCGTAGCCAGGGCACTGCAACCGGCTGCATCGGTCACGGTGACCGTATACGATCCACCCGTCAGATTGACCGGATCTTTCTGGTTGCCTCCATTGCCACTCCAGGCAAAACCATAAGGCATTGTTCCGCCATTCACTTGAAGGACTGCTGCGCCACCATTTGGAGCGGCACAGGTCACCGTGCCAGTGACAGAGGGGGTGATATCCGGAGCATCCGGAACGGGGATCGGGAAACTGGCGTATGACTCACAGCCTTTATTATCCGTCACGGTCACAAATGCTGTCCCTTCGGGAAGATTGGACGGATCTTCCAGGATGCTGCCATTGCTCCATAGATAGGTGTAGGGCAAATTCCCACCACTGACCGTGAGATCCACGGCACCTGTCGGTGTGGTACAATCCGTGCCATTGATCAACAGTCCATCGACAATGATATCTGTCTGACTGGTCATCGTGACACTGTCCACCACTGTACAACCCAGTTGGTCGGTGACCGTCACAAAATATTTCCCGACGCCGATGGAGTCGAGCAAAGCCATATTCTCTCCTGGCACGGACCATTGGAAAGTGTAGGGTTCAAATCCTTCCTGACCAGTCGCCAGTAAAGAGCCATCTTTTATTCCGTAACAGGAGACCGGTACGGTATCCAGATCGGCAGAAATTTCCACAGATTCGATAAAGGATTCACCAAAGATGATCCCGTCACAAACAGAATTGTTGAACACGCTCTTGATCTGACTGAATCCGGGAGTGGTCACCGGTATGGTGATCACTGGAGTGGTGATATTCGTTAACACGGGTTGCAGGACGCCATTGATCCAATAGCTGATGTTCCAGGGTGCCGAGCTCGGTGGTTCCAAGGTGATTGTCACCGGTATGGTGTCTTTGGTGTTCCCTTTGCACAGGTATCCATCCCCTTCCATGGTAGCAATGGGTCGCGCTGCGATAGTGACCTTGCCGGTTTTTACCATGGATCTTCCGCATCGATCTGTGATCGTCACCGAGTAATTTTCCGTCCCAGGGATCTCGGCATAATAACTCAGCAGATCATCGGTAGAACCGTCACTCCAGGCATAGGTATAGGGTTCTACCCCACTGCTGATGCTGGGCTCAAAGAATACGTCGTCATCCTGACAAACGGTAATATCATCCAGGGTAAAGTCCAGAGGGGGGGTGTCCCGGATGATCAACTCTGCAGTCGGGTTGAGACAGGGGCAGGGTGAAACAAGATCGACGATCAAACTTTTATCGATCTCGAAGGCTGGGTCATAGATCAGGTCGATCGGTATATCCACACAAGGTTCACCGGCTGGTATGACAAACTGAGAAGGCAAAGGTCCATAATCGACACCTAGCACAGCAGTACTGAGTGGGGAGACAGAATAATCCACCACCAGGTCTGGAAACAGGTTGTCCTGATCGGCCCGGCAGACATGCAGATAAGCATCGCTGCATTCCTCAAAAGCAACATTGTCATTGGAAGTTGGAATGACGACTTCTACCGTTGAGCTTTGTTCATATCCGTAGGTGTTGCCAGCGATGAATACGGCCGAGTCATTCAATCCGTCATTGGTATCTGCCACTACAAATTTGATATGGTACTCCCCACATTCCTGGATCGGAATGAAGACTTTCATGGGTATAGAATAGCCATCATATTGGATCTCTTTCCCATCGGTGTTATCGACATAGAGGGCCTTGATCCCATTCGGACCAATATTGCAGGCATTGATCGGATAACTGGTGTTGGGTGCTACACCATAAAACTGGGAATTGCCCGTGTAGGGGCCAGTGATTCCAGGGCCGGAAGCGAATATCCCAAAACCATCACAATTTCCGCTGGGGTATTCTTCAGATGCCCACATGATATCAAAACTCAGTGCTCCCGTATACGGGGCTGTGAAATCAAAAGAGATCGAAGAAGCGTCAAAAGTGAAGACGAATGGAAAAATTGTCGCTGTGAGATCGGCATCCCCCCAGCCGCCAAAGTCGGTTCCGACATTGGGCGAATTATTGATCCCATTGGCATCCGTGGCCATTCCAGTCGACAGACATACGCCAATCCCGGGTGCCGGACTGCCACTGTACATGCCTCTACTGGCGAATGAACCCAATTCCGTGATATTCCGAATATCCCAGCATCCAGCTCCGGCCATCAGGATATTTCGTACCAGAAATTCAGTACTAGCATTCGTTACAAACACATTTCGACTTCCATCTGAAACCATTTTACGAGTCTGCTGATGCCATGCAGCTATTCCATTGGGGAACGGGTCAGTGTTAGCTGTTTTGGGCAGATAAAGGGTCAGGTTCACGCAGCTGCTCTCCGCCCGAAACCGAATTGGATTCAACCCTGCTTCGATCTGTTGCCCAGCAGTCACCAGTACTTTGGATGGACTGAACTCAGCTGGTACACCGGTCCATCTGATCCCATACTCTTCACCTGGTTGCAATCCACAAAGTTGGATCACATTCTTACCCTGGACGAAAGCATGATCCGCCCGCAGGATGTCCTCTTCCATAACAAACGTGGGTGTAAAGGGGGCTTGGGCATTGGCCAGGAAACTATTGCAAAGAAGAATAAATAGGATCGTAAAACGTATTGTCATCGGTAACAGGTTGATTCTCAGGTCTAAAAATAATGATAAATACTCAATAAAGACAATTGAGCACAGAGAAAGGTTGGCAAACCTCTAAGATAGAGCAGATTTTCGACCATTTCGTTGTACGTCATTCTCAGAAAAGTAAAACCTTAACAGACACCGTATCTTGAGGCATGATCGCCAAGACACCCAATCCTCCCTACTACGCTGTGATCTTCGCCACCCGCCGAACGGAGGTCCAGGAAGGCTATGCCGAAACGGCTGAACGTATGGTTGAACTGGCCCGGAAACAACCCGGATTCCTGGGCATCGAATCCGTCCATGAAGACATTGGCCTGACGATCTCATACTGGCAGGATCTTGATTCTATCCAACAGTGGAAACGCCATGCTGAACATACGGCTGCACGTGAAAAGGGCCGAACCACCTGGTATCGGGAATACACCTTACGGATCGCAAAAGTTGAAAAGGAATACAGCTTTTCAAACAAGCAAGCACCTGCTTAAATGTCGAAGGCCATGGTAAAAAGTCACAGTTTAATCCTTTCGTTCATGGTGTTCACCGGGTTTGTCATGGCCCAGGTCACGCCAGCCTTCGAACAGTTGATCGACATCCCCCGGATCCGTGACCTCACGATGAATAACGCCGGAACCGAGGCTTGGTTCACAGTGCAAAGTCCGCTGGAAGAAATATCTGCGATCGCCTTTATGGTGAAGGTTGGCCAGACCTGGTCCGAACCGCACATGATGCCCTTTTCCGGGGTCTGGAAAGACATGGAACCCTTTCTGTCACCTGATGGATTGCATCTGTATTTTATTTCCGACCGACCTCTGGACAACAACAGCACTCTGCCAAAGGACATGGATATATGGATGTCAGTACGGCTTTCATTCGAGAGCCCGTGGGGTGTGCCTCGCAATATGGGACCTCCAGTCAATACTGCGGAAGACGAATTCTATCCTGCTATTGCTGCAAATGGCAATCTGTATTTCACCCGCAAACCGGCCATCCCGGATCGAATGGATGACCTGTATGTCTGCGAAGCTTCTCCAACCGGGTACAAATCGCCCGTCACCCTGAGCGAAGCCATCAATACCGCAGGCTATGAATACAATGCCTATATCGCACCAGATGAATCCTATCTGATCTTTGGCGCCTACAATCGACCGGATGGCCTGGGGAGTGGTGACCTCTATATCAGCTATAAGGGTGCAGATGGGCAGTGGCAGCAGTCAACGAATCTGGGGCCCGGGATCAATGGTCCTGCTATGGACTATTGCCCGTTTGTGCACCCGACAACGGGCACCCTGTACTTCACCAGTCGGCGAAGCAATTTGACCGGGAATAAGGCGTCATCTCTGGTGGAATTCCTGAATTTCACCCGACAATATGAGAATGGATTCAGTCGTCTTTACCAGGTACCATTTACACCCGGCCGCTTACCTGAACGTCCCTGATGTCTGCTCATTCCATTCCTTCCGGCACAGTCCTATCAGTCAGTCAGAGCTCAACCCACCAGCTGTCCAAGCCACCCTGCCCTGCCATCCAACTGATTCGTGATCACGGAGTGGAAGGAGATGCGCATGCTGGTCGAACAGTCAAACATCGGTCCCGGGTAGCAAAAGATCCCAACCAACCCAATCTGCGCCAGGTCCACCTGATCCAGTCCGAACTCTTTGATGAGTTAGCGTCACACAACTTCACCATCGAACCGGGGATGATGGGCGAAAATATCACCACCAAAGGAATAGATCTTTTATCCCTTCCCCGGGGGACTCAGCTACATATCGGGAAAGATGCCATCATCGAAGTCACCGGACTGCGCAATCCCTGCAATCAACTGAACGGGTTATTTCCCGGACTGATGCAAAAACTGGTCTTGAAAGATGAACACGACCGGGTCATTCGGAAAGCAGGGGTCATGAGCGTGGTAATCCAGAGTGGTGGCATTTGCCCAGACGATGAGATCCGGGTTGTTTTGCCAGAAGGGCGACCTATTCCACTTGAACGTGTGTGACCCATCTGATCCTGGTCAGACTAAAGGGCTTCAGTCAATTGAATAGTTAGAACATCCATGGATAGGTAGAAGGATATTCAACATGAAAGCATCCAAATAGATTCTCAGAAAGGAACCTACTTTGATTAAATATTCTGCTGATGGAACCCTGGTTACTATTTGCAATCCTTTCCATGATCTTCGCCGGCGTCACTGCCATTTTTGCCAAAATTGGCATGGAGAACATCTCGGCAGATCCGGGACTGGCTATCCGCACCGCTATGATCTTTTTCCTGGTGATGATCACCGGCTGGTGGGGCAAAGTTTTTACGAATATGCCCGATATGGGTCGTAAACAATGGATCTTCCTTTTTGCGTCCGGACTGACCGCATTCCTCAGCTGGCTCTTCTATTTTCGTGCATTGAAGGACGGACCGGTCACCTCTGTTGCCAGCATAGACAAAGCCAGCATTATTGTCACCCTTTTTCCGGGATTTCTTATTTTCAAAGAGCCGATGAAGCCACAAATTCTGGTCGGGGGCGGATTGATCCTGGTCGGGATGCTGGTCCTGGTTTGGAAATAATTCCCCTTAGGTATACTTGTCGTGCAGTCCTTTTTTCTCCCGGATCAAAGCCAGAGATTTTTCCAATCGTCTCATCCGCGTGTCTTCCCGCTTGGCCTCACCGATATACTCGGCATATTCTCTACGACAGGATTTGGATAGTTGGTCAAATTGCTGTTTCAAGACATCATCCGACTTCAGGGCTTCTTTCAGTTCAAGCGGCAGCACCAAGGGTTTGGCCTTAGCCGGTTTGATCTCCCGTCCTTCGCGAGCATTGGCCATGGCTTCCCTGATGTAGGAAGAGATCAGGGGCACGTCCAATGGTTCATCTTTTTGAAACCGCCACTGGCGCATGGCAACGGTCTTTCCTTCCTGCGCATTCATCAATACACCTTTGACGTCGGACAACAAAGCCCCCTGGAAAAACCAGATGCCTACATAGGACTTGAAAGCACTGATTCCCGCAATATTCTTCCCATGCGCGACATAAACCGGCGATCCCCACTTCAGCGTCTCTTCCATTCCTGCATCCAGCATGATCTGTCGCAATTCAGCAAGCTGCTTCGCATAAGGTGATGGTTTTGCGAAAAATTCGTCCACTGTTTTGGAATACCCCATTCGGTCGTTTTTCTAGTGGAAAAGTTAGTCAATAAAATGTGTGTGATTGTCTTATTCGAAAGCGCAACTCAGGAATGTGAATCTTGAACCATATAGAAATGCCCTTCAATTGGCCTCGGTCATAAGAACCAGACGATTCCTTTTGTATTTTTAGCCCGACCAGAATCAAAGCCCATGTTTAAAGCGAAATTGATCGACGACCCTGCATACTACCGGCTGCGAAAGAAAATGCTCCTGGTTGGTTTTCCGGTCGCAGCTTTACTCGGCATCTTTTTCGGACAGATGCAGACGGCCTTGCCCTATTTTGTCGGGACACTCATTGTCCTTGGATTATATACCGCCTGGCGGATCCGCACCCACAAACGCGCCTCCAGCATGGTCAGAAACCGGAGTATAGAGATCTCTTCGGATAACATCCGTATCCTTTCGGGTCATGGAAAGATCCTGGAAACCATTTCGGTAGGCGAACAGGACAGGTTGGTTGTCAAAGAAGCATATGCGATACCTGAGGAGACCATCCATGATCTGATCCGCGAGATCAAAGGAAAGGGCCTGGAAAACTATATGCTGATCCGGCGAGGGGAGGAAGAAATACGTTTTGATTTTTTCCTGGATTCCTATTATATGATCGAACAGCTGAAAAAGATTATCGCCGACTGGCAGGCCAGAGGACTGGATATCCAGACAGTTGAGTGAGGCAACCTGTTCATCTGCAGCCTGGTATGGAAGGGAGAAAGGACGCATGATAGTGCATTAGAACGCCTGACCGTCTTCTCAAAAGGAATAACCGGTCACAGCCCTCAGAAAGACTAGTACCAGCAGGATACCAAGGGGAATCCCCAGACAGAAAATCAGCCATATTTTCTGACGTGCCGGCCACCTGCGTGGCAAGAAGAGTGAAATAAAGAATTCCCCAAGGATCATAGCCATCCAGTAAAGACCAAAGGCCACCCAGTTGCCGGGTGCCTTCATCCACCTCAGATCGTAGAAACCTTCATCGATAAAGAACAGAAAGAAAACAATACCCAATGGCATTGCCAGCAGGAATAGTGTTGATTTGGTTACAGTGCGACGTTGGGCGGAAAGGGTGATCATAGCTGTCATTTCATTCTTCAACGTGATGAATTGTGGTCATCTCATCCTCACTGACCATTTTAACATGTTGGATGCGGTCAACGACCCGGATGGATCCAAATTATTCTGTCTTTCGTTCCTCCAGAAATTTCAGCCAACTGGTATATTGGTCATCCATCATCACTCGGGGTACCTTATTCTGGGAGCCAAGTTTCCCACGTTCGGCCATCCACTCGACAAACCAGGTGCCCGGCACCCACGTCACGGTCATTCCTTCAAGTGCTCCTTTTCGCTCTACGGCATAGTCGTCATTCAACTCCCCCAGAATACTGTCCAGCTGTTGCGTCAGGAGTTGTGGATCTTCCGGCTGCCGTTCACATCCGATGTACCAACGATGGGAAAATTTTCCGTCCTCCTGAACACCTTTCACTGTATACTCCGAAGTACCCAATTGATTTTGACTCGTCAGGATCTGAATGGCCTGATTCATATTCTCTACACTGAGGTGTTCACCGCACAAACTGAGGAAATGTTTGGTCCTTCCGCTGATTTTGATCTCACACCGGTTGAGATCCACAAAGTGGATGACGTCGCCGATCAGATAGCGCCATGCACCTGAACAGGTGGAAATAACCACAGCATAATCCTGAAATTCTGCCACCGCACTCAAAGGGGTCACAACCGCCTGATCTTTCAGATGGCCTTGTTCATCAAAATTGGATGCTGAAAATTCGATGAACTCAAAGAAAATACCCCCCCGAACATTGAGACGCATCCCTTTGGCCTTTTTGCGCGATTGCCAGGCCAAAAATCCTTCACTGGCGAGGTATGTCTCATAATAAGCCACTTGTCTTCCATACAGTTGGCCCAGAGAATATCGATAGGGTTCGATGGAAACACCCCCATGGATGTACACCGAAAATCGAGGCCAGATCTCATGAATATGCTGCAGCTGATATCGTTCTATTATCCGTTCAAGCAGCATTTTTACCCAGGCCGGCACCCCCGCAATGATCACGATATCCCAAGTCGGCGCTTCTTCCACCATTCGATCCAGCTTGACCTGCCAATCCTTGATCTTTCTTATCTCGGCATCCGGTTTTGAGGCCCCTTCAAACCAGGAGGGCATGTTTGCGGTGGTGATCCCGCTCAGATCACCTGACCAGGACGTGCCTTCCTGGCGCAGTTCGGTACTCCCACCGATCACCAGGTAGTCTTTGGCCAGAAAATCGGTGATGGTCCCTTCACGAACGATGTCCAGGAGCTGTCGGCGGCTCACGCGCATGATGGACTTCAACATCTGACGGGTCACCGGTATGTATTTACTGGCACCTTCTGTTGTGCCGGAGCTCAAGGCAAAGTGAGATGTCACCTCGGGCCAGGTGACATCCGACTCTCCCTGATAAGATCTGGACCACCAGGGCTGCATGCCCGAATAGTCGGTCAGCGGAACCTGGGAAGCAAAGGCTTGATAAACATCAGCTGCATCCAGAATGGCTGAAAAATCATATCTCGATCCGAAGGCAGTCGACCTGGCAGCACGGAGCAAATGATCAAGCTGTCCTCTTTGATGCCTCAACGCATGCTGGTATCGTAATTGACGAGAAGGAAAGAAATCTTTTGTCGTCTTGATCCAACGCGAAAAATGAAGTGGCTCCATACCACCACAAAATAAGCAAAATCACGTGGGGCCCGGTGTGCCCCACGTGATCACTGACTTAGTTCATCTTTGGTAAAAAGGTTCCTTGCTCGACCTCGATATGTTTCGGGTGGCCATTCAGCTGGAAAGCCAGCCCAATATTCATTGACCAGTCGGCAAAGGCTGCATCTCCTTGCGAGAATGTCCCCGTACGTTCGGTTTTGTTCTTATCCGGGACACTTTGGGTCCGGTTGCGCATCAACGCCCATGGCAAAGTGGCAAAAAGTGCGAGATCTCCCTTCTGATATGACAGGCCAGGTTCAACTGAAACTACATATCCAGGGCGTCGGAATCCGCTGCTTCCGCCAAACACATCATAGACCGGAATACCTTCGAGTCGAGCACCCACACTGACCGACAAGGGTCCGAAGAGGCCATTCACACCCAATCTTCCCAGGAATTGATCAGGAACGCTCATCGTTGCTGTGCCATCCAGATATTGTTCCTGAGAGGTCGAACCGCCCCGCCGTGTGGAAACACCATTTTCCTCGCGCGGATTGAAGAGATAGTACGCATTCTCATAAACGGACAACCATGAATTGACACGGTAGGTCGAATTGACTTCGGCGGTCAGACCTGTGCCCCCATCTCCCAATTGGATGGATTGATCCACGGGTCCCTGCAGAATACTCCCATCAGACTTGTAGAAAAATCCGTCTACACGGTAATCACCCGTAGCAAATTTGATTCCCAGTCCTGTTTGCACTGTCCATCTCTTTTCTGCCTGCGGGGCTACCAACCAATAATAGGTGGTCAGACGAATATCTCCTAACCCGAACGAATTGGTCTCGTGGCGCCCATCTTGCCCACTACTGTTTCCACCATGCTCGTACAGGGACGACCTGACATTGCTGATCAGGGGGATATTCAACATGGAGGACCAACGTGAATTCCAGGAATGAGCAACGGCCAGATCAAGGCTGTTGGACCAGTTGATGACTTCGGTATTCTGTTCGATCCGCTCCTTTTCTTCATGATCGCCCCGGAAGTGACGGAAGGACTTGAAGTAACGGTAGTTGGCCAGAAAAGTGGTACTTCCGCCTTCAGATTGCATGCCGCCAGGCATAGCCGAGCAGGAGCCTGTAGAACGAATCGCCACACATCCCTGACCTGCCAGGTCGGATGCCAAAAGGAGAAGGAGGAAGGATAAGAAGTAGAAAAACGGTTTCATGAGATTATTTTATTTGTGCTCCACAAAGGTCGGGAGGAGGGAAGGTCTGCGAAATGGCCATTCCTTAGAATCTCCTTAAGATTTGGCACAACCAGTCTGGATGCCAGGTCAGAATCACAAACGAGCCGACCCCTTTGCAGGAGTCGGCTCGTTCTGAATACCGGAATTTCGGGTGATTATTTCTGTTCTGCGTTCAACAGTTCAAAGAACTGATCCAGTTTCGGGGTGATAATGATCTCTGTACGGCGGTTGGCCTTCCGGCCACTCTCCGTAGTATTGTCGGATTTAGGCTTGTATTCACCGCTACCACCGGCGATCATGCGCATCGGATCCACACTGTATTTGGATTGGAGCAATCGGGCTACAGAGGTTGCCCGTTTGGCACTGAGATCCCAGTTGTCTTTGATACAATCGGTGTTGATGGGCACGTTATCCGTATGTCCTTCGATCAGGATATCCAGGCTCTTGTGATCATTGATCACCTTGGCGACTTTGCCCAACACACTTTCAGCAGAGCTGTTGATGACGGCACTTCCCGATTTGAAAAGCAACTTGTCTGACAACGAAATGTAGACAACGCCTTTCTTCACCTCAATGGTGACATCTTCATCATTGACATCTGCCAGACTCCGTTTCAGGTTCATGACAAGGGAGAGGTTCAACGAGTCTTTGCGCTGCATCTGTCCGGTCAGATCCTTGATATACTTGCCTTGTTCGTTGATGGCCTCCAGGGATTTCTTGATGCTCTCCGCACCACTCTTGCTCACCACAGACAGATCAGACATCCGATCCAACAGATTGGTGTTCGTTTTCTTCAGATAATCGATCTGGTCTTCCAGATTTTTGATCTGGTTGTCTTTGGTTGTCAGCTGTGACTTCTGAAGGGTGAGCTCATTTTCCTTGGCGGCGACAGATTTGCGAAGAGCATCCTGCTCTGTGTTACAATCCGTCAGTCTTTTCTGCAATCCGGCACGAAGTTCGGTTTGTTGGGCCTCATAGGCGAGGTATTTCTTTTTGCTGACACATGAGGTCATCGTCAGGCTACCGGCCACAGCGATCAACAAGAAAAGCTTGAATAGGGATTTCGACAGTTTCATAGGGTATTTTATTTTGATCCTTTCTTTGCCAACGTTAAAAATGAATGCAAATTGTTTTCATTTCGGAGAACAAAGGTATACGCCCTCCAGATGTGGAATTTGTAAGGCTTAGTTAAGGAATATACAAATTTTTGCAACACAGTTCGGGCATATCCGTTATTGTACCTTTGTGACCTTAATGCAAAAGAACATGACTCGTCTTATCACACTCCTCTTCTGTTGTTTCAGTTTCTGGTGGGTATCCTGCCAGAATACAACCTCTGGAACTGCTTCTTCAACAACGGGTGATCTGCCACCTGCTGGCGTTCGATCCATCGAACCTGCCACTCCGGATGCACGGATCGAAGTGACGGTTGAAGGCCTCACACCTGGTGGAACGGCCAAACTGATTGGCATCGCAGGCGACCAGAACTATATCGCCGATACTTGCGTCGTTGGTGAGAATGGCTATATGCTCTTTGACAAACCAGAGCCATTCCCGGCGGGGTTCTATTATGTGATCCTTCCAGATTACTCCAATATTCAGATGATCGTAGATGCCAACCAGCATTTCCAACTGAAGACAAAGATCAACAACCTCATTCGATCGATGCAGGTCATTGGTTCAAAAGAGAACGACCTCTACTATGGCAATATGAATGATCAGGGTCCGATCGATTCTGGTTTGAAGTCTCTGACCCAACAACAACGTGCCAAGCCAAAGGGCGGCGCTGAATACCAGATGCTGCAGGGTCAGATCGATTCATTGATCGTCGTGCGAAAAGCACTCCTTCAGTCATATGTGAAGGATTATCCTGACGCTCTCTTTACCAAGTTCAAGATCGCGGGCCAAAACCCGGACCTGGAAACCCCAACCAAAGAAGATGGGACGTTGGACATCCCGATGCAAACCTACCTGTATCGCACGCACCTGTGGGACAATGTTGATTTTTCTGACGAACGATTGCTCCGTACGCCGATCATCAACAACAAATTGAATAAGTATATCAAGGAGTTGACGGTCCAGCGACCCGACTCGTTGATCGCTTCTACCGACATCTTGCTGGCCAAGGTCGCTGATTACAAGGATTACTTTAAATTCTTTGCCAACTATATTCCGCTGGCCTATCGCCCCGGCGAATCCACCATCATGGATGCCGAAGCGGTACAGGTCCACATGGTCAAAAACTACTTTACCCCAGAGAAGGCCTTTTGGTCAGACAGTGCCGATCTCGCTGCGCTGGCTCGTCAGGCCAGTGAAATGGAAAAAAGTCTGATCGGAATGAAAGGCGAAGACGTGAAAGCAAAAGATGTCAACGGACAGGAGAAATCCATTTACGAAATGACCTCTCCCTATATCGTGGTCTATATGTGGAATCCTGAGTGCTCACATTGCAAAGAAGAAACACCCCAATTGGTGCAATATGTAAAAACGGCCGAGAATGTAGAAGTGTTCGGGATCGGTATCAACACCACCGAGGCAGAATTCAAGAGCTATGCCAAGAAGATGGGCATGACCTGGACCAACGTCTTTGATCCCACTAATAAAGCGATCTACGCCAAGTATTATGTTGATAATACACCGGAAGTGTACGTCCTCAATCCGGACCGCATACTGATCGGGAAAAACCTGAAGGTCAGTCAGATCCAAACCGTGATCGACCGTGACATGATCCGACGTGATGAATACAAATAGGTTTTTCGTTTGAATAAAAAAGGGAGTTGGCAGATATCTGCCAACTCCCTTTTTTATTCCCTCTGGCTCTGGAGGCCCAAGGAGACATTAATCAGAACTTCTGATAACCAGCGGTCGACATCTTGGAATTTCGCTGGGGATGGATGGCCGTTACTTCCATCACAGTTTTCTCTCCCTTTTTTGAGACCGACTCCATCAACATCATCATACCATTGGAAGGTAATTCCTGGCCACCTCCAAAGGGAGACGATTTCATCGTGGACATGGCTTTGTAATATTTTCCCATTGGCAAAGTGGTCTTTTCACTGATCCAGAAGGAGCTGGTGGCATCCTCGTCAATATTCTGCCACTCATCGCACACATAACCCAGGATGGTCTTCTTCTTTCCGGTGCGCTTCATCTTCTGGACAGGATCATCCACCTGGCGGTCAGAAGCTTGAAAAAGCGGACTGTCCATATTCATACAGAGCGCCATCTTCTGTCCTTCCTGATCGATGAGGGTCACCATCTTCCTGGTATCCATCTGCATGATCATCTTGGCAGCAGGTGTCTTTTTCTCGCTGGAAGACAGGAGTTCATAACCGAATAGCGAACCGTCATCAGAAAGAAAACAGCGGGCGGTCATCTGGGTATCTTCCTTCCCCTTTTTGTCATAGTGATGCATGGCCATGTCAAAGTCATGATCAAATGTGTAGGATCCGGCGATCTCACAATTCTGGCCGCCCATCATAGCGGCCATCATCTGTTGCATGGCCTGCTTTTCGGCATCGGCCGACTTGTCATTTTGTGCGTAGGTAGAAAGCGACAGGATCGTCAACAGGAATAACAGTAGCGTACGAAGTTTCATATTCTTACATGATTTGGTGAAGCAGATTATTGAATTCCCAAAGCAAGGGAGGACACCAGGCCATCCCCGCTTTAAGTAGGACCTTCGATCTCGTAAAAAAGTTACTATCAACCGTTCTTTATCCTTTGTCATGGGTGGAGGTTCAATAGATTATTTCACCACAGCATCCGTCACCGCCGCCTGAAAATCGTAGAAGACCTCGCGAAGAGCACTTTTTCCATTAGTTCCATAATTGACGATGAAACAGCAAATGGTATTGTGCACGGGGAAGTAGAAGCAGTTGGCACTATAAGCCAGATCCCGTCCGGTATGTCCAAAGGCATAATTGTCTGAATCCAGGGGTTGGTTGAAATAGCGCTTCATCATACCGGCACCGAGGAACAGATCCGGGGCGGGGTCTTCCGGATCGATCTCCGGAATAAATTGCTGCATGGCGGTCAGACTTTCCGGTTTCAGGAGGGTCTGATCGACCACCAGAGCCCGAATGAAAGTTGCGATGTCAAACACTGTGGAAAACATACCACCATAACCATTGCCGCTGCCGGTGTTGAAGTTGGTCACATTGGCGATGGTCCCATTATTATACAGGTCAAAGTAGCCCTGTGCCGTTTGCGGAGGCAGCACATCATGCGAATAGTAATAGGTGTCATCCATGCCCAGGGGGCTGAGTATCCGGGATTGCAACAATTGCTGATGCGGTGTGCCCGTGATCCGATCCAGGACCATACTCAGGAGGAGGGTATTGGTATTGGAATAGCGACAGGAAGAGCCCAGGGGGAAGTTGGCATCCTGATCGTACGCGAACTCGATCAGGTCGATGGCCTCCCAGTGTTTGTCCGGATCATTCAGGACGGAAAGGTAAAAACTTTTGTCGGCGATAATGTCATAGATGCCGGTGGTATGGCTCATCAATTGTCGAATAGTTGCTCCCTTGCAATTGGCCACCTTTTTGAGGACAGCTGAAGGGAGCCAGGGGTCAATGGGTGCTTCCAGGTCTACGATACCATCTTCGGCCAGGAGCATGGTCAGCGTGCCGACCATCATCTTGGTGATACTGGCCACCTTGGAAACCGTACAAGGCTGAAAGGACACTCCCGCATCGATATCGGCCATTCCTCCGGCACCGGCCCATTCTCCTTCCGGGCTCTGGATGTACATGGAGATGCCCGGCAGACCCAGGGCCACATATTGGTCTATGATCCCCTGATATTGAGCCGCCTGGGGGTGACTGGCATAGGCTGGATCGGGGGTCCAGGTACAGGATGTACTGGTGGGGATGTCCCGCTTCTGACAAGCTGAACCGAACAGGAAGAGTATGCTGAAAAGGAGGATTAGTCTCATTGAGAATCGAGGTTACAAGGTCAACGGGAACGTCGCTCCCAAGTGCAGGGAAGTGGCCGGAAAAAAGGGGACGTACGACTTGACGAAAGGTGTCATCACCCGAAAGCGATACTGCAGGAAAGGTTTGACTGCCCACTCTGGCGGAGCCAGGTTGAGCCCCAGCATAGCACTGATCATGACGTGCGGTTTGCCGGCATATCCGGTACGCTCGTAAGCACCATCCGATTTCAGGGTGAACAGGTCATGTTGCTCCAGGGTGTGCAGGTACCCCAGGCCGGCCCCACCGTCGATGGATAATCCGTCGGCAATCAGGAATCGCCAGGTGTACTCACTGTACAATTGAATGCCATGGTGCACGATCCGTTGATTATAATACCCCAGCCGGGTGGTCAATAACTGATCCCAGCGATCGCCATCCTTGACCGTATAGACCCAGCCGATATCGACTCCGGGATGAAACGGTGCCGAAAAACTGCCTCCAGGGAGGGCTACCGCGTTGTTGAATAATGATGCGGTGAACGTGTGGGTCGTCTGGCCTTCAACTGCGCCCAAAATCCAGAGGCTGAAGACAATAACAAGCAAGCGTCGCATAGGCAGTCAATTCTAGCTTGAAGTTAAGGGATATTTCAGCATGGGAGGTTATGAGAGAAGGAGGTTATGCGTTATTGGGTTAAGCTGTTATTGAGTTATTTCGGTATTGGGTTATTTCGAAAACTCCGGAGGCTGCCGGGGAAGTTTTGTCATCCTTTTTGGGGTTCCGACAAAAAGGCCGCCAAAACGAGTTTCACAATGATCCAAAACCCAGGGTTGACCTCCTGCTGTAGTTGAAAAGCCCGGGGCTATTGACATGATGTCACTAGAAATCTACCGGTTGTTTGTAGGTGATACCGGTATGGAGAACTGGAAGGTGTTGGGTGTTAGGTATTGGGACAGAGTAGAAGCATCATCTATTCAGAAATGACAGGCCTGGGCAGCTTCCTTAAGGTTGCGGTGGGACACCGCACGCATAGCCGGTACGAGTGAGACACTCGTACCAGCACCTTTTACCTTCAATCATATGGATCACCTTAAACATTGAACGTCAGAGCGTCAGCGCTGACCTTGAACCAGCCAGTTGGCAGGCAGGCTTTGAACAGCCAGGCGTAGTAAGTGGTGCTAGGCACGAAAACAAACCAGGAACCCTTCCTACGGCAGGCAGGCTGGAACAGATCTTCCCCCAGGAAAGATCGCAGGAACGAGGAATCAGGAACCAGAAATACTCTGTTTCCCCCGGTTTGGCGCACCTGGAAGAATCCTCCGTGACATCTTTCCATCGCCAAACCCGGACGCTTGCGGTCCGGATCCAGACATCCTTACTCCTAATATTCAATGTCAGGATCGTCTGGGCCACCCCCTCATGAAGGCAGCCGACTCCGGGTTGGAAAGTGATCTGGGAGGGGGATATGTACCCTTGTCTCCTTGAACGTTGAACGTCAGAGCGCCCGCTCTGACCTTGAACATTGAACAGCCCATCCTTCCAGACCCATCTCCAAACCCGAAGACAAACCAGGAATTTGGAACAGATCTTCCCGCCAGGGAAGATCGCCGGAACCTGAAATTATAAATAGACTCGGCCCGGAGACCCCTCGTAAGAGGTTCCAGGCCGGTATCGTAAAAGCGCCCGCCCAGGGGGAAGGGCAGGCGCCATAAGGTCGGGGTTTATTGGAGGACGATCTGTTTTTCTTCGATCATCTTGCGAATATTGATCAGGGCATAGCGCATACGGCCCAAGGCTGTATTGATACTGACCTGGGTCAATCCAGCGATCTCTTTGAAACTCATATCTGCATAATGCCGCAGGATGACCACCTCACGCTGTTCTTCGGGCAGGTTGTCCACCAGCTGCCGGACCTTGTCATGAGTCTGACTGCGCATGATGGTCTCTTCCGCGTTGAGTTCAGGCTGCTTGAGCACATCAAAGATGTCAAAGTCATCACTGGGTGACACAATGGGACGACGTTTGCCACGTCGGAAATAGTCCACACACAGGTTGTAGGAGATCCGCATGGCCCACTGGAGGAATTTGCCCTCGTGGTTATACTTGCCTTTTCGCAGGGTGTCGATGATCCGAATGAACACCTCTTGAAATATATCATCAGCCAGGGAGCGATCCTTGGTAAAGAGATAAATTGAAGTGTAGATCTTGTTCTTGTGTCGGTTGAGGAGAACCTCAAACGCCTTTTCTTCTCCGTTCAGGTAGCACAAAATGAGCTCCTGGTCAGTAAGCTTTGAAACTTGCATAACTATCCGTTTTTATTGCTCCGCAATCAATAGGTTAGTGTAGAAGTTTCTGGCTTATACGCAGATGTAAGGATTAGTGAATGAATGAAGTATTCAACAAGAACTGGTTCAAATATAGATGGATTCTGCTCACCCGTCAACCCCCGGCCGCCATTTAAGGGAATTTTAACGAATGGCAACCATTCGTCAAAACTGTCTGTATGCCTTGTAAAAACAGGGGTTCCACACCAAGTCACCACCTGAAATCCGCATCTCTTTTCGTAACATTGTCCACGAAATAGATTGACAAATGGCAAAAAAGAAGGCATCTACCCCAGTGGTCAAGCGTACAAAACCAGATTCAGGACCCCCATATGTCTGGGTTTCCGGATTCTTCCGCAAACACTGGCCTGCCCTCATCATTCTGGCCGCCCTGGCCATCATCCCCTACTGGCAATCTCTCAACTATGAATATGTGCTGGATGATCAAATCGTCATCAGCAAGAACAACTATACCAAAGAAGGCCTCAGCGGGATCTGGGATATACTGAGCTCAGAGAGTATGGAAGGCTATTTTGGTGAACAGAAGGATCTGGTTGCCGGTGCCCGTTACCGCCCACTCTCCATCGTCACCTTTGCTATCGAGTACAGCCTCATGCCCGACAATCCCTGGATCGGCCATCTGGGGAATATCCTGTTCTATGCCCTGACCTGCCTCCTCCTCTATCGCATCCTGGTTCTGCTCTTTCCTCTGGCAGCAAGTCGACAATGGTGGTGGTCCATCCCCTTTGTGGCCGGAGTCATGTACGTCCTGCATCCGGTCCATACAGAGGTGGTCGCTAACATTAAGGGCAGGGACGAGATCCTGGTCTTCCTCGGCGCGCTGGGCTCTGTGTGGCTGACATTGCGCTATCTGTCCGACAAGCGCAATCTCTGGCTCATCCTCTCAGGGTTCAGCTTTTTCATGGCCCTCCTCTCCAAGGAAAATGCTATCACTTTTCTGGCCGTCATTCCCGCAGTCCTATGGTTTTTCACTGCCGCCAAAAAGGAAGACTATATCCGCACCTTCGTCCCCATTCTGAGTGCAACGGTGATCTACCTCCTGATCCGTTACAACGTGATCGGGTATTTCCTTTCTTCCGGAAAGGAGATCACCGACCTGATGAACAATCCATTCGTGGATATGCGCATGGATGAAAAACTGGCCACCATCGTGTACACGCTGGGGCTCTATCTCAAACTGCTGATCTATCCCCATCCACTCACCCACGATTACTACCCCTACGCCATCCCCATCATGAATTGGGGCAAGTGGCAGGTGTGGCTCAGCCTGGCCGCCTATGCAGGTATGATTGTCTTGTTTTTTCGCGGATACAAAAAAAAGACTGTGCCAGCATTTGCCGTCTTCTTCTTTCTGGCCACCATTTCCATTGTTTCCAATCTGGTCTTTCCGGTGGGAACCTTTATGAACGAGCGATTCATCTTCATTTCTTCAGTCGCCTTTGTCATGGTCCTGTCCTGGATCCTGGTGGAAAAATTACCCGAATGGCTACCTGGCAAGATCGGACTGCCCTTGGGACTTCTGGTGGCTGGGGCCATCGTAATTGGCTATGGCATGAAGACCTGGAACCGGGTCCCCGTCTGGGAAAATGCCCTCACGCTGAACAGTGCCGCCATCAAGGTGTCACCCAACAGCGCCCGGGCCAATACGTTTATGGCCACAGCGCTCTATCAGAAGTACCGAGCGACAGAGGACCCGGAAGAACAGAAAAAGATCCTCGGCGATATGGGTATCTATATTCGGCGGGCTGTGGACATCTACCCTTCCTATTTCAGCGGACTGACCATGTATGTCGGTATTCTTTCCGAAGAGTTTCGTTTCGACAATGATATTGACAAGCTGTTGGCTGGATTCCGGCGTGTCTTCGAGAATCGCGACTATCTCCAGTTTGTGGATCAGTACATGGACTTCCTGGACAAACAACCGCAATACCAGACCAAGGTCCTGGAATTCTATTATCAGGTGGGCTACCAGATCTTCTGGCAGCGACGCCGAAACAAACAATACGCCATCAAATACCTGCAACGCGGTCTGAACTTGCAACCCGGAAATCAGATCCTGCAGGCAGCGATGGATGAGGTCCGTAGAGGTTGAGGTCAAATACACAGATAATGATCCTGATGACCATCGTCCGACGATACCTCTTCCACACGTACGGAAAGTCTGAAGATTTGGCTGTATTTTTGTTACATATATAATTATTTTACTTATAAAATAACTCCATGCGCAGAACAACTACCCTCTTTTTCAGCCTGGTCTTCCTCCTTTCTACCTCTATTGGGATGGCCCAATGTGAGTGGTTCACCACTGGAACAACCGGAGAGATCGGCAACCATTCTGAAGGCGCTGCTGTAGCTACTGATGATCTGGGCAATGCTTATGTCGCAGGGAATTACACCAATATATTTTCCATTCAGGGGCAGGACATCGCCAACCTCTATGTCGAAAACCCCGGCGTGGTTCTGTGCAAATTCAACAGTGCTGGGGTCTTGCAGTGGATCAAAAAGCTGGACAGTCCCAATTTTACTGCCTGGGATATTGTCTATCGTGGCGGTAATATCTATCTGACCGGCAACTATATCAGCTATGTAACCATCAATGGTCAGAATTTCTCCGGGCAGGGAGAGAACGGCCTCATCCTTAAATTCGACAGCACGGGAAATATGGTGTGGGGGCGGACTATCAACAGTCCCAGTTCCTCCTATGCCTATGATATTGCCTTTATCAATAACAACAATTTCATCTTCACGGGAAGATTCCGCCAAAGTGTAATCGTAGATGGAAATCAGATCAATGGAGCCAGTAATTCAAAGAATTATGGCGTTTATGGGAAAATGGACACCGATGGGAATCTCGCCTGGATGAAAACTTCTGGAGAATCAGGTAATCTCTGCAGTCCAAATGCAGTCACCGTTGATCCCAATGGTAATTTTTACCTGGGAGGCGTTTACCGACAGGGACTCGCTTTTGGCAACATGACAGCACCCAGTCCGGGGTCCACCATAGCGAGTCTTCCCTTCATCGCCAGATTCAATGCCAGCGGGGATATCCAATGGATGAAAACCGGCACCTTCCCTTCCGGGTCCAAAACCATTACATCAAGCGTATCCAGTCTGATGCTGACGCCGACAGGAGATATAATCCTCACTGGATTCCTGGATGATGCTGTAGATTTCATGGGCATTGTCTCGTGGGGGGAATCCACCGCCAATATGATGCGAATCCAGAGTAACGGCAACCTCCTCGGCAGCCTGCATGTCCAGGGAAGTCAGGATGGTAATATTTTTGAATTTGCTCAGATGGATGCATCTGGCAACCTGTGGCTCGGCGGTTCAGCCCGAGGCAATCTGGCCGTTCGGGTCAATGATCAACTCCACAGTATCGGATATGTCGCCAGCGGTTATGATATCCTGATCGCAAAATTCACTTCATCCGGTTTTGTCGGGATCGAACGGATCGGTGGTGCGGGCAATGAAGCCGCAACAGACGGGGCGCTCGATAATGCTGGACGCTTGCTGGTCACCGGTTACTTTCGGGGCACGTTCAACAAGAATGGCATGAGCGCAACCAGCCCGGATGCGACGACCACAGACCTGCTGTTACTGAAGATCTGTACATTCTCGGTCACGTCGGATATCTCTGATGTGAACAACAGCTCCGAGCAGATCACATTGACACCCAACCCGGCTGCCGATCAAACCCGGATAGAAGTATCTCCTTCCATGATCGGTGGGTTCTGCACAGTCTATGACATCCAGGGCCGTGTGGTATATCAAGTCACAGTACCTGCCCAATCATTTGTCCTTCCCACGCATATATGGGAAAATGGCGTGTATGTGATCCAGGTACAGTCTGGAACAGATATTCAATCTGAACGGTTGATCGTTCAGCACTGATCGTGTGAAGCCAGGCAAAAAGGGACGTGATCGATTGGTCACGTCCCTTTTTTATTATATAAACCTGTCCGCAGGAGTACTTCCCTCTGCACCTCCGGCGAGCAGAAAGTATATTTGACGAATAAGCCACCCCAAGGATGAACCAGAAATCGGTCGCTTCACCTCATGAAGCTTCTACACAGCAGCTGCACGACATCTTTCACCGATTGCGGGCACATGCGCCGGAGGCCGGCCAAGCAACAGCAGCACAACGACGTCAAACGTTGTTAAAACTGAAGAACTGTGTGATCCATCACCGGCCCCAGATTCAGGAAGCCCTGCTTCGCGACTTTGGCAAATCGTCGCGTGAAACTGACTTTTCAGAAATTCTGACTGTCACCACCGAGATCACCAAAACAGTGTCAGAATTGAGGCGTTGGATGCGGCCTTACCGTGTACCAACCCCTGTGACCCTGATCGGAAACCGGTCTGAGATCATCTGGCAGCCCAAAGGGGTTGTCCTAATTATTTCACCCTGGAATTTTCCGATCAATCTGACATTGACTCCGCTGGTCTCCGCTATCGCAGCAGGCAACACTGTCTGTATCAAACCCAGCGAGTTTACACCTCACAGCAATCGCGTGATCGAAACCATACTCAAGGAAGTTTTTACGCCCGACGAGGTTACAATAGTCCAGGGTGGAGTGGAGACAGGATCTTCACTGCTGGATCTACCTTTTCACCATATCTTTTTTACAGGGAGTCCAAGGGTAGGCCAGATCGTGATGGCCAAAGCGGCGCGTCATCTGACTTCTATAACCCTCGAATTAGGTGGGAAATCACCGGCTATCGTTGATGAATCAGCCGACATTGTCCTGGCTGCCAACCGCATCATCTGGAGCAAATGCTATAATGGCGGCCAGATCTGCATCGCTCCTGACATGGTGTGGGTCCATGAATCGAAACTGGATGCTTTTCTCTTTCATGCGAAACAAGCCATCCATCAGTTCTATGGGGAAAACCCTCAGGAAAGCCCCGATTATACCCGGATCATTCATGATCATCATTTCCTCCGGTTGAAGGCTATGCTGGATCAGGCCGCCGAACTAGGTGCCCGAATCGAAGCTGGAGGGCAAACAGATCAAGCAGATCGGTATATCGCGCCAACTCTTCTCACCCATATTCCGAAGGATTGTGCGCTCATGCATGAGGAGATCTTCGGCCCATTACTCCCCATCCTGACCTACCGGAAAAAGGAGGACATCATATCTGTACTTGCAGATTTCCCTACACCGTTGGCCCTGTATATCTTCTCCAGAAAAAGGTCAACCCAGCAGTGGTTTCTACGGCAAACCAGAGCCGGAAATTCTGCGGTCAACACAGCTCTTGCGCAATTCTTTAACAGCAATCTTCCTTTCGGCGGCGAACAGAACAGTGGTTTTGGCAAAACTCATGGCTACTTTGGCTTCCAGGCATTCTCCAATGCTCGATCCGTCATCCATCAACCCTATCGATGGTCCGCAGTGGATCTGGTGCAGCCGCCATTCAACAGTCTCACCAGACTACTGGCGAATTTTTTTATTCGTTGGTTCTGATCCAGTATTCACAAACAAGACAAGGGGAAATCCAGGCATGGAAAAGGGCCCGAAACAATGAAGCTCCAGGCCCTTTTCAACGGTTTGCTGCTTACCGTTTTTCATTTGGTGGTCTTGGCGGGACCACCGGCTTGTAGGTCTTGAGCTGTTCCATCAGGTATTCCAGCGCCCGATCGATCTGAGGATCTGATCCTCTGGCAATAGCACCAGGATCCTCCGGGATCTCGATGTCTGGATCCACCCCATGGCCTTCTTTGAACCAGGTACCATCCGGGTTGTACATACGGAATGTAGGTACGGAGATAAAGCCATTATCGATCAGTTGCGGTGCCCCACTGATACCGATCAATCCGCCCCAGGTGCGGGTGCCGATCAGCGGTCCCAATCCGGCCTTCCGGAAGTAATCCGGAAAAGCATCACCTCCTGAACCACTCCAGCCATTGATCAGCATCGCTTTGGGACCAAAATGACCGACGGGTGGCCAACGCCAAGTCTCCCCATCTCGGATCGCCCAGAAAGCCAGTGGCTTACGATTCAACAATTCGATAAAACGATCGGGAATCTGACCGCCACTATTCCAGCGCTCATCAATTAACAACGCATCCTTATCCCATTGCCCACTGAATTGGCGCATCAATTCGGTCTGGCCATCCACGCCAGTATTGGGGACATAAATATATCCGACCCGTCCGCCTGAAGCTTTATCTACATAGGCCCGGTTACGTTCGATCCAACTCAGGTTCCGCAGTCGAAATTCACTCGACATCGTTTTAACCACTACTTGTCGGGTTGTATTCGGTTTTCCGGATGGGGCTACAGTCAGAAACACTTCCTGGTCGGCCAGGCCAACGAAAGCGACATAGGGTTCCCGGTCCAGGGTCAACGGCACCCCATTCACGGCCAGAATCAGGTCGCCTTCACTGATCTTCACACCCGGCTGATCCAGTGGAGATCTGACTTCAGCATCCCATTCTGCGCCTCTCAGGATGCGACCGATGGCATAATGTGCGCCGGATACTGCCCAATCAATGCCCAGATAGCCAACCGGTTTTCTCGATGCGTTGGCGATATCCCCCCCTCCCCGATAGGCGTGTGAGGCATTTAGTTCACCGATTAATTCACCGATGATAAAATTGAGATCTGAGCGGGTGGCACAGGCATCCACCAGTTTGCCGTATTTCGTTCGCATGGCAGGCCAATCCAAACCATGCATGTTCTTGTCATAAAAAAAGTCCCGTTGCAATCGCCAGACTTCGTTGAAGAGTTGACGCCATTCAGCAGCCGGATCAACTTCCATCACCATTTCCTGAGTTCGAAAAGCGGTCTCCAACTTTTGATCAGGCGCGGGATCAATCGTATACAATTTCCCTCCCTTCCACACGAGCAGTTTCTCACCATTGCTGGTCAACAGGAAACCGTCGATCCCGCTAACGATGGTTTTTTCTTCGCGTTCCTGATGATCCCAATATTTCAATACAGCCTCTTCCTGCTCCGACCCGGTATTGGGCACGTGCAAATAGATCACCTTGTCTTTTGCTCCTGCCGTTGCAGTATAATTACCGGCCGACGGGGGAAGTAATTCCATGCGTCGTTCGATATTTTCAAAGTCAATGAGGACGGTTGGGATCGCCTCATCTTTTTCACTTGCCTCTACTGTCTCAGATTTTTTTTCTTTTTTCTCCGCTTTCTTCTTGTCCTTACCGGGTAGAGGCTTCACGGCCACTGTGTCATTTTGAGCCAGCAGCAAGGAAGGGGTGTCTTTCTGAAGGGCTATGACTCCGATCCGGGTAGAGTTGTTGTATACCCAACTGTTATCAAAATCACTGTACATCGGACTAAAATCCCGACTGGTGGTAAAGTAGAGGTACTTCCCCTCCGGACCAAAGCTGGGCGCTCCGTCGTTATAATAACCACTGGTTACCGGATGTGCAACACCTTCTTTAGTGTCATAGATCACCAGTTGCTGGGCACGTGTGATCTGATCGCGAGAGTAGGTGACCCATCGGCTATCAGCAGACCAGGACACTGTAAAACCTTCCAGCGGTCCGTGCATATAAAAGAGCTGTCTGTCGATGACCTGATCTGTTTTGGTCAGGGTATTCACCAGGTGGATAGACATCGTCTGGTCGATATAGATGATGAACTTCGCATCCGGAGACCAATAAGGTTGATATCGATAACCTGGTCCCAGGTGGGTTATGATCTCCTCTTTGTTTGCGGCAAGGTCGAAGATGGCCAGTTCATATTCGCCGCTTCGGTCTGTCCACCAGGCCACTTTTCGTCCATCCGGGCTCCAGGCGGGGTATCGTTCTGCAGATCCAGGCGCGTGGGTCAGGTTGATGACCGGGCCATGCTCTGCTGGAACAGAAAAGATCTCTCCCCTTGCCTCTACAACGACTCGCTTGCCATCTGGAGATGCCTCAAAATGTTGCATGTAATCAGCGGCAGCACGGATGTGGGGCATTTTGGCAGACAGATCAGTAACCACCTGAACGGGAATAGCTTTTTGGGTTTCAGTCTTCAAGTCCAGGAGATAGAGCTGATCGCCAGCTGCAAAGACGATGGCATCCGGACCCAGACCTGGAAACCGAACGTCGACCTCAGTAAAGTTCGTCACCTGGCGCACTGTCTTGGTTTGAAGGTTATATGCCCAGATGTTGGCCCGTCCGGTACTGCCGCGGTCTGACAGAAAATAAACGGTATTCTCATGCCACATGGGCAGTTCATCGTTGGCGGGGTCGTTGGTGATATTCTCGGATCGGTCAGTCGCCAGATCGTAGAGGTAGATGTCCGCAGCCATTCCTCCGCGATATCGTTTCCAGGTCCGAAAGACCCGGCTTTTAGTCGTAAATGCCAATCGTTGGCCATCGGGCGACAGACTGCCAAACTCCCCATAAGGGACGTTCAGTTTGGCAGGTAACCCACCCGTTTTGGTTATTGTATAAAATTGGGAAAAACGGTTAGAACCGCTTTCCCGATCGGCAGCGAAAAGGATTTGTTTTCCATCCGGGGTCCAGTCAAGTGCCATGTCGCTCATCCCATGCCAGGTCAAACGTGTGGGCATCCCTCCTGTAACCGGAATGGTATATAAACTGTAGTTCCCATGATAATTCGCTGTATAGACGATGGTCTTTCCGTCTGGTGAGAAACGAGGAAAGGACTCACTACCTGAGGGAGTGCTCAGGCGCATGGCTGTCCCCCCGGTACGTGGCATGACCCAGAGATCATCAGCGTAGGAAAAAACGATCTGATCGGATGAAACATCCGGATAAGCGAGTATGCCCGCATTGATCTGGGCAGAAATCGGGCCCCAGCAAGCGCAGCAGACAAGGCAGGTGATGAAGACTTTTAAAGGCATATAGGGAATGAATTTTGGAGGACAGGAAGGCATCAGGGAAGCCACTACTCCTCCGGATAAAAGGTGAAGTTGTTATTGCAAAAATAAAAATGAATCATACTCTTCCGGACATGGCGCAGATGTTCGGATTATTCTGTGTCCTTGGAACGGGGTGAAATGACGGTGTCATAGGAGATCACCTCCTGGACCACTTCTTCATACGTCTCCGGATAAAACGTGATCACCGTATCTCTTATTTCGGTAATGACTGTATCCATGATCGGAGCCGCTTCCTCTGATGATGTGGTGGAGGATTGGCAGGAATAGAAAACGGATAACCCAATAAAGAACAAAAGGGTGAGTGGTAGCAGGTCTTTCATCATTGCAGAGTAGTTGTCTTCCCAAGATAAGGAATCCTGCAACCCTGTCCTGAAGGAAACTCCGAAAAGAGAACAGGGCCATACGTCTGTTGACGAATGGCCCTGCGGTTCATTCTTCGATCATGCGAATTCCTTCAGACAGCAAAACTTTCTCCACATCCACAAGTACGCGCCGCATTCGGGTTGTTGAATGAAAATCCTTTTCCGTTCAGTCCACCTGAAAATTCGAGCGTGGTGTTGCAGAGATACAGAAAGCTGCGAAGATCCGTGACCACTTTGACACCATTGTCTTCAAACACCTGGTCATTGGGTCTGGACTCATTGTCAAAATCCATGCTGTAGCTCAAACCTGAGCATCCTCCACTGGTCACGCTGACCCGAACAAAGTATTCCTTGTCGAGGTGCTGGCTTTCCATAATGTCCTGAATGCGCTCTTTGGCACTGTCTGCAACAAATAACATGACGATCTATACCGATTAAATCGATTAATGTGCTTTTACTTCTTCTTCCACAGGCAGGCCGTTCTTGATCCGGTAATCCCGAATGGCGCCTTTGATCGCATCTTCTGCAAGAACACTACAGTGGATCTTTACCGGGGGTAAGGCCAGTTCTTCCACGATCTCCATATTGTCGATGGTAGCCGCTTCATCCACATTCTTTCCGATGATCCACTCTGTCGCCAGAGAAGAGGATGCAATGGCAGAACCGCAACCGAAGGTTTTGAATTTGGCGTCCGTGATCACACCAGTGGCATCATCCACTTCGATCTGCAACCGCATGACATCACCGCATTCAGGAGCGCCGACCAAGCCGGTCCCCACATTCTTCTTGCTTTTGTCAAGGGTTCCGACGTTGCGGGGATTCTTGAAGTGTTCGAGTACTTTATCTGAGTAAGCCATTGTCTTGTGAATTTATTGGACGAGGTGAATCGGTTCGTTTAGTGTTCTGACCATTCAATTTTACTGAGGTCGATTCCTTCTTTATACATTTCCCATATGGGACTTAGTTCCCGCATATGGATGACACCGTTGCTGATCAGGGTAATGGCTTCTTCGACATCTTCGGGCGTCGAAAACCGCCCCAGGCTCATGCGCAGGGATGAATGAGCGAGGTCGTCACCCAACCCCATGGACACCAGCACATAACTGGGCTCCAGGGAAGCGGAGGTACATGCAGAACCGGAGGATAGTGCGATCGTCTGGTTGAAGGTCATCATCAATCCCTCTCCTTCGACATGCTTGAAAGAGATATTGGCCACATGGGGCATGCGGTGTGCTTCATTTCCGTTCACGACAGTCTCTTCGAGCGCCATCAGGCCTTCCTGGAGGCGATCTCGCAATTTGCTCAGACGCTCGGCATCCTGAGCCATTTCCAGCCGTGCCAGTTCAGCGGCTTTGCCAAACCCGACAATGCCTGGAACGTTGAGGGTTCCGGAGCGCATACCACGCTCATGTCCACCACCGTCGATCTGGGCTGTCACTTTTACCCTGGGGTTCTTCCGGCTCACATACAGGGCACCGACGCCTTTTGGGCCGTACATCTTGTGGGATGTAAAAGCCATTAGATGGACACCGGTCGCTTTCGGGTCGATCGGAATTTTCCCCACTGCCTGGGTGGCATCACTGAACAGAAGGACACCTTTCTTTTGACAGATCTCGCCGATTTCCTTCATCGGCTGGATCACGCCGGTTTCATTATTGGCCCACATGATCGATACCAGAATGGTCGTGGGTTTGATGGCTGCCTCCAGATCACTCAATTTGATCAGACCATCATTCTGGACATCGAGATAGGTGATCTCGGCGCCCAACTTTTCCAGATGATCACAGGTATCCAGGACTGCTTTGTGCTCGGTCCGGACAGTGATAATATGGTTGCCCTTGCGTTTGTACATTTCGTACACGCCTTTGATGGCCAGATTATCGGCTTCCGTGGCACCGGAGGTGAAGATTACTTCCTTTGGGTCGACATGAATCAGTTGAGCGATCTGCTCCCGGGCATAATCAACAGCCTCCTCTGCCACCCATCCAAATGGATGGCTCCGGCTCGCCGCGTTGCCCGGATTTTCGTAAAAATAGGGTAGCATTGCCTCCACCACCCGTGGATCACAGGGGGTTGTCGCATTGTTATCCAGGTAGATCATCCGCTTGCTCATGCCTTATTTAGATTTGGTCTAATGTTATCTAACGACAAATTTAACATCTCTGAGGGAATAATGTTTGCCAAAAACCGGAATTTGTATCTTGCCCAAATGGAAATATTCTCTCCTGACTGGACGGCTTTTCCAACCATGACCCTCAAAACGTGGTGGGAACTGATCGAAAAAGAGCTGAAAGGCAAACCGATCGACAGCCTGGACTGGGAAATTGCCCCTGGCTGGACAGGAAAACCTGTGTATCACGAACCGGGAAAAGACTATGGTGGACCCCTCCTGGCCGGGCGTTCTTCTGCGGATTGGCACATCCTGGAAACCATCCAGTCGGGTCAAAATCCGGAAGCGGCCCGAACGATCGCCATCCAATCCCTTTCCGAAGGCGCTCAAGGTATCATTTATACGAACGTCAATCCTCTGGATGTCCCGACACTGACAAAAGGTATCTGGATGGATATGGTGCCGGTGTACTGGAAATTGTCACCCGGATCAGATCCAGGCTTGTTTCTGTCGCAACTGACCAACAGTATCTCTTCCTTGCGACAGGGGCTGGATCAGGAACTGCAGGGTGGATGGCTCTTGCCATCAGATCCGGAGGAACATCGCCAATTGCGCCTGGCCTTCCCGCGTTGGGCCTCCGTCGTGGCATCTGTCGGCCCCCTGAAAGATCCGGTCAGGGAGATCCGACATCTGATGCAGGAAGTGCGAACATGGCTGGACCATGAAAAAGGTGGGCCTGACCTGGTGAACGAACTGATCGTACATATGGAAATCGGGCATGCATATTTGCCTGAGATCGCCAGGATCCGTGCATGGCGCATGATCTGGGGACATCTAATGGTCAGTTATGGTTTGCCAGTGAACACTCCCTGTCGCATTCAAGCGACGATCTCTCCTGATCCCGAACTCCCCTGGGAAACCACTTATATTGCAGCTACTACGCGCGCACTCAGTGCTATACTGGGTGGTATCGACCAATTGTCCATTCTACCACCGGCGATCGAGCAAACCCCATTTGCACACCGGATCGCCCACAATATCCAGCACCTGATGAAGGAGGAAGCCCATTTGCATCGGGTGGTCGATCCACTGGCCGGGAGCTATGCGATCGAAGAGTTGACCCTGCACTTAGCCAAAACCTGTTGGGAGCAAGAGTGATCAGACTAGATATTGGGACAGTTGCAAAATCTGCTAATCGCCTTCCATATTGGGAGAAAAGAAAACAACCAGGCGGCGGATCCGGGAAGAAAAGAGAGTTGACCGATGAAGGTCAGGAACCGCCAGCCTGGTCGTAAAAACAGGTGGATACCACCAAGGTAGTCGGCTCTGTATATGCCTCCAAGGATCGAAAACGGCCTTGTCAAACATTAACCCCTTTATGGTTGCTTCTTAATATCACCATGCTGACAATGCGCGACTTACCCATTGTTAAATTCATAATTTATCATTCTCTTAAAAACATTAACGCTGGCTTGTACTTCCAGAATTCGGTACATTCGTCCATATGGAAAGGAGAACCATCTCAACTGATGAACTCTTCGCCGGCATTCGACAGGGGGACCGTGTTTCACTGGGCCGGGCGATCACGTTAATCGAAAGTATCCGCCCGGCCGATCGACAGCCTGCCAACGATCTGATCGAAGCCTGCCTGCCCTTCTCCGGACAGTCTGTTCGCATCGGGGTCAGTGGTACCCCTGGCGCCGGTAAAAGCACCTTTATCGACGCTTATGGATCCATGCTCTCCAAAAAAGGTCATCAGATCGCTGTCCTGGCGATCGACCCATCCAGTGGTATTCATCATGGCAGTATTCTGGGAGACAAGACCCGGATGGATCGCCTGGCTCGGGATCCGCATGCATTTATCCGTCCATCCCCGGCGGGCAGCACCCTGGGAGGCGTCGCCCGGAAGACACGTGAAACCATCCTGTTGTGCGAAGCTGCAGGCTTTACGCATATCCTGATCGAGACCGTCGGGGTCGGCCAAAGTGAAACAGCTGTCCAGGCTATGACCGACCTCTTCCTGCTGTTGTTGATCCCCGGCGCCGGAGATGAATTGCAGGGGATCAAGCGAGGAATCGTCGAAATGGCAGACCTGGTCATCATCAACAAGGCTGACGGAGACCGGATGAGGCTGGCTGAAGAAGCCAAACTTCATTACCATCGCGCCATCCATCTCTTTCCGATGCGCACATCCGGGCAGGTCGTCCCGGTACTGCTGGCCTCATCTCAGGAAGAAACAGGCCTGGAAAAGGTCGATGAAGCCATTGATGAGATTTTGAAAGCCGTCCAAAAGAATGGCCATTTTGCCAGGCAGCGCCGGGAGCAGGCTGGCTTCTGGTTTCAGGAAAGTCTGATAGACCAGTTGTCCACCTGGGTCTTCACCCGATATGCCGCAGATGTCCGTCAATTGAAGGAGGATGTCCTCTCAGAAAAAACCAGCCCTTTTTCAGCGGCAGACCTGTTGATGCGCAAGATCACCCGACCAGAGGAAGGTTGATCGTTTGTCAAACTGTATCTTTCGCACTCAAGAAATCCATTGACATGTTTTCAGCACCTACATACCAAGGCCGACGTTCCCGGCTTGCAACAGATCTCGGAAACGGCCTGATCCTACTTGTCGGCAATATTGATGCCTCCATGAACTATCGCGGAAATCCCTATCATTTTCGTCAGGACAGCTCATTTCTCTATTTCGGTGGTCCGGATGTTCCCGGACTGGCCATGACCATTGACACGGCCACTGGTCGTTCCATCCTGTACGGTGATGAATTGACAATTGAAGATATCGTGTGGGTCGGCCCACAACCCACTCTCCAGGAAAAAGCACGAAAGGCCGGATTTGACGAGGTCCGTACGATGGACCGCCTGGTATCTGATGCGCAAAAAGCCGGGGACAAGGTGCATTATCTACCCACCTATCGGGGTGACAATGTGCTTCGCATCGCCCGCTGGACCGGTCGAAAGCCTGAAGACATACAAACCGGATTTTCAGAAGCATTGATCCACTCAGTTGTGTCGCAACGTTCGATCAAATCCGATGAAGAGATCGCAGAAATGACCTGGGCCGTCGATCTGTCCGGGCGGATGCATGTCTCCGTCATGCGGGAAGCAGAAGAAGGTTTGAAAGAATCCGATCTCGCCAGCCTGGTCACCGGCATGTGCGAAGCCGAGGAGGTCACGCCCGCCTATGGGATCATCCTGAGCGTAGATGGTCAGACACTTCACAATCATCATCACGGGAATACTCTGGAAAGCGGCCAATTGGTGCTGGGTGATTTCGGAGCAGAATCCCGCATGCATTATGCCGGAGATATCACGCGCACCTTTCCTGTTGACCGACATTTCACCAACAAACAGCGCGAGGTGTACGAAGTGGTCCTGGATGCTGAGATTCTGTCTATTGAGGCTTGCAAGCCCGGCGTCGCCTACCGCGATATCCACCTGCATGCGGCACGGATCATTGCCAATGGATTAAAAGACATCGGCCTGATGAAAGGAGACTGCCATGAAGCGGTTGCAGCAGGCGCCCATGCCCTGTTCTTCCCACACGGTCTCGGCCATATGATCGGACTCGATGTACATGATATGGAAGACCTCGGCGAGAATCTGGTCGGATATGACAGCGATGTCAAACGAAGCGATCAATTCGGTTTGGCTTATTTGCGCCTGGCCAGGAAACTGCAGCCCGGTTTTGTATTGACCATTGAGCCGGGCATCTATTTTATTCCCGAGCTTATTGACCAATGGCGTTCCGAAAAGAAACATGCTGATTTTATCAATTATTCCGCGCTTGAAAAATATCGCAATTTTGGAGGCATCCGAATCGAGGATAATGTGCTGATCACCGAAAAAGGATATCAGATCCTGGGGGATCCAATTCCAAAAACTGTAGCAGAAGTGGAAGCCCTGCGGTACACAGTTTAATTTTATATTAATCTATTTGAAATATGTAACTAATGATTATTTCAAAGCTAAAACTTACTAACTGGAAAAATTTCAAGTCCGTTGAAATTGATCTTGCTTCTCGTGTATTTATTGTAGGAGCGAATGCCTCAGGCAAGTCTAACTTATTAGATTCATTGCGATTCTTAAGGGATATCGTCAAACAATCCGGAGGTCTACAGTATGCAGTTGAAGATCGTGGGGGAGTATCGAAAATACGCTGTCTTGCAGCGCGACAACCTTCATATATTGAAATTGAGATATGGCTATCAGAAAATTCAGAGCAATCTGCTAAATGGAAATATAATCTTGGTTTCAAACACATCGGCGGGGGATTTGTCAAAAGTCAGGCAATAATAATAAAAGAACATGTTTGGAGTAGAAAAGATCAAAAATTAATTCTATCGAGGTCAGAAAATTCAACTGAAGATATAGAATCAAGAAAATATACATTTCTTGAACAGCCAAATGCTAACAAGGATTTTCGAGAAATACATGCTGTTATTAATGACTTGCAATATCTAAATATTATTCCACAACTTGTTAGAGATGCTAGTTCATATTTTCTTGCCAAGAATAAGGAGGACTTTTTTGGTCGAAATTTACTTGATAGAATTGCAAGAACTCCTCAATCTGTCAGAGACTCGTATTTATCGAAAATAAATAGAGTGTTAGTTCTTGCCGTTCCACAGCTAAATCAACTAAGTTTCATCAAGGATGAATTAGGTATTCCACATTTGGAAGCAATTTACACTCATTGGCGACCAAAAGCCGGTAAACAAAGTGAGGATCAATTCTCAGATGGCACATTAAGATTAATTGGGTTCCTATGGGCATTACTTGATGGTAATGAGACTGTACTACTAGAAGAACCCGAATTATACCTTCATGCAGAAATAGTCAAACAGTTGCCCGAATTTATTTCAAAATTGCAAAAAAAGAAAAGTGGTGAGAGACAAGTCATTATTACTACGCATAGTTATGACTTGCTGAGCAATGAAGGCATTGGTGGAAATGAAATTATAGTCCTAATTAATTCAAAAGATGGAACATTGGCTAAACTGGCAAGCGAGGTTCCAGATATTAATGCATTACTTAAGTCAGGATTTTCCCCGGCGGAATCAGTAATACCATCTGTTACGCCTCCTAGCATCAAAGAAATCAAACAACTTGATATTTGGGATTGACATGAATGAAGTATATATTGTTGGTGAAGACGCCGTTACACTAGAGATTATTAAACGATTAATACTGCACCTCAACTTAAGGGTGATTGTGATATCTGAATTACCCGTCAGAGGCTCGCAAATCAAGTCCAATGCTTTAAAATATAACAATTTATCAAAAACATATCCTGTTATATTACTAACAGATTTAAATGGAAATAATTGCCCAATAGAACTGATAGACAATTGGTTTGGAAAACAACAAATTACTCCCAATTTGATTTTCAATATCGCTTGTTCTGAGGCCGAATCATGGCTAGTATCTGATGTGTCCGGATTTTCAAGATTTATTGGTGTAAATCCAAATTTAATACCATCAGTCAGGATTATTGATCAAAAAAAGCCAGAAAACATTGAATTAGATTTTCGCTATAAACCCAGCTTATTTATTATGCGCGAATTAGCTCCACATAGTTCAAAATCTGATATTCTTGAAAGCCTCATGCCACGTGAGTTAGCTAAAAAAGGGCCAAGATATAATATTACCTTGCAAGAATTTATTAGAAATCATTGGAATATTGATGAAGCTGCTATTAATTCATATAGCTTACAAAAAGCAATAACAAGGCTATCTCGATTTAAATAGCTACTTAAATTAGTTTCTCTTCCAGTATCTCCACCACATGCCGGGCTTTCCTCCCTGTTCCGTCCATGATCTGGTGACGACAACTGTGTCCGGAGGCCGCGATCTGGACGTTGTTGTCGGTCTTTCTGATCTCGGGAAATAAGACCAATTCTCCGATCTGTAAACTGATATCATAATACCTGGCTTCATATCCAAAACTGCCCGCCATACCACAGCAACCGGTAGCCAATATTTGCACCTGGTGACCAGCAGGCAATCCTAGTAAAAAAGCGGCCCGGCTCTGCTCGCTCAAGGCCTTTTGATGGCAATGCCCGTGCAACAGGATCTGCTGCACAGCCGGAGAAAAATCATCCGCTGAAATATTTCCGGACTGGGCCTCCTGATACAGGAATTCTTCGATCAGAAATGACCTGTCCGCCAGGATCCGTGCCTTTTCTTTCAATGCTGGCCCCGCCAATTTAAGATATTCATCCCGCAGCGTTAAAAACGCGGAAGGTTCCAGGCCGATGATCACATCCTCCACACCCATTTGTCGATAGAGGGATGCAATATTCGCCTGCGCTACTTTCCGGGCATGGTGCAACATCCCCTTGGAGATAGCTGCGCGCCCACTCTCCTTGTGCCTGGGCATTTGTGTTCGATATCCCAGACCATGTAACAGACGAACGGCGGCTTGCCCAACCTGGAGATCATAGTACTCAGTAAATTCATCAGCAAACAACCAGATCGTTTTTTTCTCCGGTTGTCGAACAGGAATATGTTGCCCTGTGCTGGCATACCAATGCGAAAATCGAGTGGCATTCAAGGCCGGTAATGACCGACGTGGATCAATGCCTGCTGAGGACCGAAGTACATACTTCACTACTGTCCATCTGACCATTCGATTGAATATGCTTGAAAAGGGAGATATCCATCTGTTCAGATCCGCGATCCGCCCGAAGATTCGGTGTTTCAGCGGGATCCCCTGTTGTTGGTGGACCTGGTGCTGCCATTCTGCTTTCATACTGGCCATATCCACGCTGGAAGGGCACTCCCGAGCACAACCTTTGCAGCTGATGCAGAGGTCCATGACTTCAGCTAGAGCGGGTTCTGTGAATGGAGATGACAATTCACTTTTCGTCAGAAATTCCCGCAGGGCGTTCGCCCGGGCACGCGTAGTATCCTTCTCCTGGCGGGTGGCCTGGTAACTCGGACACATGGTGGCACCTGAAAATGGCAACTTGCGGCAGTCTCCTGATCCATTGCACCGTTCGGCAGCACGGAGGATGCCCCCTGCATCTGAAAAGTCCAGAGTTGTTTGAAACTCCCTGGTCTGTTGATCGGGTACATAGCGCAGGTCCTGCAACATGGGTGGCACCCGAACGATCTTACCCGGATTGAAGAGGTGATGCGGGTCAAATACATCTTTGATTCCTTCGAACCACCCAGTGATCTGCTCCCCAAATAAGGCCGGAATGAATGACCCGCGCAATCGACCATCGCCGTGTTCCCCGGAAAATGATCCTTTGTATTCCCGGACAAGTTCAGCCACGGCAGAGGTAATCTCCTGGAAGAGTTTCTGACCGTTGGCCTCCTTCAAATTCAGGATGGGGCGCACATGGAGCTCGCCGGCTCCTGCATGCGCAAAATAGGCGGCTCGCTGGCCATAGGATCGGATCAGCCGGTCCAGATCATCGATATAATCCGGCAAGTCTTCGAGGTCTACTGCAGTATCCTCGATACAGGCGACCGCTTTGGGGTCACCTGGCAGGTTTGCCAGTACCCCCAGTCCGGCAGCCCGCAGGGCCCAAACAAGATCGACCTCTTTCCCTCCGACGACCGGACAGGCATAGGCTGTCCCTCGGATTTTGAGATCCATGACCAGGGCTTCAGCCTGATTGTCGGCTTCACCTTTCGAATGCCCCCGGCATTCACATATCAGCACGGCGGCGGGATCTCCCTCCAGGAAAGATCGGTGGGCCTGATAGGGCCGACTGTGTCGGGTGCAATCCAGGACGGTCTTGTCCATCAGCTCGCAGGCATACAGGGGATGCTTCATGGCGAGAAGGACGGATTCGGTCATCTCACGAATCGAATGAAAATGTGCGCACACCAGAACCACATGTGGTGGTGGTAGTGGATCCAGTTGGAGGGTAATCTGGTGGCTCAGTGCCAATGTCCCCTCAGATCCCGCCAATACATGGCACAGGTTCAAGGCAGGTCCATCCGGCGTAAAAGGTACAGCGTCCAACAGGCGATCCAGAGCGTATCCCGTATTGCGTCTGGTGACAGAGGGTTTGGGAAACCGGTCTCGGATCTCTTCCGCTACCACTTTCCGGGATAACAGATCTCGTAGATGACGATAGATCACGCCCTCCAGTTGCGGCAAATGCAGTTTTGCCTGCCATTCATCCTCGGTCAATGCAGCAAACCGGACGTCACTGCCGTCACTGAGGAGGGTGTCCAGGGCGACCAGTTTATCGCGTGTCGAGCCATAGACAATGGACGTCGATCCACAGGAATTATTTCCCACCATACCACCGATCATACAGCGGTTGGCCGTCGCCGTATTCGGCCCGAAGAACAATCCAGAAGTGTGGAGATGCGCATTGAGTTCATCCCGGATCACGCCAGGCTGGACGACCACCTGACGATGATCCATATCCACCTCCAGGATCTGGTTCATGTGCCTGGAAAAGTCGACCACCAGACCAGAACCGACCACCTGCCCGGCAAGGGACGTACCCGCGGTGCGCGGAATCAACGGTACCTCTTCTGTGTGGGCAAAGGATACCAGCGCGTCCAGGTCGCCTTTATCCCTTGGCCAGGCTACGCCGGCTGGCAATTCACGATAGACGGAGGCATCCGTTGCATACAGCACGCGGTGCAGGTGGTCGGTCTGTAGGCGATCACCGAATTGCCCTTTCAGTTGACTCCAGGATGTCATGGAGCCAAGATAGGGAGGTGCGCATGACTATTTGCTACTCGGTCCGGATCACTGTGGTTGACCATTGACGATCTCCACTCCGAAAATCGACCAGGTACGTCCCAGGCGACCAGGATGAAAGGTCCTGCTGAACCGGAACATCTGTCACTTCAATCCAGTTCCGCGCCATCAAGGTGCCATCCACATGATACCAGGTCAAGAGGCCCCGTCCCTGGGTGGGGATATGGAGCTGCACCTGACCTCTTGTCGGATTGGGTTGTGCAATCAACGTTGCATCTGCGATCGTGGTCGGTTCGACGCCGGTCGTTTGGCAGTCGATGATCCGGGTCACATCGATATAGATCATGGGCATGGGAAATCCGGCCACGATGCCGCCATCCTTTTCATTGATCAATTCATTGATCACGTTCGGGGTATATGGTTGGCCAGCAACAATGGTCGTGCCTACGTCACAATTCGAAGTGAATGGATCGGGGATCATATGCAGTGCCGGGTAATCCTGGGTCTGTGCATTCCAGCCATAGAGCATATACTGTCCCTTGGGGCCGATCGTCAAACCTGAAGTGATAAAGTCCGGATCGGTCTGCAACATCCAGGCAGTGGTCACATTGCCATCTATATCCATCCCGAATACCTTATGGTCATCCGCTGCATAAATTTTTCCTCCATTGGCCCGGGTCATTGCTCTGAGGTAACTGGTATTGTAGGATTTGGCCCATAAAAGAGAACCGGCGGAATTGAAATTGCAGATAAAGTTCGCGCCCAGGCCACCGGCATCATGGATGGCTACCAATGGATTGCCCACTTGATCCAGGTCCATCGACTCGACACGCTGCTCATCTTGATCGCCGATCAGGCGCATCCAGGAAAGAGAGAAGGCTGGAGAAATTTGCATCAAAAAGGCACTGGGTTGGCTGCCGGGAAACGTATAGCTGGTGGTAGTGCCGGCGACATAGAATCCCTTGGGACCGGCATATTGGATGCTTTTGGCAGTTTCAAGGCCAGCCGCTCCGAATTGTCGGAACACTCCAGGATTCCCCTGTGTATCAAAAACTGCGACTATGACATCCAAACCGGTGGCTGCATCGAGAGTTGTGCCGACCATGACCACACCTTTTTCGAACAGATCCATATCACTGAACCCATCGACCTGGTTGACATGAACGGTTCGGGACCATAATACCTGTCCCTTCACATCCATCCGAAAGAGAAGCAGGTTGGTGCCCTGAACCGGATCGATAAACTGGGTACCGCCGACCAGGAAGGTGCTGTCTGTATCTGCGACAACCTTCAGGTATTGGGAGGCCCGGTTCTGATCAAAGGGTATTTTCGTCCAGATGACGTCACCTGAAGCAGAGAGCATGGATACCCAACCAAAGGGAAGGGGTGCACCAGAAACTTCACCGACCGCTACGGAAGATCCACCAGGGAGGCGGACCATATCCCGGCAAATGGAGCCGGGATCCATGTCCAACCGCTCCCGGAGGTCCTGCGCCTGTAGGGTGCATGAGAAGATACTGGTCAAACTTAAAACGAGGAGTAATTTCTTTCTCATGAGATTGGTATTTTGGATTAGAAATATATGTTAAAATGAGATTTATTTAGATTGTTGGTGGCAGAATCGGAACCACTTCCGGTCCTTTAAATAAAGCGTCACTTGACTTTTAATGGAAGTATTCGGTCAGGTCCGGGGTATCGATATTTCAACCATTCGCACCGATCCACCATACCGGATGGATCCAAAGAATGATATACCTGTTCGTGTCATCTTGTCGCATCATCGGCTTCAATCCCGCAGTCCATCCGGGCAGGCATGTCTCGACAACAGGCGACTGCTCAGATTGCATCATGCAGCTTTCAGATATCCTGTTACCCTTCGGTTTTGGCATTGCGTTACGTCCGTTATCCCTTATCTGGTGCGTTTGAATCCGGATTGGTTGTCCATTTGGCCCAGAAACTTTCAACTTCCTGACTGATCCGCTCCACCAGACAACACGATATAGTTGAAATAGAGGTCAGACCTGTGACCATTTCCGATTTCTGTATGCAGGAAACGTGATCGGCGACACTGGTGCCTTTGAAATCATGTGATCAGCATGCTGAAATGGAAGAATTTGCTTTAGTATGGTTGAATTGAGGATATTTGTCGCTCATTACAAATTCGCGAATGAAGATCGTGATCGCTGGAGCTGGAGATATAGGTTTCCACCTGGCAAAACTGCTATCCTTCGAACAGAAGAATATCGTGCTCATTGATATCAGTTCGGAGGTATTGGACTATGCCCAATCCCACATTGATGTGCAGGTCATTCGAGGTGACTCCGGTTCTGTCTCTATCCTGGAGTCGGCTGGTGCCGATGAAGCTGACCTGTTTCTGGCGGTGACGACCTCTGAGAAGACGAACCTGGTATCCGCTATCCTCGCCAAAAAGATGGGTGCGCGCCAGACTATTGCCCGGGTGAACAATGTGGAATACCTGGACCCGGGTGCCCGGCAAATGTTCTCCGAACTGGGAGTAGACAGTCTCATTTCACCACGTGCGCTGGCTGCTCAAGAGATCGAACGCCTCGTTCGTCAGAGTTCGCTGACCGATCATTTCGAGTTTGAAGATGGCAAGGTTTCGCTCTTCGGGATCACGCTGGACAGTCAGTCTACTGTCATCAATCGCACGATCGACAATATCTCTGAAGATCATCGAAAACTGAAATTCAAGCCTATCGCCATTTTGCGTGGACACAATACTATTATTCCAAGAGGTGGGACTGTCCTGCGCAGCAATGACCATCTGTACTTTATCACAGAACGGGAAAATATTGATGAGGTGCTGGATGTTTTTGGGAAAAAAGGAAACAAGGCATCGCGGATCATGATCGTCGGGGGCACAGATGTAGGCCTCCGCAGTGCGGAATTGTTGGAGGGTGAATATCACGTGACCATCGTCGACAATGACAAAAACACCTGTAAAGACCTGGTGGACTGTCTGTCCCATTCTCTGGTAATCAAAGGTGATCCGGGCAATGTAGAGTTGCTGCTCGAAGAAGGTCTTGAAAAAATGGATGTATTCATTGCGGTTACCCCCAATTCGGAGACGAATATCATTACCAGCCTGATGGCGAAGGAATATGGGATCAGCAAGACGATTGCTCTGGTAGAAAATTCAGATTACACGCATATCTCTCAGAATATCGGGATAGACACCATCATCAATAAGAAGCTGATCGCGGCCAATAATATCTTCCGATATGTTCGAAAAGGCAAGATCGAGGCGATCACCAGTTTACATGGTGTCGATGCGGAGATCATCGAATTTGTGGTCCAGAAATCCAATCGGTTGACCAAATTCCCACTCCGAGAACTTCGCTTTCCGAACAATGCGCTGATCGGTGGAGTCATCCGAAAGGACAAAAGCCTGATCCCGGATGGGAACTTCCAATTGCAGCTGGATGATAAGGTCATTGTGTTTGCCCTGCCGGAGGCTATCAATGCCGTTGAAAAAATGTTCCGTTGATGCTTTCATTTCGGGATACGATTCATGTCGTTGGTGCCTTATTGATGATTCTCGGGCTCAGTGTCTTTTTGTGTGTACCGGTTTCCATCCATTACAGTGATGGACAACTCATGCCCATCTTGTATTCTGGCTTCGCCATCATCGGGATCGGTATTCTGGGTTGGCTTGCCCGTCCGCGGGGTGGTGCCCGGATCAATAAACGTACCGGTTATCTCATTGTGACCTTAGGATGGTTGGCCATCTCAGCCTTTGCGATGCTGCCCTTTCTACTCAGTGGCAGCATCAGCTCTGTCACAGACGCTTTCTTCGAAAGCATGTCCGGGTTCACAACTACCGGGGCCTCCATTCTCACTGATATTGAAGCGGTTTCACCCAGCATCCTCTTCTGGCGCAGTCTGACCCAATGGATCGGCGGTATGGGGATCATTGTCCTGTCCGTGGCCATCCTGCCGCTATTGGGGATCGGTGGCATCGAACTGTTTGTCGCCGAAGTTCCTGGTCCGACCTCCGATAAGATCCATCCCCGCATCCAGGAGACCGCCAAACGGCTCTGGTTTGTATATGTCGGTCTGACCGCCCTGTTATTTCTGGGGCTGAATCTTTCCGGCATGTCACGCTTTGATGCGATCAACCATGCCTTTACGACCATGGCGACGGGTGGATTTTCGACAAAAAATAACAGTCTGGCGCATTGGGATATTCCCTCCATCCAATACCTGATCGTGATCTTCATGTTCCTTGCCGGAACCAACTTTACGATCATCTATTATTTCACGACAGGGCGGTTCCGTCGTGCCTGGAAAAGCACCGAATTCAGGGCGTACAGTCTGGGAATGGTCATTGCCTCTGTCGTAGCGACTCTTCTTCTTTTTCAGTTTCATGGAAACATCACGGAGAAACTCTTCCGCGATGCCCTCTTCCAAGTGGTTTCGGTGGTGTCCACCACGGGGTTTGTTTCTTCTGATTATACCGCATGGGGATATTTACTCACCTTTTATTTCTTCCTGTTGATGTTCACCGGCGGGAGTGCCGGATCAACCGCAGGGGGGATCAAGACCATTCGACATCTGGTCTTCCTGAAAAACTCCTACCTCGAGTTCAAACGAATCCTTCATCCTCGTGCCATAATCCGGATCAAACTCGACCACCAGGTGGTTGCTCCGCGTATTTTGACACATATCCTGGTCTTTCTCCTGGTGTATCTGGGATCCTTTGTCACCGGTACCCTGGTGATGACGGCTCTCGGGACGGACCTGGTCTCCTCAGCGGGAGCTGTGGCGACCTGTTTGGGTAACATCGGACCCGGCTTGGGTACGGTCGGACCGGTTTCCAACTTCGCTGCCACTCCGGATACGGGCAAGTGGGCCTTATCCATTCTGATGCTGCTGGGCCGACTGGAATTGTTCACCGTTCTCGTTCTTTTCACCCCATTTTATTGGCGAGCCAACTAAGCCCACCAAAGAGCGATCACTTTTTTTAGTGGCCAATCCCTACTTTCGGGGATGGTCTGGAAGAAGTCTCCGATAGCATCTTGCCTTGTCATTCTGTGGGTCGGGTTGGCATATGTATTCCTGATCCCTCCATTCCAGGCTCCGGATGAAACCAACCATTTTCTCAAAGCCTGGTCTGTCAGTCAAGGACACGTTTTCCTGGCGCCGACAGTTGACCATCGCCTGGGGGATACACTACCGCTGTCATTGACAACCTTGTGTACCCATTTTCGCCCAACCAAAGATCCACTGGATCAAAACTGGCATTTTCAGCAAATCCGAGAGGGCCTGAATATTCCGCTTGCACCAGAAAAAAGGCAGTTCCAGGATTTTGCCAATACCGGATTCTATGCGCCCTTCGCCTATGCTCCGGCGGCACTGTCCATTCTCCTGATCCGATGGTTGGAGGCCCCTCCACTCACCGCGCTCTACCTTGCCCGACTGACGCATTTGCTCCTTTGGCTCTTGTGTTTGTTCCTCATTACCAAGCAAGCATACAAGCAGCGGTACTTGTTCCTCTTCATTGGTTTGTTACCGGGCATTCTGGTCTTTCAATGCAGTTTGAATCCCGATGCCGTCGTTCATGTGGCCTCCTGGGTCTTGATCCTCCAGCTGCTCTACGGCAAAGCGCATCATCGCTGGCAGTGGGCAGGTCCTCTGCTTTTATTGGCCAGTATTCAGAAGTTGATCCTCTTTCCTTTAGGCTTGATCAAGCCCTTTCGGGCTGATCGTTCAAAGCTGATCGGGTGGTTGGCAGCCGCCCTGATCCTGGTAGCCGGATGGAGTCTATGGTCTTCGCAGACATTTATTCCCTATCGGGATTATCATCCACAATACCGGGACAGTCAAACCCTTAATCCCGGAGTTTATCCAAGTGATCAACTGGCATTCATCCGCCAACACCCATTTGTATTTCTGAATGCCGCGATGAGTGGGATACTGCGGTCCGCTCCGGCAACGACAGCCCATTGGCTCGGAAAATATGGCTGGGAAAAACACTACCTGCCGGTTCCGATCATGCTCCTGCTATTTGGGGGATTAATGCTGGTATGCCTGAACACAGCCGGACCGCCCGGATGGCGGAAAAGACTGCATTTGGTCGTAGTCTCAGTCGTGATTATTTTCTTGTTTGCGCTCACGAACTGCTTGTTGTGGGACCCTGTCGGTGCGACGATGATGGACAATTTCCAGGGGCGCTATTTCATTCCTGTCCTCCCGCTGGTGTTTTGGGCGGGCTCATCAAAGGCTTTGAAAGGTGAGATCTGGTTGAAAATAGTTGCTTTTTGTTTGGTCCTCGGACACCTTTCCATGATTTTTCTATTGTTAAAATCCCTGTTTTCCTAGGGAATTCGTGGTTTCAGGAGGAATTAGACCCTTCTTCGGGAGATAAGTTCATACTGAAAACACATATCTCAACCAAATACCATCTATTTGTTAATCTTTTCTTAATTTTCCATTCGATTCTTTAACCAAAATCAATCTAGTATGAGAAGATGGACATTACTGCTGGTGATGATCTTCGTTACTCTGGGCATGGTCCAGGCGCAGCGAACAGTCTCCGGCACCGTCACTGACGAAAACGGTGAAGCCTTGATCGGCTGTTCCGTTTTGGCCAAAGGGACTTCTGCTGGTACCATCACAAACGTAGACGGTCAATACCGCCTCGAGGTGCCTGCCGGATCCAATGTGCTGGTCTACAGCTACACGGGTTTCACAACCCAAGAGATCACTCTGGGTGCATCGAATATCGTCGATGTAAGTTTATCTGAGGGGATCACTCTTGAGACCGCTGTGGTCACCGGATTTGTGACAAATCGGAACTCCAGAAACGTGACTTATGCAAACCAAACCGTGGATTCTGACAATTTGAACTCTCAACCGAATCGCAATGCTCTGGAAGCCTTGCGCGGAAAGGCTGCGGGTGTCAAGATCACGACCGGTTCAGGTAGTGTGGGTTCCTCCAGTCGGATCATCCTCAGAGGTGAAGGTTCCATTACCGGGAACAACAACGCCTTGATCGTGGTCGATGGAGTGGCCATTGACAACTCTGCCACACGAGGTGGTGCAGCTTTTGATGCGACCAGTGCCTCTGCGGCCCAGGATGGATATTCCGACTTCGGTAACAGGTTCAACGACCTCAATCCAAATGAGATCGAATCCATTACCGTATTGAAAGGTCCATCAGCGACTGCTCTTTACGGATCACGGGGTGCCTCCGGCGTATTGCTGGTCACCACCAAAAAAGGATCAGCTGGACAGAAGATGAAGATCAATGTCAGTTCTGCGTATTCTCAACAAGAGGCTTACGTTCTGTTGAAGCGCCAGGATCAATTTGGCCAGGGATATGACAATGCTCACTTTGATTCCGGTGAGAACTGGTCGTGGGGACCTGCCTTTGATGGCGTGGTCAGACCTTGGACTACACCTGTCGATACCGATGGAGATGGTGCTTTGGAAGCCTTAGTGCGTCCCTATAGTGCTGTTCCAAACCAGATCGAAGATTTCTTCAATACTGGGCATACCTATGACAATAGCGTATCCCTTTCTGGTTCACAAGGTGATTTCACCTATTATGCCGCCTATTCGAACTTCAATCAACAGGGGATCCTTGACAACACAGAAAATGTCCGGAATACGCTGAGTCTACGGGCCAGTGCCAAGCTCAGCCCCAAGGTGACAACCAATTTCGGACTGACCTATGCCTCGACCAAATTGAATACAGCTCAAGAAGGCTATCGTCCATTCGAAGGTCAGAATGCCTACGCCAATGCCATTCAGGCACCGGTGAACATTCCGTATACGGAAGTTCGCGATTATACCAGTCCATTCCATGATATCAATGGATTTTACGGATCCTATGCGACCAACCCGTATTTCATCCTGAATGAATACGTCAATGACGGTCGTTTTGACAACTACCTGGGGAATGTTGAAGTGAACTATCAGATGTTCGACAACTTCAGCATTTCTGGAAATATCGGACTCAACTCGATCAACCGGACACTGGAAGCAGCCATTCCAATCTACACGCCTGACGAACAGCTGGTTTGGGTAGATGACCTGGCATTGGTGACCAGAAATACCCGAAATATTTCCATCGGGCAATACACCAAGACAGAGGGTAAGAATACCAACATTGATGCGACCATCAAAGGAAACTACAACAGGGATCTTGGAAACGACTTCAGCTTGAACGCAACTGTCGGTTACAATTTGTTTGATCGCCGCACCTCTCGCGTGACGGGAGAATCTCAAGGTGGTTTGGTGGTTCCAGGGTGGTTCCACTTCGACAACAGTGTACAGACACCTCGTTCTACACAGAATTCAAGCAAGTACAGACTGTTTGGTGTACTGGGTAACGTTGGCATCGGCTGGCGGAATCAGGTCTTCCTGGAATATTCAGCCCGGAATGACTGGTCTTCCACTCTGCCAAAGGACAATAACTCCTTCTTCTATCAGGGTGTTGGACTCTCAGCTGTCCTGACAGATCTGTTGAAAGTGAATACGGACGGTCCGTTGAGCTTCCTGAAAGTCAGAGGTGGCTTTGGCACAACAGGTAAAGATGCCGGCTTGTATTTGCTGGAATCCTCCTATGTGGGTAACCCGATCATCCAGTCATTTAATAACCATGATATCATCACACCGATCAATGGCCAACCAGGCTTTACGGTCAGTGATGTGATCGGAAATCCGAATCTACGTCCTGAGTTGACCACATTGTTTGAAGTCGGTTTGGATGCCGGTTTCTTCGAAAACCGGATCAATCTGGAGTATACCTATTACAGCTCCAACCACAGTGACCAGATCATCGAGATCGACCTGCCATCTTCTTCCGGATATCGTCGCACAACTGCGAACGTGGGAGAAATGACGAATAAAGGTCATGAGATCAAACTAAACCTCCGTCCTATCCAGGGCATGGTTCAGGATCTGAGCTGGGATATTGACCTGATCTATTCCAAGAATACCAATAAAGTGGTGAAGATCTCCGGCGATTCCAAGGAATTGACGATCGGTGGACCTTATACCAATGCTGCTGTCTCTCTGGTCGCTCGTGAAGGTTTGCCTTTTGGCACGTTCAAGAGCACCGTGCCACAAATGACCGCTGACGGCAAAATGGTTGTTGACGCGCAGGGCTTCCCTGTTTTGACTACCGATGCACAACTGCTGGGTGCTTATCAGCCTGATTTCAGCGCCAGTGTCGGCACACAGATCGGCTACAAAGGATTCAGCCTGAATGCATTGTTGGATATTCGTCAGGGAGGCCAATTCTTCTCGATCACGAAGGATCAGACAGAATTCAACGGTACAGCATTGTCTACCCTGGTTGGTGATCGCGAAGCTTTTGTGATCCCGAACAGTGTGGTGGATAATGGTGATGGCACCTTTTCTGAGAATACGACAGAAGTCACTGCCCAGGAACTCTATGCCATCAGTGGTACAGCCTTCGGTGGTAACAGCCTGTTGATCGATGCAAGCTTTGTAAAGCTGCGTGAATTGGGTTTAACTTATACCTTCCCTCAGAGCATGATCCGGAATTCTGTCGTTTCGAATCTGAGCATCAGCGTCTTTGGTAGCAACCTGAAATTCTGGTTACCCAGTGAAAATACCTACGCTGACCCAGAGGTCAATGGTGCCGATCTAAGTGGGAATGCTGTCGGTGTGGAAACCACACAGACACCTCCTTCTAAGAGCTATGGTGTGAGGCTTAATGCCACATTTTAATCTTTCAAACCAGAAATAACATGAAGAATATAACTCGAATTGTTAGTGTGATGATCGTGGCGCTCTTTCTGAACTCCTGTTCAGAGAGTTTGTCTGACATCAACATTAACCCGGATAAATCACCTACTGCGAATCCGCAACAGGTGCTCACCACTTCCATGGCCACTATTGGCTATGTGGTCGATGGACAGTACAATCACGATTCCTTTTTATGGGGTCAATATTGGACCTGGGGTCCAGGTGTCGCTATTTCTAATGTCGAACGATATATTGGCGAAGCTGCCGACTATGACAACGAATGGATCCGCTTGTATGCGAATGCATTAGCTGATCTCAAATTCGTTTCGAATTCAAGTTCCAAAGCACATGCAGGTATCGCCAAGATCCTTATGGCCCATACCTTTCAGGGAATTGTCGATCACTGGGGTGATGTACCTTTCTCCGAAGCATTGAACGGTGAATTGTCGGATGGATCCAACTTTGCACCTTCATTTGATGATGATGCTGCAATCTATCCACAACTCGTCACAATGGTAGACGATGGTATGGCTGAAATTGCCTCATCTACGGAGACCGTTGGAGGCGAAGACCTGATGTATGGAGGCGATTTGGATGCCTGGGTCAGATTTGGAAACTCACTGAAGCTTCGTATCCTTCTTCGGATGTCTGACGTCAACGATGTGTCCCAACAGGTGACCGATCTGATGGCAAACGGAACCTTCATTGAGTCTTCCAGCGATATGGCTGCGATCCCGTTTGCGGGCAATGTGGGAAATGAAAATCCGATGTTTGCACGTATGGAAGCAGGTGTGAAGAACTTTTACATCGCCAGTAATACCTCCCTGGATTATCTGATCGACCACAGCGATCCTCGTGTAAATGCTTTTTACGCTCCTGCGAAGAACTCCAACTCATTAGTTGGTATTCTGCAGGGTTCGATCGACGAAGAGCCTTTCACGAACTCAGTTGCAGACTATAGCCAAATGACAGCCATTTGCTATGCTGCCGACAACCCCGTTATTCTGATGAGTGATTGGGAAGTTTGGTTCCTGCGCGCTGAAGCTGCTCTGAAATTTGGAGGAGATGATGCCGCTGCTTTTACCAACGCAGTTCAGGCAAGCTTTGACTATCTCGGAGTTGCTCCTGGCACCTATATCACTGATCTGAATTACGCCGGCGGTTCTTCCGCCCAAAAATTGGATAACATTGCCATCCAGAAGTGGATCTCCATGAACGGATTGCAGGAAGATGAAGGTTGGATCGAAACAAGACGATTTGATACGCCATCAAATCCATTGTTCTCGCAGAATATTTTCGCAACTCCTTTCGTTTCAGTTTTAGCCCCGAACGTTCACCCGTCCATTTGGTTCTATTCTTCGAATGAACTGAGCCTGAATCCTAATGCAGCGTCACAGCACAGCATCACGGATAAGGTATTTTGGGACAAATAAAATCAATGACTATTATGAAGCTAACCCAATATTCAATCCTACTTCTGACAGGAATCGCACTCTTTTTATCGGCATGCACGAAAACCGATATAGTCGATTCAGAAGTGACCTACCTGCCCAAGATTGACGTGGTAGGCGGCAGTAGCATTCAATTAGCATGTGATGCTACTTCCTTTACAGATCCTGGTGCTTCGGCAACCGAAGGTGGTGTAGACGTTGCCTTGACGACGTCTATCCATGGAAATTACTTCGGAAGTTCCGCAGTGGATGGTCCAGATGAGTATGTCGTCAACTATTCTGCTGTCAATAAGGACGGCATTCCAGGAGCGGCTATGCGGACGATCCTCTGGCCTGAATGTAATGGCGATCTTGTCACCAGTATTGCTGGTATGTATTCTATGACTGTCGAGCGTAACGGCAATATGGATCCACAGTACAAGAATAACAAGTACTTCTTCATGAAGGATCTTGGTGGAGGACAGTACCAGCTTTCTGATGCCATTGGCGGCTATTATGATAAGGGCCGTGGATATGGTCCGGATTATGCAGCCACTGGTTTTGTAGTCACCGCGAATGATATTCCCAATAATGACTTTACACACGATGGAACCATCGGTGTAGGGGCCTTCGGCGGAAATCTGATTATGACCGCATTTTCCGTAAATCCAGCAACTCGCACGATCAATTTCACCACTGATTGGGATTTTGGTTATGTGTTTGTGGTTACATTGACACAGATAGATCTCTAAACGGATCCAACCATTGAATAAAAGGGGGGACATTCTTGCGAATGTCCCCTCTTTTTATTTATCAATTTATGAAGACACCCTCCTGGATAAGGAGGGTGTTTTTTATACCCCTAACAGGCCCATGAGTTTCTTTCCGTTAGACAGATTGTCAAACTGGGGTACCAGGACCTGCCGGCGGACAGCCCGCATCTTCTCTGTGAACGGGGTAGCTGCCAATCCTGCCACCCGCTTTTGAAAGAGTAGCGGATCATTTTCGATCGTACACAGACCACCCAATACCGTTCCGCTGACCATCTCCTCAGTGGTGACGATATGCCGGCCCTTGAACAAGCTGTTCAGCAACTTCAGCTTCAAACCAGTGGATTGAAAGGTGGGGATCACCACCACCTGGGCATCACGCAATAAGGCATCCATCTCCACTTCCGAAGGGCTATCCAAGATCCGGATCCAGGGCCAGGGTTTTGCCGCTCGAAGAAGCTGTGGGGAGGGGTCCAGTCCGGCGATGACCAGCGGATATTCCAACGTCGCAAAAACAGACTGGATCAGCCAGAGTGCCGCACGATGGTTTTCCATCACGGAAAGATTGGCATGGTAGAAGGCATAGGCCCCTTTCCCAGGAGCCCCCTCCACCTGATCGTAGGGGTGAAAACTGGCTACTTCCTGGACCTTCTGACCATAACGAGAGGTCAGTTCTGCAGTATCTGCCGCTGACACCGTGGCAATGTAATCGGCATGCTTGAGGATGGGCTCATAACGGTTCAATCGCCAGGCTTCTACATAGCAATACAGTTTTCTCAGAGGATTTCTCTCTTGCTGGCCCAACTGGCGGTAATAGTCCTGTTCGATATTGTGCATCCGCACCACCCTGATCCGCTTCGACAAGGAAGGGTGATCCAAAAAAGCGGTGGTGTGCAATCCTTCGAACAGAACAGGCGCATCATCCAGCAAGAGTCGATCCAGAAGAGCCGGAGCATTACGAGAGGCCACAATATGTGGAGTGGTCAGGGAGAACAGACCAGCGGCCCTCTTCCTTGGATAGTAGTAGATTTCCGCGGCGACTTCTTCCAGTTCTTTGCGGACAGGACGCCCATATTGATAGCAATGCAGTACCACCTCAACCCCCAACCGCGTCAGGGTCTTGCATCGGTAATAGATATCCATGATCCCGCCATAATCGGGCGGATAGGGCACATCAAAGGAGACGATATGGACACGAGTGGAAGCCATCGACGGCAAGTTACTGATCATCACGGGCTTTGAATGACGAAAAATGAGCCTGCTGGTTTCGAGTGCCCGGCTCCCGGAAGGAGTTCCGCCAATCTGAGGATTCGTAATTTCGTTGGACTATGCATGTAGACGTTCATTCCTTCTCGGATACCATCGTGGCTCTGAGCACACCACCCGGCGTGGGCGCGCTTGGGGTCATCCGTGTGAGTGGATCTGCCGCGATCGAACTGACTGGCCGGATCTTCAAAGGAAAGAACCTCCAGGATCAGCCGGGTTATACCTTGCATTACGGACGGATTGCTGATGAAGCCGATCATATACTCGATGAAGTCATTGTCGCTCTGTTTCGATCACCGCACTCCTTCACCGGTGAGGACATTGTAGAGATCAGTTGTCACGGCTCACCCTATATCCTGCAACAGGTCCTGCAGCTTCTCGTTCGGACCGGTGCCCGACTGGCCAAACCCGGAGAATTCACCCAACGGGCCTTCCTCCATGGCAAGATGGACCTGGCCCAGGCGGAAGCTGTGGCTGACCTGATTGCTTCCACTCATCAATCGGCCCATGAAGTCGCCTTACGACAAATGCGGGGAGGCATCTCCCGCCAGATCCTGGCCTTGCGGGAAGAACTGATCCATTTCGCCAGTCTGATCGAGTTGGAACTGGACTTCAGCGAGGAGGATGTGGAGTTTGCCAATCGGGATCAGTTGCGTGGTCTGATCCAGCGCATCCTGGGAACCATCCGGCACCTGAGCGAAAGTTTCCAGCTGGGAAATGCCATGAAAGAAGGGGTCAATACCGTTTTGGCCGGCCGGCCCAATGCCGGGAAATCCACTTTGCTGAATGCCCTACTGGAAGAAGAACGAGCTATCGTCAGTGAGATCGCCGGCACCACCCGGGATACCATTGAGGAAAGTCTGACCATTCAGGGCATTCGGTTTCGGCTGATCGATACAGCGGGCATCCGCGAAGCCCAGGACCAGATCGAAGCCATCGGCGTCAGCCGGACCATGGAGAAGATCCGGGAGTCGGCCATCCTGATCTATGTCTTTGATGTGTTGGAGACCTCCGCTGAGGAGATCGCCGGCGACCTGCAGAAACTGGCCCGGGATGGACTGACCATTCTGCTGGCACCGAATAAAATGGATCTCAATCCGTATACGAAGCCTGAAGACTATATCTCGGAATGGGTGGATGCCTCGCATATCATTCCGATCTCTGCCAAAAATGCGCAGAACATCCCCTACCTCAAGGAGAAGCTCTATGCCACTGCGCTGGCAGGTGCCCGACCGGAGGATGATGTCCTGGTGAGCAATGCCCGTCATGCGGAGGCGCTGTATCGAGCTGGCGGTGCACTCGAGGCTGCCTTAAACGGTTTGGACACCGGTCTGACCGGAGATCTTCTTGCCGAGGATATCCGCCAGGCCCTTTATCACCTCGGGGAGATCACCGGACAAGTGACGACGGATGATCTGTTGGCTAATATTTTTGGGAAGTTTTGTATCGGAAAGTAACTTCGCAGGATTCACTTTCCCCCCCGATCACCCGACCATCCACAAATACAACTCCTCCACCTTGGCCCTTGCCCAAGGGGTCTTCCGCAGGAAGGCCAGGCTGGATTTGATGGATGGATCGATCGTGAAACAACGGATATTGATCTCACGGCCCAACTCTTCCCATCCGTATTCATCGACGAGACGGGTCAACATATCCTCCAGTTTCACGCCGTGCAGGGGGTTGTTGGGCTGGCCCTTGGAGGGCGGCGGGTAGGCTGTCATCAGAGATTGGTGCTTGTGAATGTGGCTGTCCAATTGGATACTTGAAAGTACAACGAAAAATAGCACTATTCTTTAGCTCTAAAATTGGCCAAACCAGGTTGACGTGTTCAATCCTGTCATTCCGGGCCCTGCATCGATTCACCTCCTTTCCGGATCGAGCATTGACTGAGGTGATTTCGGTAACTCCCTTACCCCTCCAGCCACTCCCGGGCATTCACAAACACCTCGATCCAGGGAGAGATATCATCCCCCTTTCGATCGGCTGGATAGTTGGCCCAGTTCCAGCGGAATCGAAGTGGGGCATGTCACATTGGACAAAGATGGTGAACTTTCGTTTCGTTTATTTCGTTTATCAATTAACTTTGATACTCAGACAACATGAATATGACAACCAATATTATCATCAAACCCTCCAGAGAGGACCAGAAACTGGCAAAGGAATCTGTCCGTATCCTTTCAACTTTTCACAAGCAAAACATGGCAAAAGGGTCACTCGTGCAGTTGTTCATGGAGGATAAAACCAATGTAAAGGTGGTCATTCCAAGGTCAGTCTATCAATTGATGGAAACTATCCTGGAATTCATGTCTCAGGGTAAAGCCATTTCCATCCTCCCAGCTGAAACAGAATTGACTACTCAGCAAGCCGCAGAAATGCTGCACGTCTCCCGACCTCATATTGTCAAGCTTCTGGAGAGCGGAGAAATCCCATTCATCAAAGTTGGATCCCACCGCAGGATCAGGTTGCAAGACCTTCAATCCTATCGGCAAAAACTCCAGAAAAAGCAACAATTTGCCATGGAGAAACTGGCCAAACAGGGACAGGACCTCAGTCTAGGATATTGATGAATGCCGAGCTCCCTGAATCCAGATAGGACTCAGGTAAATTTCTGCCAGACAAGATCACACTTCCAGAAACCGAGGATCCGAATATCCAGGCACACATCTTTCCAAAATAATTCAAATTTAAAATCTGCAGATTTCCATTTCTGGCATCCCGAATGCTAACCTATTCATCTGAATTTCACCTCTGGCCCCGACTCATCGCCGTCGGTGGCTAGTCACTTTTGGGGCGCCAAAAGTGCCCAAAAGCGCTTGTCGCCAAAATGGGCCTTCTTTGCATGTTTGTGGGCGGTGTTATCTCGTCTTGAGATTGGCTCGCCTTTACATCAGGACCCGGCCGCTCGTATTTGATCGGGGGTTATTTGCATCATTGATACCCTTTTTTCAGGTGAATTGTCAACTAACGTATCATATGTCCGATCAAATAATGCGGCAGCTTGCATGATTGACAGTTTTTTATATATATGGAATAACCATTGTTTGCTTGATGGACGGGTCCTTGATGTGACTGGGAGGCCCTGGTTTGGCGACGATTCTGACAAGGGGATAGCAACGGAATCTCAAGATCTTTGACATCTAAATTATTGATTATCAAAGACGATCAACCTTATCTGAAATTATTTAGGACAGCAGTGATCCAGATATATCCGATCATCCTTCAACATTCGTAGATCGTGATCAAGTCCCGTTCTATGTATTTTTTCAAACGCGGATTCTTTAAACTGCCTACCGTGACCAGGTCGATCGGTATGCCAAGCTTGTCAGAAAGCTCTTGCTCGATCTGCACCAGGCTCAAAAGACCAATCTTCCCTTTGAACTGGACGAGGATGTCCAGGTCACTTCCTTCACGCCCCTCACCTCTCGCGAATGATCCAAAGATTCCTACCATGGCAGGATGGTAGGGAAGCAGATACTGCAACAACCTGGCCTGGAGGTCTTTATCCATGATGTACACGAGTTGGTTCAGTAAAGTTAACGGTTGGACAGCAACATTCGTTTCAAATCTCCTTATTTGCCTGGACGCCTTCAAATGAATCATTTGATTCACCCCATCTCAACTCCACAAACATGCTTCCAACAGCACCTTCCCTGATCGGTTCGAATCTTCTTGCGATTTGAATAAACCAGCAGGCAAGGAAAGGAGATCAACATCATATCATTTCTCTCTGTTCAGGAATACCCTATCCCTCCAGCCACTTCCTCGCATTCACAAACACCTCGATCCAGGGTGAGATATCATCTCCCTTCCGGTCTGCAGGATAATTAGCCCAGTTCCAGCGGAACATGGAGCGCTCGAAGTGAGGCATGGTCACCAGATGGCGGCCATCCGCACTGGCCAACATAGCCGTATTGTAATCACTGCCATTCGGATTGGCCGGATAGCCATCATAGCCGTATTTGGCGACAATATTATACCGATCCTCCGACAGAGGCAGATGGAATTTCCCCTCACCATGTGAGACCCATATTCCGAGCCTGGTGCCAGCCAATGATGACAGCATGACCGAATTATTTTCCGGGATAACAACCGATGTAAACACACTCTCGTGCTTGTGTGATTCATTGTGCAACATTCGGGGTGGCTGCGCATGCTCCGGGTTGATCAGGTTGAGTTCGACAAACAGCTGACAGCCATTGCAGATCCCTACCGACAAGACATCCTCCCGAGCAAAAAACAAATCGAGAGCCGTGCGCGCTTTTTCATTATACTTAAATGCACCTGCCCAGCCCTTGGCTGAACCCAGCACATCACTGTTCGAAAATCCTCCCACCGCACCGATAAACCGGACATCCTCCAAGGTCTCCCGTCCAGAGATCAGATCCGTCATATGAACATCCTTCACATCAAAGCCAGCCAGGTACATGGCATGAGCCATCTCCCGCTCGGAGTTACTCCCCTTTTCCCGGATGATGGCTGCCTTGATCCGAGGACCATCTCCAGTGCGTACAGGCCGACGTCCGTCAAACCCGGCAGGGAATGCATAATGAAGCGGCTGCTTTTTGTAATTCTCAAAGCGTTCATCCGCCTTGCCCTCCGTAGTCTGGTGACGGTCAAACTGGCGAGAAGTATCAAACCACACATCCCGCAACTCAGCCACATCAAATGAATGTGTCTTCCCACCATGTGTGATCGCCAACTCGGCCTTGTTGGTCGCTTGACCTATCTGAACAAAGGAGACGTCTGCGCCCTGGAGGAATGCTTCTACGGAATCATCCACTGCTTGAATAACGACTCCCGTATTCTCAGCAAACAGACGCTTGACCAGATCCGATTCGCCTGCATTTGACAAGTCGATATCTGCACCCAGTTCATTATCCGCAAAACACATTTCTAGCAAGCAGGTCAATAGTCCTCCAGCAGAAATATCATGTCCCGCCTGAATTTGACCATTTTTAATCAGGTCCTGAATAGCATCAAAACCGCGGGCAAATGCCGCCGCATCGTTTACAGAAGGTGCTTTCTCCCCTACCCTGTTTTGTGTCTGGGCAAAGGAAGTACCTCCCAGTTCACATCCCTCTCCCGAGAGATCGATCAGGTAGATCGGACCACCATTTTTCTGAAGGACAGGCTCGACAACCGCTGTGCGATCCATACAATGCCCTGCCGCAGAAATAATGACTGTACCCGGAGAAATAACCTCGCTACCATCCGGATATTTCTGCTTCATCGACAAGGAGTCCTTCCCTGTCGGAATGTTGATCCCCAGTGCCAATGCAAATTCGGAGACCGCTTCAACAGCGGCATAAAGACGGGCATCTTCTCCCTCATTTTTACAGGGCCACATCCAGTTGGCTGACAAGGAGACCGACTTGAGACCTTTTTCAAGAGGTGCCCAGACGATATTGGTCAGGGCTTCAGCGATGGAGTTTTGACTACCCGCAACCGGATCAATGAGACCACTCACCGGGCTGTGCCCAATCGATGTAGCCAGTCCACTCTTTCCTTCGAAGTCCAAGGCCATCACACCACAGTTGTTGAGGGGCAACTGCAGAGGCCCAGCACATTGTTGCTTGGCCACCAGTCCACCCACACAACGGTCTACCTTATTGGTCAACCAGTCCTTGCAAGCAACAGCCTCCAGTCGTAGTACTTTTCGAATATCATGCTGAAGAGTAGTCGCATCCACCGTGACCGAGGCATAGGGTCGATCAATCGTGCGGTCTGTCAAAACCGTCTGTGGTGAACTGCCAAACATATCACTCAAAGCCAGATCCATGGGCTTGGCACCCGAGGCGGCAGATTGAAAAGTGAATCGCATATCACCTGTCACATCGCCGACCTCATATAGAGGTGCACGTTCGCGTTCGGCAATCCGTTTTAATGTATCCAGGTGGTTAGGATTGATCACCAGGCCCATCCGCTCCTGGGATTCATTGCCAATGATCTCCTTGGCAGACAGGGTTGGATCGCCGACGGGCAATCCATCCAGATTGATTTTTCCACCTGTGGCTTCTACCAATTCGGACAAGCAGTTGAGGTGGCCGCCTGCTCCATGATCGTGGATGGAGACAATGAAGTTCTTGTCACTCTCCACCATCCCCCGCACGGCATTGGACACCCGTTTCTGCATCTCGGGATTGGACCGTTGGACGGCATTGAGCTCGATGAGGGATTGAAACTCACCCGTATCTGCTGAGGAAACAGCTGCACCTCCCATGCCGATCCGGTAATTGTCGCCACCCATCACCACGATTTTATCGCCAGCAGCAGGGTCACCTTTTAGGGCTTGTTCCGCTTTTCCATAGCCGATGCCACCAGCCATCATAATCACCTTGTCGAATCCTAATTGACGACCGTGTTCTTCATGTTCGAAAGTGAGCACAGATCCCGCGATAAGAGGCTGCCCGAATTTGTTGCCAAAATCCGACGCTCCATTGGAGGCCTTGATCAATATATCTAATGGCGTCTGATAAAGCCATAGCCGTTCTGCCATTCCCTTTTCCCAGGATCGCTCGCCATCAGCCAGTCGAGAATATGCCGTCATATACACTGCCGTTCCTGCCAGGGGAATCGAGCCGCGTCCTCCAGCCATCCGATCGCGGATCTCCCCTCCGGAACCCGTTGCAGCCCCATTAAATGGTTCAACGGTTGTTGGGAAATTGTGGGTTTCCGCCTTCAGGGAAAGGACAGAATCAAATGATTTTCTGACATACCACTCAGGTACATCCGGACGAGCTGGTGCGAATTGAGTCAACGCAGGGCCTTTGATAAAGGCCACATTATCCTTGTATGCCGAAACGATCTCGTTGGGGTGCTCCTTGGAGGTCTTTTTGATGAGTTGAAAAAGGGAGCTCGGCTTTTCCAGACCATCGATCACAAAGGTGCCGTTGAAGATCTTGTGGCGGCAGTGTTCGCTGTTGACCTGGGAGAATCCGAAGACCTCTGAATCCGTCAGCTTTCGTCCGATCCGCTCAGCTACCTCATCCAGGTATTCGATCTCCTCCGCATTCAGGGCCAGTCCCTCCTGGTCATTGAAGGCCGAGATATCATCGATCTCCAGCACGGGCACGGGTTGGGTATGGATATCAAAGAGATCCTGCCCGAGCACCTGGAATTTCTGGGAGAGCATGGGATCATGTGTATCTCCAGCGCGAAAGAAATGATACTCCTCCATACGCCGAATCCCCTGGATGGCCATATTCTGGGTGATCTCGACGGCATTCGTGCTCCAGGGGCTGATCATCGTAGCCCTGGGACCGATGAAAGGTCCGGAGATGGAAGCGTGATCCAGTAGGGGTTCATTCCCGAACAACCAGGTCAGTTTCTCAATATCTCCGTCAGTAAGGTTCTGTTGGGTTTGCACCGCATAGATCTTGAGGGTAGGGTTGCCAAAGAAGTAGACCATAGCGGCAGTTTTATCCTGAAAAAATGAAGGTGCAAAGGTAAGGTTTGCGAACGGGTACGCCGTGTCATTCAAGCATCGATTTTTCTATTCTTATCTGATCAACGGAAATTGATCACATCCTCAACAGGGGAAATTGGTCATCTGATTTTCAGTCGAACCAACGATTCGCTCCGCGTTATTATTCTGTTACGGTACCGTTAATTGTCTTTTCGGTTTGGTTGAAGATTTGCATCTTCAAGCACCTATTCAACGAACACTCCTATGCGACGACTTCTTTCACTGGCAGTCCTGCTGCTCCTTACCCAAGTCATGTACAGCCAGTCGAAGAATCTCGATATCTCTGGCATCGTGGCCGACACACTCGGCATCCCCCTCCCCCTTTCGACAGTGCTTCTGCTCGATCCTGTGGACACGACGCTGATCAGTTATACCCGGACCGAAGAAGACGGAAGCTTTATTCTCAAGCGACAAAAAAGAGCACCCGCCCTCCTAAAGATCAGCTATGTGGGATTCATGCCACAGATCATCAATGTCAATCCCGAACCTGCAGGTGATGTGAATATCGGAGAGATCCGTCTGGAAGAGATCGCCAAAGATCTGTTTGAAGTCGTGGTAAAAGCGGCCAAAGCACCCATGTCCATCCGCGGAGACACCATTGAATATGACGCAAGCAAATTCAAGGTCGCTCCCGGGTCATCTGTCGAAGACCTCTTGCGCCGACTCCCCGGCATCGAGGTGGGACAAGATGGATCCATCTCCGCTGAAGGGCAGTCTGTCACCAAGGTCACCGTTGACGGAAAACGCTTTTTTGGAAACGACCCCAAGACAGCAACCAAGAACCTCCCCGCCGAAGGGATCAAAAAGGTCCAGGTTTTCGATGAAGAATCAGAAGAGCAGAAGCTGACGGGGGCTTCCTCCACGCCGCCCGAAAAAACCATGAACCTCGAACTCAAGGAGGAATTCAAAAAAGGAGGATTTGGGAAGATCATTGCCGGAGCCGGCACCGAGGAGCGAGCCGAAATGAAAGGCAACTACAACAAATTCAACAAGAAGGAACAGTTTTCCATCATCGGCATCGGCAATAACACAGGCCGAAATGGCCTCAGCTGGGATGACTACCAGGACTTCCGCGGCAGCCAATCCTTCAACTGGGATGACGGAGGTGACTTTGGCTTCGGTGGCGGTGGCGGGTACATCATCCGTTATGGAGGAGATGAAGACGATGACGATATCGGAGATATTACAAACAGTTTCTTTGGGGATCAATCCTCCGGTTTTCCGCGTAATATCCAGGGCGGCCTCAATTACTCCTACGCTGAAGAAAAGACCGATCTCAATGCGGTATACTTTTTCGACCGTGCCCAGCTCACCGCTGATGCCACCCGCAACCAGGAGAATTTTTTACCCGATGCCACCTATTCGAGTGAGGACGTCAGCTCCCAGGACAATACCAATATGGGCCATCGGGTACAGTTCCGGCTGGAACAGAAGATCGATTCACTCAACACACTTGTGTTCAATGCCAACGGGGTGTTGAATCAACGAGACAATCTGAACGATGGCACCTATCGCTATTACCGGTCCGACAATTCCCTGTCCAATTACACCCAGTATGACAATCGGTTCAAACAGGACGCCCGTTATTTGACAGGCAGTCTGATCTATCGGAAAAAGTTTAAAAAGAAAGGCCGAAGCCTGGGATGGAGTGGCGCCTATTTCGTCAATGACTCGGACCAGAATGGAACACAGTCCAGTACCAATGAATTTTATGATAACGCAGGCTTGCTGGACTCCACTTCAGTGATCGAACAAGATATCGCTGCGATCGGTTTGCGACAGCAGGTCAAGTCCAGTGCCATGTATGTCGAACCTTTTGGAAAACGATTCTACTGGCAGACTTTCTACAACTACAACCTGCGATTGGAAAGCGTCGATCGTGATGTTGCAGACGTCATTCAGGATACGCCATCCCCCAATGACTTCCTCAGTCGGTATTATGATAATCGGATCGACCTGCATCGCCTGGGAATGTCCCTGCGCTACTCCTTCAAAGGCATCAACCTTTCTGCCGGAATGGCCCGCCAGGAATTTCAGTTGGAGGGAGACTTTCGCAGCGGTCCATCCGTGATGATCGATACCATCATCCGGCGCACTTTCCCGAACTGGATCCCGAATGTGAACATGAGTTTCGACCTGAAACGGAATCGTTATCTGCAAGGCTCCTATACGGTGAATGCAAGAGAACCATCCATGCGAAACTTGCAACCGATCGTCGATAATAGCAATCCATTGTTCATCCGGGAGGGAAATCCGAATCTGATCCCCCAGATCGACCATAATATCCGGATGATGTTCCGCCAGTTCAGTCCGGCCACATTCACCAATCTATTCACTACCGTGAATTACCGGATTATTGACAATGCATTTGTCCAGGAACAAACAGTCGACTCTCTACTGGTCACTAATTCAAAAACGATCAACTATAAGGGCGGACAATCTGCCAGTGCATCCGTCAACTATGGATTTCCGATCATTAAAAACCAGTTCACGATCAATCTCAACTACGGCTACAGCTGGAACAAGCGATTTGCTCTGGTAAATACGATTGAAAATGCGACATTATCCAATGGTCATTGGGGTCAATTGAGATTGAACATCACACCGAGTGAAAAATTGACGCTTTATCTGACCGGACGTTTTAACCTTACCGATACGAAGTATTCGATCAACGCGGAACAGAATCAGACCCTGTTCAATCAGACGTATAGTGTTGATCTCAACACCATTGTAGTATGGGGGGTCTTCGCGAACGTCCACTTTGATTATGATATCTATCAGAACGATCGATTCGGATTCAATCAAGACGTCCCCATTCTCAGTGCCTCCCTGTACAAGGTTTTGTTTCCGAATAAGCGTGGCGAAATTCGGCTTTCCGGATATGATCTGCTCAACAGGAATTTGGGGGTCAATCAATATGCGAGTGCAAACATGGTGCGTGAGACTCGGACCAGTACCCTGGCCCGGTATTACATGCTGTCGTTTACCTATAATTTGCAAGGCATCGATACGAGTTTGAAAAAAGGACGTGGTTGGTGGTAACCTCTGCCAGACTATTTGCTTTCCTTATTAAACGACAACAAATGACTGTGATACGACCCATACTATTCCTGTTTCTATACCTGGGCAGTATTTCTCTGGCCGCGCAGAACATCTCCGGTGAAATTACCTACAAACGAACGTCCTATTGGATCAAGATCATGGAGGAGCTGCCATTTCTGAGTCAGGCAGAGAAAGACCGAGCCAATTTAACCTGGGGTTCGGACGATGGATATTCCAGCAATTACATTCTGCGCTTCACTGCAGATGAAAGCAGTTACACCCATGACGAAACAGCCGCCACTTCCGATGACAATTCGTGGGCCTGGCGAAAAGACGACTATCTGATCTATCGCGATCTGAAAAACAGGCGCCGTACAGACTGGTTGGAAATGCTGGATCGCACGTATCTGGTGGAAGACGATCTCCAGTTCCCGAAGTGGAAGATCCTGTCCGAGATCAAGGATATTCAAGGCTATGTGTGTATGAGTGCTGAGACGCGGGATACGATCAAAAATCAGCATATCGTCGCCTGGTTCACCGATGAGATCCCGGTCCCGGTGGGGCCGGAAATGTTCGGTGGATTACCCGGTGCGATTCTGGAACTGGAGGTCAATGGCGGCTCCCTGGTGGTAACCGCTTCGAATGTTGACCTCAAGCCCATGCCGGATGGCGTGAACCTACCTAAAAAAATGAAAGGAAAGAAGATCGACCTTGCAAAATATCAGGATTTGATCGAGACCTATCTCAAGGATAGTGTAGGTGCAGAGCGGAATCCGTATTGGAGTATTCGTTATTAACTCATTGGGGCTCACTCCATTCAGCGCCTCAAGTATTCAACACGAATGGCATGCAATCTCTTTTAAAAGAGGGCCCATTAATTCTGTTTGTCACTCTCAGCCTTGTCAGGAAGTTGCAACAACAATAACCCGGCCGTCCCAATAAAAAATAGAAGAATTTCAGCTGCCATTTTATTATCGAATTTCGGAGTACTTCAAACTCTGATGGCTACCAGATGTTCGATTGGTTTTAACCAACCATTGAGGATGACTACCCGAACCACACCAGCTACATTACGGACACCCAATTTCTTACGGATGCGTACCATGTGGGTGATGACCGTTGTCTCAGACAATCCAATTCGGGCGGCGATCTCCTTACATGTCCATTCGTAACACAAAAAGTTTGCCACTTCTTCCTCTCGTGGAGATAAAGTCACATTTTTCTTTTCTTGATGTTTCATGTTTTACTATTTTACAAATTGGTTAATACAGTAGTCTAGAATCAGGATGGGAATCATTTTACATCTGAAGGATTTGACCTCGGTTGATTAGATGATCGGATATTGAACCCCAATCGGAAATAATGCATGGGAAATGTTTCTCCTGGGAGAACACTCGTGATCACTTGCCCTGCTTCGTTCTCATAGCTATTGTAGACGGCGTTGAAAGAGACCGATTTTCTCCAACGCCAATCGGCTGTGAGGCCCAACCATGAATTCAACTGGAGAGCAATACCAAACTTGCCTCCAATACTGTTATATTTTCTTTCCTTATCCAGGTCAATGTCTCCATTATAGGATGTGTTGAAATCTAAAGTTGGCCCCAAGGAAACCTCAAAATGATCATTGAGCGCTCGCGTATAGGTCAGACCGATATACATGGTGGAAATGGATCGATGCACAATGTGTCCATGGTCTGAACTGGAATAGAACAGGGGGAAAAACAACAATCCTGAACTGGAGGAACCCACCTTTTTAAACCCGGTAGCTCCCGCTGCGGGGTCAAGCCCGAATCGACAGCCTACCCATCCTGATCTGGCCAATCGAACATCCATTCCAACTTCAGCAAATCCATAGGAACCATCTTTTTCCGGATAGTCCGTTGAAGTAACGATTGGAATAAAAAATAAGGTACTAAAAGTTGCGTCCGTATCACCAAATCCGGATTGCTCCATGTGGTCAGCGATCCGACCACTGAGAGATTGTACCGAAAGGCCGGCACTCATATAGAAGCGGAATTTCGGACCGATACTCTCATCCTGATCAGTCGTTTGGGCTTGCAATGGAATGATGAAACCGAGTAGCACCAGCAGAAGAGGCAGATGTCGTGTACGAAAATCCATAGCAGGTTTTTAAACAGGTTTACGAGTCGTATTTGTGGAATGAATTCCTCTTGTCAAATGTCGGGTGTCCAACTCCTTGATTTGTGGCAACATTTGCCACGATTACATAAAATTTTATTACATATCAATACGTCTGCCTCAGGCCAGAAATACTGGATAGCCTATATGGAGCGTTTGCACACAAAGCCATCCGTTATATGTACTTCCAAATGCTGCTCTGGGCCTTCCTGCTGTTAACCCCGCCGCTCCGGGGGCAATCGCCCGTGGAAGTGAAGTGGAAAGAAGATCCAAAAACCGGCCAGGTGGTGTACACCGCTTCATGTACATCTCCGGGATTGTATTCGATCGAAGTGGACGTACAGATGAAAGGGTTGCAGTCAGATCATCCTCTTCCACTTCGTGTGGTCAAATGGGGGCCTTTTGAACCGACTGAAATATTGCGGCTGACGCCGAAAAATCAAAGTGTGGGGTACTCCTCGCGATCCATGTATACGATATCCCAGGGGGATATCTGGAATGTGCATCCCGATACGGAACAGATCTATTGGTTGCCGATGGAGCCCCATCGAGACGTCCTCATATCCCAGGGATTCAAGGGTCGGGGGAGTCATCGCGGTGATTATGCCATCGATCTGACCGTACCGCAGGGAACACCCGTGACAGCTGCGAGGGGCGGCTGGGTAATCGACCTCAAAGAGGATAATGATCGCGGTTGCAGTTCTATGCGTTGTATGAAATATGCGAATTACATATTGATCCAACATGCAGATGGCACCATCGGCAATTATGTCCACCTCCAGCAGGATGGGGCACTGGTCGACATCGGAGATCAGGTGGTGGCGGGACAGTTGATCGGGAAAAGCGGGAATACCGGTTGGAGCTCCGGTCCACATCTTCACTTTGATGTTTCCATACCCGCAGGATTGAACAGACGCACCATTCCCTTCCAGATCCTGGACCCCTCCGGTAAAGCGGTCACGCCAAAGGAAGGCATACCTTATTCCAGACCTGATCCAGCCGTAATAGATCATTGATCCTTCCGGGCAGTCCTGGGAATGCCGTAGCTTCGGGCAACCAATTCAAGCCATTATGCGTACGCTCTTTTCAATCCTCTTTCTTTCTCTGATCCATATTGGACTCTCTGCCCAATCTTCGGAATTAGAAGAAAAACTATTTGCCCTTCCCGATGTCCAATTCACGGCCATGCCGGCGGCAGAGGGCATTGCAGCGGCGTATGTCCTAAAGGTTCGCCAGCCACTCGACCACCAGCATCCGGAAAAGGGTTCGTTCTGGCAACGGGTGTATCTGGAACATGTAGGCTTTGATCGCCCTACCACGATCGTCACCCATGGATACAATGTGCCCTCGGACAAGCGATATGAAATGGCCGAGCTGCTGAAGGGAAATCAACTGCTTGTGGAACACCGATTTTTTGGTGAAAGCGTTCCCGACAGTATCGACTATACTTATCTCAACCTGACCCAGGCCACTGCCGATTACCATCACATCCGGGAGTTGTTCCGCACACTTTATCCCGAGAAATGGGTGAGCACCGGGATCAGCAAAGGAGGTCAAACCACTATTTTCTATCGATACTTTTATCCGAATGACGTTGCCGTAAGCTTTCCCCTGGTAGCTCCGATCAACTTCAGCGCAGAGGACCAACGCATCTACACCTTCCTGGATACAGTGGGGACGGATGCTTGTCGAAAAGCATTGTATGACGTACAAACCTATTTGCTCCGGCATCGACAGGAGATCCTGCCCCGTGCCCGATGGTACGCGAAAGGAGCGAATCTCACGTTTACCTATCTAACCCTGGAACAGGCGCTGGAATACACCATCCTGGAATATCCTTTTTCATTCTGGCAATGGGGTAGTCATTGTGATGAGATCCCCGGGCCTGAAGTGGGCATTGACTCCATGCTGAGCCATGTCTTCAAGATCTCTGATCTCGGCTTTTTCTCTGACCGGGATATTCTGGATTATGCTTCTCATTATTATCAGGCAGGAACAGAAGTAGGTTATTACGGATATCAGACGAAACCATTCGCAGGATTGTTAAAAGCATTGCCAACAGACCATAATGCTACTGCCATCTTTATGCCCGGTCATGCCCCGATCCCGTTTAATGGCAATTTGACCAATACAGTATACAACTGGACCCAGACAAAGGGTACGCATATTGCCTACCTCTATGGCAGTGCAGATACATGGTCAGCCACTGCCGTTCCAAAAAGTGACAAGGTTGACTCGGCCTGGTTTTTCCTACCTTCCACTGACCACCGGGCGGCCCGAGTGAAGAACTTGAGTCCCGCCGAGCGTGCACGCTTTGTATCTGTGCTGGAACGCTGGTTGGATATGGAGATCGAATGATCTCGTGCCCATCTATAGTCAATCTATCAACTTGTAATCTCCCTGCATTATGGCTACTACTCCAATTCCTGAGATCGGTAAAATCGTCGAATATACCCGTTTATTTACGGCGGATGAGGTTCGTCTTTTTGCCCAGATCTCTCTGGATAACAACCCCATCCACCTGGATGAATCCTACGCCGCCAACAGTATATTCCAACAGCGGGTAGTGCACGGGATGTTTACCGGATCCATGTTCTCCAGAATATTCGGAAGCATCTATCCCGGGGAGGGCAGTATTTATTTGAGCCAGGATCTTCGATTCTTAAAGCCGGTCTTCTTTGATCAGCCTCTCACGGCAAAGGTGGAGCTTACAGCCTATGACCCTGAGAAGCGCATTGGCACATTCAGCACTCTCTGCATCCAGGAAGACAGAAAACCGGTTGTAAAGGGTGAAGCCCGCATCTTGTTTCCACCTGGCAATGTGAGTTGATCTGGGGCAATGCATACTTCTATCAACCGTTCTATATGTCATCGCCATTTGAAAACCGTATGGCTATCATTCGGTGCAGACATTCAGATGCAAGAAACTTTCAATGCCCTGAGTGGTTAAGTAGGCACCCGAAGAGCCTTCATATTCGTTTACAATTTATTCAGTAATCCATGTTTAAATCCTCCTCTCACTTTCGACCTAGTCTTTGGCTATTCCTGTGCCTTCCTTTCTTCCTCCAGGCACAATCCAATGAGGAAAAAGCCATCCGTTCATCTCTTACCAGTTACCTGGATCACGCACAGCATCAGAATATTGACGGATTACTGGATGACCTCTATCCTGGTGTCTTTGCCATTCTTCCACGGGACCAGATGAAGGCCTATTTTCAACAATTCTTCATGGATGAGGAAGTGCGCTTCCGGTTTGAATCCATGGATGTCACTGCGGTTTCTAAGGTGTTGAATCTGGACGACCGGGCCTTCGCCCGGGTGGATTATGCCCTGGTCATGACCATGGAATATCGAGCTGCTGAAAAAGACAAGGGAGTACTGGATATGCTCCTGGAAAATCTGACCTCGGAATATGGCGCACAGAATATCCAGATGGACGCAGCGAACGGTACCTTCCGGATCCAGGGGAAAAAGGTCATGCTGGCGATTCGGGATGCACCTGATGCCGGTTGGAAGGTGATGGACTATGATGCTACCCTGACAGCCTTCCTGGAGCAAATGGAGATCCCTCAGGAAGTGATCCAACACTTCAGTCTATAAGCATGACGCGATTGACTGTAAAGGCTATTCATTTCAGTCGTTTTCTTTCTGTTTTACTGATGTTTTTGGCATTCGTCCAGGTCATGAAGGCCCAGATGCTTTCCGGGCTTGTGTTGGATAATGACTCCTCCACCCCGTTGGCATACGTCAATATCGGTGTGGTTGGTCTCGGCGTAGGCACCGTTTCGAATGAAGACGGCCGTTATACTCTCCTTGTATCCAACCTAGACGATGATGCTCTCCTCCGCTTTTCCATCCTGGGTTATCAATCGGTAGATTTATCACTGAAAGCGGTTCGATCCGAACCAGATCTGGCTTCTTCCATCCGGCTGACACCTGTCGCCCTGGACCTTCCACCCATTACAGTCAATCCGAAAGACTATAAAGAACGACGTGTCGGCAACGAATTGAGTAATCACAATTTTGGAGCAGGCTTCTTTTACAACGACCTGGGGAATGAATTGGGGACCATGGTCAAGATCAAAGCCAGACCGGCCTTCATCGATCAGATCAACCTTCATCTGGCCTGGTGCAAGTATGACACCATTTTTTACCGACTGAATATTTATCGTGTGGACCATGGAGAGCCGGTAGAGCGCATATACAGTTCACCTTTGATCATCGATTATCGCGACCATCAGGGGCACGATGTCTTTGTCGATATCGCCGAAGAACAGATCGTGGTTTATGACGACTTTATGGTCAGTCTGGAATTGATCCGGGAGTTGGGAGAGGGTGGCCTGATGTTCTGTGCCGGATTTTTAAAGGACAAAACCTGGTACCGGAAAACCAGTCAGGCCGCATGGGAGTCTGCCAATGTAGGCATTGGTATCAGTGTGGATATCCGGCAGGAAACAAAATAAAACGAGCGACCACAGGCCGCTCGTTTTATTATCCATCCTTGTGGATCACTTGATTCCTGTTAGGGAGATCGTCAATTGAATATCATCACTCAGTACTGCCTCTTTGATGGGATTCGTCCAGGACACACCATACTTTTGCCGATCAAAAGTCATTGTACCTGCCGCCTTCAAGGTGCCGTTTTCTTCGCTGACCACAATGTCTTGAACAGTAGCAGAATGCGTCCGGCCACGAATGGTCAAAGCACCATTGCACGTATTTTTGCTTCCGCCTTTTACCCTGTAGTTGGCTGTTGGAAAGTTGGCCACATCAAAGAAGTCTGGTGAAGCCAGATGGTTCAACAACTTCTCCTTTTTGAGCCCGGATTCGGGATCATAATTTTCATCTGTCAAAACAAAGGAAGACAGGTCGGCTGTGAAATTCCCACCGGTCACTACGCCGTTGTCGACGATGATGTTTCCATCTTTCAATTTCAATTTTCCGGTATGTTCTCGCACGCCGAGCATAACCCCTTTCCATTCAACAACACTATTGGTGATATCGATATTAAATACCCCACTAGGTCCTGAACGGGTCGGAATTTCTTCCGCAGTTGGTTCCGATTGTTCATTTTGACAAGAGGTACCCAGAAGGCCAAAGGCCATCAAACTAAAAAGGAGAAAATGTCTCATTTTGAAAATTGTGTGCATTGGAGAATATGGAGGCTGCTAGTTGAACAAACCTTTGAAGAGAAGGTTTGTGCATTCGGTTGGAAGAACAAGGGCCTTGCATATTGCAAGGCCCTTGTCGTTCACTATTGCCTGAAGGCGATCAATGTTGGATCGTCAATGGCAGGCTGCGTGCTCCATTGGAGGAGCTGATGGTCATGAAGTAGACACCCGGGCCCCATTCACCCGTATTCAGGTGGAGGTGCTGGAGGTGATCTGCCGGGAGTTTGGCCCGATAGACTTCCACACCCTGCATATTGACAATGGTCACACCGATGGGTGCCGCATGTTGCTGGCTGATATCGATCTCCAGATAGTCATTCGCAGGGTTTGGCCAGTAGGAGACGGTGGGTACATCCTCGATCACCTGAACCTTCTTGACGACCTCCTCCTCTTCGGGAGCGGTAAAGCCGTCATCTTTCAGGCCGACCTTGTCATCCTGACAGACCAGGACCTGCACTTCGGCCAGCATCAGTCGGCCGCTTTCAGCCAGCTGTACCTTGACATATTGGCCCATCTGGCCCACATCGAAGGTAAAGGAGTCCTCAATCGGGCCGCTGTGGTAGAATGCCAGGATATTCGGCTCGTAGACCAGATCCTCAGGGAACATATCCGGGATCGGCGATTCTGAAACAAAGACATAGAATGGGTCCAGCAAATCGCTACAACAATCCGTCCGATTCCACACCCGGATCTTTTCGATCAGTAGTGGATCCAATAATGCCATGCTGAAGGAATTCTGATAACCGGCTAAAGTGCTGGTTACCGATCCGTTGGCAAAGTCACCATCGGAGTTCTGATCAATGGCCCGTTCAGCACCAGCGCCCTGGTAGGTACTGGTCTGGTTTGCCGTTGCGGTGGACGTCATATTACCGGGTCGGCAATCGTCTTCGTAGTAGAGGATACAATCCGTTGGGAACTCCAATGAGAAACTGGAAGCATCAGTGTTTGCACTCTGATCAGTTACGGTCACACTATAGATTCCTGGTGAGACATCTCCCAATTCTGGACCTGTTTTACCGTTAGACCAGGTCACCGGATAATTGAATCCATCCAGGGAGATCACCTCAGCCGCATCCTTGATCAGATTTGTCGGAGTACAATCCAACTCAAAGGAGAAAATCCCCTGAGCTACCACCTGATCTGAATTATTCGTCATCGCGATGATAACCCAACCACCATAGGCACTGGTTTTGGTGTTGGCTCCCTCGCCCAATTGGAATCCGAATTTCGGGAAGTTGGGAGAGATCTTCACGTTGTAGTTCTGACCGGTATAACAACCTGTTCCGGTCATTTTACTGCGCGAACCATCCACTTCAAAGAACTCCCAGAGTTTCGGATCGCCCAATCCGGAGAAGGAACTGATATTCCCTCCAGCGTCGACCCATCCTTCGCTTGTCCGGCGACGATGCAGCCAGATGTCCATATCCCATCCACAGGTATTAGGCATATCTGTCCAGCTCCCTGTCAAATGAGCAGAACCATCGGCAAACATTTCAAAGTTGGCATTTGATCCTGCACCAAACATGATGGGCGTCATATTGGTCAGGATATATTCGAAGCTGTAGTTATCCGGATTCGGAAGATCCTTCACTTCACAGTTGGTCAGGGATTGATCTTCACAATCGATCTCATTCAACACCACAATATACCCGGAAGCATCCTTCGGAACGATCACCCAGAAAGAACACTGGTAATGGGTGCCGTATACATCGATATACTCATAGGTGATCAAGGTCTCCGTACCCGGGCTAAAGTAACTCAGCGGAGCGGGACCTCCGATCTGGACCATATCAATGGATCCTTCACAGATATCGTCAACGGATGGAACAGGCCAATCAACCTTGATGGGGAAGTGCGTGGGTTGCGTGATGACATCCGGATTGCAATTGACCAGCAATTCGCCACCAGGAAGCACATACACCACCTGCTCATAGGTGATCTCATTGCCAGAGCCATCAAAGGCTGTCCAGGTACGACGCACCAGATAGCTGTTCATCGGACCTGCAGGCCAAACTTCCTGAACATCTACCCAGTTGATGTTGACACCAACGCAGTTATCCGCCGCTTCGGGGTTATCATCGAAAGCATCAATACAATTGACAGTGATATCACCTGGCATATAGGTCCAGTAAGGCGGGACCGTGTCGACGATCGTTACGGTAGCCGAACAATAGCCCACGTTACCACTTGGATCCGTTGCTGTCAGCAGGACCACATTGCCGCCCAGATTATCACAATCAAAGGTGGACTTGTTCAGGGTCAACGTCTCGATCTCACAATTATCCTGACTACCGCTATCAATGTCCTCTGGCTGAATGGTGATCGGGCTTCCCTGATCATCCAGGTAGAACGTCAGATCCTTACATGCCATGATCGGAGCCAATTTGTCCTTGACAACCACAGTCGCAGTGCAACTCTTCTGGTTGCCACCCGGATCTGTCACGGTAAGGGTCACGTTGACCATGGGGATATTGGCACAAGTCACCACATTCGGCACGACCTGGTAGTCTACTATAGAACAGTTGTCCGTAGAACCAGCATCGATATCAAAGTAGGTGATCGGCGCTTCGCCTTGTGCATTGAGATCCACGAAGTAATTCTTACAAAGCGCTACTGGTGGAATCTCATCTACAACCGACACATTGGCCGTACACGTCGAAACATTGGCGTAGATATCTGTAACAGTCAGCGTGACTACGCTTGTACCCAACCAGGAACAATCGTAGAGGGACTGAGAGATCACCAGACTGGCAATACCACAATTATCATAGGAACCATTGTCCACGTCATTCGGAGTGATGCTTCCCTGACCAAACTCATCGAGTGAAACCGTCACATCCTGACAGAGTGCAATCGGTGCAAGGGCATCCGTCACCGTGACTGTAGCCGTACATGTATTGCTGTTGCTACAATTATCGGTTACGGTCAAGGTCACCAGATTAGGTCCTTCGTCGTCACAATCAAAGGAGGTCTTTGACAACGATAGATCCAGCTGGACATCACAATTGTCGGTTGAACCATTATCGACCTCTCCCGGAGTGATGGTCGCTATACCATTCTCGTCCAGGAAGATCTCGCGGTCCTGACAAAGTGGGTCTGGAACGGTCGTATCCTGTACCTGAATCTGTTGCGTGTGGGTGATCGCATTGTTGCAATCATCGGTCGCCGTCCAGGTCCGGGTGAGGATATACGTGTCCAGACAAATGCTATCAGAGCCGACTTCGGTATAAGCGATATCTACATCGGTATCACAACCGTCAGAAGATGTAGCCACAAATGCTATTGGAACTGCATCACATTCTACCGTGATATCCACTGGCATGGCAGAATCCCATGTCGGATCAGAAGTATCGATGATCGTAAAGGTCCCTGACACGGTTGAGAGATTCCCACACTCGTCTGTTACTGTATAGACAACAGTCAATGTACCTGTGATTCCACAGTCCAGATCAAGATTCAGGAAATCATAGTCGCTATCCACGGAAACCAAGCCACAGAGGTCGGAAGAACAACCACCCAGATAGCTGATGTTGGCCGAATTCCAAGTTTCAGCAGCCACTTCATTTCCGGCGGCTCCGTCACATTCATGAGTCAGATCAAGGGCATTTTCGTCACAGGCACTCAGGTCCGGAGCGGTCGTATCCTCAATCGTGAAGGTTCCACTAATGGTACTGGTGTTGCCGCAGTCGTCAGTTACCGTATAGGTCACGATCAGCTCACCCGACTCTCCACAACCATCACTCAGATTGGTGAAGTCATAATTGCTCGATACTGCAATTCCCCCACACAGATCGGAAGTACAACCTTCAAGGGTAGCGATATTGGTTGCGTTCCAGACTTCGGCTGCTGCTTCATTCCCTGCAGGACCATCGCATTCATAGGTCTGATCCAGGGCATCTTCGTCGCAGGCCGTCAGATCGGGGGCAGTATTGTCTTCGATGGTGAAGGTGCCGCTGATCGTACTGGTGTTTCCACACTCGTCAGTCACGGTGTATGTCACAAGGAGTACCCCTGTTTCACCACATCCAGCGATCAGGTTGAGGAAGTCGTAATCGTTGGATACGGAAGTACTTCCACACAGATCAGAGGAACAACCTGACAGGGTCGCCATGTTGATCGAATTCCAGATGATCGCAGCCGTTTCGTTCCCTGGAGCACCGTCGCATTCATGCGTCTGATCCAGGGCATCTTCGTCACAGGCAGTCAGATCAGGAGAGGTCGTATCCTCAATGGTGAAGGTGCCGGTGATCGTACTGGAAAGACCGCATTCATCCGTCACCGTATATATCACCGTCAGTTCACCTGTTTCGCCACATTCGTCACTCAGAACAGAATAGTCGTAATCACTTGTCACAGTGACTACACCACACAGATCCACAGCACAACCTTGCAGGGTAGTGATGTTCGCAGCATTCCAGGAGTTGGCAGCGGCTTCATTGCCCGCCACTCCATTGCATTCGTGCGTCAAATCCAATGCGTCTTCATCACATGCACTGAAATCAGGTACAGTGTTATCCTCGATCGTTAGCGTTCCACTGATCGTGCTGGTGTTGCCACACTCGTCAGTTACGGTATAGTTCACTGTCAGTTCGCCAGATTCGCCACATTCGTCGCTCAGATTAAGGAAATTATAGTCACTCGTCACAGAGATAGTCCCGCACAGGTCGGAAGCACAACCTTCCAGGGAGGACATGTTGGTAGAGTTCCAGCTTTCGGCCGCGGCTTCATTGCCGACTGCTCCACTACACTCGTATGTTAGATCCAGGGCATCTTCATCACAAGCACTCAGGTCGGGCGGTGTCGTGTCTTCGATTGTCAATTGAGCAGTAAATGTGGATGTATTTGCACACTCATCTTCAACCGTATAGACTACCGTCAATACGCCGGCTTCACCACATGTGATCACCAGATTAGCATAATCGTAATCACTGCTTACAGTGAAATCACTACAAGCATCTTGTGCGCAAACTTCCAGGACTGCGATGATGTTTGCATCCCATGCAGATGCATTCATTTCATTGATCACTTGACCCTCACACTCGATCGTATAATCCAGATTCGGACAATTGATCAGAACAGGGCCAAAATTGTCTTCAATGGTCAGCGTACCCGTGGCAGTCGTACTGTTGCCACAATCGTCTGTAACAGTGTAGATCACCGTGATCGTCCCGGCGGAACCGCATGTTGTCATATAATTACTGAAGTCATAGTCACTGGTCACAGTGATGGTTCCGCACAGGTCGGAGGCACATCCTTCTAAGTAGGTGATATTGGCAGCATTCCAGTTATCTGCGGAAACCTCATTATCCGGAAGCCCCAGACATTCTACCGCTCCATCCAGCGGATCGGTACAGCCAGTCAGGTCCGGTGCAGTGTTATCCTCAATGGTTAACGTACCGCTGATCTCAGTAGAAAGTCCACATTCATCGGTCACTGTATAGGTCACGGTCAATTCGCCCGTCTCCCCACATGCATCACTCAGCAGGTTGAAGTCGTAGTCATCCGTCACCGTCACTATTCCACAGGCTTCGATGGCGCAACTTTCCAGAGCCGCTACATTCGCTGCATTCCAGGTATCCGCTGCCGCTTCGTTTCCGGCTACTCCATCACATTCGTGGATCAGATCCAGAGCATCCTCGTCGCAAGCACTCAAATCCGGTGCAGTGTTATCCTCGATGGTGAATGTTCCACTGATGATGCTGGTGTTCCCGCACTCGTCGGTCACTGTATAGGTCACGGTCAATTCACCTGATTCGCCGCATCCGTCACTCAGGTTGAGGAAGTCATAATCGCTGGTCACCGTGATCATTCCGCACAAGTCGGTGGCGCATCCTTCCAGGGTGGTCACATTCGCAGCATTCCAGGTATTGGC
>JAIPBE010000006.1 GCA_021738725.1 Saprospiraceae bacterium | reverse complement strand
TTGCAGAACGAATAAATGGTAAAATTCAGGAATTGAAACTGTCCGCCAGAGGATATAGGGTATTCGAAAATTTCCGAAGTGCCATCCTGTTCTTTAATGGCGGATTGGACTTGTACCCATTAAAATGACAGTAGAACCAAATTTCTTACTCATAATGTCATTCAAAGTTGGTGAAAATATACTCTCTCGAGACAGCGAATGTAAGGTGAATACCAAGCCCGAGGAGTTAGTTAACCCTTTATTAACGTGGAGTGTTATACAATTGTTGGCTCTCGGAGGGCCCTTCTCAAAATCTTGCCCACATTTGTCTTCGGAAGTTCCTTCTTAAACTCGACTGACTTGGGTACTTTATAATTCGTCAGATTTTCCCTGCAGTACTCAATAACCTCTTTTTCGGTCAGACTTCTGTCCTTTTTCACGACGAAGACCTTGACTACTTCACCAGATTTTTCATCTGGAACGCCCACTGCTGCCACCTCCAGCACCTTCGGGTGGGTTGCCAACACATCTTCGATCTCATTTGGATAGACGTTGAACCCTGACACCAGGATCATGTCCTTTTTCCGGTCTACGATCTGAAAGAAACCATCTGGCAGCATTTTGGCAATATCGCCGGTGGCAAACCAGCCGTCTTTGATACTACGCGCCGTTTCATCCGGTCGATTGTAATATCCTTTCATGACCTGGGGTCCTTTGGCTTGCAATTCTCCAACCTGATCCGGCCCCAGTATGGTGCCGTCATCCCCGACTATTCGGATATCCGTATTCGGTGCGGGCAAGCCGATGGTGCCCAAGCGGCCGGTACCATCCAGTGGACTCACACAGAGCAAGGGAGAAGTTTCCGTCAGGCCATACCCCTCTGCCAAAAAGCAACCGGTCATTTGTTGCCAACGTTCCGCCACGGACCGCTGGACAGCCATTCCGCCGCCCACCGTGATCTTGAGATGGGACATGTCCACCGAAGCAAAGTCCTTGTGATTCATCAAGGCATTGAACAGGGTGTTCACGCCAGGGAAGATGCTGATAGGATGGTTTTTTAATTCCTTAATGACGGATTTTAGATCCCGGGCATTGACAATCAGGACACTCAGGGTGCCCTTGCTGGACAGCGCCAGGCAATTCACGGTAAATGCAAAGATGTGATACATAGGTAATGCACAGATGGCCACTTCTTTCCCTTCTTCCAGGACTGGATCCATGACTGCGCGTATCTGGAGCATATTGGCCACCAGGTTGCGATTGGTCAACATGGCGCCTTTTGAGACACCCGTTGTGCCGCCCGTGTATTGGAGGAGGATCACATCTTCCGGGTTTCGGTCGATGGTCGGGATAGAAAAGGCTTTCCCTTGCTTGAGTGCCTGTTTGAAATCGACGGTATTGGCGATCTCATATTTGGGTACCAACCGTTTGATATACCGGACCACGAAGTTGATCAGCCAACGCTTGAACATTGGTAGCATCTCTCCAATCGAGGTGACGATGACCGTATTGATCCGAGTGTCTGCAATAACCTGCTGGAGATTGCGGGCAAAATTTTCCGCGATCACGATGGCTGTTGCCCCGGAATCCACAAGCTGGTGCTTCATCTCACGGGGCGTATACAGAGGGTTGATATTCACCACCACCAATCCTGCCCGGAGTGCCCCGAAGAGGACAATTGGATATTGCAACAGATTGGGCATCATTAAAGCGATCCGGTCACCCGGTTTCAATCCACGGGAATGGAGATATGCACCAAACTGCTGGGAATATTTGTCAATATCCCCATAGGTCATGGTTTTGCCCATACAATAAAAAGCGCCTTTGTTCTTGTATTTGGCGAAATTCTCTTCGATGAGGTCAACTACACTGCAGTAGGCATCCGGATCGATATTGGCAGGCACACCTTTTGCATAGTGTTTCAGCCAGGGTCGTTCTTCTGTCATGATCGGAAAGCTTTGACCGAAATTTACGACAATAGAAGGGGTGCAGGGAAGAAATTAGAATGTTTTCATTTTAGAAGACGGTGTTCGGCCATGGGTATTCGGTATTCGGTCTCAATTTTTAAGAACATCGGCCTCATAACTTCCTGAACGCATACTCTTCTAACGACATTCAACCTTGTGCAGTCGGCTTCGAGCTCGCGGTGGGATACCGTGCAACAGCCGGTACAAGCGAGACACTCGGACCAACCTAATTAGAATTGAATACACAAAAGGTTTAAACACATTGAACGTGTGTATAGATTGGCTGGAATTACTCCATTAAATTAAAATCGTTAGTACTGGTATCTCACCAGTACCTCCCTATCTGTCGGTGTCTCACCGAGGCAGGAAAATGAATGCCTCACCTGACATGGACCTTGATCAAAGCTTGAACTGATATTACCAGGTTGCGGTAGGACACCGCGCAATAACCGGTACGAGTGAGACACTCATACCAACACATCTTGTTTTTCTAATGAATCACTGTTATTTCTGCCTGTGGATGGACGATCCACCGAGAGGAATCCTTATTGGTATGGATATCGAAACATCCCTTCCGTAAAAGAACTCTGATCTCATCACCACATAACCTCCTTCACTCATAACCTACTATACTCTTATATCAGCTGCAGAGAATAGACCATGGGCAGGTAGTTACTGATGACTTGCCAGGATTCACCCCGGTCGCCAGAATGGAAAAGGTTGCCTGTCGTAGTGCCGAAAAGCACGTCATCACCATCGCTGACCAGGGCGTGCCGGTAGACGATATCAAAGCAATGATCCTGAGGAAGGCCTTTTCGAAAGGTCGTCCAGGTCTTCCCACCATCGTCTGTCCGGCAGATGCAGAGTTTGCGTTGCAGGGCGACTCGGGTGACATCGCTGTTGGCCGGGGCCACCCAGGCCTGGTCGGCATTATCGGAGGCAACTGCCAGGGCAAATCCGAAATTGGCTTCGCCTTCAGGATCGCTGATGTCCTGCCAGGAGGCCGCTCCGTCAGTCGATTTGAAAATGCCACAATGATTTTGTTGCCAGAGGATATCCGGATCCGTGGGGGAGGCGATCAGGATATGCGGATCATGACCGAACTCAGCATGAGGGTCCGGCAGGAAATCAGCCCGGAGGCCCTTGTTGCGAGCCTGCCAGCTTTGACCGGCATCCAGGGATTCGAAGACCCCGGCACAACTGACGCCGACTAGCACGCGATCCTCGTTTCGCGGGTCTACCACCACAGAATGGATACCAGCATGGTCGCGACCTCCGCCAAACCACTGGCCGCCGACGCGGGAGGGGTGGTTCCACAGACTGTCCACCAATTGAAAGGAAGTGCCCTGGTCCTGGCTCTGGAAAAGCCCTCCGGGTTCGGTCCCCACCCACAAGCGTTTTGGATGGGCGGTCCCACCCTCTTGCATGGCCCAGAGATATCGGGTAGCGGCTGGAACACCTTCTTTGACCTCAGCTCCTTCGGGATAAGCCGGTGCAGTGACTTCTTCCCAGGTCTGCCCTTCATCCGTTGATCGTTGCATTTTCACTCCCCAGTGGCCGTGATCAAAGCAGGCCCACCAGGTACCAGAGCGCGGATCACCATATGCGATCGATACAGGTACACCTTCATGATGAACGTCCCCCAGTTGCCAGATGCCATTCTTTTTCCGGGCGACAACCAGTCCTTTGCGTGTACCGATGAGGAGGGTCTTTTTCATGTGTCAGGATTTTTCAAGCGATCGAGAATTTGTCAACCTCCGGACAAGGCTTGCATCAGGTAGATCTCGGTATCGGGTCCCAGTTGATCAGACAGCCCTTCTCGATCCTGGATCGGGTCGCCGTCCAGATAGATCTGCACGTGTTTTCGCAACCGGCCCTGTTCATCCAGAATATAGGAGCGAAGTCCGGGATAACGTTGATCTACTTCATACAGCGCACGGGTCAGATTGTCGGCCTCGATCTGTCCATCCCGCAGATCGGGAAAGAATCGTTTGAGGGCATACGTGAATTTGACCGTGGGCATGGATAGAAATTGACCATAGGAAGGTAAGGTGTTTTGCTCATTTAGGGGGTGAAACTGTCCGGAAGCCGGGTCTGATTACGTATTTTTACCCCATGTCCAAACCCATCATTATTGCCGGTGCCGGCTTGAGCGGCACCCTGTTGGCTGTGCGTCTGGCCCAACGTGGATTCGAAGTTGAGCTTTATGAATCACGTCCGGATATGCGGTCGGCGGATATTTCTGCCGGCCGATCGATCAACCTGGCACTCTCCGACCGTGGATTGCGTGCCTTGGAAATGATCGGTATCGATGAACAGGTGCTTCAGGATCTGATCCCGATGGAAGGGCGTATGATCCATCACCAGACAGGGCACACCCATTTTCAGTCTTATTCCGGACGGAAAGGGGAGCATATCAATTCTGTATCCCGAGGGGGGTTGAACATTGCATTGCTGGATCAGGCGGCGGCTTTTCCCAATTTGAAATTGTTTTTCGATACACCTTGTGTGCATGTGGATCTGGAGGCGGGCATTGCCCATTTTCATGATCAAACCACTAATCGTCATATCCAAGGTGAAGGGGCTCTGATCATTGGTGCGGATGGCGCTGGCAGTGCTGTGCGAAGCAGTATGTTATCACAGGGGCCACGCCTGCGGTTTGATTATCGGCAGGATTGGCTCTCCCACGGGTATAAGGAATTGTCCTTTCCACCTGCTGCGAATGGAGGATGGCTGGTGGAAAAAAATGCCCTGCATATCTGGCCTCGGGGCGGATTTATGATGATCGCTCTCCCCAATCCGGACGGGAGTTTTACGGTCACGTTGTTCCTTCCATTTGAAGGAGAGACCGGTTTCGCCGCCATGCATGATGGTCCCTCTGTACGGAAGTATTTTGAAACCTGGTTTCCGGATACCCTGGCCTTGATGCCGGACCTGGAAACGGAATATTTCCAGAATCCGACCAGTTCGTTGGGAACGATCAAGTGTTTTCCCTGGTCGGCACATGGGAAAACTGTCTTGATCGGAGATGCAGCCCATGCAGTGGTGCCCTTCTACGGTCAGGGAATGAATTGTTCTTTTGAGGATTGTCTGGTCTTTGATCAGTGCCTGGATCAATATGGCGATGACTGGGATCGTTTGTTGCCGGCATTCCAGGAACTGAGAAAGCCCAATGCGGATGCCATTGCCGATCTGGCAGTGGAAAATTTTTATGAAATGCGCGACCACGTCGCCGACCCCGTTTTCATGCGGAAGCGCCAACTAGAGACACAATTGGAAGCCACGTTTCCGGATTACTTCTCCAAATACTCTTTAGTCACATTCAGGGAGGATGTGCCTTATTCCTTGGCAAAAGAATTGGGAAATGCCCAGGATAAAGTGTTGATGGAATTGTGTGCGGTGGACATTCCATTGGCAGAAATGGATCTCGATGCGATCCTGGCCACGGTCAAGGATCGGACATTAGCCTTGCGTACGGGTTTGTAACGCTTTGTCAGAAGGAATCTTTCGCAGATATACTACCCACTCAACTGGTTCGTTACCTTTGCACAAAATTTGTTCCATGCGTCTTCTTTTTTCGATGTTGGCTGTTGTGTTGACAGTCGGTTTTGCATCCGCCCAAAAGGTCGGTCATGTTCATTCTATCCAGTTGTTATCTCAACTGCCAGAGATCGCGGTTGCCGACTCGCTATTGGCCATCTTCCAGGTTGAGTTACAGGCGAAAGGGGACAGCATGCTGACTGCCCTGCAAACCAACTACCAGGCATACGTCAAAGAGTCCCAGTCCGGTACACTGTCCAAAATACAAGCCCAGACCAAGGAGGCCGCTCTTCAGGAACAGCAGACAGCCTTGCAGGGATTTGAGCAGGCTGGTCAGCAACTGATCATGGCGAAACGGCAGGCACTTTATGATCCCATCCTCAATAAGGTGGATGAAGCGATCAAGCAAGTGGGTAAAGAGGAGGGCTACCAGATGATCTTTGACTCCAGTGTTCAGGCGATGGTCTTCACCAATGGCGCGGAGGACATCCTTTCCAAGGTGTTAGCAAAACTGGGTCGTTAAGGACAAACCATTCTTTCATGGTATTTTCTATCAGAACAGGTCTGCTCTTCCTCCTGGTAGGGATATCAATGTCTGTTTGTCTGGGCCAGGATGCGCAACGAGATTATCAGCTGAACATACGCCCCGTTCAGGGAGAAATCGTCCTGGATGGCCGTCCCGATGAAGCATTTTGGATGCTGGCTGACTCTGCGACCAACTTCTGGTTGAAATCGCCTCGCCTCGAACCGAACGCAAAACCTGCCACTGTTGTGCGGATGGCTTATGATGCGGATTTTCTCTATCTGGCCGGATGGTGTGAGGAGGTGAACGATGTAAACGTCCAGACCCTGCGCAGGGATGTAGATTATTTTCGGGGTGATGGACTGGGCGTTGTCCTGGACCCGATTAACGAACACACGTATGGGTATTTCTTTGGTGCCAGTCCCTTTGGCACTCAGATCGATGGGATCATGTTGGGGATCGGGACAGACGTCAGTACCTCCTGGGATGGAACATTTTTTTCAGAGACGAACCGCACAGATCGGGGATGGACTCTGGAGATGGCCATCCCTCTTCGGACCCTGCGTTTTGACAGTCAGAATGCTTCCTGGGGCGTTCAGTTCGTCCGAAATGTGTTCAACCAAAACGAAGTCCAGACCTGGGCGCCGGTGCCGTTGCAGTTTGGCCCTCTGGATATCAATTTTACTGGGCTACTTCATTGGCAGGAACCACCAACCAGTCGCTCGACCAATATTTCTGTTATCCCCTACCTGCTAGCGGGAACCCAAAAAGAACCTGCGGCTGCGGAACCGGTTCAAAATACCTTTAATGCCGGTCTGGATGCCCGGATCGGTCTTGGTTCTGCATTGAACCTGGACCTGACCCTGAACCCTGATTTCAGTCAGGTGGATATCGATGAACAACCGGTCAATCTGACCCGATTCAACATTCAATTACCGGAGCGCCGAACCTTTTTTCTGGAGAACACAGACGTGTTCAGCACCTTCGGGACCGATGCTGTCCGCCCCTTTTTCTCGCGGCGAATTGGGCTTGATGAACAGGGAGGTGCCGTTCCCATTCTCTTTGGCGGTCGGTTGAGCGGCAATGTCGCCAGGGATACACGCATGGGCTTGCTGAATATGCAAACGGGTGCCACAGCATCTACGGATGCTCAAAACTATACGGCGATCTCCGTTCGACAGCAAGTGTTTTCCCGGTCAACCATTGGTGCGCTCGTGACCAATCGACAATCGTTTGAGGATGGCAAGTTGGCCAATCGTGATTATGGGAGGACTGCAGGATTAGAAGCCAACTATCTTACCGCTTCCGGAAAGGTGGAAGCCCTGGGCGCCCTCCATAGTTCATTTAAACCGGACATCCAGGGAGACAATTTGTCCTGGGCGACCGGCGCCGCATATAATGGTCAGCGGTTCAAAGGATACATTGAATATTCGGGCGCAGAAGAAAACTTCTATGCAGATATGGGATTTGTCCAGCGGGTGGAGAACTATGATGCCAGCAAGGATTCCATCATTCGACTTGGGTATCATCAACTCGCCAATAAAATGACCTGGACAACCTATCCCTCATCGGCCAGCTCAATATTCAACCGTCATTGGCTGCAGGTCGATAATGCTGTTGTACTGAACCCGGAGGGCAGCCTGAATGAATCCAGCCATTCACTGATCTATAATTTATTCTTCAAGGATCGACGTTATTTTCAGGTCTGGAGCCGATTGCAACAGGTCGACCTCATGTTTCCCACCACTTTTGTGTCGGGAGGAGAACCGTTGCCAGCAGACCAGTATCGGTACCTTCAGGGAGGAGCTTTCTTTGATACAGATACCCGGCGACCCTGGTATTTTTTGATTGGTGCATCCGGTGGACAGTTCTACAATGGCAGCATCCTTTCCGGACAGACGGGCGTGACCTATCGGGTGATGCCCTACGGCAGTCTGGGTCTGCGGTTGAATTACAACCACCTGGATTTTCCGGACGATTATGGTCGCGCAGAGATCATCAATATGACGACCCGGTTAGACATCACCTTCACCCGAAATATCTTCTGGACCAGTTTTGTCCAGTACAATACCCAGCGAGAGATCTTCAATATCAACAGCCGTTTTCAATGGCGATTTGCGCCTCTTTCCGATCTGTTTGTGGTCTACACAGATAGTTATGACACCCCGGGTCAGTTTCGCGATCGGGTGAGGACTCTGGTGTTGAAGTTGAATTATTGGTGGACGATTTGAGGGGCATTCGGTGTTCGGAAAATGAGGTTCAATCTGGATTTTTACAGAAAATTATTCGCGGAAAAGGCAATTATGTTCGGAGCCAAATTTCAGTTTGAATAGCCTGGATATCTGGAGTGAATGTTGAAGAATAATGTCCGAGGATCTTCGCTTGAATGATTTGAAATGAGGTGCCGGCAGGTACAAGCGTGATTCAATCCTTGGAACCCTTCTGACAAGCTTTATCACTGAGGCTCAGTCTCTTCGTCTCTTCGTCTCTTCGTCTGACCAAATCGCACAACGTCTCCCCAAACTTTTCCCTACTTTTGAGGCTGTACTACCATGAGTCAATACCTCGTTTCTGCCCGTAAGTATCGCCCTGTCCGCTTTGATGAAGTGGTAGGGCAGGGGCATGTCACGCAGACATTGAAAAATGCGCTCAAGCAGGATAAACTGGCCCATGCCTTCCTGTTCTGCGGGCCTCGTGGGGTCGGGAAAACGACCTGTGCGCGGATCCTTGCCAGAGTACTCAATTGCGAGAATGTCACGCAGGATCATGAACCGTGTAATTCTTGCAATTCCTGTCAGTCATTCAACAACAATGCCTCGTTCAATATCCTGGAGCTGGATGCCGCATCCAATAACTCGGTGGATCATATCCGCGCGCTGGTGGAACAAGTGCGATTCCAACCACAGCAGGGGAAGTACAAGATCTTCATCATTGACGAGGTGCACATGCTATCCACTCAGGCGTTCAATGCATTTTTGAAGACCCTGGAGGAGCCACCGCCCTATGCCATTTTCATTCTGGCCACCACGGAGAAACACAAGATCATTCCGACGATCCTGTCCCGTTGCCAGATCTATGATTTCAAACGCATTGCGATAGCAGATACGGTCAAGCACCTGCAAGGGATCTGCGATCAGGAAGATATCAAGGCGGAGGAGGATGCCCTGCATATCATCGCAGAGAAGGCAGATGGCGCCCTTCGGGATGCATTGTCCATCTTCGATCGTATGGCCAGTTCGTCCGTCGGTGAGGTGACCTATGAAGGGGTGATCCGGAATCTGAATGTCCTGGACTTCCAATATTACTTCCGGGCTGTAGATGCGTTGATCGCCGGTGACCACGCCCAGGCGATGCTCATCCTGGAGGAGGTATTCCAGAACGGTTTTGAGGGAGATACCTTTATCAATGGTTTGGCAGAACATATTCGCAATCTGCTTGTGATCCAGGATACCCGGACGACAGCTTTGCTGGAAACCAGCGCTACCTGGCATCAACGATATCAGGAGCAGGCGATGCTGGCTTCTTCCAGCTTCCTGTTGACTGCACTGAATATTGCCAACCAGACAGATGTCCAATTCCCACTGGCACGCAACAAGCGGCTCCATACGGAAATGTCTCTGATCCGAATGGCTCATATCCACCATGTTATGGAAGTCGGACATGCTGCATTGGCGGCTGAAAAAAAAAAGCCCAAGTCTGAATTGATCGAGGGGAGTCCTTCTCGTTCAACCCCACCGGCAGAAGACATCCAGCCGGTGCCACCGGAAGAAGAACAAATGGTGGTGAACACGTTCCAACCGCAACTTGAGCATTCGGCCCAAACAAAAGCTGCTACTTCTGAAGTTGTAGAAGCGGAGCCAGTGTCTGATGCCACTCCTGATTCGCCGGCGGCGATACCTCATGCCGTTGATAAAACAGTGCCCCCATCCAAGGCGAAACCATCCCCGGTTGGTGGTTCATTGAAGTCATTATCCAGTCTGGAAAAGGCATTCATTCTCAAGCAGCAGGAGCAGGAGGAGGTAGAATTGGATCTGGACCAGATCCGGGCCGTCTGGGAGGAGTATGCGGAAAAGGCTGATTCACCGTCCCTTCGTCAATTTCTGCTGGATGCCCAGATCAAATTGCAGGGTGAGCGGATCACCGTGGTGGTTGGCACCCAAATGGCCCGGGGGATGATCCAGCAGGATACAGACCTGATGCCGTTCATTCGTGAACAAGTGCGTTATCCGAACCTGGGGATGTTGCTGGAGGTAGATACCAGCCTGGCACCGGAGCGAGATACGTCAGATGATACACCCACCACACCCAGGGAGATCTTCGATCATTTGGGGGAGAAGAACCCCATGCTGTATGAGTTGCGAAAGCGGTTTGATCTGCGCATTGATCCAGTCTGATCCTAGCGGCCAGCGTGGATCAGCAATACTGAAATATCTGCCGGACTTACACCGCTGATCCGACTGGCCTGACCGATGGTTCGGGGTCGGGAGCGCGTCAGTTTTTCACGAGCTTCATTGGATAGACCACTCAGTTTGTGGTAATCAAAGCTCTCGACCAGCGCCATGTCTTCCAGGCGGTTCATTTTGTCCACCATATCCTGTTCGCGCTGAATGTAGCCTTCATATTTCATGGTGATCTCCGCGTATTCCTGTACTTCCTGATCGTAAGATGCGAGGAAGGATTGGAGTTCCGGGATGAGACTCGCCAGATCTGGTAGAGAAATGTGGGGACGTAGCAGAATGCCGTGCAGTTTGCCTTTCTGGTTCACAGGAGTATTGTCCATTCCTTCGAGGAATGCATTGACTTGCTCCGGTTCCACACTATGGTTGCGGACAAATTTCTCGATGGCGGCACTTCCGTCTATTTTCTCTTTTACCCTGTCCATTCGAGCTTCCAGTCCTTTCATGCCCAGCTTCACCGCCAGAGGGGTGAGGCGCACATCGGCGTTGTCCTGTCGGAGGAGAATTCGGAATTCGGCGCGGGAGGTAAACATCCGGTAGGGCTCATTGGTGCCTTTGTTCACCAGATCATCGATCAGGACACCGATATAGGCATCACTGCGACGCAGGATGAAGGGTTCTTCGTTTACTACTGCGCGGTGGGCATTGATCCCGGCCATCAGACCCTGACACCCGGCCTCTTCATAGCCGGTCGTGCCATTGATCTGGCCCGCAAAGAACAGATTTTTCACCAGTCGGGTTTCGAGTGACATCTCGAGCTGATGCGGCGGGAAGAAATCGTATTCGATGGCATATCCGGGGCGGAACATCTTGGCATTTTCGAGCCCGTGGACCTTGCGGATGGCATTGAACTGCACATCTTCAGGAAGGGAGGAGGAGAAACCGTTGACATACACCTCACAGGTGTTCCGTCCTTCAGGTTCGATGAAAAGCTGATGTCGATCCTTATCCGCAAAGCGGTCGATCTTGTCCTCAATGGAGGGGCAATAGCGCGGTCCCAGTCCCTGAATCCGGCCATTGAACATCGGGGAGCGGTCAAAACCGGTCCGCAGTGTATCGTGCACCTCCTGAGAGGTATAAGCGATATGGCAGGGAAGCTGGTCGACCAGGGGTGGAGTGTCGGAATAGGAAAATTTGCCAGGGACTTCATCGCCTGGCTGAAGCTCCATGGCTTCATAGTTGATCGTCCGTCCATCCAGGCGTGGTGGGGTTCCCGTCTTCATACGCCCGGATTCGAACCCGAGCTCGATCAGTTGTTCGGTAATGCCGGTTGAAGCTTTTTCGCCGGCTCGACCGCCCCCAAATTGTTTTTCTCCGATATGAATCAGCCCATTGAGAAAGGTGCCATTGGTCAGTACAACGGATCGAGAAGGAATCTCCAATCCCATCCCGGTGACGACTCCCTGTACATGTCCATTTTTGACGATCAGCCCTTTGACCATTTCCTGCCAGAAGTCGATGAGTGGATGTGCCTCCAGCATCATCCGCCACTCCTCAGCAAATCGCTGACGGTCACTCTGTGCCCGGGGACTCCACATGGCGGGTCCCTTTGATCGGTTGAGCAGTCGAAACTGGATCATTGTCCGATCGGTGACGATGCCTGAATAACCGCCCAGAGCATCTATTTCGCGTACAATCTGACCCTTGGCTACTCCACCCATGGCTGGATTGCAGGACATTTGGGCAATGGTCTGCATATTCATAGTGACCAGCAGGACGCGGGATCCCAGGTTGGCTGCTGCAACGGCAGCCTCACAGCCGGCGTGCCCGGCACCGACAACAATGACATCGTAGGTTGGAAACATGGTGGTACAAAGGTAAGGGGGATAACCGGATCATGGAGGTTCTGGTTCATTCAGATTAGGCAAACTCGAACAACTCTTGCATCGGATCATTCGTTCAGTACTTTTGTATTCAATTCACTTCTATGTTTCGTTATCTGTTCTTGATTGGTCTGCTTTATTTAGGGAGTGCATGCAGTCCTGGTAAAAAGGCGATCTCCACTCCCGTGGATGATATCCAGGATCTGCCAGAGATGGTCGTCACGGCAGAAGCATCGCCTTTAGCAGAACCTGTATTACCACCTTTCAAAGGATCCAGGACACGCGTTTGGGATCTATTGGATACAGATCTGGAAATCCGTTTTGATTGGGAGAACAGCACCGCTCCGGGCAAGGCCATATTGACCATGACCCCGCTTCAGAACGAACAAACGGAAGTGATCCTGGACGCAGTGGGATTTCAGCTTTCACGAGTGGGGTATCCAGACCTGTCTAAACCATTGGCATACACCTATGATGACCAACACCTGGTCGTCACTCTGGATAGAACCTTTGCCAAAGGGGATACGCTCCGACTGGAGATCGATTATCTGGCCCAACCGGAAAAGAACCAGATCAGCCCGGGTCGAGCCGTTACCTCCGACAAGGGCCTTTATTTTATCAACCCGACCGGACAATACAAGGATAAGCCCCGTCAGGTATGGACCCAGGGAGAGACGCAGGCCAACAGTCGATGGGTGCCTACTTTCGATCAAGCCAACGAACGAGCTACCCAGACATTTCATATCACAGTCGATACTGTTTTTGAAACACTTTCCAATGGTGTGCTCACTAATTCCACAGTGCACACAGATGGTACCCGTACGGATACATGGCGAATGGACCTTCCGCATGCGCCCTACCTGATGATGATCGCTGTCGGGGATTTTGCCATCATTCGGGATTCCTGGCAGGGCATTCCCCTGGAATATTATGTAGAGCCTGAATTTGCTGCAGATGCAAAGGCAATTTTTCCGGATGTATCCGCCATGCTCAGTTTCTTTTCGGATTACACAGGAATGGCCTACCCATGGTCCAAGTTGGGGCAAGTCCCCGTCAGAGATTATGTATCCGGAGCGATGGAGAATACAACTGCCATCGTGCACGCAGAATCTGTCCAGCAGACCACTCGTGAATTGATCGATGAGATGCGCAATGAGCAGGTTTGTGCGCACGAGATCTTCCATCAGTGGTTTGGCGATCTGGTGACCTGTGAGCAATGGTCGCAGACGGTGCTCAATGAGGGATTTGCCAACTACGGGGAGTACCTCTGGTATGAATTCAAATATGGCCGGGACGCGGCAGAATTACACCGACAAGAAGAATTTGGCGGATACCTGAGTGAGTTGCGCCGTAAACGGCACCCATTGGTGGACTATCATTATGAAGATCCGGATGATATGTTTGATGCGCATTCCTATAATAAGGGAGGAATGGTGTTGCACATGTTGCGTGAAGAACTGGGTGAACCCACTTTCCGGGTTGGCTTGAAAAAATACCTGGAAGACAACGCCTTTGGTGCGGTGGAGTTCCATCATCTCCGTCTGGCCATGGAGGCTGCATCAGGACGGGATCTGAACTGGTTTTTCAATCAGTGGTTCCTCCAGCCCGGTCATCCAAAGGTCAACTGGGATTGGTACTACAATCCTGCGGTGCATACTCTGACTGTTCGAACGGCACAAGAGCAGGATCCTGCAGACAATGCAGAGGTATATAGATTACCGACGGAGATCGCAGTGTTGTTGTCCCGAGACCGGATCGTTCACTTTCCAATGACCATGGATGAACGGGAACAGTTTTTCACGTTTGATCTGGATGAGGAACCGGTGTTGGTCGATCTCGATCCTGAACGGATATTGATCATGGAACAGGAACGTGCCGAATGGACTCCACAGGCGGCGCGTGCGTATTGGCGGATGCGACCATCTGCCTGGAGTCGGATGGAAATCCTGGACCAGCTGGGCCCGGAGGTGCGTAGCCTGGAGCCATATCCCTGGCAGGATCCTCAATGGCAGGTGAGGGTAAAAGCACTGGACCAGATCGAAGAGGTGGATGAGGTCCTTCGAAATGAGTTGATCCGGATCAGTGTGGAAGATCCGCATTCTGATTTGCGTGCCAGTGCGGTAGCCAAGCTGGCCGAGCAGGAGGTTCCAGAAAAGAAGGCATTCCTGATAGGTATCATCAAAAGTGATCCGTCATATCTGGTGGTGGCCACAGCTCTGCAGGTGCTCCTGAATTTGGATCCGGCAGCGACTGAGGCTGTACTGGAGGGGATGGAATCGGATACTTCATTGACCAATATTCTGATCCTTAGTAATCTGTATGCACGCATAGAGGATACACGGCATATCCATTATATCCTTCGAAATTGGAGCAGGGTCAATGGATTTGCACGGATAGGATTCACCAAGAGTTATATTGATCTGGCTCGAAGTGGTGATAGTCAGATTAAAGATGAGGCTATTGAACGCCTCTCCGTGGAAGCAGGATCGACCTCATGGACGCCATTGCGACGGTATGCGGCGTTCCGGGCATTGGCCGTATTTCGTCAACATTTGTTGGTCCTGGATCCGAACCGTGCGGAAGCCATCAAAACAAACCTGGACAAGATCAAGGCTGCAGAAACAGATGCCGGATTACTGCGGTATTATAACAACTACTAGGATATCCTAATTTCTAGGAAAAACCTAGCTCACATTCGGACTGCATGACTCCATTTCCTATTGAAACGCCGCGACTCATTTTAGTGCCTGCCCAGGCAGTCCACCTCCAGGCAGCCCTTGTCGGAAGGGAGGAATTGGAGCGATATATAGGCTTTTCCGTGCATCCTGAATGGACTGAATTTGGCAATGGTCCCTGGGCTTTTGCCCTGGAACGATTGCAGGCTGATGAGCGTGAGGCGGGCTGGTGGACCTGGTTTCCGGTCCTCAAATCGGAAGAGTTGATCATCGGCACGTGTGGGTATAAGGGGCTGCCAAATGAGGCCCATCAGGTGGAGATCGGGTATGAGATCGCTCCACCTTTCCGAGGGCAGGGATTGGCCACAGAGTGTGCACTCGGGTTAGTGGATCGCGTCCGACAGATGGATGTCATCTCCGGCGTCCAGGCGCATACGCTGGCTGAAGAGAATGCTTCCGCATCCATCCTCCGCAAACTGGGATTTGCACAGACGGGTGAATTCATTGATCCGGATGATGGACCGGTTTGGTCCTGGTTGATGAATCTGGATCAATAGTCCATTTCAGGCTCGGAATTTTTATTGCGCCCCTTCAGGGCTTGAATTGGTGTGGCATCAGAATACGAATGGCGATGCCATTCGCTATGTTATGACGCCCCGTTGGGGCTGCCAGGGCTTCAAATTGAGGATATTTAGTGAGCTTTCAGTTGGCCCTGAAGGGGCCCAATATCACTTCATCCAGTAAAGCGAGATGTCGGTTGTGAAATGGAATGGAAGCTGTGGAGAGGCGTAATGAAGGGCCCCATCGATGCATTTCTCTATTTAAGATCTGGATAATTAGAAGAAGCCGGCCCGCAGAACGGACCGGCTTTTCAATTCCTGAATGGATCTATCTGCTTTATGCCTTCAGGCGAGATTGTAGCTCGGTATCCAGAGCATCGAGGAACTCTTCGGTGGTCAGGAAGTGGTCTGTGGTCACTCCTTTGGCACCATGGATGCATACGGCCAGGTCCTTGGTCATTTTACCACTTTGAACGGTGTCGATACAAACAGATTCAAGGGTTTCAGCAAAGCGGATGAGGTCCTGGTTATTATCCAATTTACCGCGGTGTGCCAAACCACGTGTCCAGGCAAAAATGCTGGCAATGGGGTTGGTACTGGTCTTCTTGCCCTGTTGATGCATCCGATAGTGCCGGGTAACCGTTCCGTGGGCAGCTTCTGCTTCAACGGTTTTGCCATCGGGGGTAACCAGTACACTAGTCATCAGGCCGAGTGATCCAAACCCTTGAGCGACCGTATCACTCTGCACATCACCATCGTAGTTTTTGCACGCCCACACAAAGTTGCCATGCCACTTCAGTGCAGAGGCGACCATATCATCGATGAGGCGATGCTCATAGGTGATGCCGGCTGCTTCCATCTGTGTTTTGAATTCGGTGTCATAGATCTCCTGGAAAATATCCTTGAACCGACCATCATATTGCTTGAGGATGGTGTTCTTGGTGCTGAGATACAGGGGCCAACCTTTGCTCAGTGCCATGTTGAAGCAGGACCGGGCAAATCCACGGATGCTGTCATCTGTATTGTACATCGCCATGGCCACGCCATCGCCATCAAAGTTGTACACTTCAAATTCCTGGTTTGTGCCGTCTTCTCCTTCGAATTTGATCGTGAGTTTTCCTTTCCCTTTGGTCAGGAAGTCGGTGGCACGGTACTGGTCACCGAAGGCGTGACGGCCGATACAGATCGGGGCGGTCCAGTTGGGCACGAGACGTGGGATATTGGTGCACACAATCGGCTCACGAAACACGGTTCCACCCAGAATATTCCGGATGGTGCCATTCGGACTTCTCCACATCTTCTTGAGGCCAAATTCGGTTACTCGTGCTTCATCCGGGGTGATCGTGGCGCACTTGATCCCAACGTGATACTTTTTGATGGCCTCTGCGGCATCCACAGTGACCTGGTCATTGGTCTCATCGCGGTATTCCATCCCGAGGTCATAGTATTTGATGTCGATATCCAGGTATGGCAGAATAAGCTTCTCCTTGATAAAGGACCAAATGATGCGGGTCATTTCATCACCATCCAGTTCAACAACGGGATTGGCTACTTTGATTTTTGACATTTTGTAGGGGTTATTTCCAGAAAGGCCCCAATATACGGGCTTTTTCAAGCCGGAAGTGACGGGAAGTGGCGACAATGTGCAAGAAAACGCACCTTTGAGGGGTGGGACCATCCAGCGTCATATCCTTTCAGGATCTACCCAAGATCGAGTTGCATGTCCATCTGGACACATCACTGAGTTTGGTGAATGTGCAGGGCTTGCGGTCGGGGGTGACTCAGGAAGATTATCTCCGGGAATATGTAGCTCCGGAGGTGTGCCAGGATCTCACGGATTTTCTCCGTTATCCCGCATCTGCTATTGCCTTGTTACAGACAAAAGAAAACCTGGATATGGCCCTTCGTCAGCTGGTCCGGGAGTTGACGATGGATGGTGTGATCTATTCGGAGATTCGCTTTGCGCCTCTCCTGCACACCGCAGATGGTTTGACCCCGGAAGAAGTGGTGGCCACCTTATGCCAGGCAGCTGAGGCCGCAGAACAGGAAACGGGCGTTGTCACGCGATTGATCCTTTGCACCCTGCGTCATTTTCCGGTGGAACAAAGCATGGAAACGGCGCAGCTAGCCCTGGCTTTTCGAGATAGAGGCGTTGTCGGACTGGACCTTGCCGCTGATGAAGGGTTCTCTTTGAATGCGCATATACCTGCCTTCCGGCTGGCCGCCGAAAACGGTCTGCCATGTACGGCACATGCGGGTGAAGCGCACGGTCCGGCAAGTGTTAGTGAGACCCTGGAATACCTGGGCCCCCGGCGGATCGGGCATGGGGTGCGGAGTATTGAAGACCCGGAATTGGTTCATTACCTCGCTCAGCATCGCATCCATCTGGAGGTTTGCCCGAGCAGTAATTTACAGACTGGAATATTTGCCAGGATGACCCAACACAGCATCGATGCCCTTTATCGGGCAGGTGTACCTTTGTCCATAAATACGGATGGGCGTGGACTGACTCAAACGACCCTGTGTCGGGAATATGCCCTGGTCGCACAAGCATTCGGATGGCAAGCACACGATTTTTTGCTGGTGAACCGAATGGCATTGCAAGCTACATTTTTACCTGTGCAAACCAGGGAGCTAATCCGAACAAGATTGGAAGCCGGATATAAGCCGCAGACAACGCCATAGTATCTGGCGTAAGGCGACTTCATCCTAGAAGTACTAAAGATTCAATTAACTTGTAGGAATATTCACGACCATGTTTTCATTAAAAAAGTTCATTCTAACCGGGTTCTTGACTGGCTTACTGATCATGGGATATGCTCAGGAAGTATTGTGGTCAGACCCGATACCAGTTGCATCTTCCAGTTATGGAAATTCTGGACCACGAATTGTGGTCAATGGCAATGGGGACCCGGTCATGCTCTGGTCACATGAGGCTCTGCACAAGGTCTTCCTCAGTCGATTTGAACAGGGACAGATGACCACCCCCCAACAGATCAATCCGATCGGCACCCAATATTTCGGGGCCAGTTGGGCGGGACCAGAGCTAACGGCCTATGGACAGGACATCTATGTCTCAGGGAAGGAACAGCCTGAAGATGCAAAAGGTGTCAGCCTCTTTCATTCGCCAGATGCAGGTGTGACGTTCAGTCAAATGGACGATGTCGATTGGGCATTGGGTGATGATCTGAGTCGTTTTCCGGATGTAGCTGCAGGCCCTGATGGGCAGGTATGGGTCGGGTTTATGCGATTTGAGCCTGACTTTTCAGGAGCTCGATATGTCGTGTCCAGGAGCACGGACTATGGGGCTTCTTTTGGAGAAGATGTCAATGCCTCTTCAGCGATCATTGAGGGAGATGCCTGTGATTGCTGTGCAGCCCAACTGGCGGTCGGTGATAATAAATTAGCCATGATCTATCGGAATAATGATCAAAATATCCGAACGATCTGGGCGGGCATTTCGAAGGACGAGGGGGATACATTTTCGAAAGGATATGAGGTCGATGAAACCGGCAGCTATTTCGCATCATGTCCGGCCAGTGCTCCGGATGGTTATTGGGCCGGAAACCGTTTGATCTCCACGTTCAGAGCTGCTCCAGGTGGACGAGCGCGTGTCTTTTTTTCGGTCTTTGATCTGGATAGTCAGAAGGTGGTCCTCCATCAATATCTGTCCAACTCACCGGAGAGTCAACTGGTTCAGGACCACCCCCGGATCACAGGAAATCAAGACACGGTTTTTCTGATTTGGGAAGAATCGTATGCCGGCAATCTGGATATCAAATACCGCCTGTCTACCACTGGTCCGGAAGGTTTGGTGACGGCAGAGACCAAGATCCTCAATCCGACCACCAATGGTGATCAATTGCGCCCTGATGTTCATTATTCAAACGGACGTCTTCACACGGTCTATCAGGACAATGTGACAAAGCGAGTGATGTACCAGGAGGGGCAGATCGGGTCGATATCATCTGTTGATCCTACTGCATCTTTACAACCCGTCAGGTTCAGTCCAAATCCTTCGCCAGGTATTCTTCATCTTCCGAACGGTTTGGACGTGCAAAAGATTCAAGTGATGGATCTGTTTGGAAGGATTGTATGGGAACGTCAATTTGCCCAAAATCCGGGGTCCATCCAATTGTCTTCTGTCAGTTCAGGTCTGTTTCAGATCGTTCTTTCCGGGACAGATGATCAGACACGGTATTTCGGAAGATTGATGATTGTGAACTAAACTATCGACTTTCAGATATTCTGGAGTAGGATATCGGTTAGCCGTTCTCTTCAGGAAACCATGGTTCTCCTCCACGGAAGACCGTTCCTTTGAATAGGGCTACCAGTTTGCCTTTCTGATTCATGACTTCTACACGGTATACACCCGTTTTTCGACCTAGATTATCCTCTGAAGCAATGGCCGTCAAAGTGTCTCCGACCTGAACGGGTCGAAGATGTGATATCGATGTTTCTATAGATACAGCTTTGATTCCATGACCATTGGAAGCAAAGGCGAGAGCGCTGTCGGCCAGGGCATAGGAAATACCCCCATGTGCGATCAAAAAACCGTTGACCATTTCATCCCGGACGGTCATGCGCAGGGTGCAGTGTCCCGGACCTTCTTCCAGACGTTCGATGGCCAACCATTGGCTGAAGGCGTCGCCGTGCATCATTTTATCGACTACTCTGGTCGCGAGTGGTCTTTTGGGTTCACTGGTCATATCAAATATTTTCTTCCGGATAGAATCGTTCCCCATTCTGAGCCAGAGACCGCAGGAGGGGGCTGCATCGATATCGAGGGTCGTGGTAGGCGTTGAAGAGGCGATCCAGGCGAGATTCGCAGGTGGCAATCCCCCATTCATCGGCCCAGTGCAACAGTCCTTTCGGATAGTTGACACCGAGGGTCATGGCTTGATCAATATCGTCCCGAGAGGCCACCTTGTAATACATGGCATCGGCAGCTTCATTGATCAGCATGACCACTACACGTTCGCAGAGTCGCCTCAATTGTTCAGAATCGTTCTTTTCTGGATCGGGCCTGGATGAAGTGGCTTCCGGGCGATAATCATAAAATCCACGCCCGGCTTTACGGCCAAGCCAACCGGCATCCACCAACCGGCGCTGGGTAAACGAGGGTTGATATCTGGGTTCGTAATAACATGCCGTCCAAACCGATTCCGATACGGCATAATTGACATCATGGCCAATAAAATCCATGAGTTCAAATGGGCCCATTCGGAATCCCCCGATCTCCTTCATAGCCGTATCGATCTCTTCTTTAGTCCCAAGGCCTTCTTCAAGCAGGCGGATGGATTCACTATAAAATGGTCGAGCAATTCTGTTGACGATAAAACCGGGAGTGTCTCTGGCCATGACCGGGTACTTTCCCCAGGAGAGCATCAATTCCCGTAGCGTGGCTGGCAGGTCCAGATCGGTTTGCAATGCCGGAATGATCTCTACCAATTTCATCAGGGGAGCCGGGTTGAAGAAATGGAGTCCGATCACGCGTTCGGGATGCGTACATGCAGCAGCGATCGACGCTATGGACAGAGAAGATGTGTTTGTCGCCAGAATGGTTTCATTTCCCACCAGCTTTTCCAGTTCCTGAAAGACAGCGCGTTTGATGGCCAGGTCCTCAATAATGGCTTCGATGATCAGGCTGCAGTCCCGAAGACCATCCAGGGCCTCTACATAGGTATGCCGTCCGAGGATTGTCTTGACCTCCTGTTCGGACATGCGTCCTTTTTCGATCTGTCGGTTGAGGACTTTCCCCAACTGGCCCTTCGACCGGGTAAGAGCTTCCGGTCGGGTATCGTGAAGCACGACATCGTGGCCGGCTGAAGCTGCGACTTGAGCAATTCCGGAGCCCATGGCTCCGCTTCCAATGATTCCAATACGCATCGACCAATTCTTTGGGTCAAATGTACGGCATCCCTGCGGGTCATCAGGGAAAGCGTTCTCCGATCGGGATGCCATCAATTTTGAAAGACAAACGATGATGGGGGGAAGGACCCAGAAGGAGTACTGCTTCCCGATGTACGAGGGTGGGATAGCCTTTATTCTCCAACCAGTGATATTGGGGAAATGCATCCTGGGCCTCGGTCATCCAGGCATCCCGGTGGGTTTTGGCCAGAATGGATGCTGCCGCGATAGAGGTGAATTTGCCATCTCCTCCGACGATGCAAGTGTGCGGGATCCCCAGATATGGTTTGAATCGATTACCATCGATCAGGAGATGTTGGGGCAGCAGTGAAAGAGATGCGACCGCCCGATGCATAGCGAGAATGGACGCCTGGAGGATGTTGATCTTATCGATCTCCTCTGGTGTACACATCGCCACCGACCAAGCCAATGCTTTCCTCTCGATGATCGGTCGAAGTGTGTTCCGGTCCGATTCGCTCAAATGCTTGGAGTCATTCAAAAGCGGATGATGCCAACGAGCCGGTAAGATCACAGCAGCGGCGAAAACAGGACCGGCCAGGCAACCCCGTCCGGCCTCATCGCATCCCGCTTCCAGTAGGTTTTTTGAATAGTTAACCCGCAATGCCATCGAACAAAGGTAGGCCTCGTGGAGTACTCAGGAGGGAAAATTAGAAAGCCATTAGATTGGGGTCAGAAGAGTTTAATTCAAGAACTGTACGAGGTGTAGTTCCGTTTCTTTCCGTAGCCAAAAATGAACAGAATGGAATCGGGACTTCAACATAATTTATTAACACAATGGCGAAAGGACATTCCGGCGGGAATTGTAGTCTTTTTAGTGGCATTGCCTTTGTGTCTGGGCATTGCCCTCGCCTCCGGGGCACCCTTGATGTCAGGGCTGATCACCGGAATCATTGGCGGGATCGTTGTTGGTGGCTTGAGTGGTTCAGCATTAAGTGTTTCGGGACCAGCAGCCGGTTTGGCGGTGATCGTCCTGGATTCTATTTCTTCACTGGGATCTTTTGATGCTTTTCTTGTCGCAGTTGTTCTTGCGGGTGTATTCCAGGTCATTCTTGGTTATCTCAAAGCAGGGATTATAGGCCTCTACTTTCCGGTCTCCGTGATCAAGGGTATGCTGGCAGCTATCGGGATCATATTGATCCTGAAACAGATACCCCATTTTCTGGGAATCGACATGGATGCTTTCGGAGAAATGAGTTTTCGCGGAACAGATGGCAGGAATACATTTGAAGAGCTGATCTATGGGTTCACGCATATCCATCAAGGTGCATTTATCATCGGAATCTTGGCCCTGGTGACTATGTTGGGTTGGGACAACTATGTCAAGAAATGGATTCCATCCTTAGGTCTGATTCCCGGGGCATTGCTGGCCGTGATCCTGGGCATTGTCATTCGACAGTTGATGGCCACTGCAGGTCCTGGTTTGGAGATTGGATTAGAGCATGCTGTTCAAATCCCAATTCCAGCTCCTGGAGAAGGGTTAACCAGTCTATTGACGTTTCCTGACTGGTCAGCAATATCCTTCATAGAGACATGGAAAGTGGCAGTGGTTATTGCGATTATCGCCAGTTTGGAGACTTTGCTCAGTGTAGAGGCGGTAGATAAACTGGACCACCATAAGCGGCATACCCCTTTGAACAGGGAAATGAAAGCGCAAGGTGTTGGTAATTTTCTCAGCGGTCTGATCGGTGGTCTTCCCATGACAGCCGTCATTGTTCGCAGTAGTGCCAACGTTGAAGCAGGGGCAGAAAGTAAACTCTCCGCCATCGTGCATGGAATTTTATTGGCAGGATGTGTGATCGGCCTGCCGCACCTCCTCAACCAAATTCCGTTGTCCGCATTAGCTGCCATCTTGTTGATTATCGGGTTCAAACTCACCAAGCCCACTTTGTACAAATCACAAATGCAAAGTGGTATCCGTCAGTTTCTGCCTTTTATTACCACGATTATTGGTGTACTGCTGACCGACCTTCTGACAGGTATTGTAATTGGTTTGGCAGTAGGGATATTCTATGTCCTTAAAACGAACTATAAAACGCCTTACTTCTATCATGAAGAAGCTCACCCGGATCGAGATGGCCACAAGGTTATCAAACTGGTGCTTTCAGAACATGTATCCTTTTTGAATAAGGCCAGCCTGCAATTGACCCTGGATCACCTGCCTGAACATAGTGATGTGATAATTGATGGGAGTCAATCCAAGGAGATCGATTTTGATGCCGTCCGCTTGATCCATAATTTCAAAGAGATGGCGAAGGACAAGCATATAACGCTTGAATTAATTGATATACCTGAATATTGATTTGATTTTTATTCATTCCAATCAAAGACTACAATTATGAAAGTGTACGAGAAACTGCTCCAGGACAATAAAAAATGGGCCCTTGATAAAACGGATCAAGATCCGGGCTTTTTTAATCGCCTGGTGGATATCCAGAGGCCGAAAATCCTGTGGATTGGTTGTGCTGACAGTCGTGTTCCACCCAACGAAATCACCCAAACCAATCCCGGTGACATCTTCATTCATCGCAATGTGGCCAATCTCGTGGTGCATACGGATATGAACATGTTGAGTGTTCTACAATATGCTGTAGAGGTATTGGAAGTGCAGCATGTCATTGTTTGTGGACACTATGGTTGTGGTGGGGTCAAGGCGGCCATGACAAATTCAAGTTTTGGTCTGATCAACAAATGGCTGCGCAACATCAAAGATGTGTACCGCTATCATCAGCGGGAGATCGACGCTTTAGCTTCGCAGAATGAGCAAGTGGATCGATTAATCGAATTGAATATTGAGGAGCAGGTGTATAACCTGGCAAAAACTTCCATTATTCAGAAGGCCTGGAAAAGGAGAAAGGCACCCCATCTTCACGGATGGGTCTACCGGTTGGAAGATGGCATAATCCATCCGTTAAAGGAGATCTCTCCTGGAGAGGCGCTGGACCATGCGATCTATGAATATGATAATCTTGGGGATGATGCCTGAGAGGGTGGATTTCATCCAGGACTGAAAGAAGCGGTTGTATCCTCCTGATGCACGTATATTTCTTTGCGTGAGCAGCTTTTCATGTTTTTTGCGTACTTAGTGAGTACATCCGACCTACGCAACCAAAAACATGAAGAACTTCTTTCAATCATGGACGTTAAAATATTTTCGAGGTGACCTTTTTGGTGGATTGACTGCTGGAATTGTCGCCCTGCCGCTTTGTCTGGCCTTCGGTGAACAAACTGAACTCGGAGCGATCGCTGGCCTGTACGGTGCAATGGCCATCGGGGTTATTGCGGCGGTCTTTGGCGGAACCCCCACTCAGATCAGTGGACCCACTGCGCCCATGACGGTTGTCTCTGCTGTTGTGATTGCGGAAGGGATAGCCTATTCTGGAAGCTTGGAAACCGGTATCCCCTTTATTTTAGCCACTTTTTTTCTCGCTGGATTGTTGGAGAGTTTGTTGGGTGTTTTCAAATTGGGGAAATTCATTCGGTTTATTCCATACTCGGTGGTGTCCGGTTTTATGAGTGGGATCGGTCTGATCATTATCATTACCCAACTCTTTCCTTTTTTAGGGGTGCATGCACCCTCCGGTGGACCGCTAGGAACATTTCGTGCTCTACATGAAATTCCGGAGGCATTTAATGTATGGTCGGTGATGATTGCTGTATCGACCATCATCATCATTTACGTATTTCCTCGGGTCACAAAAAAGATTCCTTCTGCACTGGTTGCACTCGTCGTCCTCACACTCGTCACATTTCTGTTCTTCAAACCAGACATCATTTTGCAGTTGGATTCCGGTGGTCCCGTTCCGACGGGTCTGCCAGTGCTCCAATTGGGATTGTTTGAAGTCTTTGCTGACTGGGATCATTGGCTGCATATATTCGAGTATGCACTGACCCTGGCTTTTCTCGGCGGTATTGATTCACTTCTAACCTCAGTGGTAGCCGATAATATGACAAAAACCAGGCATGACAGTGACAAAGAATTGATCGGTCAGGGGATCGGCAATATGGGTGCGGCCCTGATTGGAGGTTTGCCAGGAGCCGGTGCAACGATGCGCACGGTGATCAATATTCGTGCTGGTGGGAGGACGCGCATATCAGGGGTTATTGCCGGCGTTTTTCTGATCATTGTCCTGCTGGGTCTCGGACCTGTGGTGGGCCATGTTCCCAACGCCGTCCTGGCGGGTATCCTGATCACGGTGGGCATTGGCATCATTGACTATAAAGGGATGCGGCATTTGCGAAAGATCCCCAAAGCGGATGCCATCGTCTTGATCATTGTGTTGCTGCTGACAGTCTTTGTCGACCTTTTAGTGGCCGTAGCCGTTGGAATGGTATTGGCTACCGTCCTGTTTATGAAAAACATCTCTGATGTCATCGAGAATAAAGCCTATTCATCCCCCCTTCAGGACTTTGCCAGAGAGCGAACATGGACCGATGAAAAAAACTTCCTGGAAAAATACGGCCAGCATGTCTATATCAAGCACCTGGATGGTCCCCTTTTTTTTGGTTTTGCCAGCCGGTTCAAGCAAATGGTGGAAGCTCTACCCGATGTTCGGTATGTCGTGATCCGAATGGATCGAGTTCCTTATGTGGATCAATCCGGATTATATGCTCTGGAGGAAGCTGCTCAAGGCCTGTTGGATCGGGGTATCAAAGTGGCATTCACAGGACTGCAAGGCCAGCCGAAGAACATGTTAAATGGGATCAATCTGGTTCCCGGACTGATCGGACACCAATTCTGTTTTACCAACTTTGATGCTTGTGCAACCTGGATCCTGGGTGAATTGAACAGGAAATCTGGCCGGGCACCCGAGGAAGATGAAAGTGAGGAACGCTTTCGGGAGATCTGATCCGTAATGCCATTGCCCTTTGGGACACTTATCTTTGCTCCATGATCCAAGCTAGAGGATTGACCTATCAATATTCGGGTGGATCCGTGATGACCTTCCCTGACATTCAATGTGATGCTGGCGATCAGCTCCTGATCATCGGCGAATCAGGAACAGGCAAAACCACCCTTCTCCAATTGCTTTCAGGACTCAGACAGCCCCTTTCGGGTACGGTCAGTATCCATGGGACGAAACTTCAGGATGTGCCCAGAAAGCAGCAGGATCAGTTCAGAGGAAAACATATCGGACTGGTGTTCCAGACACCACATTTTCTTCAGGCGTTGAATGTCGAAGAGAATATTGCGCTTGCTCAACGGCTGGCCGGACAAAAAGTAAATCTTTCCCTCGTCCGCGATCTATTGGGCAGATTGGGCCTGACCCACCGGATCCGGGCATTCCCCCGGTATTGCAGTCAAGGTGAGCAACAGCGAATTTCACTGGCTCGTGCATTGATCAATCGTCCCGATATTCTGTTGGCGGATGAACCTACCAGCGCTTTGGATGACAGGCATTGTCTGGAGGTGTGCGGGATGCTGGAGGCTCATGCATCCGAAAGCCATTCTGCGCTGATCATTGTCACGCATGATCAACGGATCAAGGATCGGATTCCCCATTCCATGAACCTGGACCACTATGTATAGTCTCTGGCTAAGTTGGAAACATCTGGTCCACAAGCCAGCTCAACTTGTGCTCAACCTGGTACTCCTGGCCTTGAGTACCGGTTTGATCGCAGGTGTTTTTCTCTTCGACAGGATGATCACCGAGCGTCTCGATCGAAATCTGGCCGACATCGATCTGGTGATCGGTGCGAAGGGGAGCCCGCTTCAACTGATCCTTTCCGGCATGTATCATCTGGATGCACCGACAGGGAATATTTCGCTTCAGGCTGCCAAGCCCTTTCTCCGGCCAGGCCACCCGTTGATCCGCAGAGCTGTCCCGCTTTCCCTGGGTGACAGTTATCAGGGGTATCGGATTGTCGGCACGGACACGACGTTTTACAGCCTGTATGGCCTGCAGCTGGCGGAAGGAAGAGGTCAGAAGGATCCTATGGACATTGTCGCCGGGGCATCGGTGGCGAAGGCACTAGGCCTGACGATCGGACATTCGTTTCAAAGCGTCCACGGATTGGATGATAACGAGGATCTGACACATGATGATCGTCCTGGTTTTCACGTGACAGGCATCTTGAAACCCAATGGCTCCGTTGCCGATCAGCTGTTGCTGACACCCCTGGAAAGTGTATGGATGGTGCATGATCACGGGCATGAAGGCCAGGGTCATGATGTGACAGCAGAAGAGGATCATCGGGAGATCACCACCTTGCTGATCCAGTATAAGGTGCGCAATCACCTCACCTTGAATTTGCCCAGAAATATCAACGAAAATACCGACATGATGGCGGCATCTCCAGCCATGGAGATGAATCGGCTGTATGCTCTTATGGGAGCAGGTACTGATCTGTTGCGCATACTCGCCTGGATCATTTTAGCAGTATCAGGGCTGAGCATTTTTGTCAGTCTGTACAGTTCCCTGCAAGCCCGGCGGTATGAACTGGCATTGCTTCGCATGATGGGGAGTTCTCCGGGAGGGGTCTTCCGACTGATCATGCAGGAAGGGTTCTTACTGGCTTTTGCGGGTGGCTTGCTCGGACTGGGAATGGCACATCTGGGTCTGTGGTTGACCGGTCGTTTTCTGGAAGACGAATGGCATTATGCCTTTGATGCCTGGGTGTTCCTGCCGGAAGAATTATGGTTATTCCTGGCTGTCCTGGGCTTTGGTATCATCGCCGCATTATTCCCGGCCTGGCAGGCAAGGAAGGTGGATATTGCCAGTACGCTGATCGGTTGATCTTTGATACTTCTATGAAGGCACCATTGTATCTTAAACGGCAGGCTATAATTTGATCAAGGCAGATTGGAAGGTGGTCTCTTTTGTCCTGATCTGGACCCAATACATACCCGGGGGCAGATCAGTCAGGTTGATCCGGTTTTGATTTGCTTGCACCATTTGTACATCGACGATCCTGCCCAGGCCATCGATCAGAAGGACGGATAAAGGGGATGAGGGGATGGAGTGATCTGACCATTCAATTTGAACGAATTGACGGGCTGGATTGGGCGAAAGGACAAAGGAAGTACCCGAGATAATGTCTTCTGTCGCAACCGGCAGATCCAGTACAGGTTTTTCTTCCAGAGCCACCTGCCATCCCGGATTATTTCCCTCGCCATGATAGGCGCCCCGATATGACCAGTCCCGTGTAACGCCATTGAAATCCTGATCGTGGTCGGCGAACATCAGAAATGGATCGGAGGGAATCATGGACCCTTTCAATGGACTATTCATTATCGGAAATACATCTGTCGTTTCGATCATTGTAGATAATTGTTGGATATACGCATTGGCATTGCTTGTCAGCTCCACCACATTCTCCAAAAGTTTAGCGGTTGTGATACCGGATCCAACAATGCGAATGGGTGTCGAATGATCGGAGAAAACCGCATTTCCATAGATATATTTCTGGTATGCAGGATCGGTGTCCGACAGGCGAACACCCCAGCTCTGGTTACTGATGATCGTGTTGTGAAATACGTGAATATTCCGGGGTGGAAACCCGTTGTGATTTTGGAAAGTGATCCCTCCTCCGCCACTTTGATTGATGCAGATATTATCGTAGAAAGCAATATTACCGGTACCCTGAAAAAGAGACTCCACCGGATTTTGCCAAAATAGATTGCCATATATCTCGTAAACATCATTTGCGCCATCACCCGTGGCCGGGAAATGACCGACCAGTAAATTAGGGCGGGCATTCGCTCCGGAACTTGCATTTTCAACTTTTGTCCATACGTTGTGTCGAATGATGGTTTTTCCATTCAGGGTCATACCCGGAATATTGCGGCTCCCGACATTCTGATGTTTGATTTCGGTATTATACCCCACGGTATTTGTGATCAGATTGTATTCGATCAAGCCATTGACAAATGGGGCTGATCCATCGGAATTGCCCAGATACATACCTGTTCCTGCTCCATCAATATAGCAGTGTTTGATGACCCAGTCCCAGGCGGGACATTTGGTGCTGATCCCGACGGTCTGCTGATCACCCCCATGGCCGATGATATGCATATTGTCCAGGGTGATATGATGCGCCCAATTGCCAGTTGTCCCCTCCGCCTTGATCGCATCGATATAGGGGATATTCTGACCATCAATCAGGAGATTATGCAATTCGACGAAAGCGGACTTTTTAATGCTCACCGTATTGCAACAGGCATTCCCTGTGAACACGGTGGCGCTGACATTTCCGATGATGACAATGGGCGCCTGTTCTGTACCGATCAGATCATAGATCTTCAATTGGTTGGTATATATGCCAGGACTGAGGATTAATGTGTCACCCGCCATCAGGTTCGCCACTTTGGCCGAATAATCTGCAGGACTGGCGATGATGGGTTGTGCTTCTGAATAGAATTGCGTGAAAAAAGCACAAATGAGGATGATATATTTCATAGGACAATTTAAGCAATGGGGAATAAAGTGAGGTTTTCAATGCATGAAGGTTGTATGCCCACTCGCGATATTTTCGTGGGGGATTTGTACAGGTATTTATAATAAAAGAGTCGACTTCATGTCGACCCTTTAAAAAGCTCATCAACAGCCGGTTGATTGTATCATGAGATATTTCCCTTATAGAAGAATTCGGGCGTGCATCAGTTCTTCGATCTCCTCTACTTCAACGGGAATGTGACCCATCAGGTCGACTGGTTCGTGATCGGTGACCAGGATGTCGTTTTCGATTCGAATGCCGAAGCCTTCTTCCGGGATATAAATACCCGGCTCACACGTAAATACCATTCCAGCTTGGATGGGATCGTATCGATGATTGCTGTCATGGACATCCAGACCTAAATGGTGTGATGTGCCATGCATGAAATACTTTTTATAGGCGGGCCAATCCGGGTCTTGTTTTTTGATATCGTCCTTGCTGATGAGTCCGAGTCCGAGCAACTCACTTTCCATCAACAGGCCAACTTCTTTTTGATAATCGGTCAGGTTATTCCCGGGCACCAACATGGTGGTGGCTTCCTTCATCACCCGCAAGACCGCATTATAGACGGCTTTTTGTCGTTCCGTAAAGGTGCCATTGACAGGAATGGTCCGCGTGAGGTCGGCAGAATAGTTGGCATATTCAGCACCAAAATCCAGAAGAAGCAGTTCGCCATCCTGGCAAACCATGTTGTTCTCATTGTAATGCAACACACAATTGTTCTTCCCTGAACCGATAATCGGATGGTACCCATGCCAGGCGCGATTGCGGATGAATTCGTGTCCGATCTCGGCCTCGATCTCATATTCCATGACTCCGGGTTTGACAAAATTCAGCACCCGGCGAAAAGTGGTGTTGGTGATATCCATGCAATGCCGCATGATCCCGATCTCAATATCGGTCTTGATCATGATCTGCTTCTTGAGGATCGGTTGGGCACGGTGGTATTTATGTGCGGGATATTTCGCCATCAAAGCACGAGCCATTCGCATATCACGAGACTCGACTTCCGGTTGGAAACGGTCATTCTCAGTGGTGTTGATATAGATCCGTTTTGCCAACAGAATCAGCTCATGCATGACCGGTTCCATCTCATCCAGGAAATACACCTTTTCAATGCCAGACACCTTACGTGCATCTTCCTTTGTGTATTTGTATCCCTCCCAAATCGAGATCTTTTCATTGGTGCGTTTGATGAAGGCTACTTCGCGAAAAGCTTCCTTGATACAGTCTGGGAAGAGGATGACGATCGCCTCCGGCTGGTCCAATCCGGATAGATAGAAGAGATTGCTATTCTGGCGATACTCAAAATATTGATCACCGTTTCGCGGCATCTGATCATTTGAGTGAAAGATAGCAATGGATTCAGGCTTCATCTCCCGTGTAAAGCGGCGGCGATTCTGAATAAACAGTTGAGGATCGATCGGATCGTAACGCATGGTCTTCTCTCTCTTATGGTGCGTAAAAGGAACGTAAAGTACGGGTAATGAAGGGAATTCACAAGATGCACGAAGGATGAGTCACTTCTATACTGCGAGTTTGAACGGCTGATGTTCCTCCCAGGATTCAGGTATCCGGGTAGTAAGAATTACAAGATATGACTCTAAATAAAATCTATACAAACCCAGCCAGGTTCAGGATCCTCGCATTCGATACAAATGGGGCCCCCATTCTATGGAGCTGACATGCCGCCAGGTATCCAGGAATAAATGGATGATCTCCCCATTTTTCAGCGTGATCTCCCACAAATATTTTTCACCGCCTTCAGCCACATTTTTGTCGACTTTTTCATCAACGTCTTTGATTTCCAGCCGCTTTTCGACCCATTGTGTACCCCCGTCATCGAACAGGATCCGCGTTTTGAAAGAGAGGTAGTCTACGATATCTGTTTCGATGCGGGCTCCGGTTTCAGCCAGAAGGGAACTGTCGGCCAGCAAGTCCTCGATCGACAACTGCAACGAATCGATGAGATCGATTTCCTTCTTTTTCAGTTTCTTCTTCTTCAGGGTGTGTTCGATCTCCCGACTAAATCGAAACGAGGTACTGTCATCGATAGCCAGGATCTGCTGCTTTTGGGACTGCAAATCGATCAGGAGGAAGGGCATGATCGACGCCCCCCAAAGCGAGTCGGTGTTCATCAACATCAACTCCCTTCGATCGGTGTACCACTGCCCCATGGTATCATATTCCTTTTGGGAGAGCAATGGCAGCCAGAAAATGATCTCCTTTTCGTTAGGTGACCGTTTGAAAATGACCGCATCCGCTTGCCGATATTTGTTGAGGATGACCTTCAGGTGGCCTTGCAAGGTCGGGTTGCGGGCATTCATCAGATTGAGGGTGTACCCATATTCTGCAGGATTGATATTGTTGATACTGTATACGCCAGCGATATCCGGCCCTTCGATGAACAGGTTGTTCTGAGTGACACCAAAACTGTATTCGCCCGGTCCGAAACTGGTTTTGCGGGTGTCCGGTATCTCCAGTTCAGAAGGCCGGAATTGCCATCCGATCAAGTCAGTCGGGTCCTGGAACTTCCGATCTGATACATATGTATAGGAGACAAATTGGGCAGTGGCCATCGTGCAAGCCAGGAAGAATACAACAGCGGTGATGCAATGCTTCATCTGATAAAGATAAGGGTACTTCTATTAACCTCCGAAATAGACCAAGACCAAAGAAGACTGAGCGAGACTCGCCTACGCCAGGGCTTCGGCGAGCAGGCAAGGCATTTTGACCGCGTGCCGCCTTAGCCCCCCCGAGTCCTCGGGGTCGGGGCGGTGGCGCAAGGAGAATAGCCATAGCTATGTGATCCTTAGAGCCAGATATCCGCCCTCTGGCGGATCGTCCGGCCTGAGAAATAACGAAGAATCGCGACGGTATTTTTTGGTAAGAAAACCAAAGGTTTTTGTTTGGTCATTGAGTGGGGTTGATAGAGGTACCCATAGGTGTTCCGGTCAATCTCCAGAAAGGGTGTCAACAGGTGCCATCCATTTATCTGGGATCAGATCCAAAGGGAGGAACTCCAGAGAATCGACATCGATGGTATCGCGTACAGAAAGAGTGGCCAAAGCGGGTCCCTTGAGCAAAACATCACCAGTGAAACTTAGTGAGTCTACAGGGGGGATCAACCCTCTGGACACCATCCTATTGGCGATAAACCGGTTGAATTCCGACCACTGGGGTCGAAGTTGCGTCCCCTCAAAATACCAACGATACTTCTTGGGCTTCGGCACGATACTCGCCAGAAAGAGACACTCGGACAGCTCCAGATCGGCCGGGGCTTTCGCAAAATAGAATTGGGCGGCCTGCCGGATGCCGTAGATGCCTGGCCCCCATTCGATTAGATTGAGATAGGTCTCAAACATCCGTTCCTTAGAAGTCAGTCGTTGCCCTTCTATCAACCAGACCAGGAGAATCTCCTCCAGTTTACGGGCCAGGAATTTCTTCCTGGATAGAAAGACATTTTTCACCAGCTGCATACTGATCGTACTCCCACCGCGGGCAAATCTCTTTTCCTTCAGATTCTGGATCATAGACTCCCGAATAGCATCGAGCAGAAAGCCCCGATGCGAAAAAAAAGAGGGGTCTTCACAGGTCAGGATGGCATCCTTCAATGGGGGCGCCACAGCCTCCAGGGGCACCCAATCCGGGTTTTGCGGGCCGACCAGAAACTGTTCCGTCAGTCGGCCTTCTTCATAGACCTGGTGCAGAAAGGTGCCATTCATCTTTCGGAGATCAGTCTTCCCGTATTCCAGAATCTTGAAATCTTGCCCAACCAGTTGAGAATGGAGGACAGTCAGGTCAAGACTGTCCTCCCGGACCATCAGGTCAAAGGTATAATCTAAGGTTCCTGATGTTTGGATCCCTTCCAGATTGCCGAACATCCCCGGAGGCAGGGAGGTAAAGAAATCCTGGGATGGCAGGGGAGGGATCCTGACCTGGAGAGCCAGTTTTCGATACGGATGCAATTGAAGTATTCCCCCGAAATGGCCACTGACCTTATCCACGGTAAAAGAGCTCAGGGTATCCAGAGCGATCTCTTGTGATCCGATCTTCCAGGCCACTTGCATGGCCAGGAGGGGCAAGGTGACCAGACTATCCGCTAAACGCGCATGTGCCAGATATAATTGATCCGTCTGGCCGAACAATTGGAAGGTCAATTGGTCCCCATGAGTCTGCAGATCGGACAAACGTAACCGGGCATCTTTTAACGCGGTCCACAGTCCTCCCATTTCATAGAATCCTGGTAAGGACAAGTAATGTCCATCCAGGCCGGACAGGACAATATCAAAACTTTTCTGGCTACGGTTCACCATTCCATCCAGGGATCCCCTCTGCGTTAATAGCGGGCTCAGAACAGTGAAGGCAGTATGCAAACTCCCCTTGTCCAATTGGACCGTATCCGCGATGAAAGCATAGGTATTTCCGACATAATCCAGCCGAAGGGATACATCTTGCATTTCCAATCGATCGGGCAACCATTGGAAAGCCAGTTCAACCAGATCTGAAAAACGCTTATTCAAACCGGTCGTGGTTTGAAAGGAGGTGGTATCCGCCTTGGAGACCTCGGATCTTTGGAGCCACCGGAAGTTATTCTCCAGAGAATCGCAATAAGCAATTTGAATTCCCCCATGGTGCAAGCTGACAGATGCCGGTAGTGCACGGCCCAGAAAAAGGGGCCAAATTCTCAATTGCACCCGAAGATCGCTCAGGGTAAAAAGGGTGTCTTGTTCAGGCGTGGTGACAGCGATGCCCTGGAGGTTTACACTACGCCATGAATTAAAATGGGCGTCTTGTATCGAGAGTTCGCCCCCCCAATGGCTATGGAAGCGTGTCTCGATCTTGTGGATGGCCGTTTGAAGGAGGGTGTTGCGAAAGGTGAAATACGTCAGGATCAGGCCTAGCAATAGCAGGCCCGCGATCCATCCTGCACGACGGACCCATTTCTGGTGGATCAGTTTTTTCAGTTCACTCATATCGCGCATCAGTGCGCCTCCAACCAGGTCTTACCGGTTCCCATTCCAACCAGAATGGGCACCTTCAGATCGGGAATAGCATTCTTCATCAGCTCCTCAATGATCGGGCTGACTTTTTCCAATTCGGATTGATGGACATCAAAGACCAGTTCATCATGGACCTGGAGGATCATTTTAGTCTTGAAATTCCCGGTCTCCAGGGCTTCCTGAATTCGGATCATGGCGACTTTGATCATATCCGCTGCTGTACCCTGGATGGGGGTATTGACGGCCATCCGTTCAGCATTGCTTCGCTCCAGGCCACTCTTGGAATTGATGTCACGCAGGAAGCGACGGCGGCCCAGAAGGGTCTCCACATAACCATTCGCCCGGGCGAATTCCACAGTGGAATCCATATAGTGCTTCAGTCCCTGGTATTGGGCAAAATAGGCTTCGATCAGTTCACCGGCCTCCTTCCGGGGGATATTCAACTGTCGACTCAGGTTTGTCGCTCCGGCACCATAGATGATGGAGAAGTTGACGGTTTTGGCATTGCGTCGCTGATCCCCACTGACATCTTCGAGCGGGACCCCATAGACACGTGCCGCAGTGGCGGCGTGGATATCGTGACCGGCCTGGAATGCTTCCAGCATGGCCTGGTCATCGCTGATATGTGCGATCAATCGCAATTCGATCTGACTGTAGTCGGCCGCCAGCAAGATGTGGTCCTCATCGCGAGGGATAAATGCCTCTCGCACCTTCCGGCCTTCTTCAGTCCGGATCGGGATATTTTGAAGATTCGGATTGTTGGAGCTGAGCCGGCCGGTGGCCGCGATGGTCTGATTGAAGGAGCTGTGGATCCGACCCGTACGTGGATTGACCATTTTTGGGAGGGCATCCACATAGGTAGATTTCAGCTTGGACAGGCCTCGGTATCGCAGGATCTGATCGACGATCGGATTGTCAGGGGCCAACTCCGTCAGTTTCTCTTCGTCTGTACTGTACTGGCCCGACTTGGTCTTTTTCCAGCGATAGGGGATCTGCATGCGATCAAACAGAATCTCCCCTACTTGTTTGGGGGAGGACATATTGAATGGAGAGCCGGCGATCTTGTATACATCCCGCTCAGTCTGGCGTATCTCCTTTTCGAGCTCTTTCGAATATTTCTCCAGGAATGGGCTGTCCAGACGGATGCCATTGAATTCCATCTCTGTCAACACCCGGATCAGTGGTCCCTCCATGGTGTTGTAGAGGTTTTCCAATTTTTCTTCTTTGATCTTCGGCCAGAGATAGTGATATAGTTGGAGGGTGATATCGGCATCTTCCGCAGCATATTCGGCTACCTTTTCCACGTCGATATCCCGCATGCTGAGCTGACGGACGCCCTTTTTTCCGATCAGGCTGGTGATGGATACCGGTTGGTATTTGAGATAGGTTTCTGCCATATAGTCCATGCCGTGGCGCAGGTCAGGCTCGAGTAGATAGTGGGCTACCATGGTGTCCAGATATTCTCCTTTCAGTTCAATGCCATACCACTTGAGGATCTCTGCATCATACTTGATGTTCTGACCAATCTTGGGTGTTTTGGGGTCTTCCAGGACCTCTTTAAATTCAGCTATGATCGCTTTTGCTTCGTCCTGATCGGCGGGCAAGGGGACATACCATCCCTCATGTGGTTGCAGGGCAAAGGAGATGCCGACGATCTCTGCGATCATGGCATCCACTCCGGTCGTTTCGGTGTCAAAACAGATCGGACTGGCTTTTTTTAGTTGCTGGATCAGATCCTTTCTCTTGGAAGGTGTATCCACCAGGTGATAGACATGGTTTACAGAATGGATATTCTCTGTGGCCACAGAGTGTGCCGCTGGACTGACACTCTTCTTCTGTGGACCTGGCGAGGCTTGACCACCAAAGAGGTCGCCCTGACTACCGGCTGGAGCTTCCTCCTCTCCAAGAATCTTTCGAGCGAGAGAACGGAATTCCAATTCTCTGAAGAGTTCAGCCATCTTTTCCTTGTTCGGTGGATCCAGGTTGAAATCCCCTTCATGGAATTGAATGGGTGCCATAATATCGATGCGGGCCAGGGTTTTGGACAGGAGGGCTTGCTCGCGAAATTCCACCAGTCGTTCACTGTTTTTTCCTTTGACCTGATCTGCATTGTCCAGGAGGTTTTCCATGGAGTCAAATTCCTCCAGTAGTTTGGCGGCTGTCTTGGGTCCGATCCCGGGCACACCGGGTATATTATCGACCGCATCTCCCTGCAAACCGAGCATATCCACCACCTGGTCGACTCGCTGGATGCCCCAGATCTCGCACACTTCCTTAATTCCGAGGATCTCTACCCCGTTCCCCTGGCGGGAAGGTTTGTACATGAAGACCTTGTCCGACACCAGTTGGCCATAGTCTTTATCCGGGGTGACCATATAGACGGTAAACCCCTCTTTTTCGGCTTGTTTGGCCAGGGTACCGATCACATCATCGGCCTCGTACCCTTCGAGTTCGACGACCGGGATATGCCAGGCACGGATGATGTCCCGGATCCAGGGTAGAGCAAAGCTGATGTCCTCGGGCTGCTCCTCTCGTTGGGCCTTGTATTCTGGATACATCACATGTCGAAAGGTGGGCCCGGGGAGGTCGAAGGAGACGGCCAGATGGCTGGGCTTTTCATTTTGCATGATATCCCACAGGGTATTCACAAAGCCGGTCACGGCAGAGGTGTTCCAGCCTTTGGAGTTGATCAGTGGGCGGGCGATGAACGAAAAGTGGGCACGATAGGCCAGGGCGTGACCGTCCAGGAGGAAGAGTTTCTTTTCAGCCATGGAGATGGGGGTGATTGGTCTGCAAGATAAGTGTACTTCTATTAACCTCCGAAATAGACCATGACTAAAGAAAACCAATCGAGACCTGCCTGCCGGCAGGTAGGCAAGGCATTTCGACCGCGTGCCGCCTTAGCCCCTCCGAGTCCTCGGGGTCGGGGCGGTGGAGCAAAGAGCTTAGCCGAAACTAATTGATTGAGAAATAATCCCTAGGACTCGGGATATCGCTTAGGTTCTCTTTAGTCAAAATCCCGATTGGATTTGTTTGGTTATTGAGCGGGGTTGATTGAAGTGCCCATCATTGAATTCCAGGGGTAGGGCTATTTGGATTTGAGACCTGGATGTATCTTTAGTCCAATCAAATGATCCGGGTATGAAATGGCAAGGCAGAGAATCCAGTGAGAATGTCGATGACCGGCGCAGGGGTACCACGGCAAAGAAGGTCGGAGCAGGTCTGGGGATCGGGTCCATCCTGATCGTGATCATTGCCCTGCTCCTGGGTCAGGATCCGTCACAGCTGTTGTCTCAGTTCCAGGGCTCCGATGGTCCAGCCACGGAAGCCAGCGGTGTCCAGCAGGCAGGCACAGCAGACGACGAGATGGCTGCCTTTGTCGGGGTTGTGCTCAAGGATACGGAGGACGTATGGGACAAATTATTTCCGGAGCAATTGGGTAGAAGTTACCCCCATCCGACGCTGGTGTTGTACACCGACCAGGACCGTTCTGCCTGTGGATATGCCAGTTCGACGACCGGTCCGTTTTACTGTCCGGCCGACCAGAAGGTGTATATCGATCTGGGATTTTACCAGGAGCTGAAGACGCGGTTTGGTGCCAGCGGCGACTTTGCCATGGCTTATGTGGTGTCGCATGAGGTCGCGCACCACGTGCAGAATCTGCTGGGGATCACCGGTCAGGTGAGCCAGCAGCAGGCCCGGATGTCCAAGGCGGCGGGCAATGACCTCTCGGTGCGACTGGAGTTGCAGGCCGACTTCCTGGCAGGCGTGTGGATCCACCATGCCCAGAAGATGAAGAACTTTCTGGAAGAGGGCGACCTGGAAGAGGCGCTGGGTGCCGCCCAGGCGATCGGTGATGATCGCATTCAAATGCGCAGTCGCGGGTATGTCGTCCCCGAGTCGTTCACCCACGGTACTTCAGAGCAGCGGATGCGCTGGTTGACCAAGGGCATGAAAACTGGGGATATGCGCGAGGGGGATACGTTTGCGGCGCGGCAGTTGTGAGTGATTTTGTTCGGCGGCCAGTCCTTTGTGATTTGCGTACCATACCTGGCCAAACAGGAACAGGGCCGAGGGCCAGTCTTAGGCGTTGGGTCTTGGGCGTTAGCATTTCCCAAGAGGTCTCAAGCGGGGTTATTTCGTTAAGGCGTTATTGCGTTATTTCGAGGGATCAGGACCGCGGAAGGAGCAAGGCAAAACCTGTGACTTTGAGACTGAGGGACAATGAGAAGCTGAGAGTGAGGGATTGTAGGGGTGACTTCAGTCGCCCTGGTGGAAAAAGTCAAAAATCAGGAACACAGGAACCGGGAATTTTCCGCCTCCCCATTTAACCCCCTCATGAAGTCAGACTGCTCCGGTTCCGGCATTTGTGTGGGAGGGGGACATGCTACCATTTCACAGCTTCCTACATTTTGCCCGTTCATCTGGATCAGGAAATCTCGGGCCTTGTCTAATCAGGAACTAGGAACCAGGAACCAGGAACCAGGAACATTCCCCCGGTCTAACGATAAGTATATCTCTCTGGCCTTGGTGGATCGCTAATGCGGTGAGACACCGCCCAAGATCACCATTTATAAAATGAGATACACGGAACTACTCGTCTAGCGCTGCCGGTGAGACACCGGCACCAACGTCAATAGTTTTTAGTGGAAACAAAGGTTTGTTCAGAAGCATAATCAGGAATCAGGAATCAGGAATCAGGAACCAAGGAATTTTCCGCCTCCCCCTTTATCCCCCTCATGAAGTCAGACTTCTCCGGTTCCGGCATTCGTGTGGGAGGGGGACATGCTACCATTTCACAGCTTCCTACATTTTGCCCGTTCATCTGGATCCGGAAATCTCGGGCTTTGTCTAATCAGGAACCAGGAACCAGGAACGCAGGAATCAGGAACCGGGAATCAGGAACGCAGGAATCAAGCCTGCGGCTTGCAGGCAGGAACGTAGGAACATTCTCCCGGTCTAGCGATATGTATATCTCCCCAGCCTTGATAGATCAACAAGGCGGTGAGACACCGCCTATGCTTGCCATTCCATAAAAGCGATACTTGGAGCCACTCGTCACGCGCTGCCGGTGAGACACCGGCACCAACATCAATAATTTAAAGTTGCAGCCAAGGTCTTGAAGCGGAATCACCAATCCCGTAGCTTAATTTGGAATTAGGAACGCAGGAACGCAGGAACGCAGGAACCAGAAATCAGGAATCAGGAATCAGGAACATCCTTCCTCTTTCGGAATAATCAATGAACTATTTGAACACTTACTGGTGCGGCGGCTAAAGCACGCCGGTACGAAGAGCTCTTCATAAGTTCAACGAGCCCCACGTTGAACTTTGAACTAGACGGGCCAGTAGGCTCCGTCCTTGAACCTTGAACTGCCAGACCCTTGAGACCGCCTACCAGACCTGAATCCAACCAGGAACCAGGAATCAAGGAACCAAGGAATTATACCCCCGGCATACGGGCAGGAACATTCCTTCGCCCCGCCTCGACTTCGTTTGAGAATTCGTTACTACGTTCCACCAGTGTTGACCAAACTGTATAATTGGACGGATTTCAGGTCAATCGGATCAACGTAGCGTCGATCTCATCACGCAAGGCGGGGTATACATTCACGGCATCGGCGTAGTGCTTCCACCGGCTGACCGTTTGGCTGATCTCGTCGATCATATCTGCAGCTTGCTTGTTCCGGATCATCTTTCCCACAGCCAGGAGATCGTCTCTGGTGACTCCGGTTCTCTTGCCGTTGATACTCAACGCATGCTGGCTGACCCATTGGTGCTCGGGTTGGTACGCATGGCAGATATCGTACGCTGGGGCCAGTTCCCACAGGCCATCCTGTTTTAATCTGAAGGCAACATTTTTGGTATGGTCGTCACAGTTTCTGGCCGCCACATTGAAGACCATCCTGCGAAACATTTGCTCGGCATCAGGATAGGGCAACTTTAATTCCCGCATGGTTTGAAAGAGTTGCTCATAGCTGTAGCTGGTCACTAGATTAAAATCGAAGTGTTTGATGGCGCAGAAGGTCTGGATGTGATGTTTGGTCGACTGGCCTTCCCGATCAAATCGTTTGGTCATAAAGTGGGCTCTTCCGTTTTCTTCCAACAACCTGGAGGGCATCATGTCGATACAACAGTCGATGGCCATCTGGTAATAGGCCATTTCAACCCGACCATAGCCTTTACTCGACCCCAATTGTACATCACTGACGCCATCGAGTTTGATAAGCCAGTGTTCAAATCCGCGGGGTGCTGTGGTTTGGCCGGATCTGACCTCCTGTGTTTTTTCATTCCAGGCGATCACGGCTTTTGGCCGAGCTCCACCGGCCGATGTACCGATCCGCAGGATCTCCTTGATCGCTTTTTCTTCCTCAGTGTTCAGATGGGTGACAAATGCCTCTTTTTTCGATAGCATTTTTCTGGCCATTTTGACCAGACTGTCCATTTCCAGAGAGAAGGTTTGTTTGTTCTCCCTGAATGTGGCCGGCTCGAATTCCAGGGCACCCATTCCCCTTTTCCCGATAAAGCACAGCAGTTCCACCGGGTTCAGACTGTCCTGTGGACAACCCTGTAGGGCCAGCCACAGATTGATCAGTGCGTGACCATACCGATCGGGCAGCGCATCGGCCAGCAAACCGGGTAACCCTTTAAAGGTATCAAGAGAGGGATCTGCCTTTTTGCGCAGTGCTGGAAAGGAATACGTGGATCTTGTTACCTGAATGGGCATGAGCAGTGGTGCCAGATCCCATCCCTTGCGTTTGAATTCGGGTTCATATTCAAATGACGCGATTCCTGTCGTTTCATCCCAGGCTACTGCTCCGACCGACTCTCCCCATATCTTCACAAGTGCTGAATTCATGGCTAACAATCTGAGGATGTTGATGGATTGGATTTTGAGTTTCTGGCACGTCGGCGTTTGGCATGTTCGGCCTTTGCCTGTACCAAGGGACTGATGTGTTTTCGGATCTCAAATGCATCCATGACCTGCAATTGGTCCAGTACCCGCAATACCTGGATCAGGGTGGCCAATGTCACTGGCTCTCCCCGTTCCAGCAAACTGAGGGTGGAGCGGCTGATTCCGGCGGCATGCGACAATGCATCCTGGGTCTTGTTTTGCTCCAGACGGTGATGTCGGATGAAGGCCCCAATACGGCCAGCCAATGCCTAGTCACTCATGGCATGCCAGTTATTGTATGGTAAATCAGTCATAATGGTCAATATAATGCAATAATGAATGAATACTCATACAAATATTAATAATATTTGGCTAATCTGTTAAATATGATAGATACTTATGTATGCTTAATCATTCATTAGTTTAGTATTCTGTTATAGTGCATGATATACCATTCATTTTAGTATTATCCTTCATCTATATTGTGTGGTGGCTATTGATCTGATTTTTTCGTCCTTTCCAGCCTCGATATGGCGCAGAAATACGGTTCCTGTAAAATCTACACCTGTCCCAATTCTTCCAATAAGGCCCTCCTGCGAGGAAACCTCGCGGTCAGCTCGTTGATCAGATCTGAAGCCTCCTCATTTGCCCCCAGTTTTTTCATTCTTCGGATCCAATAGGCGATTTCTTCATAGTCCTTTCGTTGATTGGCATCGCCCACATGTCGCAGAACATCATCCCGGTACAAAAGGGCCACTTGGTGACTGTAGTTTTCTTTTAGTTGGGATTCATAGTTCTTGATCGTGCCCAACCCGATCAGTCCATTTTCATTATTGGTTTTCAGCACCTGGAAGAGCTCATCCCAGCGCTGATCAAAGACCAGGAAAGCATGTACAGTAGACTGGTAGGCATATTTACGGTTGCTCGCCTCCTCGATCATGCTTGACAACCAGGCTTTCCATTCCGTTTCGGGCAGGTTGTCTTTGAGCAGTTGCAAGTGTTGATCACGATCTTGATAATCATGGATTGCTAGAAATCGTGCATTGTTCAGGATCTCGTTTTGGTCTCCCGTTTTCACAGCAACTTCCAGCAGAAGACGATACCAGCCGGCCTGTTCTTTTTCATTGGCTGCTTCAGATATATCGATCCCTTCCATGGCCAGCTGTCTGGCCTTGTCAAACTGTTGTTTGTTCATGGCGGCTCTGAAAGCAAAAGCACGCAACTGAGGATTGTGCAAATGCTCCATCAGAAACTGGTTGCCCGCATCTTCTCCATATTCATTGACAGCCAGGCGATAGAGCAGCAGTTCTTTCCAGTCACCCATATAGGGTGTTCGATCGCATTCTTGTGCGAGAGACCGGACAATGGCAAACTCCTCTGTGGTACGTGCACTCGCCAGGGCGATCTCGAGCAGATCAAACTTCCAGCGCCATTCTTCAAATTCATGTGAACTGGTCATATCCACCGCATATGTAAACAGAGCCTGTCGTTGATCCGGAAAGGAATCGGCCAGTTTTTCCATGATCTCAATAGCATCTTCAATGCATTGCTCGAAATTGTATGCACTATCGTCGATGTCTTCGATGTTTGCCGTCATTTCCTCCAAGATGGCGGTGGCAATGGCAAATGCAATATCGCCATGTCCTTCCGCCAGTTTTTTTTTGCCCATATCCAGGATTTCCTCGATTCTATGCCTCACCTCCCGGGAAGCCTGCCAGTCGATGAAACCCATGCGCCCCATGCCCTTGCGGAGGATAGCCCGGATCATGGAAACATAAGTTTGCTTGTCAGCCATTTCTTCCCGGGCGGGGAATGCGAGGATCAGCGACTGGCGGAAATCGTGGTGACTACGGGCATATCCCCGACAAAACTCCTGTAAAGCCTCCGGTGGAGTATCCTTCAGGATATCTTCCACCATACGTCTGGCCGTTTTTTTGGCCTGTCCTGTTTTCTTGACCGGTTTTGGTTCAGTTGCGAAGTCGAGTTCATCTTTTTGCATGGAAAACAGCACAGCGATGACATGCTTGCATACTGGCCCTTGATCAAAGGGGCAGTCGCACCGATGGTCTGTGACGTTCTCCCCTTTGATGGTGATCTGAACCAAATAGGATTCCGTGCCATGGACATACGCCTCATATTCGCCATGGCCATGCTCAATCACCTCTTCAACATGGCCCTTTCGGAAATACGTCATCCCCCGTTTCAGAATAGTCTGATTAATATGATCCTCAAAATGGCGAAAGGGGAAGGTCATGCTGGTTTTTCCCCTAAAACTACAGTACTCCGGATAAGTACACATCGGATATTGCCTCGGTTTTGCCTATTCATCGGAAATCACCCGTATCGGGTATATGGTCCCAGAGTCGTTTACCCACGGCACTTCGGAGCAGCGGATGCGCTGGTTGACCTAGGGGATGAAGACCGGGGATATGCACGAGGGGGATACGTTTGCGGCGCGGCAGTTGTAGGTGGTGCTGTTTTGGAGTGCCACGATCAGATCTGGCTGTTCAAAGTTCAAGGTTACCTTGGTGTCAAGGCATGATCTATGTCGGGCTGGTTATTGCCTGCCCATTGAATGTCCCCCTCCCACACGCACGCAAGATCCGGAGTTTTTTGTCTTCATGAGGGGGATAAAGGGGGAGGCTGAATATTCCTGCCTGCTTATCGGAGGTAAGGTTTCTGGTTGTCACGGGGTTCAGAGTATGGTGCGAATGTGCTGTTTAAGGTTCAACGAGTACTGCGAGCGGACCTCTGTTCCAAGTACAATGAATTGTGTGTTTGCCTGATTGGTGTTGACGACTTGTAAATGAGTACTTCCAGGTTTCGTTTTTGGAATCAAGCATCTTAATGTGAATGGATCAGGATTTTGCGTGAGCCCTTTCGATCAATCCAGTTTGGGATTCGGGTGAAATTGTAATTGCGTTATCTTGGATGCTAAGTAGTCAGAATTTTTATTATTCACAGGATTTGAGAGCTATGTATTTATTTTTTGACACCGAAACCAATGGTCTTCCCAAAAACTGGAAAGCACCGGTCTCCAATCTGTCGAATTGGCCACGGCTTGTCCAGATAGCCTGGGTCCTATTTGATGAGGACGGGAATGAACTTGGAAGGAATGATCACATCATACGTCCCGTTGGGTTTACGATTCCTTCAGATGCATCATCCATACACGGGATCACTACAGAAAGAGCATTAAGCGAAGGGGTAGATCTACAGCAGGTGCTGGATGAATTTATAATGCAATTAAACCAGGCCAAATCTTTGGTGGCCCACAATATCAGTTTTGATGAGAAAATTGTAGGGGCAGAGTTTCTACGCTCTGGAATGGATAATTTGATTCCCATGAAGAGGCTTATCTGTACTATGCAGGGATCGACAGCCTTTTGTGCTATTCCGGGTAACTATGGTTACAAGTGGCCCAAATTGGATGAATTACATCATCGACTCTTTGGAAAGGGGTTCAGTGAAGCACATAATGCAGCAGCAGATATCAATGCCACTGCAGATTGTTTTTGGGAGTTGAGGAGGAGGGGTATTTTTTAGTTTATTAGCAACACAAATCCAGTCTTTTCAATTAGTCTTCTATAGTCTGCCTCCAGCTTCCTTTTTATTATTTTCATACTTGTATTGTTAGGGCATAGATCAATCAATTCTCGTTCAAATAGGGCTGATTCCATCCAAGGTGAACTACTCCCCTCTCCACGAGTGGAGAGGGGTTGGGGGTGAGGTTATGCTTGGCGCCAAACCCTTAAAACCATCCACCAATCCTGAAACCAACCAGGAACCCAGCCTGCCGTAGGCAGGGAGGAACCAGTAACCAGGAACGCAGGAATCCAGGAACGCAGGAACATTCCCCCGCTCTGGCGATTATGCATACCTCCCGCTCCTTAATGGATCAACAAGGCGGTGAGACACCGCCCCTGATCATCGTTCCACAAAAAGAGATACTTGGAACCATTCGTCTTGCGCTGCCGGTGAGACACCGGCACCAGCATCCATTATTTTTAATCTATCCCAGGAGTAGAATCGAAAGATCCAATCCGTTGATTGACTTGGTAATTAAGCCGATTCGACATGAAAACCCCTCTCCTTGCAAAGGAGAGGGGTTTGGGGTGAGGTTATACGTACAACCAGAAGCTTGAAACAATCCGCCAGTCCTGAAGCAACCAGGAACCAGGAACCAGGAACGCAGGAACAGAGGAACGAGAAACCTTGCCTCAGACAAGCAGACAGAAATGCTCTACCACCCCTTCATGAACGCCTTTGTCTCCGATTTCGGAAGTATTGTGGGAGGGGGACATGGAACCTTTCCACGTTGAACCTTGAACTGGTGCTCGGCAGAGCACCGTTTGAACCAGCCAGTTGGCGGGCAGGCTTTGAACAGCCAGACGTTTAAAACCGGTTGCCAATCCTGAAACCAACCAGGAACCAGGAACCAGGAACGCAGGAATCCAGGAACGCAGGAACATTCCCCCAGACCAACAATATGTAAGGATGATACTCCTTAATGGATTGATCAAGCGGTGAGACACCGCCACTAACCCTCATTCAATAAAATGAGATACTTGGAACTACCCGTCTTGCGCTGCCGGTGAGACACCGGCACCAACATCCATTATTTAAAGTTGCAGCCAAGGTTTGGTCAGCTTAACCAGGAACCAGGAACCAGGAACTTGGAACAAAGGAACGAGAAACCTTGCTTCAGGCAAGCAGGCAGAAATACTCTACCACCCCCTCATGAAGGCCCTTGTCTCCGGGTTTGGAAGTGGAATGGGAGGGGGACATGAACCCTTTCCACATTAAACCTTGAACGTCAGAGCGCCAGCTCTGACTTTAAACTTTGAACAACCAGACCTTTGAATCCGCCTGCCAGACCTGAATCCAACCAGGAACCAGGAACGCAGGAACCAGGAACGCAGGAACAAGGAACCAAGTAGTTGGATTCTCAAAGAATTCCTATATTTCTAACCTAATCAACCAAACTAACACTATGAATTACTTCGCCTTAATCGTTGCCGCTTTGGTGCCCATGATCATGGGTATGATCTATTACCACCCCAAAGTGATGGGAACTGCATGGATGCAAGCAAATGGCTTTACTGAGGAACATATCAAAGCCAACATGCCCAAGCCAACCATGTATATCCTGACTTTGGTAACCTCCTTCCTGCTGGCAGTCTTTTTCTGGGGATGGGTGACCGGTGCCGGTGGGGCTGATGGAGGATTTCAGACGACGGCACCCGATGGACACAGTTATGTGACCTTCCAGCACGGACTGGTCCACGGTTTTCTTTTTGGGGTCACAGTTCTCCTGCCGATCTTTACCTCAATGGCCATCTTTGAAATGCGCAGTCGCAAGTGGGCCATCGTCAATATTCTCTACTGGACCCTGACAGCCATGATCATGTGTGGTATCATCAGCGCGTGGAGATAAGTCGAATCACCGTATTTGACATATACTGAGAAAAGGACCCGTCGATGACATCATCGAAGGGTCCTTTCAGTTTCTGACAATTGGTGGGTACTATCAGTTCATCTCCCGCTCCAATTGGATCGCTCTGGGGAACAGCAGATTATTCTCCAGATGAATATGCGTGTGGAGATCTGCTTCGAATTCCAGCAATAGAGAATACAGCACAAGCCAGCTGGTGCATGCAGCCTCCGGATAGACAAGATCCCCGGTCAATTCCCGGATGTTTGCAAATGATTCACCTGCATCATTGTGTTCGGATTCCATCATTCGGATCGGATTGTTGACAGAACCAAAGGGAGCAGCTGGCTGTTGACTGCCCCGAGTCTGCGACAGGACGAGTTGACGGATATACGGGAAGAGGATGTTTTCCTCCTTGCCCAAATGTGATTCCAACTCCAGGGCCAATGCCTTCACTTCCAGGAAGACAGTCTCCAGATAAGGGTATTCCTTCCCATGCCTGAGCGCCACCTTCTGGGCGGTGGCGACCAGCACAGGAAGAGATTTGCGGACATAACTGTGATGGACATTTTCGATATGATCGATCAGAAAAGACGTGTCCCATGCATCATAATCCAGGGCTCTTCCGGCAGGCTGATTGAGGACGGCTTCCAATGCGGTGGCAACCTCTGCGGGATTGGCGCCAACCTTTGAGCAAGCATCTGCCAAATTCCGTTTGCCACCACAACAATAATCCAGCTTCCAACGGGAGAGGACTTCGGCTGTCCGATAATCTTCGCGTACCAGTTCGCCGATCGGTTTTTGAGTGAGAAGTGTATGTTCCATATGATCGATAGATTTATTTCTTGGTGAATGAGTATGTAGTGAACGAATCTCCAGGATGTGCATCCTTTCTTTCAGTTCGATCTCTTGTTTTTCCTCCTGATTCAACAGCCCGGGAATTTTCAATCACGGAAGGAGATTAACCTCGGATTAAGCGCAAATCCGGCCCCTTAAAAATCCTTCCGTAAGGAGATATACCGGATCATGCTAACAGGCAACACCGCCCAGACGACCAGAATGGTCAGAGCCAGACCCATGCCCAGAGAGGTGCCCAGAAATTTGTTGAACACCGCACCGGTATACCCCATCAGAGCAGATACATCCAGTTTGAGCAGAATGAGGATGCGCGCCAGATCGATCGGATTGAACACCGTCACACCGATCGCTACATTTTCTAATGGATAGTCCGAGAACCAGGCCAGGCCCAGTAGGAATAATCCGTCATAGACAACGGCCAGAAGAAGCCAGACCAGAATGGCTAAACCAAACCCACGAATCCGATTGTCATTGATCAGGGCCAATAAATAGCCCAACGCGGAAAAGATGTAAGAGAGTAATATGCCACTCAACAGAAGGATGGAGAAGTTCCATATCTCCCCGGAAAGAAAGATGCCAGAGAGTATAAACGGAATTCCCGCACCCAACAAAAAACTGATGGCCAGGGCAGTGGCAATGCCCAGGTATTGCCCCAGGAATATAGACCGCCTTGGAATAGGCTGCGCCAGGAGCAGCTCCGTGAATTCCCGGGTGTTGTATTGGACCATGACACCAAAGAGCAGAGCCACCAGCGGTACAATGAACAGGATGGCATTCATGAGACTGACGATCACCTTGGACAGGTCGGCGCTGATCAAAAAGAGCGCACCGGTCAGGACCAGATAAAAACCGGTATAGAAGTACAACCAGCGGCTGCGGATCAGATCGGCAAAACTGTAGCGAATGATACGGAGCATGACTTAATATTTTAATTGCGGTTGGACAACATTGCCATTCATCTTCTTGATCGGCTTCGATGAAGCATCCAGAGGTTGGATGGGCGTGAGATGGCCCCCACTGAGGAGGTTGGCAATGGCCTTTTCCAGGTTCGGTTCATCCACTCGTTGTTTGAGTTCATCGGGTTTGCCATCAAAGTAGATCCGGCCTTCCAACAGGAAGACGACACGGTCGGCAAGCTCTTCCACCAGACTCATGATATGGGTAGTGATCAACAGGATCTTCCCGTCTTCCCTGGCCTGTATGATCAACTCTTTGAGTTTGACCATCGCCACTGGATCCAATCCGGCGGTCGGTTCATCCAGGATGATCACTGGTGTATCATACATCAGCGTAAGCACCAGATTGACCTTTTGGCGCGTGCCCCCTGACAAGTGACCCAGCTGGGAATCGAGGACGGATTCCAACCCGAATTGATGGATCAACTCCGCACTTTGGGAAGGTTGTGACCGAAAGGATTCGATCATCCGGATCAATTCGCGTACGCGCAGGTTTTCGGGAAAACGTGCGATCTGGGGCAGATAGGAAATGTCCTTCCGGTACTGGCCCAGGTTGTCGATCGGTTTTCCATTAAAATGGATCTCTCCCTGGTCGGGCAACACCATACCCAGGATGGACTTCAGCAAGGTGGACTTTCCGGATCCGTTTGGTCCCAAGACAGCCGTGATTCCCGGCCGGTCAAAGGCCAGGTCCACGCCACGCAAGACCTCCAGCCGGCCGAATGATTTATGAATGTGATGTAAATGGATCATGGTAATAGGTCGTTTATCGAATATAACGATGCATGTTGGGCATCGCATCGGAGACTTCAGCCGGGGTGAGCACCGGGCTGACTTTCTCGGAGAAGTTGAGGATCTCTACCAGGAGACTCCGCATAAGTATGATGGTTTCTGGTGTTTGATCCACGACGTAATTGAACAGCTTGATCGGGCGGTAGGGAATATCCCCGATTCCGTTTTTGTCGAGGTCATAACCAGAATAATCGCCCCAGAAATTTTCTTCGATCCGGTTGGTTTCCATATTGCCTACAGCAGCAAAATCAAAACTGTTGCCAATGAAATTATTGCGAATAAAATCGTTTTTTTCACAGGCACCGGCCACTTTCACAGCCCAGCCATTATTCAGAAAATCATTGTCTTTATAATGGATCCGGTTGGAGCCTTCCGTAAATATGCCGACGGTATTTTTCTGAAAGACGTTCTCCCGGATCTCAGCATCATAAATCTCTTTCAGCAACAAACCATAGGCAGCTTGTCCCCAGTTGAGGTGAAAGAGATTATTCAGCATATGAATGCGGCTGGAAAACATCACGGCCACTCCGGCACCATTATCTCGAAATGTATTCCCCGTATAGATATCGTCGTTTGAGAACATAAAGTGCAGGCCATATCGCAGGTTCTGCTCACTGATATTTCGACGGACTCTGGATTGAGTGGCAAATTCAAAATAGATGCCATCGCGATGACCCCGAATGAGGTTCCCGACGATGTCAATATCCTTGCAATACCAGAGGTGAATACCATTTCCACTGTTGGCTTCAGCCAAAGGTTTGCCCAGGATGGCATTATTGATGACCCGTCCGGATTTGGCATGTTCTAGATAAATACCAAAGAAGGTCAGGATCAACCGGTTGTTGCGGATCGTAAACGCTTTGGTTCTTTTGATCCGGATACCGGCCCGGTCTTCGATATAACTGTATCCCGTATTCCGAATTTCAAATCCTTCAATGGTGACGCTGTCCGCTTCGATGATGATGCCTTCCTTTTCGCCGAGGGCATCCAGAACGGGCATGCCATACCCGGTAAGGGTGATCGATTTATTGACGACGACGGGGCATTCCCGATACAGACCGGGATGAACGATCACCTGATCTCCAGAACGGGCCTCATCCATTGCAGCCTGAATGGTGGCAAATGGTTGACCTGCCCCAACATGCAGTTTCGTTCCTGACACGACATCTGTCCAGAGGAATGAAATGAATAGGATAAGGCAGGTGATCCTTCGCATGGGTGGAGTGTTATTGAGGGATCTGATTTTTTAAGGTCAGAGTGGTTTTCAGAGACTCCCAGGAATGCAGTTCACCGGTCATACTGGTTTGCATGGCAGCCGACCGATTGGCGTCGTCAAAAGCATTGAGAAATGCACCCATGGGGCTGGGCAGATTCGGGCTGATCAGGTAGCTGGATGTCTGCGCATCCATAAGCGACCCGGGCTGGTCGTAATTGGCCACCAGCAGATGGCTGAATGTGGCCTCGTCAAGCGGAGAGACATAGTGGACCAGGCATTCGATTGCATCAAACTTGTACACCTTTCCTTTGAGGGTGACGGCTTCTGCGCTATGCTGCTGATCCACGATGGTCATCTTGCAAAAATTGCAGGCATCCTCACCATATGAAATAGGTTGAGGTCCTGTGGAACAGGCACTCATGATCAGGATCACAGAAAAGAGGATGAGTCGCATATTTATTGTTTACGTCTGAACCAGTAGGCCAGAAATGAAAAAAAGATACCGGCTCCGGCCAGATAGCCGCCGATGTGCGGCAGGGAGACAGCTGTAAAGTTGAGGATGTCTTTGGAGCCGATCAGTGGTGGTTGGAAGGAAGCTCCTGGGATCTTGATCGGCGCCGTATCGCTGAGATTATGGCCGTAGTCGTATTCCCAGAGGTAAAAATCATAAAACCCGACAATGGAAAGAACGACCATGATGATCAGCCAGGTCAGGTAGATCGACTTTTTATTGATCGCTGCAGCCAGGAGTGCAAGACCGGCCATGGCCAGAATCACCATGGGAAAATACTTCAGTTCCGGAATGGCATCTGGTTCGATGAATTTCATCCCCACATAGTGGTTCAGGATATTGACATTTTGTAAAGTACCCGACTCCGTACCATCGATCTTGTTGATCCAGATATTCATCTGGACACCGGTGGGATATTGGGGTGCATAAAGGATGATCTTCCACATAGGGAAGAGGAACAGGCCGAGAATACCAGCTGCTGCCAGTACCATACAAAGCCGTGGTAGGGCTTTCATGAGAGGTTGGGTTTAGAGAAGAGAGCCGACCGGGATCGGCCGGCTCTCTTGCGACGAATGAAGCAACTGATGGTTTCACACGCACCAGTTGATGCGCTTATTGTTCGGGCTCAGGTTCGCCAAGGCTCCAGATCAGTGGCGTATTGGCATTTGCAGCAGATACCCGGACATACCCTTGCATCTCCTGGTGAAGCGCTGAGCAGAAGTCTGTGCAATAAAATGGAATGACTCCTTCTCTTTGTGGATACCAGACCAGGGTCTCTGTCTGGCCAGGCATGATCAGTAATTCTGCATTGAGGGCACCCTGGATGGCAAAGCCGTGAGGGACATCCCAATCCTGTTCCAGGTTGGTCACGTGGAAGTAAACACGGTCACCTACTTTGACTCCTTCAATATTGTCCGGTGCAAAGTGACTGCGGATGGTGGTCATGTAGACATGTACATCCTTGCCACTGCGTTCGACCCGCGACTCCTTCTCACCCATTGCTTTATAGGGGTGCTGGTTTTCTTCCAGTGGGAAGAACTTCCTGGATTTCGGTACGATCTTGTCTGCAGAGATTCCCTGTGCATAGTGCGGTTCACCAATGGTTGGGAAGTCGAGCAACATCTTCATCTTGTCACCGGTGATGTCATACAACTGTGCAGATTGTGTGAGCTCTGGTCCGGTAGGCAGATAGCGGTCCTTGGTGATCTTGTTCAACGCCACCATGTACTTGGTGTCAGGCTTTTTGCTGTCACCGCCGGGGATCATCAGGTGACCCACAGAATAGAAGGTCGGCACACGATCCAGTACTTCCCAGGTGCCCACTTTCCACTTCACTATTTCTGAGGAAATAAAGAAGGTCGTATAGGCATTTCCCTTTCCATCAAATTCGGTGTGCAGTGGACCGAGGCCGGGCTCTTTGACCACACCTGCCACCACTTCCTCATACTTGAGGACAGGGATACCCGAAATAGTGGTTTCAAATGCCTTGTTTTCGATGGCGGCCAACATCTTCTTGAAGGAGTGTACCGTCAGGTCAGCAGAAAGTTTTCCGCTGGCGACAATGTATTCGCCCGAAGGGTTCACATCCACCCCGTGAGGTGATTTTGGGGTGGGGAGGAAGTAGACCAGACCGGGGCAATCTTCAGGAAGCAGAACTTTGACCTTATCCACTTTCTTGGAGGTGGCCATATGCGTCTTGTCGGAATAGCTGTTATCCCGATAGTTCGCCGGCATTTCCTTGAATTTTCCTTCCGCGATGTATTTCTCTGCCAGTTTCCAGTTGATGGCAGCGATATAGTCTTTGTCGTGCTGGGAGGCACCCACTTCGAGGAGGGTGTTCTTCAACTCTGTATTATAGGTGGTGAAGAAGGTCCATCCGTGAGATTCACCTTTTCCAGAGTGCGCCAGATCATAGTCAAAAGCCGGTAGCAGGATCTGGAAGGCGATATTCATGTCGCCATCCTCCTTGTTGACACTGATATAGCTGAGGACACCCCTGAAATTCTCGGCGTAGGTATTGATCGCCACATCTCTTTGTGGATAAGGCACACCAAAACGGGTTCCGGCAACGACGTACTCGGTATTTTCAGTAGTGAATGGGGAACTGTGGTTGCCACCGGAGTTGGGGATCTCAATGATCTCTGCGGTCTCGAACGTGGTCAGATCGATCCGGGCGATCCGGGGGGTGTTATTCCCGTTGATGAACAGGTAGCGCCCGTCTGTTTCGCCATTCGTCTGTGACAGCTCAGGGTGGTGAGCATCGTCCCATGGGACAAAACCAAAGGATGTTTCCAGCATCGGTTTGGTCTCTTCGTTGAAGCCATACCCTTTCTCTGGATCGACCGCAAAAACAGGAATGACCCGGAGCAGACGTCCGGAAGGAAGACCATAGACAGCCACCTGACCGCTGAATCCGCCGGACAGAAAGGCATAGTATTCATCATATTTTCCGGGTGGGACATACACAGCAGAAGCAGCATCACTGCTCACTGCACTGGGTCCGGCTTTGCCCTGGTTGCCTCCGCAACCGGCGATCATGCCAGCCAGAAGGAGGACTGTTGCGGCCGAAAGGGACCAGGAAAGGAATGACATCTTCGTTTTCATAGCGACTTGTTTTTGTGTTAAAGGTGGATGGGGTTTATTAATCTAATAAAAGACCCTTATATCCTTTATTAATGCAAAGGTTGGTGTCTCCCCATCGATGGCAAATGACACTGATCAATGTCCCCCCTGATAAGGATCACATGGAATCAATTCCCTATTTTTCGTGGTATATTCCAAAATAAAGGACAAATTTGTCCTTAAATAGGAAGCAGTGACCACCAATCAATCAGAATCGCACGTGTTATCCAAGAGTTGCCAATATGCCCTTCGGGCAGTCGTATACATTGCTGCCCATTCTACAACCACCCACTTGGTCGGTGCCCAGGAAATGGCGGACGGTTTGGATATTCCCAAACATTTCCTCTCCAAGATCCTGCAGCAGTTGACCAGAAATCAGGTCATCTCCTCTACCAAAGGCCCGCATGGTGGCTTCTTTCTGAGTAAGGAAAATGAACGGATCACCATCGATCGAATTGTGGAGATAATGGATGGTCCGGGATTGTTCAAGGCCTGTGTATTGGGGTTGCCCCAATGCTCCTCTACAAAACCCTGTCCTTTGCATTTTCAGGCTGTAGAATATCGGGACGGACTGTACAACAAGTTGAAAAGACTGAACATCAAAGAATTGGCCCTGGTGGTACATCAGGAAAACATAAAGATCTAACCTTGTAAAACATTCATCTATTATGAAAAAGAGATTCTTGCTGTATCTACTTCCACTCGGGTTGCTGACTGCCTGTGGAGGTGGAGACGAAACCGCTGACAATTCTGACAATTCACCAGCCGCCCAAAGCATGATCGAAGATGATGCTCCAGCCGATCCAAAAGGGATCGGAGAGATCAAGCATGTCGAATTGAACAGCCCATTGGATGCAGATTTGATCGCCAAAGGCAGTGCGATCTATGATCTGAAATGTTCGGCCTGCCACAAACTGACAGGCATGCGTGTCGTCGGTCCCGGATGGAAAGGAGTCACCGATCGTCGAACTCCGGAGTGGATCATGAATATGACTCTGAACGTAGATGTTATGTTGGATGAAGATCCCGCTGCACAGGCCCTCCTGAAGGAGTGTCTGGTTCGGATGCCGAACCAGAACCTGACAGAAGAGGATGCTAGGAGCATTCTGGAATTCATGTTGAAGAATGACGGAAAGTCCTAGCCAACGAATAGTCGGCGAGCCACCAGGGTCCGGCTGGGTGATGATCGTCCTGGCCAACTTCCTGGTGGCCGCTCTTATAGGTGTCTTGCTACGGTATGCATTTGTAGCAGAGATCCCGGGCTTCCATTTTCGGAAGTTCATGTATGCCCATTCGCATGTCGCCATGTTAGGATGGCTCTTCCAAGGTTTCTTTGCCGTCCTACTCCCCAAGCTCTATCCAGAGGCTATCCCGCGTTCCATCCAACGTTTTTTCTGGTTGTCCCAGATCATGGTCATGGGCATGCTGGTGTCCTTCCCCATCGTCGGGTATACCTCTGTTGCCATCGTATTTGCGGCCGGTCACGTCCTTGTTTCCTACGGATTTGTTTATGTGATCTGGAAGGAATTGGGAAAACGACGGTATGATTTCCTGTTGGGTGTCCTCTTTATTCGGACGGCCCTGATCCTGATGGTTGTTTCTACCCTTTCCCTGTTGGCCATTGGCCCCATTATGGCCTCGGGTTTGCGACAACACGAGATCTTCTATATGGCGGTGCAATGGTTTTTGCACTTTCAGTTCAATGGCTGGTTCCTCTTTATGGCCCTGGGGCTTTGGTTTGTCCAGTTGGAATCCGAAGGCGTTTCCTTACCTGTGACCCAGGCACGTGCCTTCTTCTGGTGGTTGCTATTGTCGACCCCGATCACCTTCGCCCTCGCTGTGGCATGGTCCAATCCGAATCAGTTCGTATTTGCCATGAACAGTCTGGGTATCATTATCCAGACCATTGCCTTGATCCTCTTTGTTCGATTTCTGATTCAATCCCGGATCCGTTTGACTGACTGGTCGCCCTGGTCCCGCCGACTGTTGATCCTGGCCCTTCTCAGCTTTCTGATGAAGCTCTGTGTACAGGCGTTAGTCGTCCTGCCCGTTGTGGCTGAAATGGCATATACCATCCGAAATTTTGTCATTGGCTTCATCCATTTGATCACCCTGGGCAGTCTGACCATGTTGTTGATCTCGCTTGCCCTGCGCAATGGGATGATCTCGGTACAAAATAGAATGGCACCGATCGGACTCGTATTGCTGATCTTTGGCTTTCTAGGCAGTGAATTTCTCCTCTTCCTACAGGGCACCATGTTTTGGATGGCCATGGGCTTTATGCCCTTCTACCACGAAGCCCTGTTTGCCATCTCCATTGCCTTGCCAGTGGGCATTGCCCTTTTTTTGATCGGGGTGTCCCGACCATTTCTAAAAGGACTCACCTAGCATTACTGATCAGTTTGATTCCACCAGGTAAACAACCCGACCATTCCAGCCAATCCGGTGACTGCCACCAGGAGATATTGATACCAGTGAATTTCCTGTTCGATCATGCCAGCATGTATGGCGGGTATAGACCAGGGAAACCATCCTCCCAATCCCAACACCCCCAGAAGTTGAGCAAAAACAATGGCCAGGACCAGCATTCCCAGAGGCGCCATATATCCCCTGCCCCGGCTGGCCATCCAGGCAATCGGGAAACACAAGAACCAGAGCAGAATGAAGGTCGTCCACATACCGGTCACCCACGCCAGCAGATTTCCAGGATCCCAGGCGGGTAGTCCAAGGAATTGACCGCAGATCACGGTCGTCAGGATCTGTAAAGAGACTAGCAATACACTCCACAGGGTCAATACCACCAACTTGGACGTGATGATCTTCGATCGTGAGGTCGGCACAGAAAGCCATAAGGTGTGGGTCCGATCGGCATATTCTCTGCCAAAGATCCAGGCACTGATAAACCCGAGAATGAGTGTTCCTCCTACGGCCAGAGCCTGCAGTTGCACCATGAAATAGGAATCCCAGTTCACCTCGATGGCCATGGCATTGGCCTTGTCGGACAATAGCGGCGTTTTCTCCGCCCACTCCGGATGACGAAGGATCCCCATGAAGAGGATTCCCATCAAAGGACCGATCATCATCGCGATGAAACTGATCCACAGGATCGGCTGCCGTTTCATCTTAATCCATTCGGCAGTACAGGCAGATATGATGGAGGTCATACGTGAGCAGGGCTTATCAGGTCCAGAAAAATCTGTGTCATGTCACCATGCTCTGCCGTGACCCGAGTGGGTGTGTGGTGGTGCAGGCAGAGTTCCTGGATCAATGTTCTGGGTTCAGCTGCCAGAACTGGATCATGAAGCAATATCCAACTGCCCTCCTGATGTATAGCTGAATAGCCCCTGCCCTGCAGAAAGTCCAGAGCGGGTTGCCAATCTGGTATATGAAGACGCAGGCTTGGTGTCAGAAAAGCATCCAGTTCTTTTCGTGAAAAGGTTTGGATCATTTCGCCCTGATGGATCACGCCGATCGTATCTGCCACCCGGGATAATTCATCCAGAATATGACTGGACAGCAGGATTGTGGTCCCGTATTCTTTCGTCAATCGAAGAAAGAGTTGACGAATATCCAGCACCCCTTTGGGGTCTACACCATTGATCGGTTCGTCCAGAATAAGGACGTCCGGCCTGGTCAACATTGCGGTTGCCAGGCCGAGGCGTTGCATATTTCCGGTAGAAAGCTGAGATGCAAGCGTATATTGCTCTCTGGTCAACTGGACCCATTCCAGCGTATCCTGTATATGTTGGCTGGTCGCTCCTCCACGCCAACGTGCCGCCACCTTCAGATTTTCCAAAACAGTCAGACGAGGATAGCCCTGACTGCCCGCCAACAGATAGCCTACCTGACTCCATGGTCCTTTGGTGTTCCGAATATTCTGCCCCAGAATAGTTACACTGCCATAATCTGGCTGGATCATGCCCAGAAGAATACGGATCAGAGTCGTTTTTCCGGCGCCATTCAACCCGACCAGACCGAATAGTGTGCCTCGTGGGATCTGTAGATCTAACCTCTTCAATGCCAGGGTGGAGCCAAAGGATTTCTGAATATGAGAAAGTTCCAGAGCGAGCGACATAGCTTGCAGGGATAGATTGTGATCTAACGAAGTTAGGACATCATCGTCGACTTATGCCTTCCATTCGGCCATGATTTTGCCGGCAGAACTGGTGCCGATCCGATCCGCACCTGCTTCGATCAGGGCGATTGCTTTTTCAGCCGTGCGTATACCGGCACTGGCTTTTATCCGGGTATCGGAGTCCAGGATACTGCGCAGAAATGCAATATCCTCTTTACTGGGCCCGGGGGCCAGCATACCTGTACTGGTCTTGATGAAGTCGATCTTGCTGCGTTCGGCAATCGTACAGATCTGCCGAACCTCATCCGGATTCATCATGCCCATTTCGATGATCAACTTGATTGGTGTGTTTTTAAGATGACTGATTTGCGCCAGAGAGGAAAGATCATTTTCGAGGTAGGTCCAGTTGGCATCCTTCACAGCAGTGATGTTGATGACCACATCTACCTCATCGGCTCCGTCATTGACCAGCTTCTTGATCTCCTCTGCCTTGCCGGATGTGCCACTGTAACCGAGCGGAAAACCGACAACAGATACCACGATGGGCCCCTTACCCTCCAATCGGCGGCGAGCCTCCTTTACAAAATAGGGGGGTACACAAACCCCGCCCAGGTCCAGTTCGATGGCCTCATCGCACAGCTGCTGGATCTGCTCCAGAGTGGTCTCTGGCTTCAACAGGGTAGACTCCAGACTCCTGGCTAATACTTCACGCTCCATGGATCAAAAATAGGGATTCCCAGCGGGTCACGCCGCTTATCCATGGCATTGTTTGTACTTCTTTCCACTGCCACAGGGACATGGATCATTTCGTCCGATCTTCTTGTCAGTCCGGACGAACGTCTCCGGTTTGGAAGACCCTTGTCCAGCACTGGCCGCCGCCGCTTTCACCCGTTCGGCCTCTTGATCAGCCGTCCGGGAAGCCGTGGTTTTGCTCAGATCTGTCCGTTGGATGCGAGCCGCCTCCAGGGTGCTACCATCCTGGAAGACAATCGTGCCCCTCAACAGATAAGAAGAGACCTTTTCATTGATCTGGTAGATCAGTTGCTCAAATAGATTGTACGCTTCCATCTTATAAATCACCAATGGATCTTTCTGTTCGAAAGAAGCAGATTGGACAGAATCCTTCAGTTCATCCATCGAACGCAAGTGCTCCTTCCATTGATCGTCCAGCAAGGCAAGTGTCACCGTCTTCTCGATCTCAGTCATCAATGATTTACCATTACTGGCCACCGCTGACTTCAGATCGGCACTGACGGCCAACGGGTGCGTACTTCCATCTGTGAATGGTATGGCGATCCGCTTATACCGGGATCCCTCATTATCATGGACCTGTTTGACGACCGGCATCAGGACCTCCTGGATCCGATCGCCCTTGAACTTGTAGGAACGATCCACGTGATCGCGGAATTCTTCAATGATCTCATCGACTTCTGCCTCCGAAAAACGAACCGGATCCAACTCCGGGTCAACACCCATCAACCGGATCGTGTCCGTCCGGAATGTTTCGTAATCCCCTGTATTCCGATGGCTGAGCACCAGGTTTTCGGTGAGGCTAGTGAACATGTTGTGAATATCCACCGCCAGTCGCTGACCATACAGGGCATGCGTCCGTTTGCGATAGATCGCTTCCCGCTGGATGTTCATCACGTCATCGTATTCCAGCAATCGCTTCCGAATACCAAAGTTGTTTTCCTCCAGTCGCTTCTGCGCTTTTTCGATGGACTTGGTCACCCAGGGATGCTGGATCACCTCGCCATCTTCATGACCCATCCGGTCCATCAGTTTGGCGATCCGTTCAGAATGGAACAGACGCATCAAGGTATCTTCCAAAGACACAAAGAACTGACTGCTTCCGGGGTCACCCTGTCGACCAGCACGCCCGCGCAACTGGCGGTCTACCCGGCGGGAATCATGTCGCTCCGTCCCGATAATGGCCAAACCTCCGGCAGCCTTGGATTTTTCATCGATCTTAATGTCGGTACCCCGGCCGGCCATGTTGGTGGCGATGGTCACTGTACCACTTTTTCCTGCTTCGGCAACCACTTCTGCTTCCCGCTGGTGCTGCTTTGCGTTCAGGACGTTGTGGGGAATGTTGCGCATATGCAACATACGGCTCAGTTTCTCTGAGATGTCGACAGATGTCGTACCTACCAGGATAGGCTGTCCCGCTTCTCTCCGTTTGTGGATCTCATCGATCACCGCATTGTACTTCTCCCGAGCGGTTTTAAATACCAGGTCATCCTGGTCATCTCTTGATATCGGGCGATTGGTCGGGATCACCACCACGTCCAACTTGTAGATCTCCCAGAATTCTCCGGCTTCTGTCTCAGCCGTTCCGGTCATCCCGGAAAGCTTGTGGTACATCCGGAAGTAGTTTTGCAAGGTGACCGTCGCATAGGTCTGGGTGATCTCACCCACCTTGACATTTTCCTTGGATTCAAGGGCCTGGTGCAATCCATCAGAATAACGACGGCCTTCCATCATCCGGCCAGTCTGCTCATCGACGATCTTGACCTGACCTTCGACCACAACATATTCCTGGTCTCTTTCAAATAAGGTATAGGCCTTCAGCAATTGGTGGACCGCATGAAGGCGGTTCGATTTGATCGAAAACTCCTGGATCAAATTCTGCTTGGCCTCCATCTTTTCTTTTTCCTCCAGCTCTTCCTCCTGCTCCAGTTCCATCATTTTGGAAGCAAGGTCAGGCATGATGAAGAAGGTAGGGTCTTCGTTACCCTTGGCCATGAACTCGGCACCTTTTTCGGTGAGGTCCACCTGGCGATTTTTTTCGTCGATGGTGAAGAGTAATTCTTCGTCCACGATATGCATATTCTTGGATTGCTCCTGCATATAATGGTTCTCCGTCTTCTGCATCTGCACCTTGACCCCATCCTCACTGAGGAATTTGATCAGGGGTCGATACTTGGGCAGGGCGCGATGGGCGCGCAACAGAGCCATACCCGCTTCTCCTTCATTGACCCCGTGGATGCCATCGGTAATGAGACGTTTGCCTTCAGCGAGGAATTCTGCGGCCAGTTTGGCCTGCGCATCCACCATCCGTTTCACTTTCGGATTGAGTTCCATATACTCTTGATCATCCGCTCCCTTAGGAACAGGACCGGAGATGATCAACGGTGTACGGGCATCATCAATCAGTACGGAATCCACCTCATCCACCATGGCATAATGGTGCTTGCGCTGGACGATCTCCTCAGTTGATCGGACCATATTATCCCGCAGGTAATCAAAGCCGAACTCGTTATTTGTCCCGTACGTAATGTCACACAGATAGGCATTCCGTCGTTGGGCTGTATGCGGCTGATACTTGTCAATACAGTCAATGGTGAGCATCAGGAATTCCATGATGGGTCCGATCCACTCGGCATCGCGTCGAGCCAGATAATCATTGACTGTGATCACATGGACACCTCTGCCAGCCAGTCCATTCAAGTATGCCGGCAAGGTGGCAACAAGGGTTTTTCCTTCCCCGGTAGCCATCTCCGCAATCTTACCATCATGCAACACCATACCACCGATGAGCTGTACATCATAGTGCACCATGTTCCAGGTGATCTCCCCGCCGGCCGCGGTCCAGCTGTTTTTCCAGGTGGCCTGGTCACCTTTGATGATGACATAGTTGCGTGAGGCTGCCAGGTCGCGATCGTGCTGTGTGGCTGCAACTGGGAGCGTGGTGTTCTCTGTGAACCGTAGGGCGGTTTCTTTGACGACAGCGAAAGCTTCGGGCAGGATCTCCTTGAGGACGTCCTCCAGGTGATTATCCCGCTCTTTTTCCAATTCATCGATCTGTTGGAAAAGCGCTTCCTTCTCGCCAAAGTCCTCCTCTGTTTCAGCCTCGTTCTTGATCCGTTCCAGATCCGCATCGATCTCTGCCAGATAGGCATTGATCCGTTCCCGAAATTCCGTGGTCTTCCCCCTCAGCTCATCATTGGTCAGAGATCTGTATTCTGCAGAGAATGTATTGATCTGCTCGACGACGGGCTCATAGAACTGGATGTCCCGGTCCTGTTTGGAGCCAAAGACCTTACCCAATACCTTTGCGAAAATACTCATAGCTGAAACGAGGTTTATGGTGGGAAAACCAAAGGGCAAAGATAATATAACTTTACCCCTCCTATATTGACATTCACCTGCTCGAGAATCATTCCATTCACCTCACTTATGCCAAATTGTCACGACCCTTACCGCTTCCTTTTCCTGTTGTTCATCCTGATCATGAGCGGATGTGGTGATCGGCAAAACCCCTATAAGGACTATTACTTTCCTCTGGACCAGCTCGACGAGGGAATGATTTATATCTATGAACCGGCCAATGCACTCGGCCTGGGGAATGAGATCTGGTCTCTTTCCACCATCCAAACGGATACCGGCACCGTGTTGTTCACCCGCATTTTTGACCCCTCTCACAGCTTGATCCAGACCATTCGCGAAACCGAGGTCATGAATGGCATGTTGGCAGACGAAACCATCTATTATACCCGGGACACCCTGGACCAAAAGGTGATCGTACCATTGAAGATCACCCGAAATGCCCTTTTTCCTTTTACCGTTCCGGATACGGCAAAGGTCTACACCTATCAAGCCAGCTGGCGCGAACCAGGCGACACTACCCTGACGACAACACTCACCCGCTATCGGCGTTATGAACGTATGCAGACCATCACCCGTCCCAACGGGGAGAAGGTCGAAAGTGTAATCATGCATTTGCAAGAGAAAATGGAGAACGATGGGGAAGGTGTGCTCAGCCTGGAATTTCAGGGAGAAGAGACCTATGGAAAAGGACTCGGTCTCATCGCCTGGAAACGCATCCTTCCAACGGGGGATACCATCGCGTTTCAACTCAAAGAAACCATGCCCCTTCACCAATATGAAGCGAAATACGGAAAACTGGAATGATCAGTAGAATAATCATATGCTTCACTTTCTCATGGCTGATATTAGGAAATGGTGGCAGCCTGTACAGCCAGAATCTGATCCAGCCACCTGGTCTGTTGTGTATCAAAAATGACACCCTGGTCTGGACGCTCCCGGTCAACACCTGTGGTCCCTTTCAGAATTACCTTGTTTTTGGCAGTACCTCTCCAACAGGTCCGTTTAACCTGATCGGAACGATCGCCAATCAGAATCAAACAGAGTTTCACCACGCAGGAGCAGGCAACCAGACCTGGTATTACTACATGCAAAGCAACTTTGCCTGTCCTGGTGCGATTCGTCTTTCCAGCGATACGCTGTCCTCCGCTCCGCCCCAAACCATCAGCATTCTCAGTGCATCGGTGATCAGCGGGCAGGTGGTTTTGACCTGGACGGCCAGTAAAGATCCGCAGGTCGACCGGTATATCATCTATCGCACCACCAGCGGGGGCACCGTTCCGGTCGACACCGTCTTTGGAGCGACTACCTGGACAGATCCCAATGCCTTTCCTGGCCAGGGATCCGAATTCTATTACGTTTTGGCTGCCGACCCCTGTGGGAATACTAGCCTCTTTGATCTGGCCCACCAGACCATCTTCCTGGAAGCCACCGTACAAGCCTGCGCTCAGACCATAACCCTGATCTGGAATCCTTATATCAACTGGCCGGGAGGGATAGGTGATCAAGTGATCTGGCTGGCCCTGAATGGCCAACCCGCTCAACCTGTGGACACCTTGCCCGGAAACGCTGTCCAATACGTATTTACGGGAGCGGATGATGCAGACACTTACTGTTTCACCATTCGAGCCAGGGAAGGAGGGAGCCAACAAGTAGCCCGCTCCAATGAGGTCTGCCTCGATCCCGACCTCATCCAGCCGCCACGTCAGATGGCTATTTCCTATATTACAATAAATCCGGCGCAGGAGCCGGAACTGGAATGGGTGTGGGAAGACTACGCAGAGCTGAACCAGGCCAGTGTTGAACGACTGGATGCTTCCGGACAATTCCAGGCCATCCAGCCAGTGCCAGTTACTCCGCCCCTGAACTTTAAAAATAACTATCAAGACCTGGGGACGGATGCTTCAGTAAAACCCCGAACCTATCGCATCTCGGCTATCGATCAGTGTGATGTGCTTTGGACGACCGAACCAGCCACAGCGGTCTTTCTCCAAGCGGCCTCTCAGCCCAATTTTCAAAACACTCTTGCCTGGTCTCCCCTGGAGGTTGATGGGGCAACCATTGAAGAATATGCGATTTATCAGGTGTTGGGGAACCAGATCTTACCCCTGGGCACCACCGGGCCTTCCACCCTGAATTTCATCCATGCCCTGGACCCGAACAATCCACCACTCGCCCCGATCTGTTACGTCATTGAGACGACCTACACCGTGATCCTTCCCAGTGGTCAACAGGAACGGCGGTACAGCAAGTCAAACATTGCCTGTGCCAGTCAGGATCTGCGCATCTGGGTACCCAATGCCTTTGCGCCCCGGGGATTAAATTATCTGTTCAGACCTGTGATCGTCTTCCTGGATGGAGGTGCCTTCACCATGGAGATCTACAACCGCTGGGGAGAAAAGGTTTTTGAGACCCGGGATCCTGGGTCGGGTTGGGATGGGAAACGTGCAGGCGGCGGGGATGCCCCTCCCGGCGTCTATGTATACAAGATCCTGGTAAAAGGCACAGATGGAAAGGAAACCATCCGCACCGGATCACTCACCCTGTTGCGCTAGTGGCCAGGTTTTTCGAGAACACCCATACCAAACAATGCAAAATCATACCGCACTGGATCGGTGGGGTCCAGTACGCGCAGATAGGTCGTGATCTCGACAGCAGCCTGCCAGTCGCGTTGTTTTCGATGTAAGATGCCCAACCGGCGAGCGACCCGCTCCACATGGACATCCAGAGGGATCACCAGTTGATCCGGCCGAATGCCGGTCCACAAACCGAGATCGACTCCGTGATCGTCGGTTCGCACCATCCAGCGGAGGAACATATTCAGCCGTTTGCAGGAGGACTTTCGGAAAGGAGCCGACACATGCTTTTTCGTTCTGGCAGGTACATGCTCCAGGGAGAAGAAATACCGGTGGAATGCATTTAACGCTTCTTCCGTATCTGCATGATCAGAGTGGTGTCCGAGCATAAAGGCTGATTCCAGACTCTCGTGGCGGGAATAATGATGGCGAAAGAATGCCATAAAATAGAGCAGATCGACATCGTTGAAGGTGCGATGCCGAAATTGCATCATCCGTTGCAGGTCTTTTTCCTGATGGTGGAGCACAAACTGATACGGTGCGCCATCCATGAGGTCGATCAGCTCCTGAGCTTTGTTCAGAATGGTTTTTCGTTGGCCCCATGCCAGGACCGATGTCCAGAAGCCCATGATCTCCCGATCCTGCAATCCTTCGAATTGATGTACGATGGATATGGGGTCTGGTGGGATGAAGGAGGGTCGATTGTACAGATCTGCCGCCTGATCGAGAATGGATCTGATCTCTTCAAGTCCAGGGTTTAAGCGGGAAGGCGACAATTCTTATTAATTTTTTATCTATTCTGAGGGTAAGCTATCATAAACTCACTGATCGGACGTTACATCCATACCAACAAGTCGAAACAACCTAACCCCCTTCGCTATGACCGTAACCTTGGTCTACGTGCTCGTCCTTGCTATCCTTTTCCTGGCCAAAAAAGCCATTTTTGGTCAGCAATCCCTGATCAAATAGAGGCATCCTGAAGCCGTTTGTAGATCGGAAATGACGCCAGCCCCCAGCGTTGGAGCAAGTGGCTGAAGGAGACGCGCAATACCCCCAACCCGTATGTCACAGACCGCTGAAAATTGATGGAGCTTGCCTCCTCAAAATACTTGGTCGGACAGGTCACCTCGCCGATATCAAAACCGGCATACACGATCTGGGATAGCATCTCATTGTCAAAGACAAAGTCATCCGAATTCTCATTGAAGTTGATGGTCCGCAGGACCTCCCCACTGAAGGAACGATATCCGGTGTGATACTCTGACAGCTTGTAATTGATCAGGATGTTTTGGGTCAGGGTGAGGATACGATTCGCAATGTATTTGTACATCGGCATGCCACCTCTCAAGGCGCCTTTGCCCAGGATCCGTGAACCCAGAACAACAGGATAGAGATTGTCCCCGATGATATTGACCATACTCGGGATGAGTAGCGGCGTGTACTGATAATCCGGGTGCAGCATGATCACAATATCGCCGCCCAGCTCCAGTGCCCGGTTGTACAGGGATTTCTGATTGCCCCCATATCCTTTGTTCTTTTCGTGGACGATCACATGCTGGATGCCGATCTGACGGGCCACCTCGGCTGTATTGTCCCGGCTGGCATCGTCGCAGAGGATGACCTCATCGACCAGGTCGAAGGGGATCTCGTCGTAGGTTTTCTTCAGGGTGGCTGCTGCGTTGTAGGCGGGCAGCACCACGACTACCTTTTTTCCTTTATACATGGGGTGACCAGTTGATTCGTCCTGCAAAGGACCGGAATCTTTCCGACTCACTCAAATGCCTGGCTCGGCATCTGCTTCACGACGCGCATTCGCAAACAGACTGGCGACCACACCCACCAGCAGTGCACCAGCGATGAAGGCCAGTGAGGCCCATTCCGGCAGATGGATAAACCCGTGGGAAACCATTTTCAACCCGACAAATAGCAGAATGGCGATCACGCTGTATTTGAGGAGTTTGAAGGTGTCCAATACTGCGGCCAGCATAAAATACATGGACCGAAGGCCCAGGATGGCAAAGATGTTACTGGTGAAAATGAGGAAGGAGTCGGTGGTGATGGAAAAGATGGCCGGAATACTGTCGAGGGCAAAGAGAATATCAGTCATCTCGATCATCAGGAGGGTAAGCAGGAGGGGGGTTCCCAGCAGCATCTTCCCGCGTTTGATGAAGAACTGTTGCCCATAAAACGACCGGGTGATGGGCAGTACTTTCCGGACCCTTCGTAGCAGCCAGTTGTTTTTCAGATCAACCTCTTCTTCATCCTTGGTGGCCCACATCTTGAGGGCGGCAAAAATGATAAAGGCCCCGAAGATGTAGATCAGCCAGGTAAAGCGCTGGATCAAGGCCACCCCCGCAAAGATCATGATCGCTCGGAAGATCACAGCACCCAGGATACCCCAGAACAGCACCCGATGCTGATGTTCAGTTGGCACTTTGAAATAGGCGAAGATGAGGGCCATGACAAAAATATTGTCCAGGCTCAGGGACAGCTCCAGCAGGTAGCCGGTCAGATACAATACCACCGCCTTGTCACCGGGGATGTAATCGCCGGTTAGTTGCCGAATACCGCTCCAGTCTTCCGCATAAGCGTAGTAAACCACGATGCTGAAGAGCAGGGAAAGGGTGACCCACACAATGGACCAGGCAGTCGCTTGCTTGACCTTGATCTTCTCCGGCTCCTTGTGGAAGACACCCAGGTCCAGCGCCAGCGCAGCGGTGATCAACACAAAAAAACCGATCCAGAGGAGCATGTCGTCGAATTACAGGCGAAAGGTACAAGGAATGCGCAGAGAGTTTTGTGTTCCAGATTGACACTTTGGTTTGGCACGCAGTCATGAACGTTTGGTTGTTCAAGGCCTGCCCGCCAACTGGCTGGTTCAAAGACGGCGCCTGACGGCTCTTCTGTTCAAAGTTCAATGTAAGGCACGTTGAACTTTGAACAGGGTCAGCGTCAACTGACCCATTAAACGTTGAACTGCCAAATCGCACTTCACTATGAAACCTGTGCGACCTTGGTCCTGCGTTCCTGGTTCCCAGGTCCTCGAAATAACGCATTAACGAAATAACAAAGCTTCAGACCTGGAGGAAAGCCAACGCCGAACGCCCAATACCCAATGCCTGCCTTATCCCTGGTTCCTGCGTTCCTACCTGCCGCAGGCTGGGTTCCTCGTTCCTCGAATTAACGCAATAGCCCAATAACGAAATAACTCTGTGTTGCTCCCTCTGGGAAGCCAATACACAACGCCGAAGGCCCAATACCGCTCCTCCTCCCTGATTCCTGTAGACTGTTTTATACGGCTGGGCATAAACGAATAAACTCATAAACGAATCAACGATTGACTGCTGTCTTCATAACTGGGAAATACCAGCATTCAATCTGGCTGCATCATCATCCAAGAAGATTCATTTTCACTTTCCGGTGAGACACCGACGGATAGGAGGAGCTGATGAGACACCAGCACCAACAATTAATTTTCAGGAGGTAAGCAGACGTCGGAAGTTCCAGTTCAGTTCCTTATTCCTGGGTTCCAAATTTCTGGTTTGACAATTGTCAATGTCTGATTAGAGTTGACCGGTTTACACAGCAGGACATGAACGAATAAACCCATAAACGAATCAACGTCACTGCTGATACTATAAAAAGGATAGAATCACGTTCATACGTCCAGGGGTCATGCTTTCTGCTTTCCGCCTTCCGCTTTCTCTTCGTCTCTCAGTCCCCCGGTCTCTCAGTCCCCCGGTCTCTTAGTCTCTCTTGAACACCCCGTCCCAGAAATCATTCCAGGACTGTTTCCGTTCCCGTTTTTTCAGCATCCGCTCATTGCGCTTGCGGATACGCTCGGAAGCCTCACTTGGTGACCGTTTGGCCTGATCTGCATCGGCGATCTGTTCCTCCCGATCTTTCAGACCCAGCCATTCCAGCAGGCCTGGATCGTCATCCGCATAGATGGGTGCTTCGGGGAGATAGGGCGGGCAATCCAGACTGGCGGCTACATACTCCGGAATGGGCGCAAACGGCGTCTTCACAATGGCTCGCAGCGATTCATCCTTGACGGCAGCCTGCATCATCCGGGCAAAGACGGGCATGGCCGACCGGCCACCAGAACCGATGGCCAATGACTTGAAATGAACCACTGGCAGTTCAGCACCCACCCAGACGGAAGTCACCAGTCGTGGGTTGAAGCCGGCAAACCAGCCGTCCGCCTGATCCTGGGTGGTGCCCGTCTTTCCGGCCATCGGACCGGTCAGACCATAGGTATACCGCAGGGCACGGGCAGTGCCACTATCCACGGCCATCTCCAGGGCATTGCGCAGGATCATGGCCGTTTCCGGATTCATGGCCCGCTCATACAGCGCTTGATTTTCTTCCTGCGTGTACGTGTAGAGCACCTCTCCACTGGCAGTTTCGATCTGTTCGAGATAGTACCAATGCGGTCGGATACCGTCCAGAGCGACGGTGCCAAAAAGGCTGAGCAGTTCCAGAGGAGAGGCTTCACCGGTACCGAGAGCGATGGACGGCACTTCCGGTATCCGGCCATTGAGGCCACAGCGCCGAGCCATATCGATGACCGGCTCCACACCTGTCTCCATGATCAGGCTCGCTGAGATGGTGTTTAAGGACTTGCTCAATGCACCGGCCATGGAATAGACGCCACCATACTCATTGGAGGCGTTGCGTGGTTCCCAGTCCTGATGATCGGGATACGTGACCAGTTGATTGTCAAAGTAGTCGCAGGGCATAAAGCCAGCCTCCAGGGCAGCAGCGTAAACGATGGGTTTGAATGTAGACCCCACCTGACGGCGGGCCAGGACATGGTCGTACTGGAAGAACTGCTGGTCGATTCCCCCCACCCAGGCCATGATGCGACCTTCGACGGGATCACCGGAAACTAAACCGGTATGAAGGAGACTCAGGGCATAACGCAACGAATCTCGGGGCGTCCACTCCCGGCGTGCCGGTCCCTGCCAGGTGAAGATGCGCATGTTGACCTTTTGCAGGAACATCGCCTCCAGCTCCTTGTCTGACAGGCCATCTTTTTTGCCATTGTGCCAGCGGTCACTCGACCGCATGGCTTGATCGAGGATGGCATCCGAGCCCCAGGGTTTGCCTCCCTTCCACTCCCTGTCAAATGCCGATTGGAGGACGACCATATGTTTCTTCATCGCCTCCTCAGCATATCGCTGGAGGCGGCTGTTGATGGTGGTTTTGATGCGCAAACCATCTGTGTAGAGATTGTATCGGGTGCCATCGGGTTTGCGCATATCCTGGAGGAGACTGTCGATCTCGAAGCGCAGATGCTCCCGAAAATAGGTGGCCAGCCCTTCGTTGTGGTTCTCCCGGGTATAGTGAATGCCCAGAGGGAGTTCTTTCATCTGGGTACATTCCGCAGGGGTCAGATTGTTCCGATTCTGCATCCTGTTCAAGACCGTATTCCGTCGTTCCAGGGCCCGTTTTGGATTTCGCACCGGATGATAGAGTGAATTGCCTTTGAGCATGCCTACCAGGAGTGCGGCTTCCTGGGCCTCCAGGTCGCGTGCAGCCTTGCCAAAGTAGCGGCGGGAAGCCACCTCAATGCCAAACAGGTTATCTCCGAAAGGGACGGTATTCAGATACAGATTGAGCAGGTCCTCCTTGGGATAGGCTTTTTCCAATCGGAGTGCAATGATCATTTCCCGGATCTTGTTCACCGGAATAGAGAGCCAGCCATGGTCCTTGCGAGGATAGAGATTTTTAGCCAGTTGCTGGCTGAGGGTACTGCCACCCCCCTGGGACACGTCACGTCCGAGGAAGGTGCGGAAGAACACCCGGCCCAGGCTGATCCAGTCGATGCCCCGGTGCTCGAAAAAACGGGAGTCTTCGGTCGCGACGAGGGCCTTAGTCACCCAGGGGCTGATGCGGTCATTGTCGACGATCACCCGATTTTCCAGATAGTATTTACCGAGGATGACCCCATCTGCCGAAAGCACTTCAGAGGCCTGATGCTGTCGAATATGGGCCAGTACATTCCGGGACGGCAGATCACCAAACCATCCCCAGAAGATGCCGGCGATCAACAGCAGGACCAGGCCCAACCCGGCCAGACCAGCATACATTGTATAGCGGAGGGCGTTGCGCATTCGTGGAGAGATGCGGGGTGCTGATTTTTTCTTTTGCGCAGGTCGCGCCATGTTCTGGGAGGTTGCGAGAGTGGAACGTCATGCAAGGTAGGATATTATGAATTTTCGGGATATAACTTACCTGAAAGGCCGGCATTTGGCATTTGAGTTATTGGGTTACTGCCTACGGCAGTCAGGATTTCGTTATTGAGTTATTGCGAAGATGAAGTCCGGAAACAGATGTTTAGATCATAAAGACCATAGAATGTTGGCCCCTTTACCCAATCCCTGCCCACACGGACCCTGCTGCCCAATTGGCGTCAGCCACTGACGTGCTTTGCGAAAAGCGAAAAGCGAAAAGCGAATTGCGATTTGCCAAGCAGCCAGGATTGAGTTATTGCGAAGATGAAGCCCGGAGACAGATGTTTACATAATAAAAGGTGCAGAAAGTTGGGCCCATTACCCATTACCCAATAGCCATTACCCATTACCCATCCCTTCATAAGGAAGGAAAAGCATCAAACGACAAATCCCAAATCCCAGGGAAATCCCAAAGGAAGAAATTCAAATGACAAACTTGCGAACGCGGGTTCGGCCTTCTGCCCTCAAGGCCTCAGGTGTGGACAGCTACACCCGCTCTCTCCCTTAAAGGGAAAGGGGTATTAGGTGTTGAGCCACGCTCTCAATTTTATGGCCACATTACCCATTACCCATTACCTGCCGACATGGACCCGCCTGCCCAAGTGGCATCAGCCACTGACGAGTTTTGCGAAAAGCGAAAAGCGAATGGCCCGCTCCAAGCTCAACTCATCACACTGGCTACTAACCGCCGAGATCCACCCCGATTTCGGAACTCGCACAGGTAGATCCCCTGCCACGTGCCCAGAGCCAGCCGACCATCCAGGATGGGAATACTGATAGATGATCCGGCAATGACGGCCTTGACATGGGCTGGCATATCATCGGGCCCTTCCAGGGTGTGGGTGAGAAAAGGCATGCCTTCCGGTACCAGCCGATTGAAGAGGGATTCAAAATCGGTCAGGACGTCCGGATCGGCTGCCTCATTGATGGCTAATGCCGCCGAAGTATGCTGGATGAACAGATGAAGGACCCCCTCCATGGGTAATTCACCAATGGCGGCCAGGACTTCCCTGGTAATGATGTGGAACCCGCGTGGATAGAGGGGGAGGGTGAATAAGGTGGACTGTGTCATGAGGAATCACGATTTGGGCTGTCAAATTTCGTTTACAGGTTGTACTTTTGCCATCAAATCCAAGTTCATGGAGCAAAGTAACACTTCAACCACATCGGCCTGGCTGCTATTTCTGATTTCATCTGTAGCCACCATTGCCCTGTTGATCGTCAAACCCGAGTGGTTCTGGGTTACCCTGCCATTCGTACTGACCTCTCTGGTCAAGGCTATGCGTGCGATGTAATTCGTTTCACGGCTTCTTCCCCTCTTTGAATGCGCTCACCCGTACCAGCCACAGGCTGTATCGGATCACCCTGTTGTTTTGTGGGGCCCTCGTTCTGCTTTCTTCAGAAGTTCAGGGTCAGGATTCCCTGGTGATAGGATCCTATCACCTGCAAGGGAATAAACGGACTCGTGACGCTGTCCTGCTGCGGGAAATGACCCTGCAACCCGGGCAAAAGGTGCATCCTGAGGATGTCAACGATGCCCTGCAGGAAAGTGAACGCCTCCTTGGCAATACAGGCCTCTTTCTTACCGCCGGTGTGAAAACGTGTTCAGAAGCTCTGGATACTCTGCATATATGTGTTCGTGTCCGGGAGGCTTGGTATATCTATCCCATTCCCATTTTCGAACTCGCCGACCGCAATTTCAATGTCTGGTGGAAAGACTTTGATCACGATTTCGACCGGATCAACTATGGTCTATATATCAATCACTACAATTTCACCGGTTGGGGCGACTTGTTGAAGTTGAAATTCCAACAGGGGTATTCCAGAAAGTATGAACTGGCCTACGATCTCCCACAACTCCCGGGCAACAAGCATTTGGGCCTTGGATTACAAGCCTATATGCAGCGTTTCCGGGAGATCAATTATGCCTCAGCAGAGGATCGCCAACTCTTCTATCGGGATTTTGGTCGATGGATGCTGGAGAAGTACATGGTCCAGGTGCATGTGCGGTACCGACCACAATACCGGTGGAAATTTTCTGGCGGAATGAATTACCGCTCTGCGCAGGTAGACCCTCAGGTGGTCGATGATCTGAACCCGTCTTATTTTACGACCCCCGGATCGCGTATCCAATATCTGTCCCTCTGGGGTCATGCAGCACTCGACCATCTGGATGATCGCGCCTATCCTTTCAAAGGATATGCCTGGAGCGGATATATGACCAAGGAAGGGCTGGGCCTCCTGAATCAGCGGGATCGCTGGTGGATCGAATCGGTCTATGCAGGCTATCTCCCCACAGGTGAGGGGCATGGATTTGAGTGCATCACTGCTGGAAGAGTGCAATTGCAGCGCCAGAACCCGGGTTATTACGACTACGAGGGCCTGGGATATGGCAGCCGACTGGTCAGAGGCTATGAACACTATGTGATCGATGGGATGGACTACGCTTTGGTCCAGGCCGCCTGGCGTATCCGTTTGTGGGATGTGGATCTGCCCATTCCGTGGCCGTCCTGGTTTCAGATACCGGCCATTCCCACCATTCCACTCAAGGTATATGCCCATGTTCATACCGACCATGGGATCGTCCATGATCCATTCTTTCGACAGGATAACCCGTTGCGGGACCATTGGCTGATGTCGGCCGGATTGGGGTTGGATTTTCGATTTTTCTATGACAAGATCTTCTCCGTGCGTTGGAATATCAACGGACTCGGGGAGAATGGTCTATTTTTACATACCAGCTTTTCTCTGCGATGAAAGTAGCCCTGTACAGTCGTGTCTTCAAATCAGATGACCTCCCGGTCCTGGAAACTCTGACGCATGCCCTGGATCAACAGGGGATCAGCTATTGCCTGGTCCAGGAACTGGTGGAAGAACTGCATGAGCATGGCTTTGATACGACTGGCAGAGAGACCGTCTCCAGTCATCAGGAACTGCTGGCCTCGAAGGTGGAGGCGTTTATCTGTCTTGGCGGCGATGGCACGTTTCTAAACGCCCTCACCCTTGTTCGGGATAGCGGGATCCCACTCATTGGCATCAATCTGGGTCGTTTGGGCTTTCTGGCCAGCCTCGAGCAGAGCCAGATCCAGCAGGCGGTATCGGACTTTGTGTCGGGGCGGTATGATATTGAAGAGCGTGTCCTTCTCCAGCTTGATTCGGATCAGGACCTGTTCGGTGATTGCCCCTATGCCCTGAATGATTTTACCATCCTCAAGCGGGATACCTCCTCGATGATCACCATTGATGCCTATATGAATGGTGACTTTATGAACACCTATTGGGCGGATGGCCTCATCGTCGCGACACCCACCGGCAGTACAGGATATTCCCTTAGTTGCGGAGGTCCTATTGTCTTTCCGGGTTCCGGCAATTTTGTGATCAGTCCGGTTGCCCCACACAATCTGGGGGTCCGGCCGATCGTCATCCCCGATAAGTCGGTGCTGTCCTTTGAGGTCAAGGGGCGGACCGACAGTTTCCTTTGCACCATGGATTCCCGCTTTGCCACCATCACTCCGGAAGATCAGATCGCCATTCGATTAGCTCCTTTTGCGCTGCGATTGATTCAGTTCCATAGCTATTCTTTCTTGTCGACCATGCGGGAAAAGCTGGCCTGGGGCCGGGATCTGCGAAATTAGATGGAAGCATTCATCACCATACAGGGCATCCGCTATCGGGCAAATCTTCATCACCCGGTGGATATTTCCATTCCACTGGTGCCTGATGCGACGACGCCGAATGCCTATTTCGCACCTCCATTTCGGGTAGAGCCGGTCCGAATGGGCAATTTCGTAGGGGATACCCGGCTGGGAGGGGCGGTCAACTTTGTGAATGTCATGCTCAACCCCCATGGAAATGGGACACATACCGAATGCTATGGGCATATCTCAACTGAACGGGTCTCCCTGCACCATTGCCTTCGCCAGTTTCACTTCTCCGCCAAGCTGATCAGCATCCTGCCTGTCCATCAGGAAAACGGCGACCGGATGATCCTGGCCGCCCAGTTGGCGCAAGCCTTGGCGGGTGACCGAGTGGAGGCAGTCGTCATTCGGAGCCTGCCCAATCATCCGGATAAAGCACAACGATCCTGGTCGGGGACGAATCCCGTCTATCTGGATCCAGATGGGCTTCAGATGCTGGTGGATCTGGGCGTTCGCCATATTCTGGTGGATCTGCCCTCTGTTGATCGAGAAGAAGATGGTGGAAAACTTGCAGCGCATCATGTGTGGTGGGGTTATCCGGATCACATTCGCAAGGATGCCACCATCACCGAGATGATCTTTGTGCCTGAGGAACAAAAAGACGGGCTCTATCTGTTAAACCTTCAGATCCCGTCCTTCGTTTTGGATGCAGGACCGAGCAAACCCGTGTTATTTCCGTTGATAGAGGTACCATGAATCCAGATCCATCCGCTTTCCATCCTCAGCAGATTCATCACCTGCGGACCGATGCACATCAGGCTGTCCGGCGGTATGTGGAAAAGCATGAGGCCGCCCTTCGACTGTTGGATCGAGATGAATTCTATGATATCCTGGTCATCTATCTGGATGCTCTTTTTGAATGTGGCGAATATGAACTCTTTATAAACAGAGTCGACGAAGCGATCGCGATGACAGTTGATCGTCCTGTCTTTGGTGCACGCGAAGAACGTATGTATCACCATCTGTTGTTCCGAAAAGCCGCGGTATGCGATCGTTTGGGGAGGGAGGAGCAATGTATCTATATCCTCACCGAGTTATTACGACTCAATCCAGAGCATAAACTGGCAATTCGATTTCTCATCCGATGCAGAAACAGACAACATCGGGGTGCCCGACAATCCATCCGGGCATTGTCTATCGGTCTGTTTCTCAGTACTGTGCTGGTGCTCATGGTGGAGACTCTCTGGATCAGGCCTTTTCAGATGGAGGAGTTGCCTTGGGTTATGGGTTTGCGGAATGCTTTGTTTATGGCGGGATGGTTGGTCCTCCTCGGAGGTGAATCCTTCATGCTGATACAGAGCACAAGGACGGTACATCGGTTTCGTGACGGATTGAACAAGAAAAAAAGATCGATGAAAAATAGCCCGGTGGACCAATGGCGTTGATCCTGCTCATCGAAACAGCCACTGCCAATTGTTCTGCGGCATTGGCTCGAGACGGGGTGCTCCTGGTTGAGCGGAGCTCAGATGATGGCTATGTACATGCGGAGTTGCTGGCTGTGTTCATTCAGGAATGTCTGGAGGAAGGAAAGGTCAAGGTGGCTGACCTGGATGCCATCGGGGTCAGTATCGGACCCGGTTCGTATACGGGGTTGCGGGTTGGATTATCGACGGCCAAAGGTCTGGCCTACGGATTACAGATCCCCATCCTGCCCATTCCGACCCTGGAAGCATTGACGAGGGCAGCGGAGGCGCTTCATCCGGGGGCACAAGCATATTTCAGTGCCATCGATGCTCGACGGGCTGAGGTCTATCTCTTTCGCAGTGGACCAGAAGACAGGCAGGGACCGAGTCCAGTTGTGCTGGATACGACACCCTGGACCACTTGGTTGGAAACGGCTGATGGTAAAGTGGTGGTATGTGGAGATGGGGCCCCCAAGGTGTTGGAATGGTGGGCCATACCCGGTCTGGTAGATGGTGGAATACGATGTGCTGCCAGGCATTTGGCAGGTGCAGCAGAAGACCTCTTTCAACAGGGGAATTGGGCCGATATTGCCTATCTCGAGCCCCAGTATCTCAAACCACCGAATGTGACTATCCCAAAAAGTCCTCTCATTCCAGGTCCTTCCTGATGAGATTGGCACGGTCTTTTATACTCTATAAGTCTTCCGGTGCCCCTTGCATCGCCGGTTGAACCAACTCCCCCTTTACCTACAGCGCCAGGCAATCTATGGATTGTTTGCTGAGTCGACCCGTAATGTATATTGATGAATTGATCATCAGTATAGTTACACCTGACAAATATTTATAATATATTTGTCCTTCATATAGCAATTTGTCCCATATGGGTAGGGGAAACACCTATTTGGAAAAAGTTGTTGAAGTGGATCGGCGATATTTTGGTACAGAATTCGCAAGGAAAGAATTGGTTTGGGAAACCGCCACAAGAACAATGACCCATGAGAAAACAGAAAAATGAAACTGTCATTCTGAAGAAAGGGAAGAATGATATTCAGTTGGACTATTCGGAACTGCGAAAGGCCGTTTTAGTCCTGCGCGCTGTCAACCACAAGTTGCGGCAAAGTATCATCGACCTTTTGGAAGACAATGAAAGCATGACAGTAACGGATATTTACATCAAGCTTCGCCTGGAACAATCCGTTGCTTCACAGCATCTGGCCATTCTTCGTCGAGCTGGTGTGGTGATCACCCAGCGACGGGGCAAATTCATCAATTATATGCTGGATCGCGAGAGATTGTCACAAATTTCACGCTTGGTTGAAGAATTGGCAGCCTAATTTTTAACAATTCTTTTGCCTGTATTCTGCTGGGGTTTTACCCTGTCAGGAGCAGGCTAATTGAATGGCAGATAAGAGAATATGTAATATAATATAACTTCATATTGCTATTTGTACTAGGCATAGAAAATGCTGTAAGTCAACGGATTTACAGCATTTTTTAGTTCACAGGGTTGGGCAAAAAGGATTAAAAGTGGATATTTGTAGCAGGTAAACTACTTGTTACAGTACAACGCGCAACCATGAAGAGAGTCAAGGTAGGGATTGACAGCGACAAGCTACATTTGTCGTCAGAGCTATTACGTGCTCTCGCTCATCCACTCAGATTGAAGATCCTCGATTTCATTGACAAGAACAATGCGATCAACGTCAACAAGATCTATAACACCCTCAAGCTCGAGCAATCCATCACCTCTCAACATCTGCGCATTCTCCGCGATACTCAGTTGGTAGACGCGGACCGGGACGGAAAATATGTCCATTATACCCTCAATTACGGCACCATTGAGAAGGCGGTGAAGGCGATTCACCGGTTTAACGATGCAGTGCGCAAGCGCTAACTGCTTGTCACAAAATCGCAGATAATCTGTAAAAAGATGAAAGACGTTCTTTCCGGAAACCTTGTTTCCGCTAACCCTCTATGGGCGTCTGTTCCGCAGATGGAGGATTTTCCTTGTTTTCGCTGATCGATTCCTGGGTGAAGAAGTTGCGATAGAAGAGCAACAACAGGATGACACCAACTGAAATGGAGGCATCCGCCACATTGAATACCGGTCTGAAAAACAGGAACTGTTCCCCACCTACAAAAGGCATCCAGGAAGGCCAGACACTTTCGATCATCGGGAAGTAGAACATATCCACCACCTTACCATAAAGTACCCCGGCATACCCTCCTCCCTCCGGAAAGAGCTCGGCCACGCCCCCATGATAGGGCGATGCGGAAAAGATCTGGCCATAAAAGACACTATCGATGATATTCCCCAATGCACCCGCAAAGATGAGGGCAAAGCAGGTGAGAAGTCCTCGACTGGCTTCTGCTTTCATCAACTGATGCAGAATATAGGACAGGAATACTATGGCCCCCAGACGGAAAATAGAGAGGATGAGCTTGCCGTATAATGCGGGGATCTTCCAACCAAAAGCCATCCCTTCATTTTCCACAAAATGAATGAACGCCCAGTTTTGACCCAGAATGGGGAATTCTTCACCGATCTGCATATGGGTCTTGACCCAGATCTTCAGGGATTGGTCGATGAATAAAACCAGAAAAATGACCAGCAGGATGAATGGGAGTCGTTTCAAGGACAGTTGGAATTAGGCCTGCAAGTATAGACAATTTTGGTTGCTGAAGTGTTCCGACAGCCTCTACTTGGACGAGGAAATCACCATGCTGAGCCAACTATATGCGAAAAAAGTGTTGCATGGCCTCGATGAATGCGGATTTGCGCTGCACCGAGAGGGGTAGAGAGGTACCATCATCCAGGATGAGGGTCGGGCTCTTTGTTTTGACATATTTCCGCAAAAAGGAAAGATGAAGGATATAAGAACGGTGAATACGGACAAAGGCGATCGGATCTCCGAGCTGGACCTCCAGCGCAGCCAGATTTCGACTGACCAGAATAGGGGCGCCTTCCGTTAGGTGAAGGAGCGTATAGCTTCCCTGAGCCTCCAGATAGCGGATTCGGTGAATGGGCTCGAAAGACCATCCTTCCAGTATGGGCAGAGCCAACTTGCGTTGATCCGTCAAGAGAGGTTGGGGCGATTGATAAGACTCGTCCATCGCATTCGGGTGTGTAACAAGTTTAAGTCCTTCTATTCATATACACCCGGCAAAAACATGCATTGGTCGTCTGGAAGACAGGTTATTCGTCCAGTACTTTCGGGATGGCGGATGCGATCAATGAAAGTTCATATCCTTTGCGCATGGCATGTTCGCGCAGATCTTCCTCCTGTTTTCCACGTGGCCAGTCGGAGGCCAGATAGGCGGTCCGTCGTCGCAAAACCATCTCCAGGTTTTTCATGTATTCCTCCTCATCGATCTCTTCCATCGCCTTGCGAATGCAGTAATCACTGATCTGGCGCTTTTTCAACTCCTGGCTGATGCGATGTCGCCCCCAGGATTTGATGCGATGTCGTCCCCTGGCGAAACTGCGGGCGAAACGTTCCTCATTGAGCAGATCCTCATCGATAAGGATGGCCATGATCTCTTCCAACTCATCGCCATAAACCTGCAAACGGATCAACTTGGATCGGACTTCCTGATGGCAGCGATCCTGGTAATCACAGTACCGCTGCATCTTCATCAGTATCTCTTCGCGCATCATGCTGCAAAGATAATCCATCCATGTACCTTGACTGACAGGATCAGACCATCGCCGGCAAGCTCTTTTTACCGATGGAATTGAACAACCGCAGGCAACCACAGTTATGATGTCTTGTATTGAATGCTTCGGCATGACCAGGTCTGCCACCACCCGGTTTGACGTCTGCTGAAGCCTTAACTTTGTTGCCCACATGCAAAAATCCATCCTGCTCTTCCTGTTTGCCCTGTTGGCCTGTCCTGTGTGGTCACAACAATCCACACTGCTCGGACGGATCCTGGATGAAGATGCGGGGAGGCCACTCGAGTTTGCTGCGGTATCGGTCTTGAACGCGACAGATTCCACCTTGATCAATGGTGGGATATCCGACCAGGATGGTACGTTCTTCCTGACACTTTCTCCCGGACAGTATTTGGTTCAGGTCGACTATATTGCCTATACCTCTCTCCTCGCTGGACCTGTGAGGATCGCACCTGGTCAGACCCTGGATATGGGCGACCTGCAAATCCATCCGGAAGCGGCTCTGCTCAGTGAGATCGAGGTCAATGCAGAAAAGAACCAGATGCAATTGACGCTGGACAAAAAGATCTATAATGTGGGGAAGGACATCGCCAATACTGGCAGTACGGCGGCAGATATTCTCGATAACGTTCCTTCTGTCACAGTCGATGTTGAAGGGAATGTCAGCCTGCGTGGCAGCAGTGGCGTTCGGATCCTGATTGATGGTCGCCCGTCCGGGTTGATCGGCGTGGGAGACAGTGATGGCTTGCGTTCCCTGCCTTCCAACATGATCGACCGGATCGAAGTGGTCACCAACCCGTCCGCCCGCTACGAAGCCGAGGGAATGGCAGGGATCATCAATATCGTATTGAAAAAGGAACGGCAACAGGGATGGAACGGCAGTTTTGAAACGACTCTTGGCTATCCCCTGGAATGGGGCGGAGCTGCTAATCTGAATTACCGCCGTTCACGGATCAATCTCTTTGCGAATTATGGCATTCGCTATCGTACCAGCCTGGGCGGAGGTACCCAATACCAGGAGTTTTATCGCAATGACTCCATCTTTATAAATGATCAGGTACGGGACCATGACCGGAACAGTCTTTCGCACAATGTGCGTTTCGGGCTGGACCTCTTTATCGGTCAAGGTGGTACCCTGACTACCGCCTTCAACTATCGATACAGCCAGGATGACAACCTGACCAAATTGACCTACCATGACTATCTGGAAGACCTGCAACATCCTCTTCTGATCACCCGTCGTTCCGACAACGAGGATGAGCTGGAACCGACCCTGGAATATGCACTCAATTGGAAAAAGACATTTGGCCGGGACGACCATGTCTGGACAGCAGACGCCCGTTACCAGGATAATGCCGAACACGAACGCTCCGATTTTCTGGAACAGTATTTCCTGCCCGATGGCAACCAGTCATCCGAACCGGACAAGGAACAGCGCTCCGATAATATGGAGTCGGAGCGAAACATCATTTTCCAGTCTGACTATCAATATCCGCTGTCCAAAACAGGAAAGATCGAAGCAGGCATACGTGCAGGCCTGAGGGATATTGACAATGACTTCCTGGTAGAAGAACGCATGCTAGAGGAATGGGCACCTTTGGTCGGATTTAACAACCAGTTTCGCTATGATGAGGATATTTATGCCGCTTATGCCATTTGGGGCGAACAGTGGAAGCCTGTTTCGGTACAGGCTGGTTTGCGATATGAATACACGGATATCAGTACGGAACTGGTAGAAACGGGTGAACAAAATCCACGCACCTATGGCGAGCTCTTCCCCAGTGCGCATATTTCCTTTCAGTTGCCTCAAGATCAGAGCCTGCAGGTCAGCTATAGCCGCCGGATCAACCGGCCGGAATTTCGATCCCTGAACCCCTTCCTCACCTTCAGCGATGTGCGCAACATCTGGACGGGAAATCCTGATCTGGACCCAGAGCTTACCAATGCATTTGAAGTAGGACATATCAAGACCTGGGCAAAAGGCAGCATTTCTCCAGTCCTTTTCTATAGGAAGACCGATCATGTGATCGATCGGATTCGCACCGTAGATGCGGATGGGATCAGTTATATCCGTCCCGAGAATCTGGATATCCAGCATGACATGGGTCTGGAAGTCACGTTTTCATATGAACCCTTTGCCATCTGGCGCGTCAATGGCAATGTCAATTTTTTCAGGTCCATTACCGATGGGACCAATTTGGGCGAAGAGTTTACGGCAGATGCCTATACCTGGTTTGGTCGCCTCAGTTCACGAGTGACCCTCTTTCAAAAAGTGGACCTTCAGATCAATTATAACTACCGGGCCCCACGGGTCACCACACAGGGGAAGTATCTGGCCATGCAACATCTGGATATGGGGGCGAGCATGGATGTCCTGAAGAATAAAGGGACCGTGACCCTCAGTGGACGAGATATCTTCAATACCCGGAGGAGGATCTATGAAAATCGTGGAGAAGACTTCTACACCCGGGGCAATTTCCAGTGGCGTCGAGGTTCCGTAAACCTCACGTTTGCCTATCGTCTGAACCAGCAAAAAACGCGGGATAATAAAGAGGGTGGCACCGATGGAGGTGATGGATTCTAGATCAGATCACGATCACGCCTTCTCGGGGGTCTCCAAAATGCCAGCTCATCATGGTGGCCCAGTGATGTGCGGCCATCAAAGCCAATAACGCATCCATTTGATGTTGATCTCCGGGTGAAGGGATCCCGGATCCTGGCCAAAGTTGCTCCATGGCCTGCAGGATGGGCGTGTGTGTCTCCCGTGTACAATGCAATCGACGCTTTGCTGTCCAGGAGGGATAGGTTTCCAGCCAGGTAACCTGGTCATCCGGATAATGGTATCGCAAGGACATTGCGCGAGCGGTCAATCCACCCAGAAACATGGGAGACATGGCACCACAGAGCTGGTCGGCCAGGCGCATATGAAACTGGCTACCTTTTCCCATCACTCCGGATGGAAGAGAAAGAGGGGCGTCAATGGCGATGACCCGGGGTTGGATCGTCAACAGATGGTCCAGTATCCACTGGTCGGCATCCGCGCCTTTCAGGCAGGCCAGGAGATCTATCCGGCTTCCTCTTTTAACCGCCAGGGCAGTGGTGCCCGCTTTTCGTGCACCATAATCGATTCCGACGATCGGTTTCAGGGTTTCCACTTGATATTACAACCTGCACTGGGGTATTGTAATTCAGCTACCGGCTGATTGGCCAGGAGGGCATCCAGAGCCTGACGCAGGTCCTTGCCGGAGAGCGGGGTGTCGTTTCCCGGACGGGAATCATCCAGTCGGCCTCGATAAACCAGGGTCAAATCCGTATCAAACACATAGAAATCCGGAGTGCAGGCGGCATCATAGGCCCGTGCCACATCTTGCGATTCATCATATAGGTAAGGGAAGGAATACCCTTCCTGCCGGGCGGTTTCCTTCATCAGATCGGGGCCGTCCTGTGGATATTTGACCACGTCATTCGAACTGATGGCCAGAAAGGTGACGCCTTTTTTCTGGTATTCCCGGGCAAGAGCCGTGATCTGCGGATTGACATGGATGACATAGGGGCAGTGATTGCACAAGAACATGATCACACTGATCCGACCGGTCATTTCCTCGTGGCCGTGAATGATCTGACCGGAGATCGTGTCCGGGAGGGAGAATGCCGGAGCTCTGGTTCCGAGGGGCAACATATTGGATTCTTTCAAAGCCATGAAGCAGATTTTTTTTTGAAGGTGGACTAAAGGTAAACCAGATGCTCAAAGTGGTCTGGAAGGTTCCAATGAGCGGAATCAAAAACCAGAACTGGCATCATCGTGATCCCTTGGTTATCTTTGAACCATGATGTGGATCCTTTTGTTCCTGGCACTCCTGTTCTCGGCCTTGTTTTCTGGCGTAGAGATCGCATATGTTTCCGCCAACAAATTGCGCGTTGAGCTCAAAAAACAACAGGGAGGCCGTCGCGGTCAGTTGATCACCCGGTTTTATGCGCATCCTGCCCGATTCCTGGGAGCCATGCTGGTGGGCAACAATATCGTACTGGTCATCTTCACCATGTTACTGGCCAGTCTGCTGACACCGATGCTTTCTCCTGTGGTCCAGGGAGAAGTCCTTTTATCCTTTCTGATCACCATTATAGGTACCCTGATCGTGCTTGTCTTTGGTGAGTTTCTGCCTAAAGTTCTCTTTCGAAACTATGCCGAAAAAGCCATTTATAATCTGGCCTTTCCGATCCAGTTTATGAATGTTCTATTGGCAGTTCCTGCTACGATGATGACGGGACTGTCGCATATGATCCTGCGGTTGTTTGTCAAAGCCTCTCCTCAGGAGGAAGATGCTGCGTTCAGCCGACTGGAACTCGAATCGTATATCCGGGATTCACAGACGTATTCCGAAACACGGATCGACACCGACCTGTTTGGGAAAGCCCTCCATCTCAAACAGGTGAAGGTGAAGGATTGTATGGTGCCCCGAACAGAAATCGAATCGATCGAAGTGACCGAAGACCTGAATGCGCTCAAGGATTTGTTTATCGAAACCAAGCTTTCCCGTTTGTTGGTAGTAGATAGTGATATCGACAATGTTCTCGGGTACGTGCATCATCAACAGATGCTGACCAGTGATGGCCCCATCAGCAAAATGATCTTCCAGATGCCTTTTGTGCCGGAGTCTATGAAAGTACAGGATCTGTTGAATCTACTGATCAAAGAGAACACCAGTATTGCCTGTGTGGTCGATGAATATGGCGGCACATCCGGGATCATTACCATGGAGGATATCCTGGAAGAGATCTTCGGAGAGATCGAAGATGAACATGACGAGGAAGACTATATCGATGAAATGATCTCTGCGGATGAATTTCTGTTTTCCGGAAGATTGGAGATCGACTACCTCAATGAAAAATATCCTTCTTTACAGTTTCCGAAAGGGGAATATCATACTCTCTCCGGATACCTGATCATGACGACCACAAGCATTCCCGAAGAAGGCGATGAATTGATCCTGGATGGATACAAGTATATCCTGGAAGTTGTGAGTGACAAGAAGATCGAGAGGGTTCGTGTAATCCGCTATGACCCCAGGGATGAGGAAATGGATCTATAATTTCAGGCACTCTTTTCCGATCCGGTTATTCCTGCTGCACTTCCAGGAGCACGTATTCCTGTTGGTCATCTGGGTGTTCCTCTGGTTGTTGATGACAGGAAATATCCTGAAACTCTTCGGGATCAAATTCCTGATGTTGCTGCCGGAATACCTCGACAAGACCGGTAATTTCAGTTATGCGATCCTGGGGACGGCTTTCGGAGCCCTCGTCATGACCTGGAATCTGGTCACCTATCTCATGCATGCCTCGCGTTTCCCCTTCCTTGCAGCTCTGTCCAGGCCATTTACCAAGTTCGCTCTGAACAACAGCCTCATCCCCCTGATCTACCTCATTCTCTTCTTTTGGTCGTCTGCATCTCTCCAGACGATAGAGGCCGGGTTTGACCCCCGACAGATCATCGGCCATTTTCTGTATTTCCTCTTCGGGATGTTGATCCTGTCAATGGTGATCGCCATATATCTCTATCTGACCAACAAGGACATCCATCAGATGAAACCGGGAGAGGTACCTGCACACTTGCTGTCGGGGCCCCGCCCAGGTGGGCGGGTTCTGAAGTCTCGATTGGAAGAACGGACCACGGGCAACTGGGGGGTTGAACTCTACCTCAGTGAACGTTTGCGCATGCGGAGAGTCCGATCTGTGGCCCACTATGAACCCGCCTTACTCAAGGGGATCTATCGGCAAAATCACTTGAATACACTCCTTCTGCAGGTCATCAGTCTGATTCTGCTGACCCTGTTCGGTCTCCTGGAGGAGATCCCTGTTTTCAGGATCCCGGCTGGCGCATCGGTCTATATCATGGCCTCTATGGTCCTGGCCGTTGTGGGAGCGATTTCTTATTGGTTCGGCACCTGGAGACTGGTCCTGCTGGTCTTTTTATTGATCCTGGTAAACCTGGTCACGGGTAACCGAGGTCTGCGGGTCAACAATCAGGCTTTTGGACTGGATTACAGCTGTGAGGATCGCCCAACCTATAATAATGCAACCCTGGATTCGCTCTTCAATCCAAACCAACAGGCCAAAGACAAGGAACACGTTCAACAGATCCTGGAAAGGTGGCTGCAAAACCAACCACATGAGAAACCCAAATTGGTGATCATTTGTGCCAGTGGCGGCGGCTTGAAGTCTGCCGTCTGGACCATGCAGGTGATGAGTCAGTTGGAACAGGCGATACCGGATTCATTCATGCAGCAAGTGGCCCTGATGACCGGTGCTTCGGGAGGCATCTTTGGCATGGCCTATCAACGGGAGCTGTGGTTGCGGCAGCAACAGGGATTTATCACGGATTATACGAAGCCGTTCTATACCGAACGAATGGCCGGAGATCTGCTGAATTCTGTCGCCTTCAGCATTGCAACCAATGATCTGTTTTTTCCGGGATTGAAATTTAGCCGTGATTCCATGATCTATCGAAAAGACCGGGGATACAGCTTCGAGATGCAATTCCATGAGAACACCGGTTACGTGCTCGATAAGGTCGTCAGTGATTACGAAGAGCCAGAGAAAAGGGCAGATATACCCATGCTATTCATTTCGCCCACCATTGTCAATGATGGTCGGCGATTGATCATCTCCCCACAACCGGTATCCTTCCTGTGCCGGTCACCACTGCCTGAAAAGTATAGAAATCGAACCGATATCGATGGGGTAGATTTTGGCCAGATGTTTCGTGCTGTTCGGGCCGATCGACTGGCCTTCAGTTCTGCTTTGCGGATGAATGCCACCTATCCGTATATCCTGCCAGAGGTAAGTCTGCCAAGTGTGCCTGCCGTAGATATCATGGATGCCGGCTTTCGAGATAATTACGGGATCTCTCTCGCCGCCCGCTTTCTCGAGGTCTACAAGGACTGGATCTACGAAAATACCAGTGGCGTTGTTCTCCTCCAGGTCCGGAGCTGGGATAAGAAACCCGAGATTAAAGAATCAGAAAGACACGGCGTGATCCGCAATATCCTGAACCCGCTCGGTATCATCGGTCAGCAGCTGCGTCAGCAGGATTTCGAGCATGACGCACAGATCGGTTTTCTTTTTGATCTCTTTGGAGAGGATATGTTCGACATCGTCCGGTTCGTCTATAAACCCGGAGAAAATCAGGATCCAGCATCCATGTCCTTTCATTTGACCCAACGCGAACGGCAGGACATTCTGGGTGCCTGGACGCTGCCTCACAACCAGTGGGCATTAGCCAAAACCCGAAAACTGCTGGGGTATGGCGAAATGAACTTATTGCCCGAAAAATGATTGTGGTTTATTCACAATCTGACCACTTTGAGCACGATTCTACCTGTTGAATATTTCAGCGCACTGACCTATGCTGCCTATCGGAAGCGAGTCGAAGATCTCTTGACGATCGACCAGATGACCTATCCCTGAATACGGTTGACTGATTTTCAGTCGAAATAACTCAATAACGAAATAACCCAAATACCGGCCCTCGGTCCTCATTCCTCAACCGGGGTAAAGGGTAAAAGGTAATGGGCCCCATTCTGCGTTATCTATGATCTAAACAACCGGCTCCAGGCTTCTTTTTCGAAATATCGAAATAACTCAATAACCCAATAACTCGAATGCTGAAAGGAGCCATTCGCTGTTCGCCAGGAACAATTGGATGGAAATTTGGCTCCGGATTGGAAAGATAAATGATAACAAGAATAGGCCAATACCCAACACCCAACACCCAATACCTGCCACTCTAATTGCCTCCTCCCCTCCCACCGCATAACCTCCTAGAATCGTAGGTGCTTGACAGTCTCCCCCTTGTTGATCAGTTGCTGGAGGGAACGGATACCGATCTTGAGATGGGTCTGGACATAATGTTCGGTGACGACCTTGTCGGAAGCATCGGTTTTGACGCCATCGGGGACCATGGGCATATCACTGACAAGCAGCAGTGCACCGGCCGGGATCTGGTTTTTGAAGGCAGCCACGAAGATGGTGGCGGTCTCCATATCGATAGCCAGAGCACGGAGATTGCGTAGATATTCCTTAAAGTCTTCCCGGTGTTCCCACACCCGTTTGTTGGTGGTATAGACGGTGCCCGTCCAGTAATCCTTTTCAAACTCCCGGATGGTGGTGGAGATGGCCTTTTGCAGGGCGAAGGCCGGGAGAGCGGGCACTTCGGGGGGCAGGTAGTCATTGGAGGTTCCCTCCCCGCGGATAGCGGCGATGGGCAGGATGAGGTCACCCACCTGGTTTTTGTCGGGGCGGAGGCCGCCGCATTTGCCCAGGAAGAGAGCTGCTTTGGGTTTGATCGCTGTGAGTAGGTCGATGATGGTCCCGGCATTGGGCGAGCCCATGCCGAAATTGATGATGGTGATCCCGCCGGCGGTGGCGCACATCATGCTGCGATCTTTACCAATGATGGGCACCTTGTTCCACTCGGCGAAGAGCTCGACATAGTGGGAGAAGTTGCAGAGGAGGATGTATTCACCAAAATCCTCCAGGGCCATGCCTGTATACCGGGGCAGCCAGTTGTTGACGATCTCTTCCTTGGTTTTCATCCAGTGCCAGTTTACTGCAAGAAACGAAAAAACTTACCGAATCAACATGTCCAGTTGGAGATCACGCAGGCACCAGACCCTGTAGAAGCAGGGTTTTCATTTGGGTTTGAAGGGTAGACCTCGAGACGGAGGCACTCAACCCTTTTCCGGCATACAGCCATCGGAGAGCAGATAAGAGAGTAAGCAGGACGAGTTTGGGCTCCATATCCCGGATTTCACCCCTGGATTGCGCTTGACGGAGAATGCTTACAAATCCCTGTTCGTACTCCTTACGTAAAAGTAGAAAGGCACGTAACCGGTCCTGGGGCAGATGCCGCCATTCGTCATTGAAGACGGTCTGGCTGGTCGGGTCCTCCAGAGCGATTCGGATATGCAGATCGATGAGTGCCCGGATCTGATCGATCGGGCGGTCTTGTTCGGCCTGGATGGCCTGCATGCCCAGGGTAAACCGACTGGCGACCTGGAAACAGATATGATCCAGGAGTTCAGCCTTGGAGGCAATGTGGGAGTACAGACTGGAGGCTTCCAATCCCACAGCTGCGGCCAACTCACGCATGCTCGTAGCCGAATATCCTTTTTCCTGGAAGAGGCGGGCCGCTGCCGCATAGATAGCTTCCTTCTTATCGCTGATGACTTGTTGGCTCATTGCTGGTCGAAGTCGACGAAGATCTCTTCGCTTTTTGGATGGCTCTGGCAGGTGAGGATAAAGCCCTGTTCCACTTCCCAGGGTTCCAGAGCATAGTTGACATCCATGTCCACCTCCCCTTTGACCAGTTTGGCTCGGCAGGTACAACAGACTCCGCCTTTGCAGGAGAATGGCAGATCAGCCCCGGTTTGCATACTGGCATCGAGTATCGCCTTGCCGTTATATGGCAGATCAAAGGAGAAGACCCGGCCGTCCAATTGGACTTGTACCTTGGCCACGGCATCTGTGCGAGCTGGTTTTGCGGTGACCCGAGTGGTGGTCATGGGGTTCATATCCCCTACAGGCGTGGTAAACAGTTCGAAATGAACTTGATCCGCAGGTACACCGGAGGTGATCAATGTATCCTTCACGGCATGGATCATTTCTTCCGGACCACAGATGAAATATTGTGGTTGTGTGGGATCGGGCACAAAACGGTCCAGGAGACTCTGGCAGCGAGAGCCATCAATCCTGCCTTCAAACAAGGGTGAAGACTGGCTTTCCTGACTGAAGATATAGTGCAGGCTCAGGCGCTGCATGTTCCGATTTTTCAGGTCTTCCAGTTCTTCGAGGAAGATAACATCCGTCTTCTTGCGATTGGCATAGAAGAGAGTCACTTCCGATTGGGGATGGTCGTGCAGGATCTGCTTGACCAGGGAGAGGACAGGCGTGATCCCACTACCAGCGGCGAAAAAGACAAACCGGTCAGCACTTTTCCTCTCCGGGTGCACCACAAAACGACCCTGAGGCGGCATGACCTCCAGGGTGTCTCCAGCCTTCAGGGAGGTATTGGCATAGGTGGAAAAGCGTCCGTTTTCAACCTGTTTGACCGCTACCCGCCAGGTACCCTCGTAAGGAGCACTGCACAGGGAGTAGGACCGTCGGACGTCTTCTCCGTTCAGTTGGGCCCGTACCGTGAGGTACTGTCCTGATTGATAGGCAAATAACTCCCGCTGTTCGGCAGGAATGTCAAAGGCGATGGATACTGTGTCATCCGTCTCTTGACGGACATCGGCGACCCGAAGTGGATGGAAATGTAGCATACGAATGAACGTTCGTTCGTAAAGGTACAGAGAAGTCACATTTTGCAGGATAAATGCTAACGTTTTCATCCTTTAAACCCTGCACGATGAGGTTAGCACCCCGAGTCCTCTGGGCAGAGAACGTCAGTGGCTCACGCTACATGGATTGCAGACTCCGTGTGGGCAGGTAAAAGGTAATGGGTCAATGGCAAAAGCCAATGGGTGCGATTCCCCTCTCTTAGGAAGGGAGAGGGGACAGGGCCCAGACGATCCCGCCTCATCGGCTCCGAGAACTCGGGGTCGGGGCTTTTCGCCATTCGCAGAGCACATCAGTGGCATCCGCCACCTTTGCAATAACCTCCCTCGGGACAAAGGGTCCAATCCAAATGGCTCCCTTCTCCTTTCCAAGGAGAAGGGCCGGGGTTGAGGTTATCACGGATGCCAGAGGGATAGTTCAGGCCCTCTCTGACCATCTTATCAATCACAGCCGAACGCTGAACTCCGAATCCCGAGCGTCGATTGCCAATTGCGCCCCTTCAGGGCTTGTAAACAGTTGAGCTATTGATAGCAACCTCAAGTTGGGTTCTTCGGATGATCAAAATAATGAATCAACTTTTCTCCTCGACCCCTCGACTCCCTCCTCCGCCCCGAGTGCTCGGGGCTTCGGCGGGCAGGCCTTCCCTCCAAACGCATAACCTCAAAACCTCCTCTGCTCGGTTACTGATTCACAATCAGGAATTCCACTCGCCTGTTTTTCCGTCGCCCTTCCTCCGTGGCGTTGTCAGCAATCGGTTGACGAGCACCTTTTCCGGACCACTTCAACCGTTTGGAGTCGACCTGCTTCTCTTCCAGATACCGGATCACAGTTTGTGCCCTCCGTTTGGACAGATTCAAATTGTACCAGTCGGAACCCTGGATGTCGGTATGGCCGATCACCTCGATGGACATCTCCGGGAAGCGATGAAGCAGCATCACCAGCTTGTTCAACTCCGGATAGGCGGCAGGCAGTAAGAGGTCCTGGTCCCAGTCGAAATAGATGTCCTTGAATCGGATCAGCATACCCGGTTGCGGATAAAATGCAGTCATATCCGGCATGACCACTGGTACCGGAAGTATAGGTGGGAGTTTACTCAGCCGGAAATCATCAAAGTAGTAATAGGCAAAAGGAAGGGGATCCTGCTTTGCCGCCTTGGCGCTGGTGGCCTGATCTGTTCGAAAATTGCCAACGATCATGTGCCGGGTCTCAGAGGCAGCGGTGAAGGAACCGATCAGCTTTTTCCAGCGGCCCCGGCTGCAACTGACCTGCGAAGAGGTTTCCCAGGTGGGGATCAGATCGAGGGGTGCATCATCTTCGTTACTCAGGGGTTCAAACGGGAAGGCTATGCCAATTTTATTGATGGTCATGGAGCTTGGCAGATGGCTGACCCAACACTCGAAGGCATATTTCTGTCCGGATACCAGCGGTTCTTTCAATCGGACCTGTAGGTACTCCCGACAATGGGGTTTGCCTTCATCACAACCATAGAGCGTTAATCCAGCCATGGACCTGCCCCCATGTGGCTCTTGTTCACCAAATCCTTTGTCGACCCAATTCTGAGGGACATGGACATCCGGTCCATATGCATCAGGAGACGCAGCAGTCGGGGAACTCCAGCTCTTCATCACCGCTGTGAACTGTTTGCCCCGATAGTACCAACCAATAGGGGGAGCGGCAAAAAATTCGAAACCGGGATTGGGGATGAGATTGTCAGGGTCGGGATCCTGAGCCTGCAAGGGGTTCCACGCAAAGCAGATCAACAATCCCAGGACGGATGCAATACGTGCCATCGAATTCACTAAAGAACACTAAGGTACATTCCTTGGTTGTAATAGGATATTCCCATGGAAGGGGGCTACTTTTGCACCCGAAAAGACAATATCATGAATGTGAATTTTATCCAGGAATTGGGCCTGCAAGCCAGCAACGCCGGTACCTGGACCGGCCTCAAAGCCCTGAATTCAGGGGCCTATCTCGAATCGTATTCGCCTGTAGATGGCAAACTGATCGGCAAGGTAAGCATCACCACGCCCGAAGAATATGATACGGTCATCTCCCAGTCTCAGGAAGCTTTTCGCACCTGGCGTCTGATGCCCGCACCACAGCGGGGGGAGATCGTTCGCCAGTATGGGGAGGTCCTCCGGGACAACAAGGACGCCTTGGGTCGGTTGGTGTCCTATGAAATGGGGAAGAGCCTCCAGGAAGGCTGGGGCGAAGTGCAGGAAATGATCGATATCTGCGATTTCGCAGTGGGATTGTCCCGCCAGCTCTACGGACTAACCATGCACTCTGAACGGCCGAACCATCGCATGTACGAACAGTGGCACCCATTAGGTCCTGTCGGCATCATATCTGCATTCAACTTTCCAGTAGCCGTCTGGTCCTGGAATGCCATGCTGGCCATGGTCTGTGGGGATACCATGATCTGGAAGCCTTCGGAAAAGGCACCGATGTGTGGTGTCGCCTGTCAATTGCTCCTGAATCAGGTGTTGAAGGCCAACCAAGTGCCAGAAGGCGTCAGCTGTCTGGTGAATGGCGATTACAAGATCGGTGAAATGATGACCCGCGACAAGCGGGTGCCTTTGGTGTCCGCCACAGGAAGTGTCCGGATGGGCAAGATCGTCGGCGCCGCCGTAGCTGAACGCCTGGGACGCAGCCTGCTCGAATTGGGCGGAAACAATGCCATTATCGTCACGCCATCTGCCGATCTGAAAGTGGTCCTCACGGGGGCCCTCTTCGGTGCTGTAGGAACGGCTGGACAGCGCTGCACCAGCACACGTCGTCTGATCGTTCATTCTTCGCTGTACGACCAGGTGAAGGCTGCAATGACCAAGGCCTATGGTCAGTTGCGGATCGGCAACCCCCTGGATGAGAACAACCATGTCGGGCCGTTGATCGACAAAGATGCCGTCAACAATTATCTCAAGGCCATCAAAGCGGTTGGTGAACAGGGTGGTACCATGCTGGTGGAAGGCGGCGTGCTAGAGGGACCCGGCTATGAATCCGGCTGTTATGTCAAACCGTGTATTGCTGAAGTGACCCACCATCTGCCCATCGTCCACCACGAGACATTCGCCCCGATCCTCTATATCATGAAATACGAGACGCTAGATGAGGCGATCGCGATCCAGAACGAGGTCCCTCAGGGACTGTCCTCTGCGATCATGACCGCAGATATGCGCGAAGCCGAGCAGTTTCTTTGCGCTGCCGGATCGGACTGTGGTATTGCCAATGTCAATATCGGGACCAGCGGAGCTGAGATCGGAGGTGCTTTTGGTGGAGAGAAAGAGACCGGTGGCGGCCGGGAAAGTGGATCGGATTCCTGGAAGGCCTATATGCGCCGGCAGACCAACACGATCAACTATGGCCGTGATCTACCCCTGGCTCAGGGGATCAAATTCGAGCTCTGATCGTTCACAAAACAGGCTTTTTAGCCTGTTGAAACGTACAGGAAAGGGTCCCTCTGTCCAGAGAGGACCCGTTCCTTATTTTGATTGTAGTCCGGCAACAACCTCTTACCTTTAGCGTGCATGGTTCAGGAAATTCTCCTTCGCATCCTTCTATCCCCATTCTCCCTTCTGTATGGATTTGGGGTCAGCCTGCGTAACCTGGTCTATCGTTTGGGGCTGGTTCGGCCGGTTCGGTTTGACCTGCCGGTAGTGTCGGTAGGAAACCTGTCTGTCGGGGGGACCGGCAAGACCCCTCATATTGAATATCTGATCGTTTTGTTGCGGGAATACCTTGAATTAGCTGTGTTGAGCCGGGGATATCAGCGGAAGACCAGAGGTTTTCACTACGTCCATCAGCGCAGTACTGCGCGGGATGTGGGAGATGAACCCTTGCAGTTCAAGCTGAAATATCCGGATATCACCATTGCTGTTTCGGAGAGTCGCAGTCTGGCTATTCCCCAGATGATCATGAATCAGCCGGGTCTGCAACTGATCCTGCTGGATGACGCCTTTCAGCATCGTTCTGTCGAACCGGCCATGCATATCATGCTGACCGAATACAGCCGACTGTTTACTCGGGATTTCCTCCTGCCTTCCGGACGGTTGCGAGAGTGGCGTTCCGCCTATCTGCGGGCCCAGCAGATCATCGTGACAAAATGCCCCGATGACCTCAGCCGTGCGCAGGCAGAACAGATTCGGGAGGAGATTGACCCGGCGCCTTATCAACAATTGTATTTCAGCCGGTTCAGATATGGCACTCCTTATCGCCTCTTTGGCCCGCAGGAGCGAATGCCATTGACCGATCAGGTGAATGTCCTCCTGATCAGCGCCATTGCCAATACGGATTATCTCATTCAGTACCTGGAGAATCAGGCCGGGACCATCGATGGGATGCCTTTTGAGGATCACCATTATTTTACACCCAATGAGATGGACCAGATGCTGCTGCGATTCCAGAAGTTGCCAGCGGATGAACCCCGGATCATCCTTTCTACTGAAAAGGATGCCACCCGACTGGCCTTGCATGGTGCCTGGTTGCAGCAGCAACAACTGCCTGTTTTTATCCTCCCGGTAGCGGTTGAGTTCCTGTTTGAGGATGGCCCGCGTTTTAATGCGAAGATGAAGGACTTCCTGCTCTCCTTCGAATCCTGATCCACGTGATGAATCCTCTCCTGACCCTTGTCTATTACACCCTGTACAGCCTGGTGAAGACGGGATTGTGGGTGTATTACAGGATCGATTCGCGTGTCGGGCTGCCAGAAAAGGAGCCCAAGGGTCCTCTGATCGTTCTCGGGAATCACCCGAATGCATTGATCGACCCGTTCATGGTTGTCTCCAGGCTCACCAGGCCGGTTTATTTTCTCGGCAATGCGAGTCTGTTCAAACATTGGTTTGCCAATTGGTTCCTCAATACCTTCTATACCATTCCAGTCGAACGGCCCAAGGATGTCGGCGGGCGCCCAATTAATAATGCACATGCGTTTCAGCGGAGTCGGGAACACCTGATGAGGGGTGGCGCTCTGTATATCGCACCGGAAGGCACTTCTGAACGTGAATACCGCCTTCGACCCATTAAGACCGGGGCGGCACGCATTGCCCTGGACGTCCTCCAAGCGGATCCAAACCAGAAAGTCGGATTTCTACTGGGTGGTATTACCTATCAGGATCACCCGGCGTTCCGCAGTCGCGTCTCGCTCCATTTTGACCAGCTGCTGATCGGCATCTCTGACCTCCCGGGTCCGGTGGATGAATGGGCCACAGTCGAGTGGTTGACACAACTTCTGGAGGAAAGAATGCAGGCGTTGTTGATCCACAGTGCTATAGTGGTCGATGAACGGTTGATGAAAAGTAAGCTATTGCTGCTCCCATGGTTTGACGGGAGGGACTGGCGCAATCGGTTGGAAACCCTACAGGGGCATATGGTACAGATGGGGGAGCAGGCCGACTCCTGGATATCCACACTGCGGCGTTTGCTTTCTGAGAAGAAGATGGTTTCTGTTGATCCGAGATGGATGGACTGGAAAGAAACTTTGATCAGAATGGCTTTTCTACCTCTGGCATGTGTAGTCCTTCTTCATCACTTGTTCATATATGGACTCCCGGAATGGCTCAGGCGTCGCTTGAAACTTCATTTGGTCTATGATGCCACTGTGCGGTTTCTGGGCGGATTGATCGGCTATCTGGTGGGTGTGCCACTGCTCTGGTGGATGATGAGTTGGTCCAGCCTGTCCTGGGAAATACGGATGATCTGGCTGAGCATTGTCCTGGCATCAGGTCCCTGGTCCTGGCAGCAATGGCTGTTTTTTCAACGGATCAGACAATGGTGGACCTTCAGGAAGGTTGTACAGGATACCCGATGGCTGGATAGGTTGCGCTCACATCTGTCTCCTTTGACTGGAAAGGCAGAATGATCACCTGGAGTGTGATCGGATGGGTGATCGCATTGGGCTCTATGTTCATCCAGGTTGTCTATTGGATCCAGGTGTACAGTCGGGTTGGCAGCTGGCAGGCACCTGATGATACGGGGCAATCTCTTGAAAAACCGGTGTCTTTGATCATTTGCGCTCGCAATGAGGCCGACAATCTGGCCAAGCACCTTCCCCGTTTCCTAAACCAAAACGACCGTTCACTGGAAGTAGTGGTGGTCGACGATAACTCAACCGACCACACGGGTGCAGTTCTCTTGTCCATGCCAAGGTCGTTAGTGACCTTTACGACTGTAATCGCGCCGCCAAAACCTGCACAATGGAAAGGCAAAAAGTGGCCCCTGGAGTATGGGATACGGCAAGCGAGACACGAAGTTCTTTTACTGACAGATGCCGACGGTGAACCGGCAAGTGAACATTGGGAAAAAGAGATGACCGCCAAAATCGGAAATCAAACCCAGATCGTTCTCGGGTATGCGCCCTACAAACGCAGACCCGGTTGGCTCAACCGTCTGATCCGATTCGAAACCGCCTGGACGGCCATCCAATACCTTGGATGGGCACTGGCGGGCCACCCCTACATGGGTGTGGGACGAAACCTGGCCTACAAGAAGGATATCTTCCTGAAGGCTGGCGGACTGGCCCGGCACGCAGATTTACCCGGCGGAGATGATGACCTGTTCATACAGGATGTCGCCAATGGAGAGAATACAAGCGTGCAATTGGACCAGGACACCTTCGTCTTCTCCGAACCGGAATCCACCTGGCCGGATTGGCTGCGACAAAAACAACGTCACCTCAGTACGAGTTGGCGGTACAAACGCTCGACGCAGATCCTTCTCGGCCTCCATGCGGCAAGCCTCATCCTCTTCTATCCGGGGTTGTGGCTGACCGGCGGACCCTGGTGGATCATCCTGCTGCTGATTCTGGTGCGTTGGGCCGGACTCCGCTGGTGGATGGGTCGTTCCCTGCAAAGGCTGGGCGAACAAGACCTGATCATCTGGATCCCCGTTCTCGATACGCTCTATCTCGGATACCTGGTCGTGATGACCGCCTTAAACGTAAACTACCAAAAGCCAAGGACATGGAAATGAATACACTCTCTCAAAAAGCCACAGAAGATTACAGCCTGGTCCTGAAAGCCATTGATGGCGATCAGAAAGCATTTGCCAAACTGTTAAGCCGTTATCGTCAGTCCGTTTTTCATGCCATCCTGAAGATGGTCCGCAATCGTGAAGATGCAGAGGATCTGACCCTCGAAGCTTTTGGGAAAGCCTTCAACAAACTGTCCAGCTACACTCCGAACTACGCCTTCTCTACCTGGCTGTTTAAGATCGCGATCAATAACTGCATCGATTATATGCGCAAAAAGCGCCTCCACACCCTCAGTCTGGATGAGCCGATCGAAGCCGGTAGCAAGCAGGACTTCTCCGAGATGGTTCGTTCCAATACTCGAGACCCGGAAGCTGAAATGATCCGGGAACAGCGCATTGATGTTCTGCGCCAGATCATTGGCGGACTGAATGACAAATATCGCCTGATGGTCGAGCTGCGCTATTACGAGCAGCTGAGTTATGAAGAAATAGCCACTGAGCTGGATATTCCGCTCGGTACTGTAAAGGCTCAGCTCTTCCGTGCCAAACAGTTGATGTCGACTCAGTTGAAGCGTCCGGGTGCTAACGCTTTTGTAGATGTACCGGCCAGCTTCGCAGCATAATGAACACCGTCCACACACATGTCCTTGTGTGGCACTTCTCTGAGACACCCTGAACCTGTGTTCCAGTTCAAATCCCAATTCACAACTGGTTTTATAATCCTGTGAAAACGCCTTGAGCACCGGAATTGCCGCCCAATAGCTGCAATTTCCGGTGCAAGGGTAGTTTTGGAGGTAATGCTTTGCCCGCTGAAGCCTTGGCGTAGGAGGGAGGTTTTGAGTGAAGGGGTGTGGAGGAAATCCCAAAAAACAAATCCCAAATCCCAAATAATATTCAAATCCCAAGTGCCAAACTTCAATTAATCAATACACTTGGGTCGGTAGGCCTGCCGTTCAATTCTAGAATTTCAATCGCACCCCTCAGGGTATGTCCAAATTCGGAAGCTGATCATCATTGGAGGGAGTACTATCGGCGGGTGCTGTGAAATGCGCCACACCGAAGAATTAAAATGATACCGGAATTCTCTGGCTATTTCTGATCAGAGCGCTCACCTTCTTCTTTCTTTTTACCCTCTTCTTCCAGGATCAGTTCACGCAGCATATGGCCTCCGGGGCTGTCCGGCTTATCCATATTCGTCAGCATGAATTCGTAGATGAGGGACGGGGTTTTATAGTCTTTCAAGAAGGAATATGTGAGAATAAAATTTTCCAATTCGTCATAAGGCAAAAATGTCTCGGCCGGATATTCATCCAAATACTCGATCATGTACGGAAAGACAGACCAATTTCTACGTTTTTTCCCAGATCCATTGGGCAAATAACTGTGTAATAAATGGGCCATTCCAGTTCGAGGAAAACCAGGAAAAATAGCATCTCCACTAGAATAAGCCTCCCAGTCTCCACAAAAACGAAGGCTGTCCTGATTTCGAAAAATATAGTCTATAACTTCCAGTTTTGGGATTTTGGTTAACAGAATGGTTGCCTCTTCTTTAGTCGCCCGGGAGGGATGAGGAGATTCAATAATCTGGATGAGTCTTGCTTGCAGATTTGCCATGCTGTCCTCCAATCGCGATAACAATTTTTGCAAGGCAATCACTTCCAATGTCAATGTATCAGACAGTTCCCTTAGCTCACGAGCACTTAATTTTCGTTCCCTTTTTTTATACAGAAATGAAAAGGACCCCTTACCGTTGGCTAATTGATGAATGATGGATGAAACGAAGGCTTTCTTTTCTTCTGATGCACTGATCTCGGGATGATTGATCTTGGCTGTAGTCAGTTCGATGAGGATATCACGTCGCAATCGCTGTAAGGTGGAATCCTGGCTGACGAGTTGCCTGAGGTCATGGATCATCAGAGTAGTATCCACTCTGCCATTGGTTTGAACGTACCGAGTTTGCCCATCAGCGGATATCCAAGAGGTCAGAAAAAGCAGGATGACGAGTCTGTAATCTGCCATAGATTGTTTTGTTTTGGATGGGCTTGTCGGTGGTCATTTATTGAACGATTCGGACTTCTTCATTGGTATGCTCTGTCCGGATGCTGGATCAATGAATCTTCAGGCAAGATCGGTTAATGGGTATTGAAAACTCTACCTTTGTCTTCATTCTATCCTATGCAGGTCATCCTCGATCACTTTCCCCATCTCACACCAGCACAACAGGCTCAATTCGCCCAACTGGACGAGTTGTATCGCCTCTGGAATGCCCGGATCAATGTGATCTCACGCAAGGACATTGACAATCTCTACACCCATCACGTCCTGCATTCCCTGGCCATTGCCAAATTCGTCCAATTCGAACCGGATACGCAGATCGTGGACCTTGGCACCGGGGGTGGATTTCCGGGTATTCCCCTGGCCATCCTGTTTCCGGAAGTCTCCTTTACCCTGATCGATGGCACTCGTAAGAAGATCTCTGTGGTTGAGGCCGTTGCCGAAGGGTTGGGACTGACCAATGTGAAGCCACTTCCTGTTCGGGCCGAAGAACACAAGGGCAATTATGATTTTGTCGTGACCCGCGCGGTGGCGGAGCTGAGTATGCTAGCCCGCTGGTCTGAACACCTCCTCCAGCACAAACGTCAACTCCATGCCATCCCCAATGGCCTGATCGCCTTGAAAGGTGGACAGGTCCAACAGGAGATAAAGGGGCTTCCTCGCAAGATGTCCGTCGAGACTGAATCCATCAGCACCTGGTTCAAAGATCCCTGGTTTGAGGAGAAGTCTCTGGTGTGGGTACAGGCGTAGTTTTTTTGCTATTCGCTATTCGCTATTCGCGGTAACCTGTATATCCAGAAGTCGTTTCCCGACAAAGAGGGTAAAAGGTAAAGGCCCCTGAAAAGCAGCCGGAATAATTCTTCATTTCCGCTTTCCACCTTTCTAGAAGGCTCACTTAGCACTTAGTTTTTTTCATCTACCCATTTCAACGGTATCCAAGAGTTTGGCACGGCAGCTAAAGCAGCCGTTACGATTCATTCGCCTTCCTCATTTGTTATTGCTTATTCCGTCCCTCCATCTCACCGTTTTTTCGTCATTGTTCCCACTTCCGATTTCCGCCTTTCTAGAAGGCTTACATAACACTTAGTTTTTTCATCTACCCATTTCAGAGGTATCCGGGAGTTTGACATCGAAGCTGAAGCAGCCGGTACGATCCTTCACTTCCGCTTTCCGCTTTCCCACTTCCGCCTTTCCTGGCAGTCTCACTTTACTTTCAGATTTTTCATCTAACCGTATCAGAGAACTCCAAGAGTTGGGCACGGCAGCTACCTGCCCCGGCAGGTAAAAAGCAGCCGGTACGATCCTTCCACTTTCCTCATTTCGCATTCCTTATTTCTTATTCTTCCACTGGCGACTGAAGTCACCCTTACAATAACTCACTCTCTTCGTCTCTCAGTCTCTCAGTCTCTTCGTCCTGGGTTCTCACTTCCACTTTCCTCATTTCGCATTCCTTATTTCTTATTCTTCCACTGGCGACTAATGTCACCATTACAATTTATATGCACACAGTCCCATAGTCCCACGGTCTCACAATCAAAGTCCCAAAGTCCCCTCGTCCCAAAGTCTCACAGTCTCACAGTCTCATCGTCCCATAGTTTCCATTTCGCCTACCTTTGCGGCTTGAAAAACACAAAGACCATGGCAACCTTGCACCCTCTTATCGAATGCGTTCCCAATTTCTCTGAAGGTCGTGATCTTTCCGTGATCAAACAGATCACCGATGCGATGGAAGCAGTGGAAGGGGTCAAGCTACTGGATGTGGATCCGGGCAAAGCGACCAACCGGACGGTAGTCACTATCGTCGGTCACCCCGAACAAGTGATTGAAGCCGCCTACCGGGGCATCGCCAAAGCGGCAGAGCTGATCGATATGAACAAACATCAGGGGGAACATCCACGCATGGGCGCCACCGACGTCTGTCCACTCATTCCCATTGCTGATATCACCATGGAAGAGGTGGCGGAATATGCACATCGACTGGCCAAACGTGTAGGGGAGGAATTGCAGATCTCCTGTTTTATGTACGAGTCGGCAGCGACCTCCATAAAGCGACGTAATCTGGCAACGATCCGATCGGGTGAATATGAAGCCATGGCCAAGAAGATCCAGGAGCCCGAATGGAAACCGGACTATGGTCCCACCACCCTCCATGAACGTGCCGGTGTAACGGCCATCGGTGCTCGCGACTTCCTGATCGCCTATAATGTCAACCTGAATACCACTTCTGTCCGCAGGGCCAACTCCGTGGCTTTTGACATCCGTGAACAAGGCAGGGTTAAGCGGGAAGGTGATCCCATTACCGGGCCGGTGGTCAATGGTCCGGATGGCGAACCCGAACGGATCCCGGGCACCTGCAAATCGGTGAAGGGGATAGGCTGGTATATCGAAGAATATGGCCAGGCCCAGGTCTCCATGAATATCACCAACATTCGGGATACACCCTTGCACATGGCCTTTGAAGCCTGCCTGGAATCAGCACATGCCCGGGGGATGCGGGTCACCGGTTCAGAACTGGTCGGACTGGTGCCCAAGCAGGTGATGCTGGATGCCGGTCGCTATTTCCTGCACAAACAGGAGCGGTCCACTGGATTGCCTGATGAAGAGCTCATTCGCATAGCCGTCAAATCGATGGGCCTGGACGAATTAGGACCATTTGATATTCGCAAGAAGATCATTGAATATCAATTGGAAGACCCCAATGACAGTCGCCTGGTTCGCATGGACCTGCGCCAGTTCTCCTCCGAGACAGCTTCGGAAAGCCCGGCTCCGGGAGGTGGCTCCATTTCAGCTTATGTTGGTGCCTTGGGTGCCGCACTGGGCGGGATGGTCGCCAATCTGTCAGCCCACAAACGGGGATGGGATGATCGATGGGAAGAATTCTCCAACTGGGCGGAAAAAGCTCAGGCCATTCAGGATCGCCTGCTGTTTCTGGTCGATGAGGACACACGGGCATTCAACGGCATCATGGATGCATTCGGCTTCCCTAAGAATACAGCTGAGGAAAAGGCGGCACGGACAGCGGCCATTCAGGCAGCCACCAAACACGCCATCGCCATCCCGCTTCAGGTGATGGAACAAGCCAGTGCTGCCTTGCCCATCCTCAAGGTGATGGCGCGTGATGGCAACCCCAATTCGGCCAGTGATGCCGGCGTCGGTGCACTCTGTGCCCGGGCAGCTGTGCAGGGAGCCTGGTTGAATGTGCGTATCAATGCTGGTGGGTTTAAGGACAAGGTCTGGCTGGACACCGTCCTCGCTCAGGGACAGAAGCTGGCAGATAATGCCGATCAAATGGAAAAGGAGATCCTGGAGATCGTCAAGGGGCAGATGTAGGGAGCAGAGGAGATATTGAGTGGAGGCTTGCCCGCCGAAGCTTAAGCGCAGGAGGGAGTCGAGGTGAAACCTGGAGCTTAGGCACCATGTGCAGATGCTTCGATCATGATCCGGAATGCGATATTTCGAAATTTCGTTATTGTGTTCTTTCGAAGATCAGAGCGGAGGACTCTGCCTGTTCAGATCGACTATGGAGCGCTTGAGGACTGAGGACTGATGGGCAGCGGCTGTTTTTTAACGACCATAGGCGGTCAGCTGTCGCCATAGCCCCCAGGACTTGAAGACAAATAAATCGCAAAGGAGGGACTTGGATGCTCGCCTGATGACGTGTGGGTGGAGGAGAAACTCAGGTGGATTTAGATACTAAAGGACAGCAGAGTTATTTCGATATTTCGTTATTGTGTTCTTTCGAAGATCAGGGCTGAGGGAACAGCCTGTCCAGACTGATGATGGAGCACCTGAGGGCATGAGGGCCTGAAAAATGTGGAACATTGAACCTGAAATAACACAACTTCCCTTGCTGCACAAACGGTAGCAGAACTGAAGCCAGATGGCAATTCGATCGCCCCAACAGGCTAAACATCACCTTGAACATTGAACGGACGAACCGTCAGGTTCGGCTTGAACGTTAAACTGCCAATCATTGAACCCCGAAGTAAGATCGGAAAGGGTTCCACCAGTGACTACACCTTCTCCAAGGCCTGCCCGATCACATGCACCAGATCCCGATGATTCTCGACACCTACTGAGATCCGCACCAGATTGGGGGTGATCCCGATCTCCCGCTGATGTTCGGGAGTCAGTCCGGCATGGGTCATGGTGCCCGGATGTTCAGCCAGGGATTCGGTACTGCCCAGGCTGACTGCCAATTTGATCATCTTCAGATTGTTCAAGAAACGAAAGGCTTCGGCTTCTCCACCCTTCACTTCAAACGAGACCATGGCTCCGGGCGAACTGCACTGCCGTTTATAGATGGCGTATTGCGGCGTATTCTCGGGGATCAATCCGAGGTAGTAGACATTCTCCACCTTGGGATGATCCTTTAAGAAATGAGCAACCATGCCGGCATTTTCTGCCTGCTGTTCCATACGCACTTTGAGGGTTTCCAGGCTGCGCAAAAGCAGCCACCCTGTCCACGGTCCGGCCATATTCCCCAGGAAGGTCCGCAGGGTTTTGACCCGGGTGATCAACTCCATATTCCCCAGGACGGCCCCGGCGATGACGTCGCTGTGGCCACCGATATACTTGGTAGCAGAATACATCACCAGATCGGCCCCATGATGCAAGGGGTGCTGCCAAAGTGGGCCCATATACGTGTTGTCCACTGTGACCAGGACGCGTTCTGCATCCTTGCTGAAGTGGTCAGCCACCTCCCGGCACAGCCGCAGATCAAAGAGGTCATTGGTAGGATTGGCTGGTGTTTCGATCAGCATCAAACGTAATTGATCTGCCCGACCACTTTCCTCTACCAAGCGGATCAGATCCTCCTTGGTTTGATCCGGCCGAAAGCCGATCCCCTGGATATTGTATTTCGGAAGGACCTCCAGGATAAAATGTTCAGTACCTCCATAGACGGGCATGCTGTACAGCAGCAGGTCTCCGGGATGGAGAAACTCCAGCAACACAGTGGTGATGGCCGACATGCCGCTCTCAAATACTGCTGCCGCTTCTGATTCATCCCACAGACAGAGCCGCTCTTCGAGGATCTGCAGGTCCGGGTTGTTGAGGCGGCTGTAGATCAACCCGGGGACTTCGCCGGGTTTGGCTTCGCGCAGACCATAAGCCACTTCGAAAAAGGCCTTGCCATCTTCAGCGGATTCAAAGACAAAGGTGGAGGTCTGAAAAATGGGGCATTTGACGGCTCCCTCGGAGAGCTCCGGCTTATAGCCGTGCGACATCATCAGGGATTCCGGTGAAAATTTATGACTCATGATTGTTCAGCTGGTTCTCCTGCATAGATAGTCATCTGAGCGGAAGTCGGGAGTGATCCAGGTCAATATGGCGATGATCCTGTCGGATTTCACCAAAATGGTCTGCTAAAGAGGCCCTACCTTCGTTTGATGCGTTTCATTTTGCTAATTCTGTTCATATGTATGACTCCGGGTATGGTATCCTCACAATCGGGAATTGACACTAAAGACCCCCTTTGGCTCAAAGCGGATGAATTGGCGCATCGTTTTATTCTTCTGGATGGGCATGTCGATCTGCCCTATCGGATGGGTGTAAAGAACTTTCGCCCGACCAAGGAACTCCTGGGCATTCCGATCTCCTCAGACAAAGGTGACTTTGACTATGAGCGGGCGCGGATAGGTGGACTGAATGTGCCGTTTATGGCTGTGTATGTCCCGGCCGAATTTCAGAAGGAGGGAGGAGGCAAGGCTTTTGCAGACCAAACCATTGATATGATCGAATCGATCATGGCCGCGCATCCGGACAAGTTTGCCAAAGCACCGACAGTCCAATCTGTTCGCGACAACTTTGCAAAGGGACTGATGTCACTCCCCATGGGCATGGAAAACGGAGCGGGTATCGAAGATGACCTTACCAATCTGCTTCATTTTCATCAACGGGGGATCCGGTATATCACCCTCACCCATAGTAAGGACAATCTGATCTGCGATTCCTCCTACGATGATGCACACACCTGGAACGGGTTGAGTCCCTTTGGCGAAAAAGTGGTGGCAGAAATGAACCGGATCGGCATCATGGTCGACATTTCTCATGTTTCCGACTCTACATTCTATGATGTGCTGAAGATCAGCACCGCACCGGTGATCGCCTCTCATTCATCCTGCAGGACCTTTACCCCCGGATGGGAGCGCAACATGAATGACGAAATGATCAAAGCGCTGGCGCAACACAATGGGGTGATCCAGATCAATTTCGGATCGATGTTTTTGGATCGAACGGTGGATAAGGCCAACAGGGAGAACCGGAAAAAGCTGGAGGCCTTGTTGGAAAAAAAAGGCTTGACGATGCAGGATGCTAAAGCGAAAGGTGATATTGATACTTTTCAAAAGAAAAGCCCAACCCTGTTCTCGGATGTGGAGATGGTCGCCAAACATGTCGATCATGTGGTTCAACTGGTCGGGATAGACCATGTTGGAATCGGGTCTGATTTTGACGGCGTCGGCGACAACTTACCAACGGGCTTGAAAGATGTCTCTCAATATCCTAATCTGATCTACCTCTTGTTGAAAAAGGGATATTCTGAACAGGACATAGAGAAGATCTGTTCTGGTAACGTCCTGCGGGTCTGGTCCGAAGTCGAACGCATTGCAACCCAATAACTCTCCATAACTCCTCATATGTTTGTAAAAGTAGAGAATTTGGTTCATCTTGATCAGGATGAATCGAAGCCGGGCAGGTAAACACATTCTACTCCTAAATACGGTAAAGATACCGATATACAAGTTGAGGTAAGACCTGCC
>JAIPBE010000065.1 GCA_021738725.1 Saprospiraceae bacterium | reverse complement strand
CATTCTTCGCGCCTTCGTTTCTTCGCGTTTCATTCCGAATACCGAATATTGTCAGCATCAAGATTTACAGGATTTGAGGATGAACAGGATGGGTAAAAGGTAAAGGGTAAAAGGTAAAAGGCGAAGGGTAAAGTACTCTACGCCGGACAGCTTTTTCCTTCGAAATATCAAAATAACCCAATAACGAAATAACTCCGAAAGCCGAATACCGTTTTGGAGCCCTCATTTGGCGACGGTCATTCGAAATATCGAAATATCGAAATAACCCAATAACCTCATAACCTCCCTCCTACGCTAAAGCTTCGGCTGGCAATGCATCTACTTTTCAGATAATAGATTGGCAGCGGGCACTCATTTTTCTCCTCGACTCCTAGACTCCTCCACTCATATCCTCACTTCAGTTTATCCTTCCGCTTCTTGTGCTTAAGCACCTTGGCTTCGAAGTAGAAGATGATCTCTTCTGCAATATTCTTGGTTTGATCGCCGACGCGCTCCAGCTTGTTGACCATGGACATGACCAGCAAATTGTTGTGGGCCTGTTCAGGCATTAATATGATTCGTTGCGAAAGAACATCCAGGGCCAGTCGGTCCAGTTCGTCCAGATGATTGTCCCGTTTGAACATTGTCCGCGCCAGGCGCGTATCCTCCTTGTCAAATGCTTCCAATGTGTCTGCCAGCATTTCTCGGGCGATGGCATACATCTCAAAGATCTTGGTCAGCTCCAGGATGTTCTTGTCAAAGTCTTTGTCAGCCCGCAATGTGAATTCGGCAATGCTGGCTGCAATATCTCCGATCCGTTCCAGATTGTTGTTGATTTTCAATGAGGCCAGGATCAATCGAAGGTCGGTGGCGACTGGTTGAAAAAGAGCGAAGATGTTTTCGCAGTCCTTGTCGATTTTCAACTCGTACATGTTGACCCGCTTTTCAGTCTCCATGACTTCCATCGCGATATCCCGATCGAAAGTGCGCAGTGCCTCATCACCCTTGATCATCTGGCTGATGACCAGATTCCACATTTCCAGGATGGAAGATTTCAATTCCGTTAATTCATTATCCAATTGGGTCATGCTTGATCATTTGAAAGGTCAGGGATACTATCCAAAACGTCCGGAAATATAGTTTTCTGTTTCTTGCTTGGCCGGCGATGTAAAGATCTTCTTCGTGGTCCCAAACTCGATGAGATCACCCATATAGAAAAAAGCTGTGTTGTCACTCACCCGGCCGGCTTGTTGCATATTGTGTGTGACTATAATGATGGTGTAGTCGTTTTTCAGTTCAAAGATCAAATCTTCGATCTTTCCGGTGGAGATTGGATCCAGGGCAGATGCAGGTTCATCCATAAGGATAATAGAGGGTTCGATAGCCAATGCACGCGCAATACACAAGCGCTGTTGCTGGCCGCCGGACAAGTCAAATGCGGACTTCTTTAATTTGTCCTTGACCTCGTTCCATAATGCGGCCTGCTGAAGAGACTGCTCCACCTTTTCTTCAATAAATTGTCTGTTGGTGATCCCATTTACCCGGAGACCGTAAGCTACATTCTCAAAAATACTCTTCGGAAAGGGGTTGGGTTTTTGGAAGACCATTCCGACATTTCGTCGCAATGGATCGATCTCCTGCTTTTTGATTTTGTAAATATCTATTCCGTCAATTAAAACTTCTCCTTCAATCCGGACGCCTTCGATCAGATCATTCATTCGGTTGAATAATCGGAGATAAGTCGATTTGCCACATCCTGAAGGTCCGATCAGTGCCGTCACTGAATGGGATTCTATCGCCATAGTGATCCCTTTCAGAGCGTGAAAGTCCCGATAATACAGATGGATATTTTGAGTGGCTATTTTGCTCATGCTCAAATCAATTCATTTTGACTTTCTTGCTGAGATAATGACGCAGACCTGCGGCAGAAAGATTGACAATCATGACGATGACGATAAGGACCAGTGCGGTCCCATAGGCCATGGGTCGGGCAGCTTCGATTTGGGTGCCACTGGTGGAGATCACATAGAGGTGATAAGGCAGGGCCATACACTGATCGAGGATACCGGACGGTAACCGAGGGAGGAAATAGGCTGCGACCGTAAAGAGGATAGGCGCCGTTTCGCCCGAAACCCGCCCGACGGCAAGGATCAGTCCGGTGAGAATATTCGGCATGGCGATGGGGAGGACAACCTTGTGAATGGTGTACCAGCGAGTGGCACCGAGAGCCAGACTGGCATGACGGTAATGATCAGCAACAGCGATCAAGGCTTCTTCCGTGGTTCGGATTACAATGGGTAAAGCCATTAATCCGAGCGTCAGGGATCCGGCCAGAATGGATGTTCCGAAGTTCAGCTGGTTGACAAAGAGGGCCATACCGAAAAGACCAAAAATGATGCTGGGGACGCCGGCCAGATTATCGGTCATAATCCGTATCAATCGTTTGACGGGGCCTGCCTTCGCATATTCATGCACGTAGATGCCAGCCATCACCCCAATGGGCACTGCAAAGAGCATGCTGCCCATGACCAGATAGAAAGTGCCCACAATAGCGGGAAAAATCCCACCCTTGGTCATCCCTTCTCGAGGAGAGGTGGTCAAGAATTCCCAGCTGATTACCTCGATCCCTTGTCGCACAATAAAAAAGAGAATGAGCAAGAGGATCACTACTATGCCATAACTGAGACCTCTGGCCATCCAAAATATGATGTTTTGGGTCAGTCGTTTCAGTCTGTCGGCTTTTTTCGGAAATTCCATGCCTAGTGTTTTCTTTGATGTGAGACGCGTTCAACGCCCAGATTGATCAGGAGGGTCATGATGAACAACATGCATCCCAATGCAAACAGGGCCTTGAAATGCAATCCGCCAAATGGCGCTTCCCCCAGTTCGGCCGCAATAGTTGCCGGAATGGTCCGTACCGGTTGAAGCAGTGAGCGGGGAATAATGGCGGAATTTCCCGTGACCATCAGGACGGCCATCGTCTCGCCAATGGCTCGTCCTATACCTAGAATGGCAGCAGCCGTGATCCCGGAGGAAGCATATGGGATCACCACCTTGCGGATAGTCTGCCATCGGCTTGCACCCAGGGCAAGAGAGGCCTCCTTCATCACCCGGGGAGTGGTTCGTAAAGAATCCTCTGAAACCGTAATGATCGTGGGTAAGGCCATAATGGCCAGCACCAGACTGCCAGCCAGAGCTGTCTCACCAACGGGGAGTCCAAATGTTGTTTGCACAAACGGTACAATGATCACCAGCCCGAAGAAACCATACACCACTGAAGGGATACCCGCCAGAAGCTCGATCACCGGTTTGAGGACCATTCGCACACGTTCATCCGCAATCTCGGCCAGGTAGATCGCTGCAGCCAATCCGAGGGGCAGAGAGAATAATATAGCTGCAAAAGCCACCAGCAGTGTACCCAGAAGTAAAGGCATAATACCCATCTGGGCTGCCGGTACTGCCGTGGGAAACCACTCATCACCAAGGATGAATTCCTGCAGATCAATATCGGGTACCTGAACAGATTTGGCCCATCGTGTTTTATCCTGGATCAATGTCGTCGGAAAATATCCAATGACTCCGACAAGACTGTCCAGATAGAGATCGATATAAACCGGGATTTCTTCCAGCCTCTTTTCGAATTCTACAGTGGGGTAAGCAAGCACCAATTCATCTAGGGTCAGGAGATGAATCGGCTGGTCGGTGCCGCCGACATGATTCCAGTTAACTTCTTTTCCATCAAAAATATTCTTGATCTCGCCGGCAGTCAACGTGTGGATCGGGTTATTTCGATTGACGATTAGAGAGTACCCTTCCTCCACAGGAGACATGTTCAAAAATGAGATCCCCTCCCGAAAAAGGAAGAAGACAATCAGGATGATGATAATGGCCGATGAATAGCCGGAAATACGAATCAGTCCCTCCACCAACGATTCGGTGATTTTGCGAAGTCTCCTATGTCCAACCCTGTTTGTCATCTTATCTTTTGAACCTCATATTGAAATTGCTTGTCGCGAGGACAGAATCGGGCAACCCGTCTATTCCCAAGGCCACCTTGATCCTCTTCCGAAGGCATTAGTTTACTGGAATATACCCGATCTCAGCAGCATATTTCTGGCCTTGCTCCGAAAGGATGAAATCAACAAATCCAGCCACCTGATGCTGTTTGGAAACAGCATAGAAATAATACAATGACCGCGCGATAGGATAGGACAGATCCTTGACACTTTGGATGGATGGCTGCACAAAGTGCTGACCATGATCATAGGAGATGGCCAGGCTTTTGATACGGCTGGTCACATAACCCAGTCCGACATAACCGATAGCTCCAGTGGTCTGACTGACAGATTGGACAATAGCTCCTGAAGCAGGCATATTCAACACGGATGCGGCATAATTTTTCTTGGCCAGAACATGATCTTTAAAAAATTCATACGTGCCAGATGAGCTTTCACGACTGTAAGCGATGATCTGCGCATCTTCCCCACCCACTTGATTCCAGTTTGTGATCTTTCCGGTAAAAATGTCTTCCAGTTGTTCACGAGTCATCTGTTGGATCGGATTGTCCGGATGGACAACCACAGCAATTGCATCCAATCCGACAATGACTTCTTTAATATCCATGCGTTTCTCTTTGAATCGTAAACGTTCACTGAATTTCATCTCACGGGAAGACATGCAAATGTCTGTCAAGCCATCAAGTAATGCCGTGATCCCGGTGCCAGAGCCACCCCCGACAACAGTAATTGAGGCGTTTGGATGGAGCCGCATGAATGCTTCAGCCTCTTTTTGGGTTAATGGCAAAACAGTATCTGACCCTTTCACAGATAGAACTGGACCCACACTTGTCGCGTTGTCGGATGAAGACATACCACCCCCACATGAGGAAAGCAAAAGAATGGTCAATACAGAGAGAACGAACGGGTGAAACAACTGAATGTGATTTTCAGATCAGGTCAACAGAACAAAAGAATGGGACCGATCTGGTTTCTGGTACAAGGTTAATGAAAGGCAATCAGGGTTCGATTTTTTCTGCATGAATTTTTTATGAAGTTTCCATACTTCCGACATCTACGGTTTAGAGGGAGTAAAACATTACATCAGCGAGTCCGAATATCTCATTTCTACCAACCTGGCGTTTAATAGGCAGCAATATAGAAGATCGCCAGCCTATTCCAGGCAGTTTGCGAGTGTACTCCTGTCTAAACGCTGGATTGTTCAAGGTTCAAAGGGGTGGCTGGCGCTACCCCTGTTCAACGTTCAACGTGAAAAACGTTAAACCTTGAACAGAGGGCCAACTTGTTGGCACTCGTTGAACGTTGAACGGCCAGACGTCTGAAAACCGTCTCCAATACTTGGATCATTAGCCGCACTGCAGAGTGAATTTGAAATTTGACCTCGAGGATGCGGTGGGACACCGCGTGCATATCCGGTACGAGTGAGACTCGCGTACCAACACAGTTTAACAATGATTAAAATAGATTATTGGTGCCGGTGTCTCACCGATCCCTGAAAACTGCTCTTGAACACCAGGTTGTCCACCAGTGAGGCACTTTTCTAAACGCTGGATTGTTCAACGTTTAAAGGGGTAGCAGGCGCTACCCTTGTTTAAGGTTCAACGTGAAAAACGTTAAACCTTGAACAGAGGGCCGACTTGTCGGCACTCGTTGAACGTTGAACGGTCAGATGTTTAATAACAACTGTCCAAACGAATGCCAACAACGACGGGCTTATGAAGCACAGGAGGAAGTTAGCCGGGACATTTCTGCGAATCGATCAGAAAGGGGTGAACCAAAACAAAACCGCCCCTCCCTTGCGGGAGAGGCGGTCGATTGTTTACGTCGTAGAAGGTTGACCTTCGATGAATCAGATTATTCCAGGATGATCATCTTCCGGGTAGCAGCAAATCCGTCTGCGGTCAATCGGTAGTAGATCACACCAGATGCACCCAGATCAGATTTGTTGACCCGGAACTCATTGTATCCGCGGGCAAAATCGTCTTGATAGATATGCAGCACCTTGCCCGAGATATCGGTCAGGGTCAACGTTGCATTTCCAGCCGTCGCCAGGTCGAAACCGATGATGGTTTCTGCACGGAACGGGTTCGGACGGTTCTGATACAAAGCATATTCGTCGCCAACAGTGAACACACCGTTGTCATCGACAAAACGCAGTGTCGCATCCAGCAAGTTGTCATCTACATCATAAGCTTCCGCGACCACATAGGTCGATGTCACCTTGACCACCTCGTGCAGAGCAGCTGCTTGTGTGACCCTGAAATTCAGAGTGAACAGCACCTCATCCGCTTGCGCGCTACCAGGCTTGCCATCCCAGCTTAAGGTCAGGTAACCGGCATCCGTAAAGTTGGTGCCGATATGATCCTGTCCCATCTGGGCCAGATCGCCCTGTGTGAAACCGGCATACTGCAGGAATTCCGGATCGAAGGCCAGCGTGAACTGGAATCCTTCCAGCGTCGCAATATCCTTTGCTGTAATCGGCATGGCATAGACCGTACCGGGAGTCAACTGTACATCAGCGGTGGTGAACGCTACCGTACCAGCCAGATTGCGGGTCTCTGATCCCAGCAAGGTGTTCGGAAGAGCATCGCCACTCACATCACCCACTTTGATCCCGACAAAGTCAGCGATCAGTCCGGTGGATGGCATATCCTTGGTGTCAATAAACTCAGGGAAGCTTTCCTTGAATGGATCGAAGGGATTAGTGAAGACATAATCAGCCTTTACAAAGCGCCAGCTGTCATTCTTAGCAAACGAAGTACTTGCTGAAAGCAATGTCTTCCTCAGGTCCAGCACGTCGGAGATCGAAATATGGCCACTCTTGTTGACATCCGCAGCGATCAGCTTGTAAGGAGTCTTCAAGGAAGATACACCTAGCAGATGCTTCTGAATCATCAGAATGTCATAGGTCGATACACCATTCAACGCATTGGTATTCTTGATCGGCTGAACCACGTAAGCTTCGCCAGGCGTCAGACCGGTGATGGAGTAGGTGCCATAGGCATCCGTCTCATCCTCCATACCCGACATATTGGCGATCTGGATGTTCGCAAATTGCACACCTTCGCTGTTCGCATCCAGGACCTTACCCGAGACGGAGCCATTGACATTTCCAGGGCAGACTTTCATGTTGTCCTGAACCGTCACTACAGCCACACAGATATCTGTGTTACCAGCAGCGTCTGTGACCGACAAGGTCACGTCGTTTGGTCCCAGGTCATCACAATCGAAGATGCTTGGTGTCACCCCGAAGATCAACTTGTGAACTGGTGTGCAATTGTCATTACTCTCCACATCCAGCATCTGCGGGGTGATCTGCACCATTCCGCCACCCTGGACAGCCATCAGGTCGACTTGAATGTCGTGGCAGGAAGCGTTTGGCTTCTTGGCATCGACAACCGTCAACAGGAAGCTGCAGGTGCTGAAGTTGTTACAACCATCTGACACCTTGAAGCTGATCCGGTGCGTCCCGTTGGGGTACTCTCCGTCGGCTTCCAGGCCGTTGGTGATGATATTGACAGAACCATCGTTGAAGAGGTCGATAGAGATCGTGCCGGTGATCAACGGGCTGCAGTCCAGCACTACGACTGAATCCAGGTCCACATAGGTCGGTCCACAATCGTCTTCGAAATTCTCTACCGTCAGGTCGGCAGGACAGAAGATCTTAGGTGCAATATTGTCAATCACCTTGATAGTTTGCACCCACTCGAAGTAACCATCGCCATTATCACGATAGAGCAGATTCTTCGGGTGAGGAAGGGCGATTCCAAGTTTGGTGTTATCCGGATTGAACTTGTCATACTTACACCAGTTCACCACATACCACGTCCGTTCAATCTTATAACATACATCAGGAACAACCGTATAGATATGATCTATATAGTCGACTGATACCAATTCGCAATCCCCATTGTGCTTGACATTCCCCAGGTTCTTCAGGTCATTTGGATCGATGCAATCTTCGACGGTCACATCCATTGGGAATTCTACTTCCCAAGGTGTCAGGTCGACGAAGGTGATCCTTTGGTTACAGGATTTTTCCAGACCAAAGGCATCCTTTGCAGTCCATGTCCGGTCGATGAATCCACCGGGACAGGCATCCGGAGCATCTTTATCTTTCCAGGTGATGGTCAAACCACATTCTTCGGTATTGTCACTGGCATGAGGCTTCAGTGCCAAAGGTGTACCATAGGTAAAGGCCAGCGATACCTCATTGATCGTCCCACCTGCCAACGGAGCAGTATCTTCTACTTCCAGGATCCAATTCTTCTTCGGATTGGAAGCGATCGAATTTGGATTCTCTCCATCGAACAGAGCCAGTAAGCCAGCTTGTGGTTTGATGTTGCCGGAAATAGAAGGGTTCGGGCCATTGCAAGAGAAGACGCCTCCCTCATCGTTGAAGGTGACCAGCATATTGGACTTGGCAATACCACAGGCGCCTCCTTCAAACAGTGCAACCACTGTCCCACTCGGGCTGATCAAGCGGATCTTCAGCTGATCCAGATATTCATGTTCGATATCCAGGAATACATCGAGATCGATGATCTCGGCGTCGACAGGAAGACCTGTGACTTCGATCGGCACCTGATAGGTCAGCGCGAATGTCGAACTGATCTTTGTGCCTGGTTTGGCACCTTTGCTGTACGTTTTTGCACTGATCGGCTCGTAAGGCATACTGCAGGCCACGCTGATATCCCGAGGACACCAGATGGACGGCATCACCTTATCCACCACATTCACCTGGGTCATACACTGGTTGGTGTTTCCCGAGGCATCACTGACACGCAAGGTGACCATAACTGGCCCGTTGTTGATATCGCAGCAATAGAATGGGGCGGAATCACCAAATGAAGTGGCATCGTTGCCTGGACACTTTGGATTGTCCATCCGGCTCACCTGGTAGGTGACGCCGCTGCAATCATCATAACTGCCATCATCAAAGGTCTCGGCCTTGACCGTGGTTACTCCGTCCGTCAATGCGACAGTGTGGATGGTCTCACATGCCACCACTGGTGGGGTCAGATCGTCAATATTCCGGGTGAAGCTGCACGTTCCCGTATTGCCACAATCATCTGTCACTTTGTAAGTGAAGACATGGGTGCCTAGCGGAACGATCAGTTTTCCGCCATTCGTTGAAATGGAGTATTTGAATCCATTCACCGTGGTGCTCACGTTAAAGGTGAACTTGGAATAGTTGCTACACTTGTCCGTCACAGAGATCTGCGGCAATTGGATCTCAGCAAAACAACCATTGTATTGCGGACCAGACAGATACTTGAGGATCTTCACATCATGTTCCGGGTCTTTCGGACAGGTCAGGATGGGACCCGTCTTGTCCAATACCTTGATGATCTGAAGATCAGTCGAGGTAGCGCCAGAGCACATATCCAATACAGTCCAGGTACGCAGGATGGTCAGATTGCCCATACACATCGAGCTGCTCTGCTCTGTATACGTGACGACCAAGTCGCAAAAATTGGCGATCGGCTTTCCATCGACCATGGGCCATCCCGTATTTGCCGGGTTGACATTGGCATTCGCACAATCCAGTGAAGGTGCTTCAAGATCATCGCGATTCATCGGGAAAACCACGTCAATAAGGGTTGCTCGCTTGAAATAAATATTCTGAATACAGCTACTTGTGTTGCCACTTTTATCAGTAGCCGTCCACTGACGATCGATCTTTGCAGTCAACGCCTGATTATTACAGTCGTAGTCTGTGACGACGTCTGACCATGCCAGATCCACATCATTTGAACAGTTGTCTTCGGCAAATGGATAGCCAAGATCCGCTGGTCCATAATTCAATTCACTGCAGGCAATAGTTACATCTTCACAGATGAGGACCGGTGCCAGTTTGTCCTCGACCTTGATCGAGCCCCAGCAATGGTTACCAGTGGCCACATGGGTCACTTTCACGGTCAGGGTCTGTCCGATATAGGCACTGTTCACCCAAGGTGAATTGGGGATCGGAAGTCCATTCGAACCCATTACCGTGACGACCTTGTCGCCAGGACATGAATTCGGATTTTCAAGGATATGGTCGTATTCGACCTCGGAGTTGCAATCTTCATCCAGGGAAAACTGGACCAGGTCATTACAGCCCAGCGTACATTGGGCCTGGAGGGCGGTTCGACCAAATAGGGCGACCGCCAGGATAAAGCTGATCCGGAGAAGATGAATTTGCCATCCGGTGTTCAGTTGAGATTTTCTCATGGGATTAAACATTGTTGGGATGAATAAAAAATTGGGTTTGTTGTCCAAAACTGAGCTCATGTGGAGATTCGGTTGACTCTCCGTTCACATATCGTTTTACATCGGTTTGACCTGTTTGGGCCAGGGTGGTTGTCAAGAAGTCAGGCTCGGGCAAGCACCGGCCAGGCCGGTACCCGCAGGCACAGAGTAAGTGCTTGTAAAAAATTAAATTGGGAATCTTGTATCTGCAGTCCGGGATGGAGTGAAAAGTAGTGGGCCGCCCACCCGTAAGCGGGCGGACCCACTCACATCCCAAAAACCACATCTTTCAAACTCGTCACTCGTCGATCAGGACCAATGTTTTGGTGACCGGACGGGTATATGGAGTTTCTATGAGCAATTGATAAAGGCCGCTTCGTCCCAATTCCGATCCTGGAATGGAGAGCGCATGCCGCCCTTGGCTGTAGTCGGCCTCATGGCGCCACACTTCGCTGCCCGTGATATTGAACACGCGCAAGGTGACAGCACTGGGCTGACGAAGATTAAACTGGATACGCGCCTCATCCCGGAAGGGATTCGGATACGGATCTTCCAGTAGCAGACCTGCTGCAGGCTCTTCGCCGGCAAACCGGAGAACGATCTCCGCGGGAACCAGATCTGTGGCCATCGCTTCCGCCTGGAGATCATCCAGTAGTTGGATAGCCTCGGATAATGCACCGGTCTTCAGTGCTTCGATCTCAAGCCAGATGATGGTGCCTCCCTCCAGGGTTGGGTCGGGAAGCTGGCTGTGCCAGACCGTCCGCAATTCCTGGTCGGTCAGACGGACCATCTCCGGATATAAGGTCGCACAGTCCCCTGCATCGAATCCGACGAATCGTGCCCGATCGGGAAGCAGACCCAGTTGGTACTGGAAGCCCAGGAGGTCAGCACCGTTGATCCGCACAGGTATGCGGTAGGTATAACCGGCAGTCATCATGGGATCATCCAGGACCAGGTCCACTTGTTGACCCGACCGGACATCACCTGTGAGCAAGCCAGAAGCCTTGGCTGTATAGTTGACATCTCCTGTCTTGACAGCGATGAAATTCTGTCCGATATAGGTCCCCTGAATATTGGGGATGAGGATCTGTTGCAGGAAGTTCTCCTGTGTGGGTTTGTACGGATTTTGAAAGGTGTAATCACCTTTCACAAACTGCCAGCTGGGCGCATTGGTAAATGCGTTCTGCTGCCCGAGCAACATCCGTCGGATCTCGATAATATCCGAGATACTGACATTGCCCGATTTGTTGACGTCAGCGGCGATCAGTTGATATGGATCAGTGAGCATCTGTTTGCCCGAGATATGCTTCTGGAGCAGGATGATGTCCCCAATGCTGAGTCCGTTTTGTGCTTCCTTGTCCAATTCAGGCGTCACCGTGTAGTTCATGCCTTTGGGCAGATCGACAAACTGGTAGGTGCCATTGGCCTCGGTCAGGATCATATCGATCCCGTTGAGGTAGACTTCCGCCTTGAGCATCGGATCACCGCCTGGTGTCAGAATGCTGCCTTTGATTTCAGCCTTTCCCTTGGAGCAGACATCGAGGTTGTCCTGGACTTCTACGATGGTCGTACACGTGTTCTTATTGCCGTTGCCATCGATCACGGTCATCGTGACCAGCTGGTTGCCCAGGGAGTCACAGGAGAAGGTGTTCGGCACCAGATTGAAACTGAGGTTGGCATATCCCGTGCAATTGTCAAAGGATCCACCTTCGATCAGGTTGAGGGGCAGCGTGACGGTACCGGTCATGTTCAAACCGATTGAGACACCCTTGTTGCAGATGGCCAGCGGTGGCTTGTCATCTACGACTGTAACCTTGACCTCACCCATGCTGCTGTTTCCACAGCCGTCCTGGGCGACGAACATGATCGTATGCACACCGACAGGGTAGGTGCCATTGATGGAAGCGCCACCCGAGATGGCATAGATGCTATTATTGGTGATCACTGTATTGGGATCACAATCCGTTGCTGTCGCAGAGGGGATGTTCAGATTTCCGAAACAACCCTGCTGGTCCGCTCCGATCGTGATATCTGCCGGAAGGGTGAGAACGGGATCTTTCTGATCGTAGATATCGATATACTGCACACCCTTCCAATGACCCGGATTGGGATTCATATTTGGATTGTAGGTGCACCAGTTTTTGACTTCCCAGCACCGCTCAATGCGATAACATGCTGGATAGGCTGTCTTGAAGAGCTTGTCACTGTAGGAGACAAACAGATTTTCACAATCATTGCCTGTAATGACTGGCATGCCCATTGTTGATGGGCTGACATCAATACCACATTCTGTGCTGGTAAAGTTGGCTGGCCAGGTGATCTTGATCGGTGTTGTGTCGATCTGAGTGATGACCTGCAGGCAGTATGACTTGTTGCCATAGATATCTTCAGCTGTCCATTGCCGATTGATATAACCTTCCTTGCACTGGTTGAGAAATTTGGTATCCAGGTAGGTCACACTTTTCATCTGGCAGTTGTCCATACCGGACGCTGCTCCAGTGATAGACAGTTTTTTCGTATCCGTAGAACACAAGACAGTGATATCATTTGGACAAGTGATCATCGGTTCCAGTTTGTCCTGGACCATCACTTCCATCATGCAGGTATTGGTCAGGCCGACATGATCGATCGCCTTGAGGGCAACCATCACAATTTTGCCGATATCGCTGCACATGAACATGATCTCGGGTTGAAATGCGCCGTTATCGCGGCTCACCTCCAGGTGATCGAGGGCGCAATTGTCATTCGAGCCATCGTCAAACAGGCTGGCGGGTACGCTAATAATGCCTGTCGAGGGCAAGGCGATGTTGACATCCTTCTTACAGACCGCCACCGGTTTGTCGTCATCCTTGACAGTGACATACATCGTATCCCGACCGATATTGCCACAGGCATCTTTCGCTTCGTAGTAGGCTGGGTGTTTACCCGCGGGCACATTCAGGAAGGGACCGTAGCCGGTGCCATAGGCCCATTTTACTGTTACAGAGTAGGAGGAGCAGTTGTCTGTGGCCGACCATGTGGTGGGCAGATTGACAGTCGCACTGCACTTGATCGATGAGGTGCCAATGGTGATATCTGCCGGGGCGGAAATGACCGGTGGCAGCATATCCATGAGGCTGATGACCTGGGCATGGTACACAGTGGTGTCCTGACAGTAATCGATCAGCTTCCAGGTCCGCACGGTCGTGTAGGCCCCGGAAATGCAGCCCGGGTAGACATCGTCGGTATAGGTGACGGTAAAATCACAACTGCCCAGCGTGACCAGCGGATATCCATCAACTGTCGGTTGGCCGGCCAGTTTGAGATCATTTGGATTCTGACCGCACGTAAGCGCTGGCAGGTCAAATCCGTCATGGTCACCCGGGAATTCGACATCGGCGATTGTTGCTCGCTTCAGCCAGATCGTCTGCTGGCAGGTACCGGCATTTCCGGACTCATCGGTGACAGACCAACGACGGGCTACTTTGCCGGTGATGATCATGTTATTTACCTGGGTGGTACACGGCAGGTTGGTATACAGATCGGTAAACGATAGATCTGATTGTGTGATATCCATGCAGTTTTCCATCCACTGGGGATAGCCCACAGAATCAGCAAAGAGGCTGTCTGTGCAAAAGACATACTTGTCCGGACAGATCAGCATCGGAGCCATCTCGTCGATCACCACAACTGATGTCCAGCAGGAATTGCCGCTGATATCGTGAGTTGCCGTGATCATCAGGGTGTCACCTGCGTAGGCACAATCAACATCGGGGCCGATTGGATTGCCACCTGAATCCGTAATGGTCAGGGTGACATTGCCTGGGCAGTTTGGATCCGGATAATTGTTCAAGACCTTTGCCGGTGTGATGGTCGCCATGCCGTCCATATCCAACACGATGGGCGTGTAGGGTGGTTTGCAGGCCAGTTCGCATTGGGCTGTCAGGGTTCCTGTGGTGAACAGGGTCATGAGCAGGCCCAGGGTCCAGACCATCAGGCCTGAGCGCAAATTTTGGACGGGGCGAACAGATTCCGTCCGTTTGTCCGGGCTTGAAAATGCCAGGACGGACAGGAGATTCCGTGGGTTCATGGGATAGGGATTAGGTTCTAGGGAATGGGCAGACGCTTCCTGGGGACCCACTTGACCGCCTTTGCGTGACAAGCAGGACCAACGTCCTTGTGGTGTTCATGTTTGTTCGAGAGCCGAGGCTCAGGGCCGACCGGATTTCCTGGGTTTTCTCAAGGGTTCGGTCTTCGGTAGGTGGGAGGTCGTATGTTGTTTCTTTCTACTATATACTAGGCAAACGGCGTGCCAAGAGAGTGGAAAAAGTGCCCCCCCTCTACGAGAGAGTGGGGGCCATCCCAAAAACCACTTCTTTGGCGGTTGGGCGTCCGCACTTATTCGGTAGGCGGGGTTTCCGCAGCAGCGGCCTGTTTTGCTTTCAGGGCCTTGCCAGGGAATTCCAGACTCAGTGTAATCTCGTGTGTGCCATTGCTGTACTGCTGAAAACGTTGGAAACCAACATTGTAGGAATACAAGATGCTAAAGGCATTGAATCGTGTGCCGACCAGAAGGCCCAGCTGTCCGCCGGATCCTGCCCGGTAGAGTAAACCACCGGTGAGCCGCCGCTCCATAAAACTGGCGCGGAAAGCAAAGTCAGCAAGGAAGGGTGCATTTCTGGTTTTTCGCAGGAAAACGGAAGGTTCCAGGAGTACATCGTATTCGGTCAGGTCAAACCGGTAGCCCAGTTGTGCCATCCAGTAGTTGAAGATCTCTTGGGCGAAACTGTCATCATCGACATCATCAAGACGAGCACGTATCATGTTCGAAGTAGATAAGCCGAAGAAGACGCGATTCTGATAATCTCCCATCACACCCATGGAGGCATCGAACCATTGGGCACCGTCGATACGGTCCTCTACAAGTGGATCGGATCCTTCATAAAGCGGATTGTCGCGAACAGAAGCAGAAAGGCGCTCCTGATGAAATTCTGTACTCAAACCAATGCCCAGGCGAAAATCCTCTTTTACCAGGAAATTGAAGCCATAGGACAGTTGTCCCCGGTAGCGGGTCAGTGAAGCGGCCTTCTCCGTGAAGAGGACCATACCCAAGCCCATATTGTTGGCCACCGGGCCATTCCAGGTCAAGGCATAGGACTGAGGCGCATTTTGAAATCCCGTCCAGGAATTGTTCATGTGCATCTGGATCTGGTGATTGCCAGTGATGCCGGTATAGCCTGGATTGACCAGGAATGGATTCAGGAACGTATGCGTGAAGATCGCCTCATCCTGAGCTTGCAGGCCGACAACGCCGGCGACAAGGAAGAGTATGAAGGTTAGCTTTTTCATGTCAATTGGAATTTTGGAATTTGGATTAACGCAACAGGGTGATGTCCCCTTTGATGACTGTGATCGTACCGTCATCATCGACCCATTCGAATACGTAATAATAGGCGCCTTCGGAGAGCATGGTGCCGTTCTGACTCTGTCCCTGCCATTCATTATTGTAATTCGAGGTCGCATAAACAGATTGACCCCAGCGGTTGAAGATGTGCAGGTTGTGATTGTTGTAGCGATCATCCATGACACAATTGATGACGAAAAAGTCATTCAACCCGTCATTGTTCGGTGTGACGATATTTCGTGCCATCAGGCATTCCACATCGAAAATGTCCACACATGTCGTTTTCTGACATCCGCGGGCATTGGTCACCGTGACACAGTATTTATCTGCATCCAGGCCGCCGATGAAGACATCTTCATCTCCATTGCTCCAGGCATATTCATAGGGCGGCAATCCTATGCCGTTGACATCTGCGAAAGCAGAGGCAAATGGCGGGACACCATCCGTAATGATTTCAATGACCCATGCTGGTGGTGAGGTCACGGTCACCATTCCGGTGAAGACCTTGCCATTCGCATCCGTAATCGTGACGGAGTGCATTCCGGAACACAACTTATTGGCTAGAGCAGTATTGACTCCACCGGCACTCTGACTCCATTTGTAGGTCACCGGTTGCAACGCCGATCCCGGAGGGAAGGCCACAACAGTGCCATCACATTCTCCATAGCAGGATATATTGAATCCGTTATAGTTGAACTTGTCGAATATGACCAGGTTGTCATCCGCCGGTGTGATCGTGGTCGTCAACGTCTTGGTACAACCATTACTGTCGGTAACTGTGACCGTATATGAACCAGCAGCCAGTGCGGTCTGATCTTTGGTGATGGGTCCGTTACTCCAGTTGTAGGTGTAATTCGGCGTTCCACCGGCAACAGTCAGGGTGATCGTTCCTGTGCTTTGATTGGCGATGGTCGGAGTGGTTGTGGCGCTCAACGTCAATGGATTGGCTGGCCCACTAACTGTGAAGCTGCCTGTTTTTGTACAACCATTCACATCGGTCACCGTCACACTGTAATTACCACTGACCACGTTGATCAGATCTTTTGTGACAGCATTATTACTCCATTTGTACATGAATCCCCCTGCACCACCGGATGGCGTCAGGTTGATCGAACCCTGTGCCTGACCTGCGCAGATGACCGGGGTGGTCTTCGCTGTCAGATCAATGGCAGAAGGCTCCGTTATCAGGATGGGCTCGAGACTGGTTGAACAGCCATTTACGTCTACTACGGTTGGTGTGTATTCGCCAGGGCCAAGGTTGGTCAGGTTTTTACCTGTACCGGCAGATGGGGGATTCCAGGTGATGGTATAGGGTTCTCCAGAGGCAGGCAAGGTCAGGGTGATCGTCCCGTTCTTGGCACCAAAACACGTCACATTGGTCGAGTTGATGACAGGCACCAGACTGGAGCTGTTGACCTTGAGGGCAGGACCGATCAGACTGCAACCGTTGTTGTCGGTAATGGTGGCGGTGTATGTACCACCGCCCAGATTGCCGATCGGATTGCCGACACCAACGCCCACTCCCCAGTTGACAATATAATTGGGTGTGCCACCTGAAATTTCAAGTTCGATACTTCCATCCTTCATGCCGGAGCATGTTTCATGGGTAATAGCCACATCCTCGATCATCATCTGAGGCGCTTTGAGCCCTACGACGATATCGCCGGATATCCATTTACAATCGGGTATTGTATTATCCGTGATGGTGACCTTGTAAGTGCCCATCGCCAGATTTTTCGGATTCTTGGTATTCGAGAGCACTGGTGACCAGGTGTAGGTGAAATTGCCTGATCCTCCACTGACCAGCAGATTGATCGAACCATCACTACCACCCGGGCAATTGACCTTGGTGACAATGGTGGCCGTGACATTGAGATCACAGTTGCACGGAGTCGTGGTGATGCGTCCTGTGCGCCGGATCAGTCCGATCACGCCGGAGGTGTCATTTATTTCTGACACCAGTGGTGGATTGTCCACCACCCGGATGGTATCCTTTTGCCCTTCCAGCATCAGGTTCTGATAGCAGAGTTGGAACATCACTGCACCACTATCCAGTGTGGTTCCGTTCGGATCCAGTGGGTTGGCTTCAAAGAGGAAACCAAGGATATCATTGCTTTCATTGAAGGTGAGGTTGCCAATGGAGCAATTTGGTAAATTCAATATCGGGTTACAATTTTTCACACCGACGAGGTCCAGTTTGACCGGGTTGGCTTTGAAATACAACTGTACACCAGTAATATTTTTGAAATTCGTCGCGGTGACGGGAACACAGAAGGTGTCGCCCTGACAGACATTCTTTTCGCCAATGTCGATCGTCACAGACACGTTGTTGCCCACCGTAATGCTTCCGTTGTGCAGCTGGGTCGGGATAATATCATCGTTCGAATTCCTGAATTCGATCTTTGGTGGCAAACTCGGATTGGGGTTGGAAAAGAAGCTGACGGGTGAAACTTGCCCCAGGGTGCCAATGACTTTGAAACAGATCTCAAAGAGGACAGAACCGTCCGGCAGATTATCCCCGTTGAACGGGTTGATCCAGGACACTTGGAGCGTATTTGCATTGAAGAAGCCAAAGTTGCCATTGGGTAAGGGCAGGCCGCAATCCATTTGCAACGTACTGTTACAATTGGCGAGGCTGGAAAATTCCAGGATGGCTGGATCCCATGTCACGCCAAATTCCATCAGACTGACGTCCTGGAAATTGTCGACTGTCACCGGTATACAGACGACCGAGCCCGGTGAGCCGGTGTCTTCGCCGATCGTGGCGGTAATACCGTTGAACGTGCCCACAACGGTGATGTTGGCAGGTGTTCCCATGATCCCGATGTCGACGAACTGTGCGTTGATGACTTCACAGTTGTAATCCTGGAACGGATCGCAATTGACCATCATTTGGGAAGTGCCGGGTGCCTTTCCGCGTAGTTTAACCGCAATAAAAGGAGTATTGTCCGGCAGGGATTTTCCCGTGAGGTTAAAGTCGTAATAGGTGACTTTGATCCCGGTTCCAAAAGATGGATTTCCGGGTGGGATATAGCCGATACCCAAACCCTTGAATGTGTTGAGGGAGGTGGTATCTACGAGTGCCCATGCTTCGACAAATTCAAGTTTTGTCTGGTCGAAGGTCATCGTAAATTCGAAGCCGACGAGATCATCAAAATTGTCCTTCACGACCAGGTTAAATACCTTTTCTTCTCCAACAGCCAGCGTAGCGACAGCGGGATCAAAGGCGACCTGCAGCTGAGCGGGCAAACGCCAGGCACTCAGCAAGAGCGGAATCAACAGTAGGTAATAGAGGCGTTTCATTGTCCTTGGAATTTGGAATGTGAATTTGTCTTGGAATTATTTCTGGATGAGCATGCGCTTGATATAGCGACCCTGCTCGGTGATGACGATAACATAATAGCCACCACTATGCAGGGCTTCTGCTGCAGGAATACTGATGTCCTGATGGCCCGGAAGCAAGTGACTCTCGAGTTCATACACGACCGCTCCGGCGAGGTTGACCACCTGTACGATCACATCCGTTGCCTGGCTGACCTCCAGTTGAACATCGCACCATTCCCGACAGGGATTGGGGATGATCTGCATCTTCAGTGGTGGAATAAAGGCGGGTACGACGGCAGAATTCTCCTGCACTTGCACCAGGCCATAGGTAAAGTCGATTGGCACAGGGTTGTCATTGTAATCAATGACTTCCGGTGTCAGGGGCTCATCCACGAAACTGACCCAGGATGAATCACCCATTTGACCGATGACGGTAAAACTGAGTGTAAAGATGGTATGTCCATTCTCGGTCGAAAATCCGGAATAGACATCGTCGGCATACCAGAACATGGACATCCGATGGATGGAGTCCAGGGCCCAGTCGAAGTTTTCGATCTTTTCGAGGTCAAAGTTTGAGATACTGTCAAACTGCAACACCAGGGTATCCCACTCAATGGAGAGTTGGAAGCCGGAGATACTGTCAAACTCCGTCACCTTTATTGGAAGATGAAGAACAGAGCCCGGTGAAGCCACCACGGATTCTGCGATAAATCCGACCTGCGCGGAGGCAGTGGACAAGGAGAATACGAGAAGGAAAGCGCCAATGATGGCACTGTGGAGATATGGCTTCGAGGAGCCAATAGGAGATACGAACGATCTGCCTGCGCACGGCGCAGAGATGGAAGTGTTCATGGGATGTCGATTTACGACCCGCAAACACCAGGCGAAAAAAGCCTCTGAATTCAGGATGATCCCGAATTCCGTCTAACTGAATTCTTTATCGTTGATGATGAAGGACGACAGACACCGGCCAATATGCACGGTTGAATGAAACAGAGTGGTACGTGTAGGTGTCGTTCATGGGATAAAGAGGTCCGGACGTGACGCCGGGTGGTTAGTGGAATGGGATCTGGGAATGGGGTTCCCGTGGTCTGAAATCTTGTGGCTGCGTTACCGCGTGGTCTTCTTGGGTATGTTGTTTGACTAACGTTTTACAAAAATAGGTCCAAACTCATCTGGACGCATACCTTTTTTTAGGTAAATTTCATATTGCAGATATCGTGATATATAACAAGCTCATATATAAGTACTTTTAAGATGTTCAAGTTGCCTGGTTGTCCGCACCTTATATATAGATTGTTTTTCTGATATCAAATTTGTTGGTTTTGGCGGCTTGAACGTCAAGCCAGTTGATGCTGATATGCGATCTTCAACAGCTTCTGGGTATTGTTCACGCCTACCTTTCGCAAGATGTTTTTCCGATGTACACAAACGGTCTGCTCTGATATGAACAGGGCTTCGGCAATTTCCCGATTGCTCAGTCCGCTCATGATCTGTCCCAGCACCTCCACTTCCCGCTTAGTGAGCTCGAAGCGCAGATGGAAGAAATCCCGCAACGGCTTCTTCATTGTATGGCCATTCTGATCGGGTGTATCTGTCGGGGATACACCCTCTCCCAGGAAGACCTTTTGTTGCAGGACAACCCGGATGGCCTTATACAGTTCTTCGGGTGGGCTGGTCTTGAGCACATAACCAAGAGCTCCGGCCTTACAGGCATTGCGGACCAGCTTGGCATCATGATAAATAGTGAGGACTAGAAAATAATCTGATCTGGTACCAGGCCATTTCTCCAGCACCTGGAAGATATCACCGGTTTGCAGGTTCATCTCACTGATCACAAGGTCGGGTTCGACTTCCAGGGCCAATGCGAGCAGGGCCTGTTGATTGGATGCATGATATATGCGGGATCTGGGAAACCATTCCAAAAGGCGGGTTTCCAATGCTTCGCGGAACAAGGGATGCGGGTCCGCCAAGATGATTTCCAGAGGGGGGGGAGACATCATCTAGTCTATGGGATTTGAGCAAAGATAACGGTTTGTGACCCTCGGGTCAACCCCCGAGTGCAGAGACGGAGGGACTTAGGGACAGAGAGACTCAGAGACGGAAGGAGTGAGAGTGAAGTCGGAAATCAGGAATGAGGAATGAGGAATGAGGAATCAGGAACGCAGGAACTGCTCATTCGGAATTCGGCATTCGGTGCTCGGAATTCGCTAAGCGGATAGAGTCATTTACCCTTGCCCTTTACCCTGTTTCAAGGATGAGGAGTTATTTCGATATTTCGATATTGAGTTATTTCGACGGTCAACACGAATCAGGCATTGACAATAAGCGAATAACGAATGGCGAAAAGCACCTGCAATAATTCCTATTTTTAACCAGACACCGGATAGAATAGTGTCAACCAATTTCAGGCAAGGTCACCATTACCCATTACCCATTACCCATTACCCATTACCCAACACCCAACGCCCAACACCATTCCCTGTGGCGAGAGCCACCAACGGAATATGCGAATTGCGAACGGCGAATAGCGAATAGCGCCCGCCCTCAATGCTTGGAATTCGAAAAGGCTT
>JAIPBE010000064.1 GCA_021738725.1 Saprospiraceae bacterium | reverse complement strand
TGTGACCCCTTATTAATGATTGCCATAAGTTGCTCAACTTCTGGCTTTGTCAAATGAATTGTGTAACGTACCATAGCAGTGTTTTGCTGCAAAGATACAACAAATTTGATACGACATAATAAACTTAACTTAACACTAGTATTACTCGCTAGGTTTTAAAATATTTGTCTCCTTCGCTGGAAGAGATTGAATATATGCCCAAATGGCATTGACCTCGTCTGCATCCAATGCAGCCAACCGCGGCATTGCCGTGCTGAGTAAACGGCCATCTGGACGGACGCCACTGCGCAAGGCCATTTCAAATTGATCTTTGGTCCACAAGCCTATCCCCTGTTCTGGATGCGGGGTAATATTTCGAGAGACAACAAACTGGAAATCTCGGTCATGGATCGGATTTCCACCAGCCATAAATCCTACAGAATTTTCAGGGTGCTCAATATCGTTGGTCTGAAAATCAGCGGAGTGACAAGCATAGCATTCATACCGACTCAAGGCGAGATATTTGCCATAGGCTAGGGTGTCCGTTGCAGGAGGTGTAGGTTTGATCTCTTTGCTGACAGCTATCGGCTTGAATACACCCAATTTATACAAGGCCTTGGCTATGAAAGAATGTTCATTCGTATGAACAGTTTCTGACGGGGTTGTCGAAGGTACATCCGAACGCAAATAGGTGATGATCCCATTCAGGTCGTCTTGGCTCAAATTGGGAAACATCATGAATGGCCCGGCATAATGCCCATCCCTTTTCAAACCTGTACGCAACAAGGTGGCCAGTTCCGCATCTGAATACCGACCAATGCCGGCGGTTTGATGACGGGTGATATTGGCTGCATATACAGTCCCAAAGCCTTCATCCTTTGAAAAAAGATTTCCACTCAGTGTACCGTCTTCGCCACGGTGACAATATGCACAAACATTTTCGACGATCTTTCGCCCATTGGCTAATGTCAAACTGTCCGTAGTCTGCGCAAAAGCCACCGCCTGTGGTTCATACGTAGATTGTGAACCGAATTGAATCCAGGCGGCAATAGCAATAAGGATGAACAGAAGAACACCGACTAAAATGCCTAAAAATTTTAATACCTTTTTCATTGTTGTGTCGATTAGGGTGAATGAGGTTGATCACAGTCGAACACAAAAATGAAGTGATGACGAGGTTAGACATTATCAGTCTGGTCGCATCGTTTATCAATATTGTCGCATGTTATACAAGCGATTGATAGCCAATTATTTACAAGAATAAACAAGGGGGTTTCATCGTCATCAGACCCTAGACATGACACATCATCAGGATTTGGACCGATCAGGAAAAAAAGATTCGAAGCGTCATTTGACACGTCTTGCAGGACATGAACACCCCATGTCAGGAGCCTTTCTGGCAACCATTTATACCGTGGATCATCCTGAACTGGAAATCAAAATCGGGCAGCTGCACGTAGATCTGGACCACCTGTTGCGCCATCGGTCATGCAGGTCCTGGGCCTACCTTACCGCCTGGAATCCAGGATCCATTCAGTTATCCGAAGCAGAAAACATCCACCGTCAAATCCTAATGAGGCAGGATCTTCAGGAATGGGAGACATTCCCCGGACGAGGGATTCCAGACAGCAACGACTGGACACCGGAAGAGAGCTTGCTGATCCTGGGTATTCCCTTCGAAGAGGCCTTACGGGTATCCAGAAAATGGGAACAGCTCGCATTTCTGTTCGGAGAGATTGGCTGTAAGGCCCGGTTGATCTGGTGTACCGATACCTAGATGAGTTCTGCCCGTTTGGCAAACAAACCTTTATTGTTCTTTCCCAATTCAAATCGAACCTCATCACCGATCTTCGCGCGCCCTTTTACTTTGGTCCGATGGAGGAAGATCCGGCCCTCGATGCCTGGAGATTCAATGAAACCATATCCTTTGGTCCAATTGAAAAATGTGATCGTCCCCGTCTTGATATCGCCGGATAGTCCGGCCTGGCTCCCCTTGGGAACTGAAGAGGATCCAAACAGATTTTTAAACCATTGCAGCAAATTTGCCATAATTCTGTATTTCGTTCGTTACACGATTTTTTTGTCAATATACTTGGAATTCAACAGGGCCAAAGCACCCATATACACCAGATCAAACTCGATCAGATTCCCCACTTTATAGTCCCCCTTATTCTCTCCCAGATCGATGATCAGCATATCGGAACTGGCATTGATGATCTCCAGATTTGGATCGATCGGTACCAGGTACTGAGAGGGAATATCCAACAGTCCGACATCGATGATCGCCCGACAACTGGTCTTGCCATAATCCTCCGGCTCGATCTCAAAGGTATCACCTGAGGGATTCTCCGCCAACATTCCGGTTGGAACAATTGGTTTTTCCGTGATCTCGATGATCTCACTATAGAATTTGAAGACCTGCTGTTCCATATCTGGAACAGGACCTCCAGTGAACAGATCATTTCCAAAAAACAGCGCTTCCCCGATCCGGAAATGGTTGATGGCCTTGGGTACCCGATGTTGCCTGAGCAGCGGCAACACAACTGAAGTGCCACCGGTAATATATGGAATAGACTGATTGAACTTGGTTTCGACCAACTGCTTGTATAAGGATAGCTGGATCAACTTGTCTTCCGAAGGCATCACGCCGTGCAGGCAGTTCAGATTGGTGCCAATGGCCACCACTTTGATATTGGGCAATTCAAAGACTTGCTCGTAAAAACCCAACAAGTTCTCCCCCATGATCCCCTCCCGAAGATCTCCCAGCTCGATCATAATGGTGATCTTGTGTGTCTTTCCCTGCCGGACAGCCTCATCGGACAGCATGCGGATCGTCTCCGTCTCCGAATTGAAGGTGACATCCGCGTATCGAATGATCTTCTCCACCAGACGCTTTGCAGGAGGCTTGATATACACAGTCTGCACATCCGGACGCAGCTTTTTCACCATTTTCAGGTTACTGATCCGGCTGTCACACACTTCTTCTACGCCCAGGTCCAATACTTCTTTCAGATATTCCGGATGGCCACAAAGAATCTTGGTGACAACTGCCCATGTCCGGTCTTCCTTTCGGAAGATCTCGTCCAGGACCTGATAATTATGACGTAGTTTCTGTCGATTCAGTTCTATATATGCCATAGGTTATTGGGTCATAATACGGCGCTCGATGGCCTGTGGCAAGCGCGTGAGTAATTCGTAGTTGATCTGATCGGAGTATTCACTGAAGGAGGAAACAGATATTTCCTGCTCTCCTTGCCGTCCAATCAGGACGACCTCGTCTCCCACAAATATCTCTGGAATTTCTGAAACATCCACCTGGATCATGTTCATATTCACCATACCGATGACATTCACCCGGTGACCTCGGATCAACACGCGTCCGTGATTGCTCAAATTTCGGCTGTATCCATGACTATATCCCACCGGGATCTGGGCAACCCGAATGGCCGCATTTGCCAGATAAGAAGTTCCGTATCCGACGAATTGTCCGGCAGGCACCATCTTGGTATCCATCACCCGACTCTTCCAACTAATAATACGTCTCAGTGGATCTTCGATCGGTTCTTTGGACAGGGCCACATACTCGATGAAGGTCTCTCTGCTCGGGAAAAAACCATATTGCAGAATGCCGATCCGAACCAGGTCCCAGTGGGTTTTCGGATAGCGCAACATCGCTGCCGAGCAAGCTTCATGAATGGCAGCCGGCTTCTGATCACAGGCTTGCAAAGCGTATTTCACCTTCTTCTGAAAGTGGATATGCTGTTTTTTGATCCGCACATAATTGCCAATACTTTCTGCACCGGCAAGATGGGTACAGATCCCGTCCCATTTCAATGCTTCGGGATATTGATCGAGTAGGCTCAGAGCCAGGTCCAGGGTTTGATCATCCAGGCCCGTGCGGTTCATGCCGGTTTCGATTTCAAGATGGATATGTGCTGGCCTTCCGATCCGGAGTGCCATCGCCAGAGACTTTTCCAAACGCTCCCTGTTGAAGACAAAATAGCTGTAGCCCTCCTCGATCGCCCATGTCAACTGAGCATCATCCAGCATCCCCATAATCATGATGGCGGGCTTCTTCCCGGGAACCTGCGCGACATGCCAGGCCTCATCCGCACTGAATACCGCAAAATGGTCGACTCCACATGCCTTGGACATGGTCACAAATTCCCGAATACCATGACCATAAGCATTGCCCTTCACCACGGAATAAAACGTCGCCCCGGTCGTCAGGCGAGATCGAATGAACGCCAGGTTGACAGCCAGAGCAGATTGGGATAGTTCAATAAATGAAGTGGTATGCTGGATGTTGCTCATCAGGGTTGGACTTGCATAAGGAGATGGAAGAAGAGATCCACTCCCGGCTGGATCAGCGCATCCGGAAAATCGAAGGAAGGGTGATGCAAAGGTGGTTGATCGACGCCGGATCCCAGTCCGATCAGTGCGCCTGGCCAGGCAGACAGGAAATGACCCATATCTTCTCCCCATCCATAGGGCGCTTTCAACAGTTCCAGATCACAGCCTACGGCTTGTGCTGCAATTTCTACCTGTTTGACGGAACCCGGGTGATTGATCGAAGCTGGAAATGGCTCCAGGATCTCATGGCTCAACTCCAGGTGATCCTCCTTCGCCAATTTTGAGGCATACGCCGTCAACAGGGTTTGGAGTGTCGCCAGTCGGATATCGTCAGCGGCTCGTAGAGTAAAATGGATCTCTCCCTGTCCGGGAGTGGTCCCATATGCCAGGCCACCGATCCGAGTATGTACTGGTGTGACCACTGTAAAATCCGGATCCGTACGGTCTTGTCGGGTCATGGATGCTGCTGCCAGCAGCAATTGCGCGATGACCCGGTTGGGACTGTGGGCCAATTGAGGTTCAGCGGCATGCGAAGAACGTCCTGAAAATCTGAAGATTGTCGAATGTACCGCCGAGGTCATCGGCCCTTTTTTGATGAGCACCTGACCGAGGGGCGCCCCGGGGATATTGTGATAGGCAAAGATGCGAAAGGGGTTCAGACCCGCGATGACCGGGTCTGCTAACATGAATGCAGCGCCCTGACCGGTCTCTTCAGCAGGTTGAAAAAGCAATCCCAAACGAACACCATTTAGCGGATTTTCTTGCCAGCGATAAGCAAGTCCCATCAAAATGGTCATATGACCATCATGGCCACACAAATGCGCTTGGCCGGGAATAGCTGAGGTATAGGTCAGGTTATTCTCTTCCTGAATAGGTAGGGCATCCAATTCTGCACGAAAGAGGATCAAGGGATCATCTTCTTGCCCATAGATGGCCAATATGCCATTTCCGCCGATATGGCGATGAATGATATCGGGCTTTGTCGGCTTCAACCAATCCGAGATCCTGTCTGCTGTCGATCGCTCATCACCCGAGAGATCGGGATTTTGATGAAGGGTTTGTCGGATATGGTGGAGGGTGTCCTGCATCAGGTTGTCTTTAATCGAGGTCCGGAGATCGTCTTTTGGATGATCATAAAGAGGATGGCCGAAACAGTAATACCTGCCAGATTGGGATCCAACCCCCCGGGGAGGGTCATCCCTGCGATCTGCATAGTCAAAGTCGTCGTTCCTCCACCGATCATGGCCCAAAATGCCGCCTGCGGTGAGGGACTTTTCGTAAAGAGGGCGCCCAGCACAGGGACCAGCAATCCGGACACCATAAATGCATAAGACATCAACATCAACTCCAGGACATTTTGCATGCCCGCTGCCAGCGCTATCGCCAGCGCACCGACGATCAAGGTAATGATTTGCGACAACCCCAGCTTGGTGGCATGATGTTCTGCCTGTGTTTTCTTCCGACCGAAAATATCGATGACGATATTCCCGGATGCGGCCATCAGACAACTATCAGCTGTGGACATGATCGCCGAGAAGTAGGCAGCCAGCATCAATCCCATCAAACCTGTCGGAAGAACGGTCCTCAGGAAGAGGGGCAGTCCCATTTCCGGGTCCATTGTCTCCGGACCCGGATATCCGGCATAGGCAAACAAGCCCTGTTCAGCAGCCACCCGGGCAAACAAACCCAGGAGGACGCCCATAAAGGCCATCACCGGATATTCGAACAGGCCTGCCTTAAACCAGGCACGCTTGGCCGTCTGTTCATCACGGGCAGCATAAATGCGCTGATACAGGGTCATTCCGACAAACCAGATGGGGACGATGGTGACAAACCAGTTGATCAGTTGTACGAGAGAGATATGTGTCAAGGAAAGATATTCAGGACCAAGAGAGGCCCGAAGTGCGGAGATGCCGCCTATTGCAGTGTACCCCAGAGGAATGCCAATGAAGATCAAACCGATCATGAGGATGGCCCACTGGACCGTGTCGGTATAAATCACGGCCTTCAATCCACCAATCACCGTATAGATTACAGCGATAGCCCCCATGATCAGGAGGGCATCCATGCGATCCAGATCCAGGAATGTGGCAGAGGCCAACTTCGCTCCGGCCAGGATCTGAGAACTCGTAAACCCGATATATCCAATAGCAGAGATCACGCCGGCAAGTAAAGCAACTCGTGCTCCATAACTATCTCCCAGGAATTGGGATAGGGTGAGCCATCGGTTCAGGCGTGCCTTCTCATACACTCTGGGAATTAAAAGAACGGCACTCAACCAGGCACCGATCAGTCCCGTAAACAACATCCATGAACCGCTGATACCCATCATGAATCCCAGGCCACCCAATCCAATGGAAAAGCCTCCACCCACATCGGTAGCCACAACGGAAAGTCCAATATGCCAACTGTTCATATCCCGACCACCCGCATAGTAGTCATCGTGATCCTTGTTCTTTCGATAAAAATAGGCGCCAATTCCGACCATGGCCAGGAGGTAAACCAGGATGATCGCGCCATCTAAAAATCCCATACTTCACTTGCATTATGGAGCCAGCTGACTGGCTTGTTGGTGATGACCGCTCCATTCATCTTTGAGCCGATCATGAAGAATACTGTTCTTTCAATGGACAGGGATGCGCCTTCACACCTGATACCGCATCTCCAGATATTTGTTGGTAAAACCCAGGTTTTCATACAATTGACGAGCTGGATTATCCGGCTCAACATGCAGGGCAATTCCTCCATGAACAGTCTCAATAGCCGTTTGCATCAGGCGTTTGCCCAGACCCATCCCGCGTGTTTCCGGATTGACAGCTATATAGACCAGAATATTCTCCGGAATATATTCTGACATTCCCGTGGCGTTAATCACAACGGCTCCATAGATATTACCCTCCTCGTCCAGGGCACTTAACACCAGGCCACCCTGACCGGGTACGTCATTCATGTCGAGTGCATAACGCATGGCCTTCTGGATATGATCCAGTGGGTCGCCGTATTGTTCTAGAGATTGAAAAAGAAAGGAACTGATGGCATTAAACTCCTCTGTAGTGGGCTGCATCTGTGGAGAGTGCGCGTGGATGATCAGATTGGTGATGGTGGTTGTTTCCATTGGGGTGTAATTCAATAAATACCATCAGAAGTCTTCAGATGTGAAGACTTCTGACTTCGAAAAAATAGGTTTCGTAGGCTTAGATGGAAATCATCTTGGCTTGAACGCCATGTGTTTCCACGATTCCTGCCGCAAATGCTTTATGTCCGCGGGGGATGAGCAGGAACAATTGCCCGTTCTTCATGGATGCTAGCGTACTAAGTAGCTTCCATCGGGTCACGGTATCCTGAGGGGTGTCACTTTTCATGGCCACCTCAATATAACTCTTGCTTGTACCGCCTTTCAACGCGGTGATATCTGGTTGGACCTCCAATTGGGATGTAGAGGAGGTAAATGTCATCGGGGCTTCATAGCCTTCAAACACAGACCGGACCTCCTGAAAATCACGTTTTTCCACCCAATCAAGGGCTTTGCGTAGGTAAACTTTCTTGTCGTCGTTCATTTGGTTCCAGTTTTTTGATCAATATCTTTCCACAACTATAACGGATTCAGGAGCCTATGAGTTCAATGTGGCCGGGATTTCAATACCAAATCAACTTGATCCGATCCATCTCTGTGGATCGGAGAGACGCCATATCACCTTTTCAGGGGAACATGGCGTACGATCTTTTGGATAAACAACCTGGCCCTCAACAGGCTAGTGTGGCAAATGGACCTGAAGGGACGATCAGTCAGGTACTGCAATCCCATCGACCACCAAGCGGTGGCGGGGTGCTATGGTTGAGGCAAATGAAGAAGCGAAGGCCGCTTAAATCGACGGCCATTCTGTCCCGACAAAACCGGGAAACACCAGAATATTAAGCGTTCTTACGCTCGATATACACAGCCTTCAGCATCTCTGTACGACGCGTGATAGAAGGCTTGGTGAAATGCTTCCGGCGACGGAGCTCCTGAATGAGCTTGGTGTCACGCACTTTACGGCGAAGGCGCTTGAGCGCATTACTGAGTTGTTCGCTGTCTTTAACTTCAATAACAAGCATATAATTCAATTATATTAGTTGAACGATCATATCGGATTTCATCGTCTCGTAAACCAGACACCACCTCATCTGGTGGAAGAATATTTCAGTGTTTTCGTCACTCATTCAGACCTTTTGGCACTGCCATAAGGTGATCAAAACCGTTTCGCCTGGACGAATTGTCCCGACAAAGGGCGCTATCCAAGGGGTTTTAGTTTGCCGAAAGAGCAAAGAAAACAGATGCCATACGGTCAAAAATCTCTTCTAACCTGTTGATGATCAAAAAACTACAACAAAGTAGAAGAGATGACTTCTGCCACCTGACTTAAAATCCGATGCAAAGGTCGGTTTTTTTTCCGTAAACTACAAGACATCTTATCCGTGAAACATACGAATCATCTGGGTTGAAGGTGTTATTTAGTGATGGCGATTTGGGTTATTTCGAAAGTCCGGTCCAGCCAACCAGGAAACAGGAACGCAGAAATGAGGAATGAGGAATGAGGAATGAGAAATCAGGAATGAGGAGTGAGGACCGAGGACCGAGGAACCAGGAATGAGAAATCAGGAATGAGAAATGAGGAACCAGGAACGCAGGAACCAGAAATTGCCCGGAGCAGACGCTCAATGCGTAGCACAGGTATTGGGTGTTGGGTATTGGGTAGCGGGAGCGTGATTTCGTGATTGCGTTATTGTGTTATTTCGAAAGTCCGGTCGCCAACCAGGAGCCAGGAACGCAGGAACCAGGAATCGCCTGGAGCAGACTCACAATGCGTAGCATGTATTGGGTATTGGGTGGCAGGAGCGTGATTTCATGATTGCGTTCTTGTGAAGGTCATGCTCAGCCAGCCAGGAACCTGGAACGCAGGAACCAGGAATCGCCTGCATTATATCATTGACCAACCCCATCCCCTATCTTAACCGGTCAATATCCCTTTTTCAACTTCAGTACTATGAATAAGGTCAATATCAGTGAAAAACTCACCCTCTTCCACGACCATTGGCACCCGCGGATCGTGGGTGAACTGAATGGTCAGCATGTCAAACTGGCCAAGCTCAAAGGGGAGTTCGTCTGGCACAAGCACGATGTGGAGGATGAACTCTTTCTCGTGATCGCCGGAACGTTGACTATGCAGTTCCGCGACCGGAATATCGAGCTGAACGAAGGCGAATTCCTGATCGTCCCCCACGGTGTCGAACATCGCCCTGTCGCTCCTCAGGAAGTCTCCATCCTCCTCTTCGAACCCGGCACCACCCTCAATACCGGCGATGCTGACAGTGCACTCACCCGGAAGGACCTGGAGAGACTGTAATAAAGGTGGGGAGTGGAGGAGGTTATGAGTGGATGAGGTAGTTAATTGGGTTACTGCCTGCGGCAGTCAGGATTTCGATATGACGTTATTTCGAACTGTACGGGTATGAAATAATGAATGCGCGCTCGCCAGGGCGGGGCGGTATTTGGGTCCCATTCATTCCACCCTGCTTTGCGAATAACGAATAGGGCACCTCTATCAACCCCACTCAAAGACCAAACGAAAATCTTTGATATTCTTACCAAATAAGACCTTCGTCCCGAGTACTCGGGATTGTTTCTCAGGCCTGACGATCCGCCCGATGGCGGATGTCTGGCTCTAAGGATCACATAGCTATGGTTATTCTCCTTGCGCCACCGCTGAAGCTATGGCGGCACGCGGTCGAAACGCCTCGCCTGCCTGGCGGCAGGCAGGCCTCGCTTGGTCTTCTTTGGTCTTGGTCTATTTCGGAGGTTAATAGAAGTGCCCAATAGTGAAATCACAGAGAGTACTAATCAGCCCTGAAGGGGGGAAGATACTCCAGCGTTGGGCATCGCCCAACGACCCTGGATGTTGTCTTCCCCAAGCCCTGAAGGGGCGTAATCTCTATTCCACGTCCAAAGGATGGAGAATATGAGGTTATGAGGAATTCCAACCTGCTCTGCGAAAACCGACCACCGAATTTGTGAAAACCGAACAGCGGGTGGATGAACATTCGACCCCATTTTACCCTTAATATTGTATAGACCCTGCTGAAAGTGCTCACTTTTCATGAAACCAGATCGCAGAGGTGTGACCATGATGGAAACTGCTCAATCGAGCTTCAAAACAAGCTCCACTGGGGTAGTAAATCGAATCCTGTTCACCATGAGGATCCAGAGAAAGATCTCTCAGTCTACCGCGACGAAAACAATCTTCAAACCACTTCATTTTCGCGCTGTCCCATCATGATCATCCATGACACGTATCATTGGAAATGCGGGTATAACCAGTGACATTGGTTGTCTACTAAAACCTCATCATCATGAACACACAACTCAAAGACCCTCCAGTCCAAAAAGACCTGACCCGGATGGAGAAAATGCAGGCCTTCTTCGAAGAACTCGAAGTCCAGATGGCCCTGGGTCGGAAGGATTTCCAGGAACTTTGGATGCGTGATATGAAAGACATGCGCCGGTTCTTCCATGAAGAAAAAAACCTCCTCCATGAAGATCAGAAAAAGTTCCAGGACACTTGGGATCGCATCGTCAAAGCTGTAGATGCTATGGATGGTACGATGGATAAGGTAGAACACGATATCGACAAGGTGTGGAACAAACAGAAACCCAATCTCGAACTTCGGATTTCGGACCTACGCAAGGAGTTGAAGGATACCGGGGAGGAATTCAGCAACATCTTTGCGGATGCGATTGACCGATTCCAGAATCAGCGGGACAATCCCCATCGTGAATTCCACGATGAACACCCGCAATCTCTGGACGACCGGATGGATATTCTGAAAAAGAAAGTCCAGGAGTTCCAGCACGACTTCAAGGAAAAACTGCCGGCTGATGAAAAGATCACCGCATTCAAAAAAGAAGTAGGCGACTCCTTCGACCGGATGAAAAAAGCATTCCATGACCTCTTTGCCTGACCGACCTATCGAACTCACTGATCAATCAGAAGAAGGCAACATCAACCGCCCGCCACCGCCAAAAGACGGTGACGGGCTTCGTGATGAAGTAGAGGAAGCCTCCATATTTACACCCCTTCAGGTGAAGGAATCCAAATCGCCCTCGCTGATCAGTAGATATGAAAAGGTGATCGGTGTGTTGATGAAATACGGGTTTGCGGACATTATAGCCCATCCTCCTTTCAAACGATTCATTCCAAAATCCGAGCGATGGGTGCCGCATGTTCAAGGTAAATCCATATTTGAATACACCCGATATGAACGCATGCGCATGGTATGCGAAGAGTTGGGAACCACCTATATTAAATTCGCTCAGATCGCCAGCAACCGACCGGACCTCCTACCCGAGGAACTGCTGAACGAACTGGAGAATTTCCAGGATAATGCACCAACCGTCGATTCGAAAGATATCCGTCAGATCTTTATCGGAGAATTTGGCAAACCTCCCGAAGAACTCTTTCAGGAATTCGACTACAAACCAATTGCCTCCGCCTCTATGGCTCAGGTCCACTACGGACGCTTGGCCAATGGTCGGGAAGTGGTCTTCAAGATCCAGCGACCGGGCATCAAGGAGATCATCCAACTGGATATCCAGATCCTTCGGCAGCTGGCCAACCTGCTGGAATCCTACTTTCCCCAATACAATTCTTTTCAGCCCCTGGAGCTGGTCACCATGTTCGAAGACAGCATTCGAAAAGAATTGCACTTTCGACATGAAGCATCCAACCTGGTCCGGTTCAGAAAGAATTTCCTGGACAATCCGAATATCTACGTTCCTTCTTTTTTTCCTGAATACTCCACCGATCGGGTCATTTGCCTGGAATTTATCCGCGGATACAAAATCACCGACCTGCCGGCATTGAATGCCCTCGACATGACCGGTCCGGAGTTGGCCCTGAAAGGGATCAGCCTCTATTTTGAGCAGGTCTTTGATCATGGATTTTTTCATGCAGATCCGCATCCGGGAAACATCTTCATCCTGCCAGACAAACGGGTTTGCTTTGTCGACTTTGGTATGATGGGTGTCGTGCTGGAACATGACAAGGTGTTGATGGCCAACTTGCTGCTATCGATCGCGGATCGGGATATTACCGGTCTTAAACGTGCGCTCCTGAAGTTTGGCAAGATCGAAAAACTACCCGACGACAAGGACAAGGAACTCGAATACGATCTGGAGGAATTTCTGACAGAATACACCACCATGACCCTGGAGAACATTGAGGGAACGGAAGTCATGGCTGCAGTCAACAGACTGTTCTTCAACTACAAGATCCGGATCCCGCCCAATATGCTGTTGCTCATCAAAGCATTGGTCATTATCGAAGGCGTGGGTCTCAAGCTCGATCCCAGCTACAATATCATTGAAAATATTACCCCTTTCGTCCGAAGACTCCTGGCCCGGAAGTACCACCCGGCCAAACTGGGCCGCCAGGCCATGAGAGCTGCCGGAGATATTGTTCGATTGCTGTCCGCCATGCCGGAAGACATCATGGAAGTGATGCGAAAGGTCCGGCAGGGAAGACTGCATATTGAATTCGAACATACCGGATTGGATCCCTTCTATCGTGAGATGGACCAAGTGTCCAACCGCCTGGCTTTTGCCATACTGGTCGCGGCTTTGATCCTGGGATCATCACTATTGGTCATCGCGCATATCCCACCCTATATCTATGGCATCTCCGCTCTTGGTTTTGGTGGTTTTGTGATCTCGGGGCTTCTGGCCCTCCGACTGATCTGGTCGATATTGAAGCATGGGAATTTTTGATCCCGGGCTGTGTGGTCGACAACCTCCATCCAAAGTCGTCTCACTGGAAGAAGAAAGCGTTGAAACAGCATCCTGCACCACAGAATGAACAAAAAGTACTGCTTTTCTATACATACCCGATCGCATATGTATAGAAATGGCAAATTTCTATACATAAAGGTAAAGGATGCCTATTGCAAAAGGTAAAACTTGGGACCGGGAATTAAACTATCAATATTGAATTATTTGAGCTCCTGCGGAACAGGTAATAATCCACAAAAATTCGAATTAAATAAGAAGTTAGCTACCTGGTCATTCAGTAAGTGAGGAATATCACGGCTCGATCAAAATCATCACTCCAACCGAAGGATAGAGCGTTGACCCAGTATCACTGGCCCAGCTTGAAGGCGCAGGATCAACATCCCTGTAGCCAGTGAAGGAAGGTAAATTTCAAGATCACTGCCAGTCGAAGAAATCGATTGGCGATATACCTCCCTACCCAGAATATCCGTCACTACAATTTGGTTGATCACTGCCGCCAAGGGGCAAGTCGGGTCCAAAGTCAGGTGGATAGGTCTCTGGAATGGATTGGGATACACCTTCCAACAATCCTCTTCGAGGGCGACTGATGGTTGATTGGTATTCAGAATAATATTTTCATCACAACCTGGCTCCAAGCACCCAAGGGAGTCTAATTTTAAAAGGAAGGGACGGTGTTGATATTCAAACCCCCAATGATACACTCCAGAGGCCAGGATACAGCCATCGGAGGTCCAAATGGCATCTCCAAAATCTGTTAGAATAGGTATGCCCTTTGGGCCGGACTCAGGTAAGAGATACACTACACGAGTCCACAACAGATCCCCATCTGGCGAATAACAAATCAGGTGCATCGTAGAGCCACTTTCACCCACCATCAGAATCCGTCCGTCTGGTGCGATAGACAGGTTATGTCCAAATCCCGCCCCATATGCCAAATTATAGGGATACTCAAATGTGTAATAGGATCTAGTCCATAGGATATCTAGATCCGGTGTGAGCATACTAAGCCGCAGGCCAGTTGTATCCGTAGTGGGTATAGCATGCGGTGGTTTACTGAAATAGACAATATTACCATTAGGATGAAGAGCGATATCCACTCCTTCCTCTACAAAAGGGCCTGAGGTTTTACTCAGCAATTGACCAGCACTATCCAAACGCACCAAATAATCAAATTGCTGGGCTAAAGAACCAAATGTCACCAGCATCAAATAATCCCCTTTGGGCAAGGTGATCATCGGTTTTTTACTAAACAATTTACCGAAAGTTGAAATTGGATATGTCTTGAACCATTGGACAGCTCCCGAGAAGTCAGCCTTCATCACCAGGAGATAATTTGTATCGATCTGATAAAATCCGGAAAATAAATATCCACTGCTGTCTGGGACAAGTATACCACCATAGATACTGTTATATATATCTTCTGTACCGACATTGAAATCAAATTTATAGGTGGTATCAATTTGACCATTTGCCAGATTGACCTCATTAACAAGAAATCCACGCAGTTGGGTAAGACTGTCTCTCGATCCAGATAAAACAAATCCCTTTTCTTTAAAAAGAAGTACATCACCAGGAAAGTACAACAATGATCCAGATAAGGAACCAGGCACATCTTTTAATGTAGTCTCCCAAAGAAGATTCAAATCAGTATCAATCTTGATAATCCGGTTTTGTGTATGCGGATAATTCATATGCTCTCCAAATAGATTCCAATAGTAACCACCCTCACCCTCTTGAATTCGGAAGGGCTGATATCGTTCACCTGTTTTTTCCAATTCATATATGACATACTGACCACATTGACCAGCTAAATAAAGGGGATTCAATAAAATCAAAAGAAATAATCCAATTGAATTTATGAATCCAAATTTACCCAACAAGTTAAAATTTGATTTCTGATATTTTAGCCATTCAGTCATTCTTTGATCAATTTCAGCCACTTCAAGCCAAACTCATTACCGTCAATGAGCAAATAATACACTCCTCCAGCCTGATTAGATAAATCTAACCAGCTACAAGTTAATACATCCAGTTGTCGATAGACTTCCTGACCAAAGGAATTGTATACCTTGACATCTATTTGATAATTCAATGAGCTTACATTAGCAATCAGTTGAAATTGACCATTCGATGGGTTAGGTACCACCTGAAATGCAGGTTTTGAATCAATGTCATGATCACTCCTTAATACTCCGCTATCCTGAATGGTTGCAGAATCAGGATATTCAATAAATTCTGGATCGATAATCACGTCATAGATCTGATGCAGAAGTGATTTTGCATAACCAGAAGAGGCTGAATAACCAAGGGCAATATCATAAAGTGAAGTTGAATCATAAGCAGTTGGATACCATCCTGGGCTTTGGGTTAAAAATTCCATGCCGATATTCAGGACGTCATGGTAGTCCATATCATCCTGATCTACATTTGGATAATTCTGTAGATAGTCAGAAAGACCAGTCCAATCCTGTTGATCAATATATAAAGCAGCTAACCACTCGCGAGCCGCTCGCGAAGTGTCCATTAACAGCAATGCTTCTGCATTGACATAATCATCAATCGACATCAAGGAGTCCAATACGGTATGCATCCAGGTCAGCTTGATCCCTTCCCAATACAATCGCTCTTGAATCGCCTGATCTCGCTGACTTGGTCCCGACAAAGCATTCAAACTATCTACAAGAGACAAATTACTTGTGCTTAGCTCTCCGCCTAAAACTGACCTGATAAAGAGAGACATGGGCAAATTACTGGTGATAATGTTAAGCTTATCCGCCTCCATCATCTGGGAAACACTAACTGTTGCCAATACATCTTCAGAAAGAAATGGACTTGCTGCAAGAAGATTTTGTAAAGTGGCACTACCCGTCGGAGCAGTTTCTACCTGGTCGAGTAACAAGGAGGAAGATCCTGGGACCAGGTAACCATTCAGGATACCCAGGCGAGTATTGAATGAATCCAAACATTCTGAAACCGTGCCACACCCGGATATTTCTATCTCAATTCTGGGACCAAACGTCGAACAATCTCCGGGAGTAACTTCATCACTCACATTTTCAAAATTAAATGGAAAGGAGTAGGAAGGATCATAACAGGTACCTGATATTGGCCGCCTGGGCACAAGGTTAGAATTACAGTTAGTGGTTGGTGGAAAGTACTTAAATTGAACAGTTTTATTCAGGGTTGGGTCAGGAGTGAAAATTTCCCAAAGGTGATTTGGCATAGAAAAAGGAGAAAATTGGTTAAAATTTTGAGCATCATTCCATTTTTGGTGGGGTAAAACACCAATATTACCTTGATCAACAACATAAACATCATTCTGACAGGAGAAATTATTCCCATCAAAATAGGATCCCCCATTATACCCTCCTAAATAGACTCCTTGTTTTATAGGTTTTTTGCCTGGGCTATTCTGATACGTATTACAGCGGATATAATTCTGAATCCCACCAGTATTGATCCCCGCGACACCAGAATTTAGTGTTGCAGTTGGATCGCCACCCTTATTCAGGAAAGTATTTTCAAAGACATTAAACCAGCTGGTACTTTCTGAAATAAATCCATCAGTACAGTCCTCAAATACATTGTTTTCCACCAGCACCCTCCCAGTTGTCTGCGATAGGATGGCATAACGGCAATATTTGAATAAATTTACTTGCTCCGCTGTGCCACCAATTCTAATTACTTTGTTGAAATTTGCCCATGGCATGAAGGTGTAAATCCCATATTTGCAAAGTTGAAAGGTGCATTTCTGGATAGTTGCGCCAGCATTGCCAAGTGTAATAGCACGTTCCAAGTTTCTGAATTGGCAATTATCCGTAAAGGTCAAGCCACTTACTTGCCAGGATGTCACTCCTTCAAACGTATACAGATCATTTGAAACTGTACTACCGAGATAGTTCTGGCCAATTAAGCAATTAGCAAATGTTGATGGTATAGATAAAGGAGAAGAAGAAATATATTCGACTGCTTTTCGGCAATCTCTAAATTCACCATCATTTACCGATATCAAACCACCAAAATGCTGTTGTTGAACAGCCCATGTATTTCCTCTCATTTGGCCATACACACCTCGTTCTGCCCTTTCAACAATACCGCCATTCATAATGATGACTACACCCGGATCATCAGTCTGAAGATTGTAACTTGGGTCCAACATGGCCGGTGTAGCGGATACTGCAGGATTCCCCCAAACTTCAATCCCTTCCCAACGATCATATATCGGACCCTCACCGCAATCATAACTGGCTGGACCGGAAGAAGTCACCCAACCTTCATCAAGGATCAACCTTGCTCCCCTTTTTACAATAATTCTTCCACCTGGAGGCATGGTCACCTTACATTGGATAGTCAACTCGGCGTCTGGCTCAATAATGACATCTCCCCAAATGAATTTAGGTTCCTCCCAAATTGTAGGTACATCTATGGTGATATTCTCATTGGGATCCAGATCATGAACAACAAATTTATTAATGCTGGACCTGGTGGCAAGAGAATGATGCATTCGGGCCATCTGCAGAGGTGAAATAAAATCTGTATAAATGGAATATGACATCATATTATTAGTACAGTGTGCATCTACACCTGGCTCGCAGAAGGCCTGTGATTGTAGAGGATCCTGACACATATCAGCGTATATTTGATAGTCATTCCAGGAGTGGTTTAGTCCAAGATGATGCCCAACTTCATGTCCTAATTAGATTTCCGTGAGCATATGAGCTCAATCCATTCTGGAAGTAGTCATTATACAAGTCATACAAAACAATATATGGCGTCCCATTGAATGAAGGTGCTATTCCACTAATATTTGTAGCTGATTCGCAAAAATAGACATGCAGGATCTCATCCGGGCATTCTGAATGATGTTCAAAACTATATGAATTTCCGTTTGATCCTGTCCCATTTGTCCATCCTTGTTCATCTTGAATAAAATGTATTGGTCCCTCCAATTGAAATCGAATTCTAGTATCTGTTGGATTCAGATATCCACTAGAACCACCATCGCACCACATTTCATTTGATTGGGTATACAAGGATTGTAACCTAGCAAATATGGCATTTAGGTAATCGACATCTGATTGCTCATTTTCATCGAAATTGCTAAGATCAAAAGGAGGCTCTCGTTGCATGACCCAAAAGCTCATTCTAATTGTTTTGATCGGCTGAGAAGCAGCTGGTATGAAATTTTCGATCAGACTGCACGAAAACTCCTCCTGTGGAACAGGAACATTAACAGGAGGTGTATCACATGTGAACGATTGCCCAGTAGCCGAATCCAAGAATACGGTGAAGCAACCGAATAAAACTAGGAGAGCTAAAAGAAACTTACTCGAAAACGAGGGGCGAGGGGCGAGCATTGGGAGTTTATTTTATCGAAAGATAGATGGAATATTTCTATAATTCAATCCCCACATCGTTAAAGTTTGTCTATTCCCATTTTTCCTGCATCGATAGATTTTGAGATGCTAATCAACAATCGTCCCTGATGAAATATTAGAACATCTTTGCAAGTCATAGCACCCAGCTTAACCCAGATCTATGAAATGATTCAACAAAATTATACCCCCCATCTGCCTCCTTCCTCCACAGAACCCCGTAACTTGCGTACATGAAACTCCCACTTGGAACCCAACGAACTCTGGCAGAGATCGGCGATATCAGCCGGTTCACCTGGCGGTTCTTCCAGGAATGTGGCAGACCGAAGTTCGAGGTCCAGGAGTTCTTTCGGCAATGTTTTATGATCGGCAACCGGTCCCTCGGGCTGGTGGCCATCACAGGATTCATTCTTGGACTGGTTATGACCATCCAGTCGCGACCGACTATGGCCCAATTTGGCGCTGAAGACTGGATCCCTTCCATGGTCGCCATTTCGATCATTCGGGAGATCGGACCTGTAGTGATCGCCTTGATCTGTGCGGGGAAGATCGGCTCCGGTATCGGCGCGGAGCTAGGCTCGATGAAGGTGACCGAACAGATCGATGCCATGGAAGTATCCGGCACTAATCCATTCAAATACTTGGTGGTGACTCGGGTGTGGGCAACCACCTTGATGGTCCCCATCCTGGTCATTTTTGCCGATTTCATATCCCTTTACGGCTCTTATCTGGCAGTGAACATGAGAGACGTCACTTCACTGGCCTTGTTCACCCAACAAGTGGTCGAAATTCTTGAGTTCAGCGATGTTCTCCCCGCCTTTTTCAAGACCTTCTTCTTCGGGTTTGCAATCGGAGTCATCGGATGTTATAAAGGGTATACTTCCAGCAAAGGGACAGAGGGTGTCGGCCTGGCAGCCAATTCCGCTGTGGTCGTGGCCTCACTCATGGTGTTCATCATCGATCTGTTGGCCGTGCAGATCACTGACCTTCTTGGACTAACTTGATGCTCATGACTACCCCTCCAACCATATCCGATCGGGAGGTTGTCCTTGAAGTCAGGCATCTCTACAAATCCTTCGGGGACAACCATGTCCTCAAAGATTTCAATCTTGAACTTTACCGGGGTGAAAACCTGGTAGTTCTGGGAAAATCCGGCTCTGGCAAATCCGTCCTGATCAAATGCATCATCGGTTTAATGCATCCCGAACAAGGAGAGATTCAGGTCCTTGCCAAGAATGTCATCGGCCTGAACAAGGAGCAACTGGATCAGATGCGGACCCGGGTGGGCTTTCTGTTTCAAAGTAACGCCTTGTATGATTCCATGACGGTTCGGGAAAATCTCGAATTTCCCCTGCGTCGGCACGGGCGGGATAAAAGTCACAGTGAAGTCAACGACCTGGTGATGGAGGCCCTGGTCAATGTAGGCTTACCCCACACGGTCGATATGATGCCATCCGAATTATCCGGGGGCATGCGCAAGCGGATCGCACTGGCCCGGACCATGATCCTCAAACCGGAGATCATGCTCTATGATGAACCCACCACCGGTCTGGATCCCATCACCTCCAGAGAGATCAACGATCTCATCCTCAAAGTGCAGGAGATCTATAAAACGTCATCCATTATTATCTCGCATGACATGGGATGTGTCAAATACACGGCAAACCGTGTGGCCCTGCTCGTGGATGGAAGATGTTTTGCTTCCGGATCCTATGCAGACCTCCAAAAGCATCCTGATTCTGCGGTAAAAGGTTTTTTTCAATAACTTTCTATCATGGAGAAACAGACATCCAGAAATATTCGACTTGGGCTCTTCGTCATTCTCGGCTTGGGTGCGATCATCACCTTGCTCTATTTCATCGGATCAAACCAGAATCTGTTCGGCAAGAATTTTACCCTGGAAGCCCATTTCAAGAACGTCAGCGGATTGCGGGTAGGAAACAATGTCCGTTTTTCTGGTATTGTTATCGGAACAGTGAAGGATATTAAGATCAAAACCGACACTTCCGTACAGGTGATCATGAAAATCGATGACAAACTGGTCCAATTCCTCAAACAGAATGACATTGCCAGCATTAGCACCGACGGATTGATGGGTAATAAAGTGGTGGATATCAAAGCGGGCCCGCCCGGTGGCGCCCCGGTTCATATGGGCGACCGCATTCTCACCAGGGAAGCGTTGGATATGGATGAAATGATGCGGACCCTGGATATCACCAATCGCAATGTGGCTGAAATGAGCGAAGACCTCAAGCAAACCGTCCAGAGGATCAATCATAGTATTGCCGTATGGGAGATCCTGAATGATCCTGACCTGCCACAGTATGTTAAAAATACATTGAAAAGCCTCCAATCTGCCACCGCCAGGGCGAATACACTGGTCGGGGATGTGCAGAACATGGTTCGGGAAGTCGCTACGGCTGAGGGTGGAGTGGTCGCCCTGCTCAAGGACTCTACCCTCACCCATGATCTGGGTGAAGCCGCCATGCGCATCCGCAATGTTTCTGCCCAGGCCGAAAAACTGACCACCCTTCTGGATGCCTCGGTCCGATCCATCGACAAAGACTTCAAAACTGGAGGGGGACCGTTGAATGCCCTGTTGCGGGATTCAACCATGACCTCCTCCATCGATCGAAGTCTCCAGAACATCGAAAAGGGAACCGACAGATTTAATGAGACCATGGAGGCCTTGAAGGCACACTGGCTCCTGCGGGGATATTTCAAACGACAGGCAAAGAAAGCGGAGAAGGAGTAGGCGGTTGTCAGTTATCAGTTATCAGTTGACGGTTATCAGTTGTCGGTTGTCGGTTATTTCGAGGACGGAGTGACGAAGGGACGGTGAGACTGAGAGACAAAGAGACTATGTGAATCTGGACATCCCTATCGTTTTGATCATTTGCATTTTTAGATTGATATTTCCCTGGAATCTGGGATTTGTTTTTTGGGATTTCAGTTGTCGGTTATTTCGAGGACGGAGTGACGAAGGGACGGTGTGACTGAGAGACAAAGAGACTATGTGAATCTGGACATCCCTACCGTTTGATCATTTGCATTTTGAGATTGATATTTCCCTG
>JAIPBE010000063.1 GCA_021738725.1 Saprospiraceae bacterium | reverse complement strand
AGCCAGAAATGAAATCCTGACATCAAGATTTTAGCAGGAAACCATGCATAAAAAACTGAGTTAACTACATCGTTTGTTTCATAGGAACCCATATATTATTAAAAGGCAACTTTTGGGTGTCCCAATGCGGAAGTCAGGAGAAAAATGGTCAGATCCATTTAAGTGAAAATACCAAATTCCAAATGACAAAATACAAATAAATTCGAATGATCAAATTCCAATGACCGAAACGGCTTTTGTTTTGAACATTACATATTGGAATTTTGAATTTATTTGATTTTTGGGATTTGGTGCTTCTCTTTTATTGTTTTCCAATATTGAGCCGCACGCCAAGCGCATATTGAAAACCATGTTTGTTCGTGAATATTTCTGGCTCAATAAGAGCTGTGTTATTGAAAACAGGAATTCGTCCTCCTGCGGATACCCTAACATTGTCGTAGAGTACATTCGGGATGTGAATACCTAGTCGAATATAGGCGCTTCCATCCAGACGGTTTAATCCATGTGCTGCATAAATAGAATGTGCCTGGCCAGGAAGCGTCGGATAATTGGACCACTGAAATTTATTGTATTCCACAAAAAAGCGATGGCGCAGTCCTAATCGAAATCGGAGCAATAAATGTTGGCGTTCGGAAGGATATAGTATCAGATCAGATTGTGGATCGCCTGGATAATTTGAATCAATGAATTGCCAACCAATGGATGCCCCCACCACCCGTCCATCCACTTGAATATAAGGGCCAATGCTTCTGAAATAATATGTCCCTTCCGGGATAAAACCCGTGGATGAGGCTGATCGGGTCATTTCCGTATACATGGCGTTGCATCCAAATACAAACTCCACGTCATCGCGGAGCATATGTACTCCGAGGTCACCAGAATAATTGACCACTTTTATCTTGGAGGTATGTGTTACAATGCTATCTCCGGCACAATCCGGCTGGGTAAATCTTTCAGTCTTACTTTGTTCAAAGGGAGATTGCGCTATGGAAAAGCCCAATTGTACCCAACTTGCTCCGTCTGGGGTTGATCTGTGGAGTGGAATGCTATCCGTTGGCATGATGATGATCAGTGCGGCCAGACTGGGTAGATGAGCCCAGCGTAAAAGATGGTCGGGAAATGTATATTTCCCTGCGAAAGCAGATAGGGCAAGGTGAAGGAAGAGCGGGAGAATGATGGTGAACAGTAGAACTATTTCGAGGCTACTGTATTTAGTCCACGTAATCAAAAGAAGCCCTAAAGACAGGAAGCTGATCCAGACAGAAGGATATGCGGATAAAGTATCTGTGCATTCCTCTCGATCGGTTTTGGGTTTAAGATGAATCGTTTTCCAAAGTGCGACAAGCCCGGCAAGGAGCAATATCCATTGTGACACTTTCAATCCCAGGATGGGCATTGCAAATCCATGATTTGTATCAGGGCTTCTGAAAAATTCGAGAATGAACCTGGAAAGAAAAAGCAGGGCAATTGTCAACAAGGTCAACTGTCCGGGATGAGGCAACTTTTTTCGAAAACGGTACAGCAGTATGACAATCCATCCATTCAGAAATATGACATAGGCGGAGAAGGGGTGGACTGGATTCGAAAGGGTCGATGTAGCATCGACTATTCCAGAATTGATCTGACCCGTCAAGGTCGGTGTGCCGGTACCATAATTTATTCCCCAGGGCAGGGCACAGGCTGATCCGGAGCAGCATCCGGCAAACAGACAACCGATTCGTCCGATGGCTATGACGATTGGAATGAAGATGGCAATTCGGTCTAAAGCAGTCAGTGGCCAATGAAACTGTCGTTGCAATACCAGAAAAAAAGGAATAAAAAACAGGATTCCACCCATCAAAGAAAATCCTCTGGGGTGGATATTCGTGAGGTCGCCCTGCATCAGATGTTCCCAATCACTCATGGGAATTCCACCCCAGCGCATACCAGTGACCAGAGCAATAAACAGAATGGCCAAAGATGCCAACCAGGGGCCTTTCGTGAATCCGGCACGAAGTCCAACGGAATAAGCACGCAGATAGAGCAGGATGAATCCTGAAAGTAATGAAGCGTTATAAATGAGTATCCTCGTATCTGAAGCAATGTCGATAACCATAACGATACCTTTTCGGAAAGTTAAGGACGGGATAAGCCTGGTTTGTGGCATATTCTGCCACAAACACATAAATATTTATTACATATTAATACGAAAATGGAACGGCCAACTTTTCCATATCAGGGCTGACAGGAAGGGTATATCAGTGTAAACTCCAAAAGACACATCTCAAACTCACCTGTCGGTGAGGCAGGTAAGGACCAAATTCGAAATACCAATGTCCGAAACGGATATCTGTTTTGAACATTGGAAATTGGAATTTCGTATTTATTTGTTTTTTGTTTTTTGGGATTTGATGCTTTTCTTCGAGGTTAATTTTTCCTTCAAGTATTCTCCCGTATAGGACCCTTTCACGTTCACCAGTTCCTCTGGTCGTCCCTGGTAGACCAGATGGCCACCTTCATCTCCGCCCTCGGGGCCCAGATCGATGATCCAGTCGGCCGTTTTGATGACCTCCATATTGTGTTCGACCACCAATACTGTGTGTCCGTGTTCGACCAATGCCTGGAGGGCATCGAGTAGACGGCCGATATCATGAAAATGCAGTCCCGTAGTGGGTTCATCGAAGATGAAGAAAATGTGCTCGCTTTGATTTTCCCGCCCGAGGAAGGAAGCGAGCTTGACACGCTGGGCTTCACCGCCAGAGAGGGTGGAGCTGCTCTGCCCTAATTGGACATATCCCAATCCGACATCATCCAGTGGCTTCAAACGTTGGATGATGTCCTTGCGATCCACAAAGAAATCCAGGGCCTCTTCGATGGTCATCGACAAAATGTCGAATATGGTTTTCTCCCGATATCGGACCTCGAGGACTTCCTGCTTGAAACGGCGTCCCTTGCAGTCTTCGCACTCGAGACGAACATCGGCCAGAAACTGCATTTCCACCACTTGTTCGCCCTCTCCCTTACAGGTCTCGCAGCGACCCCCTTCGACATTGAAGCTGAAGTGTTTTGGTTTGTAGCCACGAATAACGGAGAGAGATTGATCGGACATCAATTCCCGGATGGCATCATAGGCTTTGACATAGGTCACCGGATTGGATCGGCTAGACCGGCCGATGGGCGATTGATTGATCATTTCGACGCCCGTCAGTCGTTTGAGATCACCAGTCAGGTTAGACACCTGGGGGGTGCGTCCATCCTGCATGACTTCAACGGCCTGTTGAACCGCTGGATAGAGGAGTTGTTTGACCAGGGTTGACTTCCCGGAACCCGATACCCCGGTCACTACGGTGAGAGCATCCAGTGGGACCTCTACCGAGATGTTTTTCAGGTTGTGCATGCGCGCATCAGACAGGACTATTTTGCTCAGGATCTTGCGCCGTGTGGATGGAGTGGGAATTTCCAAGGTGCCATTGAGATAGGCAGTGGTCAGACTGTCGGGAGCCCTTTTCCCGATCTCATCAAACGGACCGGCAAAAACGACCGAGCCACCATGAATGCCTGCCAAAGGACCCATGTCTACCAGGTAGTCGGCTGCTCGAATGATCTCTTCCTCATGTTCAACCACGACGACGGTATTGCCCAGATCACGCAATTGGCGAAGCACCCGGATCAACCGCGTCGTATCTCTCGGGTGGAGACCCACGCTCGGCTCATCCAGGATATAGAGAGAGCTGGTCAGGTTGCTCCCCAGGATACGTGTGAGATTGATGCGCTGGGTCTCCCCTCCGGAGAGGGTAGCCGCCACGCGGTTGAGGGTGAGATATCCCAGGCCGACATCCAGCATGAATTGAAGACGCATATTGATCTCGAGCAAGAGTCGCTTGGCTATCTGCAGGTCATATTCAGGTAACGACAGATCCTTCATGAAGGCGGTCAGATCGGTTAGTGGGAGATCAATCAAATCCATAATATGCCGACCAGCCACTTTCACATAGGTTGCTTCTGTCCGCAGCCGTCCCCCATCGCACTCCGAGCAGGTCGTCCGTCCCCGGTATCGAGCCAGCATCACCCGGTTTTGGATCTTATAGGTCTTTTCCTCCAGAGCTTTGAAATAGGCATGGATGCCCGGAGCCGACCCGACCCCTTGCCAGAGCCTTTTCCGCTCGTCTTTGGTGAGCTGAAAATAGGGACGATGGATAGGGAAGTCGATCAGCGTGGCCTGTTTGAGCCAAGCTTTCAACCATTCTCCTCCGGCCTCTCCACGCCAACAGCCAACAGCACCCTCGTACACCGAGAGGCTGGTATCGGGGATGACCTTCTGCTCATCAATGCCCATCACCTTGCCATACCCTTCACACCGAGGGCAGGCGCCATAGGAATTGTTGTAATTGAAGAGCTGTGGATTGGGTTCCAAAAATGTCAGGCCATCTGCTTCAAATCGGTTGCTGAACGTGCGTTCCTCCCCGTCATAGACCTGAATATGACAAATACCCTCACTCTCCTGGAACGCTGTCAGCGCAGAATCCGCGATCCGTTTCCAATTGTCTTCATTCTCATGTTGAATGACAAACCGATCGATGAGGACCAGCAGATCTGCTGCTTTCTCCCAGTTGCCCAGTTTCTTTTTGGCGTCGGCCTTATGCCCGGTCAACCAGTCTTCGATCTGCACGAGTTCATCATCCATTCGCAATCGGGTGAATCCCTTTTGCAGGAGGAGATCCAGCTCCTGCTGGACGGTGCGATCCGCATATTTCACCGGAAGTGGGATCAGGATAGCGGCGCGGGTGTCTTCGGGTTGGGTTTTGAGGAAATCGATGACATCGCTGACTTCCTGCTTGTGGACTTCCTCCCCTGAAACGGGAGAAAATGTGTGTCCGATCCGGGCAAAAAGCATGCGCAGAAAGTCGTAGATCTCAGTCAGGGACCCCACTGTCGAGCGGTTGTTTCCGCCGGAGACCTTCTGCTCGAGAGCGATGGCCGGACAGATGCCATGGATCATATCGACATCCGGCTTTTTCATCCGCATGAGAAACTGCCGGGCATAGGAGGACAGGCTTTCGACATAGCGGCGTTGACCTTCCGCATAGAGTGTGTCCATGGTGATGGATGACTTTCCTGAGCCGGAGACACCAGTGATGACCACCAGCTCATTGCGGGGCAGGTCCAGATCCACATTCTTGAGGTTGTTGGACCGAGCACCGCGTATTCGGATCCAATGCGGATCATTGTCCGTGATCAGGGGTCTGAAGGGTTCTGGTTTCTTCTTTTTTGCTGGAGCGGCCATAAGGGGGGCAAAGATACGGAGGAGAAACAAGCCAGAAGGCCCCTTGTTGAAAGGAAATAGGAAAGAAGTGAATGCGGAGACCAGGTCATGAACGAGTAATCAAAACAAGAAGGTCAAGAATGAGTACAAAGGGCTGCAGGTTTCTCACTCGTTCGCTCGTATGTCTCCCTGATTTATTGTAGATTTGAATACCTGTGGTCTAACATAAACGATGTTCAAACCAGTCACTTCACTGTTCCTTGCCCTCCTGATCCTGATCTCCAGCATTGGCGTATCCGGACAGGTGCATGATTGCAGGGTCAAAGGGCGACTCATTGGGTTGTACGGATCAGCGGTTTCCTGTTGCAGTATATTAAGGGTCAAACCCAAGCGAGCATTCGGTTCTTGCTGCAAACTGAAAAAAACGAATATTACCACGATCCGGCGGGTACCTTGCTGTCAGGATCAGGTGCGTTACCAGCACCTGGATATCCAACAGGTTGTCAAGAAAGATGTGACTTCTGAATTCAGAGGCCAGAGATTTTTCACAGTACTTTCTACCATCGAAATGCTCCCGGACCTCGAGGTCTATCAGAAATTAACTTCAGTTACCCCCAGGGCACAGCCCCCACCATTCCGATGGGATCCCCAGGCCCGGTTTTGTCAATATCGCTGTTAGCACGTACTTCGTTTTGCGTTACGATGCCTGTATAGAGGCATTGACTATTTCTCTTTTTTCACGTGTTAATGGATAAGATATGCGACAGTTTACCCTTTTTATATTTTGCATTTTAGGGGCCCATCTATTGGGTGCTCAAACCAATGAAGTGCAGTTTACCTTTCATCATAAAGTAAATGGTGAAGAACTGAAGGTCAATGAAACCCTGTTTACCATCTGGAACGGGAAAACCATGCGGATCGATCGGGCAGAATTCTATCTATCGGAGATCTCACTGATCGAACAGGGAGGCGCCAAGACTACCCTGAGCGACCAGTATATTCTGGCAGATGCCAGTGAGCCAGGGAAAGTCTGGAGTATCGGAAATGTGAATCTTGATGAGATCCAGGGTGTAGAAGTACACATCGGTGTGGATCAGGCAAAAAATCACCTGGACCCCTCCACCTATCAATTGGGTCATCCCCTGGGTTTTCAGGATCCATCTATGCATTGGGGCTGGGCTGCCGGCTATCGGTTCATGGCCATTGAGGGCTATGTGGATAATAACAATGATGGTATTCCAGAGTCCCTTTTCCAATACCATAATTTAGGCGATAATCTGTACTTTACTACCTCAATTGATGGCGAAGCCACCGCTGAGAGTGGTGTACTGACGGTGAATATCGATGTGGATTATGCCAAATTATTCGAAGGCATGACCCTGATCGGAAATCTGATCCATCATGGCAGTGATGCGCAGAATCAACAGATGCTCACCAATGCTTCTACCGAAAAGTTTCTGACCATCCCGGTGGCATCAGCTCTGGAGGATATCGTCCGGAATTCATTGTCATTAACCGCCACACCCAATCCGGCATATGGTCAGATCACACTGGCTCAGAATCTGGACATGCCGATCGATGAGGTTGACCTTCGGGTCATGAATGCACTCGGGCAGGTGATTTTAAATCGACAACATGTAGCCGCCCGAGGTCAGGTACAACTGGAACTGCAGGGATGGGAATCCGGGACCTACTTCTATGGCTTGTTCCATGCTGGACGCCTGATCGCCAGGAACTCCTTTTTAGTCCAGTAATGTTACTTGTCCAGAGATCGGTCTTTTTCTTTGCTTTCAGCATGATCATATGGTCATGCTCAAAACCCGAATTGCCTGGATTGGACGGCTATACACCTCCTCCTGGATTTCCGGAGATGGAAGTACCTATCGACAATGCCTTTCAAGCGGATCGGGTCGCCCTGGGGAAAGCCTTGTTCTTCGATCCCATCCTGTCTGCCGATAGTACCCGTGCCTGCGCATCCTGTCATATCCCGGCGTTTGCATTCTCTGATACTGTAGCGTTCAGTCTGGGCATTGAGGATCGACCAGGGACACGAAATTCGCCATCCCTGGCCAATGTCGGGTACCAGGTGGCGTTGCTGCGAGAAGGCGGCGTACCTACGCTGGAAATGCAGATTCTGGTGCCCATTCAGGAACACCTTGAATTTGACACTGATATCCTCGTAGTGGCAAAAAAGGTCGGCCAAGTCCCCTATTACAAAGATCTGGCCATGAAAGCCTATGGTCGGGAGCCAGATCCCTGGGTAGTCACCCGGGCAATCGCTGCATTTGAACGGACATTGATCAGTGGAAATTCCAGGTTTGACAGATGGTCTTTTCAGGGGGACTGGAACGCTCTTTCACCAGGTGCCGTTCGGGGATTACAATTATTTCAGAGTGACCGATTGGGTTGTACATCCTGCCATTCCGGAATTTTATTGACGGATCAGTCCTTTGCCAATAATGGACTGTACGAAGAATATGCTGATCCTGGACGGTATCGTCTGACGGGAAAAGAATCGGACCGTGCGGTATTCAAAGTCCCGAGTCTGCGGAATGTGGCAATCACGGCTCCTTATATGCATGATGGTAGTTTGAAAGATCTGAGTGCCGTGGTCCAGCATTACCAAACTGGAATTAAGGACCACCCGAACAAGAGTCCGCTCCTGCGGTCAGTTCAATTGACGGATGGTGAAACGAATGATCTGCTCGACTTTTTGGAAAGTCTGACAGATGATCCATTTCTACACGATCCGCATTTTCAATCACAATAAATTGTCATGAAGAATCAATATGTATTATGTGCATTGGCCATGTTGGCCGTTGTCGGCTGTAAACCGGATCCGATAGCGCCGGCAGTGTTCGATCCTACACCATATGTGTTGGATTTTGGTGATTTCCCGGACCCGTTATTGCCAGCAGATAATCCGATGACGGTAGCTGGCGTGGAATTGGGTCGCATGCTTTTTTATGAAAAGGATCTGTCGCTTGATCGTTCTCAATCCTGTGCAGATTGTCATTTGCAAGTCGATGCATTTTCCGATATCCGTCGATTCAGTGTGGGTGTAGAAGGCTTGAATGGCAAACGTCAAGCGATGCCGGTCATGAATCTGGCCTGGCATTATAATGGCATGTTCTGGGATGGTCGTGCACCTCAGGTGAGGGATCAAGCTTTAAAGCCGATCCAGGATCCGTTGGAAATGAATGAAACCCTGGAGGGTGTTATTGCTAAACTAGCGGCCAATAAAAAGTACAGGGATCAATTCATACGCGCTTTTGGAGATGATGAGATCACTTCCCCACGGATGGGTCTGGCTATGGAGCAATTCATGTTTACCATGGTGTCCAAAGATTCAAAATATGACAAATGGACTCGCGGTGAGGTGATGCTGACGCCGGAGGAGGAGAATGGGCGAAAATTATTTTTTGCAGAATTTGACCCCACCGGCACCGGTAGGGGTGCCGAGTGTTTCCATTGTCATGCCGGCCATAATTTCACCAATGATGAATTTATGAACAATGGTCTGGATTCAGATGCGGAATTCACCGATATGGGTCGCGAAATGGTGACGATGAGTGCATTTGACCGGGCCAAGTTCAAAGTACCCAGTTTGCGGAATATTGCGAAAACGCCACCCTATATGCACGACGGTCGATTTTCCACATTGGAGGAAGTGTTGGATCATTATAATACAGGTGCAAAAAATTCCTCAACGGTCGCGTTTATCCTACAATATAATATTCAACCTGGTGGCTTGGGGTTGACAACACAAGAGAAATCAGACATCATTGCCTTTCTGCACGCGTTGACGGATGAGACGTTCTTGAATAATCCGGCATATCGGGCTCCCTGATTTAAGTGTGGAATTTAAATGGGAAGACCTCAATACCTCCGTCTGTCAGGATTGATATTGCGTGATCAGCGGTTGCGAAAAATACTTCAAATAGTCCTGTATTGTCCTGAAAATCGTCAATCAGGAATTGTACAGGTTGCTTTATTCATACAGTTTAGAAAGTGGTGAATGTGCTGAGGGGCTATTCATGACTTTCATTTAGGTGTAGAGCCCCTTTCAGGAGTTGAGCATTTACAGCACAAATGATCGTACTGACGCTCATCAAAGCTGCCCCGAATGCGGGGCTTATGATCAGGCCAGGAATGAAACCAGATGCCAATGGAAGTGCTACGACATTATATCCAGTCGCCCACGCCAGGTTCTGCACCATTTTTCGATAAGTTGCCTTGCCGAATGAGATCAAATTGACGATATCCTTCGGATCACTGTCTACCAGAATAATATCTGCCGTCTCGGAAGCGACGTCCGTACCTGAACCGATCGCAATGCCTATGTCGGCCTGGGCCAGTGCAGGTGCATCATTCACACCGTCGCCGGTCATGGCGACAAACTCTCCTTTTTGCTGGAGTGATTTTATTTTATCCAATTTTTCATTCGGAAGGACCTCTGCCATATAATCATCCATATGAAGTTCTTCGGCTACGATAGAAGCCACCTGCTTATTATCACCCGTCAAAAGCAGGCATTTAATGCCTTGATCTTGCAGTGTTTTGATGGCCCCGAATGAACTTTCTCTGATCTGATCAGCAAAGGCAATATAACCGACCAATTCATGATCGATCACTGTGAATATGATTGTGTCTGTCAGGTCCACTGTTTCTGGAGGGGGTTCAATATTCAATTGTTCCAACAAGAGAAATCCGCCGGCTCTGACCTGTTTGTCTTGAACAGTAGCCTGTACACCGATTCCCGATTCATAACTGAAATCTGTACTCGATAACTGGGGCAGATTATCCTGCATTATTTTTCGCTGCAGCCCCTTTGCGATATGATGTTCGGAGGAACTTTCAACAGCTGCAGAATATTGGAGCAGTTCCTTTTCCGAATATTTCTTGGAAAGAGTTGTCATTCGGACAACCTCATGAGAACCATAGGTCAGTGTCCCTGTTTTATCAAAGACGATGGTAGATATCTTTCTTGCGTATTCAAAAGCGGTACGGTTGCGAATGAGAAGTCCATTCTTTGCAGAGATACTGGTGGATATTGCGGCAACTAAAGGGATCGCTAATCCCAAAGCATGTGGGCAACAAATAACCATGACCGTCACCATTCGTTCAAGTGCAAATGATAGTTCACTTCCCATCAGCAGCCACACAGCGAATGTGCCGAATCCGCCAGCCAGTGCGATAATGGTCAACCATAATGCAGCCCTGTCTGCCAGTCGTTGAGTCTTGGACTTTTGCCCCTGGGCATCTTGCACCATGGAAATGACCTTGGATAGGTAACTATCAGATCCAATATTTTTCACACGGATCTTGATGGCACCACTGCCATTGATAGCACCTCCGATCACTTCTTCATCCACTGTACGTAAGACGGGCTTGCTTTCCCCCGTGAGCATACTTTCATTCAGATCACTTTTGCCTTCTATGATGACCCCATCCGCCGGCACTTTTTCGCCCGGTTTGACCAGTATGATTTCTCCGGTGTTTAACGTACTGACCTTGACCTTCTTGACTTGATCGCCATCGACCTTGTTCGCGTAATCCGGCATTAAAGCGGCCAGCGCTTCCAGTGCCTTGCTGGCACCAATGACAGAACGCATCTCCAACCAATGTCCTAAAAGCATGACATCGATAAGGGTCGCCAACTCCCAAAAGAATGTTTTTCCCTCCAAACCAAAGACTACTGCAGAGCTGTATAAGTATGCTGTAGAAATGGCTACGGCGATCAATGTCATCATACCTGCCGATCGCTTCTTCAATTCCTCCAGCAATCCTTTTAAAAAAGGATAGCCTCCATAGAAATAGATGATGCTGGAAAGAGAAAAAAGAAGATATCGATCACCGTTAAATGCCCAATTGAGTCCCAGGACATTCTGGATCATGGGTGAAAGCAACAAGATAGGCAAGGTGAGGATCAAGGACAGCCAGAGGCGTTTCTTGAAATCCTGGATCATCATCCGATGATGATCCATGTGGTTATGTTCATCATGATTATTTTGCTCGGAATGTTGGTGGTGTTTCCCGGAAGTATGATCGCTTCCTTGCTCATAGTTCTCCTTGTCCATTTCATGGCCAGAAGATGCTTCGGATATTTGATAGTTTCCGCGGGCAAGCAGTGCATCATTCAGCACTTTGATAGGCAGATGGTGGTGCATAAAAACATTTGCCCTAGGTGGATTCAGGGTGACTTCCGCAGATGTAACCCCATCAATTGATTCGAGGGCCTTACGGACCGCGCCAACGCAATGGTCACAGGTCATTCCAGTAATGATATATGTTCGTGTCATGATGTAGATGTTTACTTCACGGGATGAGTATACTGGCAACAGCCAGGTAGATCATTGTACACCTCATCCTTTGCCCGGTGGGTGTCACTGTCGTATCCGACATCGGCAATCATTTGTTTGATCTGATCTAATGAAATCTTGGCTGGATTATACGAAACAGTCATTAGATCTGTCTCTCTGTCCCAATCGGCTTTTTGGACGCCCTTGACTCCTTTCAGTGGCCCTTCAATGGTTTTTTCACACATGCCGCAGTTCCCATAAACGGTGAAAACTTCCGTTATAATAGAATTCTTGGGCTGTGTGGTCGTTGTTTGATCCTGGGCTTGAAGCGAGAAAATAAACATCAAGTTGACGATCAAGAAAGAAAAAAGAAACTTGTTCATGATGCGATATTTAATGGTTATGATTATTTTTTTGTGTCGATGGTATTTCCTGATTATTTGTCCCGCGGGGATTTGGTGAGAGCGTATCTCGATTAGTGCCACATGTCAACATTTCATCACCGAAATACGGATTCCTGATTTTGGGATCAGTACTGATCCAATTGGCTCCTTTATTGTGATTGGCCATCGGACAGTGTTGGATGAAATAGGTATGGTCCGAAACGCCAAATACTTTGAGCGTATTGATCAGCGCATCAGAAAGGAATCGAAATTGATCTCGTTGTTTTTCCAGGTCATTCCATTTTGCAATATTGGTGCTGTGTGATCGGATGGCATTGGCCTGGTCCATCCAATAGAGATGGGCCTTGCCTTTTACCAGAGACATATCGACTTTTGATAAGTCTTTTATCAATTGATCGGCAGCTGTGGCAGCCTCGGCTTGATCGGATGCAACCATCGACTCCACGATCCTCAGGTAATCCTCAGCAACACTGCCGAGTTGTTGCTTGAATAGAACAGGGGTGGATTCTGTATAGTCAGGAAGGGTAAGTATTCTATTTTCCTTTTTCACCAGTACCTGTCTGTTCATCATGCTGCTCATGTTGTTTAGTTGGGCCGCTGCATCGATCACGAATGCACCATTTACCACAACGCGTTCACCCTCATCCAATCCGGCCAGAATTTGATATTGATCACCTACGGACTCACCCAATGTGACTTCACGAAAGGAGAAGGAAGGAATGTCAAGTTCAGGCACCTGTACATATACCACTGACCTTTTTCCTGTCCACAAGACCGCTGTTTTGGGAATGGTTAATTGAGTAGTTTTTTGCGCTTTTCCGCTGGTCAGTGTCCCCCTTACAAACATCTCGGGCTTAAACAGGCCGGAAGGATTTGCCAGTTCCGCTCGCAGCGTGGCAATTCTGGTTTGCGGATCGATGACAGGGTCAATAAATGAGATCGTAGCCGCATAGGATTTGCCAGGATTTGCCGGGATCGTGAATGTGATCTTATCCCCTATCCGGATCTTGCCAAGGTCTTCTTCATAGGCATCGAAGAGCACCCAGATCCGACTGAGATCTATCAGGTCGAACAAGACTTGTCCTTCACGTACATAATCCCCCACGGCAATGTGGCGTTGTGATACGATGCCACTCTGGTCCGCAAATAGAGTGATGGATGTTTTCACTTTTCCTGAAGATTCGACATTCTGAATGGTGGCCTCATCGATCTTCCAATACCGCAACTTATTGCGGGCCGCTTCTACCAATTGGGGTTTTGTATCCAGCCACTTGATGGCCTCAATTAATTCTCGTTGTGCATTGACCAATTCCGGCGAATAAAGGGTGGCCAGTTTTTGTCCTTTTTTGACGGATTCACCAGAAAAGGTGACAAATAGTTTTTCGATCCGCCCCGGGATGTGGGCCACCTGATTGGACACTCGACGTTCATCCGCTTTGATCTTCCCGGAGAGTTGTAGCGTGCCGGCCTTCCCATTACCCTGTTGACCGACAGCAATGGTTTGAATATTGGCCAACTGCACGGCTTGGGGTGTCATTTCCAGAATGAGCGGATCACCGGAGGAAGCCCCCTGACTCAATGGGATAAGATCCATCCCACAGATGGGGCATTGTCCCGGTTCTGGTTGACGAACAGACGGGTGCATCGAACATGTCCATATTTCCTCCCGGGATTCAACCTGTTGATCATTTTCTTCGAGGTCATGAGCCATCTTTTCAGTGGAACCACCAAAGAGAAAATAGCCAGTTCCCAGGCCAATGAATGCAGCAAAGCAAAGCAGTATGATGATCGTTCTATTCTTCATGATCCAGTAGTTCTGATGGTGGTAGGATTTTTTGGAGTTCTGCCCGGGCCATCTGTGTCTTCACTAATGCGGACAACATCTGGAGGTCGTATTGCAGCAGTTGCTCTTCCATTTGGAGCAGATCCAGGAATCCAGACCCATTGGTGCTATAAGTCGTCATTTGCAGGTCGATGGCCGATCGAATGATGGACTGTTGTTCTTGGGCGAGAGCATGACGGATGCGGCCATCTTCATAATCGGCATACGCCTGGTCCACCTCTTTTCGGAATTGAAGGAACTGATCCTCCTTTCGGAGTTCGAGTGCCTGGATGGTCCACTTTTCTTCCTGGGCTTTTGCCCGGTATTTATCCCGATAAATTGGGATCCGGATCCCGACCCTGGGAGAAAGGATGTCGCGTCCATTTCCACTGGGTTGGGCATCGCTTCGCGTACCGACCGCAATGTAGTCGAGGCCAACAGTAAAGGAAGGCTTGCCTTCCAGGGCATTGAGTTCGATGTTTCTTTTAGATACTTCCTGCTGAAGGGAAACCATCCGAAGCATGGGATGATCGTTTCGAATGGATGCAAATAATGGTTCCCGATCATCATTCAGTCTGACCATCACCAATGAATCATTTGGTGCGATGGTTTGTGCTGAAGCCCGGCTTAATGTCTGATTGATGGTTGCTTGCGGGATATGCTTCTGATTTTCCAGAAGCACGAGTTCTTCTTCCAATCCCCGGGTTCTGACTTGAATCCGCAGGAGGTCGGCGAGGCTGGCCATACCCGTCTCCAGTCGGGTAGTGACGATGTTCTCCAGTTCTTTTATGAGCCGGATATTCTCTCGAATGATCACCTGTTTGCGGTCCAATTCCTGTAATTGGATGTAAGCCTTCCGGATCTGATCATAGAGGAGCAGTCGGGTCGCTGCAATACGCTCATAGCGCACCGATGCCATGGCGATCGCGACATCTTCCCGCGCTTGAAGTGTGCCTGTCCAGGGAAACATCTGAGAGGCACTCAGCCGGACCCACTGCGGACCAAGACGGGTTTCGACAGGTAAGACAAATAATCCCAATCCAAATTCGGGTTCGGGCAACTGGCTGACCTGAGGCCCACGTTCACGGGTAGCCAGATATTCGTGATACAGTGCCTGAAGTTCGAGATTGGTACTATCCGAAGCGGCCAGCAATTCAGAAAGCGACTGGGCACTTCCTGCCTTACTAATCAGGCAGAACAGGAGACCGAGCACAATACATTTATATGGATATCTCATCGGCGGGTTTATGTTCATTTCCAAATCGGTTATTCCAGGCCAACTGGCCTTCCTTCCACATACAAAACAGGACAGGGACGGTGAACATGGTCAGAACCTGAAGGGCCATGCCGCCAAAGGAGGGGATGGCCATCGGAACCATGACATCAGCCCCTCTCCCCGTACTCGACAAGACGGGCAACAAAGCCAGGAGGGTGGTCGCCGTGGTCATCATGGCTGGACGCACACGACGCAATCCCCCTTCTACTACGGCCTGTTGGATTTCCTTGACTGTGGTGGGTTGATTGTTTTTGAAACTGTCTTTCAGAAAGGTAGCCACCAGTACACCATCATCTGTTGCGATACCAAATAATGCGATGAATCCGACCCAGACAGCTACACTGAGGTTGATGGTTTTCATTTGGAAGAAATCACGCATGTTGGTCCCGAGAATATCCACATCCATGAACCAGGGCTGGCCGTACAACCAGAGCATGATGAAACCACCTGAAAAGGCGATGAATACGCCGGTGAAAACCATGGAGGTGATCGCCACCGAGCGGAATTGAAAATACAGGATCAGGAAGATCAGACCGAGGGCAATGGGGAGGACAACCCCCAGTTTTTTACTGGCTCTGACCTGTTGCTCGTAGGTGCCGGCAAATCGATAACTGATGCCGGGAGGGACAATGAGCTCTCCCGCATCGATCTTGCCCTGGATATACGCTTGCGCATTTTGGACAACGGTGACCTCGGCCTGATCCTGGTCCCGGTCAAAGAGGACATAGCCGATCAGGAAGCTGTCTTCACTTTTGATCGCTTGGGGCCCCTGGCGATACTGAGTGGTCACCAGTTCACTCAGCGGGATCTGGCCACCTGATTTCACAGGGATGAGGATCCTCCCGACGATGTCCGGATCGGACCTCAGTTCACGAGGGTATCGGATGCGTACCGGATATCGTTCGCGGCCTTCCACTGTGGTGGTCATGGTCATACCGCCAACCCCGGCCTGGATGTATCGCTGTACCTGTTCGATGGTCAAGCCATATCGTGCCAGCGCTTTTCTGTCGATGTCAAATTCCAGGTACGGTTTCCCCACAATGCGATCGGCAAAAACTGCGGAGGCTTTGACCCCGTCGACTTCTTTGAGGATGCCTTCCAATTGGAGGCCAAAGTCTTCAATAGTGGCCAGATCAGGTCCCTTTATTTTGATACCCATCGGGGCCCGCATCCCGGTCTGGAGCATGACCAGGCGGGTTTCGATCGGTTGCAACTTGGGTGCAGAGGTCACACCGGGCATGGCTGTGACCCGGAGGATCTCCTGCCAGATATCGTCGGGCGAATGGATATGGTCCCGCCATTGACGGACATATTTTCCATTGGGGTCCGGGATATTCTCTCCGTTTTCATCCAGGACATAATCACCTGACCGGTCGACTTTAAACCGCTGGCGATGTCCATTTTCATCCGTTTTATATTCAGATTTGTACTGGATCAGGTTCTCGAACATAGAGATCGGTGCCGGATCCAAAGGACTCTCCACCCGTCCCATTTTTCCCACCACAGACTCGACTTCGGGAATGGCAGTGACCGCCATATCCAGTGCGCGCAGATAATTGGTATTCTGCTGCATGCCCGTATGTGGCATGGAGGTCGGCATAAAGAGAAATGACCCTTCATTTAACGCAGGCATAAATTCCTGCCCGGTATTCTTGAAAATCGTAAATCCCCAGATGACCAACCCGGTGACCAGCGCCAGGAACACCCATCTGACCCGCAGAATGAACAGCAGGACCTTTTCATAGTACCGGATCAGGGTGAAAAATACCAACATCAATGATCCGATAATACCTACAACAAAAAGGAGATTGGTCAGCAGGCTGGCTTCTACACCCAGGGGCATCCAGGCTCTGGTGAGGAAGAAGGCGACCAGCAGGCAGTACAGAATATTCTTCCCCCATTGAACACCTTTATTCGTGTCTTCTGAGAATCGGACAGATGCCCATGTGCTGGTCAATTCAAGAAGGGCAACAAAAATGATGATCAGTCCGAACCAGAAGTTGAAAAGACTGGCGACCAGGATGCCACCCACGATCAGCACAAGATTGATGACGATCTGCCAACGCGCCTTTTTCGGTTGAAAAGAGAACAGGCTGTGCGCCATCGCGGGCAGGATGGTGATCGCGATGACGATGGAAGCCAGCAGCGCAAAGGACTTGGTGAATGCCAGCGGTCGAAAAAGTTTGCCTTCGGAGGCTTCCATGGCGAAGACCGGCAGAAAACTGACAATGGTCGTTGCAACAGCAGTGATCACAGCAGAGGCGACCTCGAGGGTTGATTCATAGATCGTGGTGAGCATGGACTTGCCAGGCGGGGCGTCTTTCATGCCTTTGACCATGCTCTCGGTCAAGACGATTCCCATATCCACCATGGTACCAATGGCAATGGCGATCCCGGACAGGGAGACAATGTTGGCATCGATGCCAAACTGCCGCATAGCCACAAAACACATCAGCACGGCCACCGGAAGCGCACCGGCCACCAACAAAGAGAATTTCAGATTGAACAACATGAGGATCACCACAATGATGGTGATCAGGACTTCCAATGTCAATGCTTCCTCCAGGGTGCCTATGGTCTCCTGGATCAAGTGCGTTCGATCGTAGAAGGGGATGATGGTAACCTTGCTGACCGTCCCATCTTCCAGGGTCTTGGAAGGGAGGCCCGGTGCCAGCTCGGCGATCCGGGATTTTACGTTATGGATGACCTCCATCGGATTCGAGCCGTAGCGGGCTACCACGACACCACCAACGGCTTCTGCACCTGATTTGTCGAGTGCGCCCCGCCGGGTGGCCGGCCCGATATTGACCCTGGCGATATCCTTGATATAGATAGGCACATTGTCATTCGATGTGACGACAGAGTATTCGATATCCTCGATACTCTGGATATAGCCCAATCCACGGACGAAGTATTCTGCCAGGTTGACTTCCATGGTTTGTGCGCCGATATCCAGATTGCTGCCTCGGACGGCGGCCATCACCTGGTCTAGCGTGATGCGATTGGCTTTCATCGCCTCCGGATCGACGTCTATCTGATACTCTTTGACGTAGCCCCCGATGGAGGCCACTTCGGCCACACCATCGGCGGCAGTCAGACCATAGCGGACATAGAAATCCTGGATGGTCCGCAATTCATGGGGGTCCCAACCGCCAGTTGCATGGCCCAGGGAGTCCTGCCCTTCAAGGGTATACCAGAAGATCTGCCCGAGGGCGGTGGCATCTGGTCCCAGGGCGGGTTGCACGCCTTCCGGCAGGAGGTTGGTTGGCAGCGAGTTCAGCTTCTCCAGGATCCGGGAGCGACTCCAGTAAAAATCGATGTTGTCATTGAAAATGATATAGATGGTCGAAAAGCCGAACATGGAATTACTTCGGATCGACTTGACACCGGGGATCCCCAGCAAAGAGGAGGTAAGGGGATAGGAGATCTGATCTTCCACATCCTGCGGAGAACGCCCCATCCATTTGGTGAAGACGATCTGCTGGTTTTCGCCGATATCCGGGATGGCATCCACGGCAACGGGATCGCTGGGCAGCCAGGGAAAGGGGAGATCAAATGGTGCGTTGACGATACCCCAACCGGTAAAGAAGAGGAGAAGCAGCCAAACGACGAGCTTGTTCTCTAGGAAAAAACGAATGATACTGGATAACATGGATACAGGACTTTCCCGGTGAAAAATGACCTTGGTGAAACTTCTGCTCGACAGAACTGGAATGACCAAGACAAGACGGTCTTCTGAATGCAAAAACGTTCAGAACAACCTATCAGGGAAAGTGTAATCTAACAGCGGAAGGAAGAGGTCCAACGACGATGTGATCGAAGGAGGGGATGGGGGTGCATCCATCTGGTCCAGAGGACCAATGTGGAAGCGTTTCTGGACTCCACGATCTTTAGATCGACCTGAGGGAGTACAGCTGGAATTGTTATTTCTTCCAGAGACGTGATCTCTGAGGCTGACTTGCCATTGACATCCACATGCAGGTAAGCTCCTGCATTTTGACAGCAGGGTGGCCGATGGAATTGTGGTGTTGGGGATGCTTTTGAAGCAGGGGGGTGAACAGGGCACCCTTTCACTCCATTCACAGAACAAGCGGGGGCGGAACTGAAAAATCGGGTGTTGATCAATTTGCCCTGGCAAAAATGCCGATCAACAGAAAAACCCCATGCAGAAAGTAAGACCAGCCCTGAAAGCAGGAAGGCGACAGACTTTTTTATGGAATTAGACATCTTCACGATAACAAGTATACAAAATTTATCACTGAGTTCCAGTAGATCATTAGAAAATAACAAAAGATTAAGAGCCTGATTTCCAGAACATTTGATTGGATATGGCACGGCTACCCTCTCATCACGAGGTATGTGAGATAACTGAAATACACTAACAGAAAGAATACACCTTCAATCCGTTTGATCTGTAACCCTTTGCCAACCACCAGGGCGACCAGGACCAGGCTGCTAGCCAGCACGATCATCAGAATATCGACATTAGATGGCACCTGGAAATCAAGGGGGCGGATGGTGGCGCTCAAGCCCAGCACCCAGAGCAGGTTGAAGATATTGGATCCCACCACATTGCCGACGGCAATGTCTGTGTTCCCCTTGTAGGATGCGACCACTGAAGTCACCAATTCCGGCAGACTGGTACCGATGGCCACAATGGTCAGTCCGATAAAGGCCTCGCTCATGCCCATCGCCTTTGCCATTTCTACGGCTCCGTCTACCACCCATTTGCCGCCGATAAAGAGGCCGATTGTACCCGTTCCGATCAGGATGATCTGTCTGGATGTGACACCCTTTCCAGTAGCTTCTGGAGACTTGCCCAGAATGGACCGGTCCTGTTTGGCAAGGTCGAGAATGTATACCAGGAAGAGGAGGAAAAAGAAGAGGATGAGCACGCCTTCGGGCCGGTCGATCCCCATACCCGCTCCCGGGTGGAAGAGGGAGGTATTGGCCAGGAAACCGACCAGGAGAGCGGCGGCCAGGGAGAAGGGGATTTCGGATAGGACGGTAGGCCGTTTGACAGGCAAATTACCGACCAACGCAGCAGCGCCGAGGATCAGTAGGATATTAGCAATATTGGATCCGAGGACGTTGCCGATGGCCAGTTCGGAGCTGCCCTGAAAGCTGGCCAGCAGGTTGACCATGAGTTCAGGAAGGGAGGTGCCAAAGGAGACGATGGTCAACCCGACCACCAGGTCGGAAACACCGTATTCACGGGCCAGAGAGCCGGCGCCTTCTACCAACCAGTCTGCACCCTTGATGACCAGGAACAGACCCACCACAAACAGGATGTAGATCAACATGGATGCTAAGGTACAATAGAAGAGAATTGTGGGGAGGATGCCAGGTTTCTGCGTTCCTGGTTCCTGGTTGACTTCTTATTTCAGCAGCGTTTGCAAATGCCTGAATGTTCAAAGTTTAAGGCGTTGCCTGGCGGCAAGCCAGTTCAATGTTTAACGTGAAGGTGGCTTCCGGGACTTGGCTCCTCTCGGCTCGTTGGGCAGGCATTCCTTGTTCCTGCGTTCCTCCCGCCTCGGCGGACAGGGATTCCAAGTACCTGGTTGATTATGTGTCTATGTCTGATTCGTGTTGGCCGTTTTGAAGTATTTTGTCAGGCTTGAGAATTCAAGGTTTAGCGTGAAGTTTCTGGAAACTAATATTCAGTCCTCGGCCCTCATCCCTCAGTCCTCTCTCCCCGGCGGGTCGGCATTCCTTGTTCCTGCGTTCCTGGTTCCTGGTTGACTTCTTATTTCAGCGGTGTTTGCAAATGCCTGAATGTTCAAAGTTGAAGGCGTTGTCTGGCGGCAAGCCAGTTCAATGTTTAACGTGAAGGTGGCTTCCGGGACTTGGCTCCTCCCGGCTCGTTGGGCAGGCATTCCTTGTTCCTGCGTTCCTCCCGCCTCGGCGGACAGGGATTCCAAGTTCCTGGTTGATTATGTGTCTATGCCTGATTCGAGTTGACCGTTTTGAACTTGTTTGTCAGGCTTGAATGTCCAACGTTCAAAGCGTTCCCGCAGGCTCGGGGAGCCAGTTAAAAGTTCAACGAGATATTTGGTCCCGGGACCTGGTTCCTCTTTCCTCGAAATAACCCAATATCTCAATAACGAAATAACCGACAACCGACAATCGGAAATTCCAAATGACAAAACACAAATGACAATTAAATTTAAAAACCCCAATATCAAAATCAAAAGCAACTCCGTAATTCAAACGAGTTAACTTTTCCCACAGTCTCACAGTCCCACAGTCCCACAGTCTCTTCGGTCCCCGGCACCCGGTCCTCCATCCACGAAATAACCCAATAACCGACAACTGAAATCCCAAAAAACAAATCCCATATTCCAGGGAAATATCAATCTCAAAATGCAAATGATCAAACGGTAGGGATGTCCAGATTCACATAGTCTCTTTGTCTCACAGTCTCACCGTCCCTTCGTCACTCCGTCCTCGAAATAACCAACAACTGAAATCCCAAAAGACAAATCCCATATTCCAGGGAAATATCAATCTCAAAATGCAAATGATCAAACGGTAGGGATGTCCAGATTCACATAGTCTCTTTGTCTCTCAGTCACACCGTCCCTTCGTCACTCCGTCCTCGAAATAACCGACAACTGAAATCCCAAAAGACAAATCCCAAATTCCAGGGAAATATCAATCTCAAAATGCAAATGATCAAACGGTAGGGATGTCCAGATTCACATAGTCTCTTTGTCTCTCAGTCACACCGTCCCTTCGTCACTCCGTCCTCGAAATAACCGACAACTGAAATC
>JAIPBE010000062.1 GCA_021738725.1 Saprospiraceae bacterium | reverse complement strand
TGGCATGTTCACAATCTGCTGAGCAGACAACATACCAACTGTACAAAGCAGAACCATCACCAGTGCTAGGAGATGATTAAGTTTCTTGTTCATCATGGGATCAATTTGAAGTTTTGGATTTAAATTTTCGTGAAAAAGGGTTATTTGGATAACAGGGCTGCTGCCTCGTTATACCAAAAAGTAACTTTGTCCTTCTTCTTCGCCGGAGCATCAGCAACGCCTGTTCCCAGGTACATTGCCTTGGCATTCTGAACTGCTTGAGCCACATACATTCCATGGTTCAATCCATCCTGGATGAACATGTAAAACTGCAGGTGAGCTTTCGCTTCCTTGATCTGTGCATCTGGTGCCTGCTGCTGGATCAATACATTCAATTGCTGAGTCAACTTAGTGATCTCAGCTTGAATGCTGATTCCTGCTTGAGGAACAGATACCCAGTTCTTGTTGGGTTGTGGAGGAGCAATCAATGATCCGTTCGTCTGGGCAGAAGCCTCCGTCGAGATCATCATCATTCCACCCAACACCAGTGCCACCAATAGGACACGTGTTTTTGCAAAAAACTGCTTCATGGGTAAATAATTGAGGTTAATAATTACAAAACACTCTTATACAGCACCTTATGGTCCAAACAAGTTGAACCTGAGGCATTGAATTCGCAACCTTATAAATAGAAAATGTGCGCTACCAAATCCGAAACGGCCACCTGTTGTGACCTGACCGGACCCTGCTGAAAAGATTGAAGACAGATGTCTCCTCGCACGTGCTGTAACCGGCAATGATTGCAGTACAGCTGTAGCTAGCCCCGTCGAAAAGCTGGGTCGAGTACAGGAAAAGCAAAGCTTCGCCAGACAGCTCGAACAGCTGATCAACGCGACAATGTCGCAGTGTAGGTTTTTGGGAAAAGATTCCGAGCGCCGGGGATGATTCGACTTGTCGGAATAATCGGTGGGATGAGGACACAAATGTATAGGGTGAAATGATGCCGCGCATCAGGTCCTCTCATCTGGACAAATAATTTTTATTTCATCATGCATTATATGTTAACTTATAGATTATTACACATCACAAAAACACACAATGTTTGAAAATATTTTTTCGCCGGCCAGAACTGCCCCGCCTGATACTGCTTCCGGCCACGCTCGCCCTACCCCTTTAAGAGTAGACTCCTCATCCATTCCGCTCCAGAAGTCCGTTTCCTCCAGCCAGGACCCAGTCAACATTCCAACCAGATGGTAAGGCGTACAACAATATGGACTTCCAAACGGCATTGCACAAGATTGTGACCATTACTGAGCATCCGGACTACCTCACCTTCAAAGCCATTCAAAACTTCCCCATGGCTCCTCCACTTCATACTGGACATGACAAGGGGGCAACTTCCAAAAGAACCATCTCATTTGCACAACACCGACCAAACAAATTCTCTGGCATGTCAATACCAGTTCAAATCACACAATCAAAATTCGCCAGGATATAACAACCAGGAATATCGTACACACTAAAAATGACAACTACATAAAAACACTGCGGCAATTCTGCAGGGTGGATCAAACATGCATACAAGTCCCATCGAAAGAATAAATAATTTGCAAATTCAACCATTCCAAATATACATAAATGCACTACTTTCCAATAAACGACAAATGAATTGCTGCAAGAAAGTCAGAACACAAAATCATTTCAAAATTATATGACACACCAGTTAAATATAAATATTTAATACTGCCTTAAAAATAATTTTACCACTTCGTTCGCTTAATAAAATTCCAAACATCCTGTTTGCGTCTCGCATCCCCGAGGATGAAAATGCGTTGCCTGAGAAAACAAAATGAAACCTCGTCAAAAAGCATGCTTGCTCGCCTGGAGGTATCACTCCCCCCACCCTTTGACTGAACGGTGTTTCCCCGGGTGACTTGCTACAGAGTTCCATTTGATAAGCCTTCATCCATGTACAGGCTGCTATCAGGGCTCAAGGCCTCGTGTTCTTCTCTGCGGGCACGTTGGCAGAACGACGCTGCTTTTGTCCCGCATCTATTCTGCCTCGCCGACAAGCAGGCATTTCCGAAAAGAGCAGAACGGCATGGTTACAAAACGGAGGATTGATATGAGTTGATTTTCATTATTTTATTATCGAGTAAATCATCAACTTCTATTTTGACTCCTTTTGCGTATTTAATGCAGTTGAAATAAAATAAAGCTGCCAGGAACAAACGGAAGAAATGACATAATATAAAATTGAATTGGGATTAAACAAATAATTAAAGAATTCCAAAAATAAAAAAACCCCGGCCACACGTTTGTGACCGGGGCACAGGCTCAATCCTGTTGCGTCAACAATCTTTAATCAAGCAGGCTCATCCTTCGAGTGAGTTGTTGCCCCTTGAATTGTAAGGTGTAGAAATACAGACCGGCACCTGGCAGATCACTGGCTAGAAGTTCTACCTGCTGATATCCCTTTGCATAGGAACGATCAGCGCGGTATACTTCATGACCACTGACATCATGGATCATGAGGATCGCACGGCCTTCAGAAGGCAGATGAAATCCGATGATCGTATGCCCGGTGAACGGGTTGGGAATGTTTTGGTACAAGGCCAGATCTTCCAGCACCTTCTGCTGATCACGGAATGCCAGATCGACATCCGTAAATCGCATTTCGGCACCTTCATGGATATATCCTTCCGCATGCAGGATCATGGAATGGATGGACAGCATCCGGCTCAACAAGCCGGCGCGCTTCACACCAAATCGCAATCCAAATGCACGCTGACCTTCAGGCCATTCACCATTCCAGCTGAATGTGATCAAACCGTCAGCGACGAATCGCACACCAATATGATTCTCATTCAGGACGCCATCTTCCATACCCAGGAATTCCAGGGAAGGATCAAAGCTCAATGTGAACTGGAACCCTTCCAGTCCGGCAGTCTCGGCCACCTCAAACGGTACAACCAATTCTTCGCCGGCCACCAGGGCGCGTTCATCACTCCAAAGGGTGATCGTACCGTCCTGATTTCGCGTTTCCGCTTCCTGGAATTTCGTGGTGACCGCATCCCCATTGATGTCACCGATCTTGATGCCGACAAAGCTGGCATTCACGACGCCCGGCTTGACACTGAGTTTAACCGTTTCCGGGAATGGTGTCTTCCATGGGTTCATCGGGTTGGGGAAGATGAATGTCTCATCCACAAACCTCCACGATGTATTATCCGTGAATTTATCACTGGCCGTCAACAAGGTCTTCCGCAGACTGATGATATCCGCAATGGATACACTTCCGCTCTTATTGACATCCGCAGCGATCAGGCAGTATGGTGTCTGGATCGGCTTGATCCCCAGGATATGCTTCTGCAATAACAGAATATCATACGTGGATACACCATTTAAAGCCTGAACATCCTTTTCAGGAACAACCGTATATGCGCCACCCGGATCCATGTTGGAGAATTTGAACCAGCCATTGGCCGCAGACATGGTTTGTGCCACATTCTGACCGGTCAGACTGACAGATACTTCCTCCACATCCTTGTCCCATTCTGTTTGAATGATACCGGAAACGGTTCCGTTCAGATTCGTCGTATCACATGGGGCACCCATGTTATTCTGCACATCGACAGACATCACACACAGGTCCCAGTTGCCCGCTTCATCACCAACCCAAACCGCGACTGCGACTGGATTGCCCGCCTCATAGTCCGCACAGGTGAACAGCAGGCTGTCTGCAGATTGCGCATCCGGTGCGTTCTGGTTGACCCCGACATCTGTGAATCGCTCCGCCAGAATGGTCAGATTCTCGTACGCGGTACAATTGTCATAGCTGTCTCCGGATTCCATCGCCAGCGCTGGCACCAATACTTCACCGGAAACCGGCATCAGATCGACAGAAATACCATTTTGACAGACCGGAGTCGGCTTCTTCTTGTCCACTATCGTGAACAGGAATCCGCAATTCGTATAATTCCCACAACCATCCGAAACATGGTAGTAAGCGCGGTGTGTCCCCAAGGGCAACTTGCGTGTAAAGGCAAGCCCTTTGCCACTCAGATCCACAGAACCATTGTTGTGGACATCCACTGTCCAGTTCACTTTCAACTGGTTTACCGGTGTACAGGCATCACTTGCCTGCAGATTGATGGTTACCTCATTGCTGTCACAATCCACAGAGAAGCTTTCAAATATGGTATCCTGCGGACAGGCAACAACCGGAGGGTCATTGTCGATCACCTTGATGACCTGGATATATTTGAAGTATCCGTCACCATCATCTTCCCAGATATGGTCTTGTGCATCGATCACGATCCCACCCGTTTTATAGGTGCTGTTCTGATCGAATGTGCACCAGTCCACCACCGTCCAGGTACGGACGATCTTGTAACACGCGTCTGGGACAACATCATAGATCTCGTCGACAGAGCTTACGCCCACCAGTTCACAATCACCATTATGCTCTGCTTCTCCAGTCGCCTGGATATCATTCAGCTTGACACAATTGGTGATGGTCACGTCCTCAGGGAAATTGACGATCAGCGGCGTATCATCTGTCAAACGGATGGTCTGGATACATGTCTGAGAATTCCCGGAGGGATCCACCACACTCCACTGACGACGGATCTCTTGATTTTGAGCACATTGTGCCTTCTCATCCAGGTCCTCATAGTCAATGACCAGTCCGCAAGCCGAAGCATTATCCGTAGCCCATGGCTGCAATGCCAGAGGTGTTGCATAGGTAATCTCCAGGCTCAGCTTCTTGACCAAACCGGATCCTCCTGCCGCTTTATCCCGTACCAGGAATTTCCATTCACCGTTCGGTACCTGACCGTTCAGCAAGGAAAGAATGGCACTTTGTGGCTTCTGAATCCCGAAAATAGCGATCGGACTTCCCGCACAACTGAAGGCACTACCGCCATCGTCAAAGACGACATTGACATTGGCCTTGGTCTTGCCACATCCGCCTCCATTGAAGAGAATGAGCTCCACACCGTTCGGCGCGGTCAGACGGACGTCCAGCTGATCCACCACTTCATGATCGATCTCGATGCCGACATTCACATCCGTGATTAAGGCATCGGCAGGCAACCCACTTACGATCTTGGAAAACCAATAATCGTTGTCATATGCCGCCGAGATGACTTGATTCGGTGTCAATGTAAACACAGATGTCTGGGGGTCAATAGAAGTCAGATCCTCTGAACACATCACGGAGATGTCTTCAGGGCAATGGATCACCGGCTTGATCTTGTCATTCACCGTGACTTCCATCATACACTCATTCTCCGGTTCATCCGAATCATGAATGCCATCGTGGTCTTTGTCCACCCACACTTTCATCGCTACTGTTACCGGACCATTGGTCACGTCACAACAGTAGAAAGGCACTGAGGGTCCATATGCTGTCTCGTCATTTCCAGGACAATTCGCATTATCCATTCTACGGACATGGAAAGCCAGATCAGGACTGCAATTGTCATGGCTGCCGTCATCAAAGGTCTTGGCATATACCACAGTCTTCGTTTCAATGAGCGATACGACGATCTTGTCATTACAAACCGCTACAGGGGGTTCGGTATCAATCACGGTCAACTGGGCACTGCAGGAAGAGATATTCCCGCAATTATCCGTTGCTGTATAGGTCACTGTATGGTTGCCATAAGGCACGTTGAAGTAACCTCCATTTCCCACTTTCTGTGTCAGGACACCACCTGCCAGGACGCTGGTTTGCAGCGTCAGCTTGGTCGGCACTGTACAGTTGTCCGTAATATTGACCGTCGGTGCAAATATGGTTGCGCCACATCCCTGCCAGGATGGATCTACAATCAGGATCTGCTTGGGTGTCGGACAAGAGATGGCCGGGCCAATCTTGTCAGAGACCACGATAATCTGAACAGTAGAGACCATTGCACCCGTGCAATTGTCCATCACCATCCAGGTCCGCAATACCTTGAAGCTGTTGTCACAGATCGGAACAACCTTGTCCTGAAATGACGTAACCAACTCACAGTACCCACCAACAGGATTTCCATCAATACTTGGCTTACCGGTATTCTCCGGAGTGGTATTGGCATTTCCACAGGGTAGTGAAGGCAAAGCAATATCATCCAGGTTCAGCGGCCAGGTCACATCCGCAACTGTCGCCTTCTTCAAGAAGATATCCTGTGCACAACTGACCATCATGCCATTATGCTTGTCAACAGCATACCACACACGGTGGATGATCTCTGCATACAAGGGATCACAGGTCAATGCCTCTGGCATTTCACTGAAGGTCAGTGTCACATTATCTATACCACAATTATCGTACAGGTCCGGATACCCAATGGATCCTGGATCCAGGGCATCATTGTTACAACTGACTGTCACATCTGCACAAGTCAGCACAGGTGGCAATTTGTCTTCCACATAGATCTTACCCCAGCAGGAATTGCCAGAAATCGGATCTGTCACTTTCACAGTAAAGGTTTTGCCCACATCACCACAATCCACGATCGGCTGGAATTTCCCATCGATCATTACGACATACTGATCATAGCAACCATAGCTGCCTTCCAGTATATCATCACCAGTGATCACGGCAATGCCATTCTCATCCAGGGATACATTTGCCTTGTTATTGCAATTCATATCCAAGGGCGGATCGGGGAAGATCTTCAGCTGCTGAGATACATCTTGCACACAACCCGGGAAGGCGGGTGAAGGCTGATCGTCTGCGGCATTATACCGGTAGCGAATAAAATAGTCGCCCGGTGTCAAACTGGCCGGAACCAGCTGGGTAATATTACTCTGCACTACCACTCCGATCGTATTGAGAATGTCAAAACGATCTGATTCCTTCACTGCCGGAATCACCGGTTGTGTCGGGTAGGTAGCCGAACCACTCAACTGGACAGCCGGGTAGTTGATACAGTAATTATCAAAGACCTGGTTGCCGATCGTAGGATCAGGATAGTAGCAGGTATTGGCCACTTGCTCCACAACCAGTCCATTCGTCACAGTCAGTTGATAACCCAGGGCATCAATATGGACGCCGAGCAGTTCATAGATACTCGTGCCATTCCCCTGCGGGAATTCTGTCAGCAGGAAACCGGGGATCAAAGCGATCGGTGCAGCCGGAGGCGCAGCCGAGGAATTCCGGAACAAGCCCGAAACCGCTGAGATCGACCAGATCTGGCCGCTTGGTGCAGTCACCCGGATCACCTCGTTAAACTGACCATTGGTCAGTGTCGTCGCATTTCCTTCGTTGCCCCGACATGCACAAGGATCCGTGATCTTCAAATCACAATCCAGAATATTAGTCCTGACCACGACCGGATCACTGTTACATGTGCCATTCATGGTCACCACGTAAACGATCTGTACACCGAGGCTCTGATTTGGTGTATAGAATTGACTGTTTGCTCCAGAGATCTGCGCTGAAGGTACCGGGATCGTCAATCCTGCATTGGTAAACCACTTAAAGGTCGCGCCAGGATATCCGGATGGATCTACAGCCGTAACCGTGGCAATGGTTTCTTCATCACAATAGGTCGAATCTGCAACCGATACGTTCGGTGCCGGAGTCGGGATCAACGTAATGGTAAACGAACAGGTATCCATGTTGCCTGCCTCGTCTGAGAGGAACAGATCAACATCTTGTTGGCCTCCCAACTTGTCCCCAAAACTGAATCCGGCAACAGGTGACTGGACCTTGCCCAGGTCACCCTCAGCTGTACAATTGTCAGAAAGGTCCAATCCGGCAAAATAATCCGGGAGAACAAAACTGCAATTGGCATTCGGGCTTACTGTTACGTCCGGAGGACAAACGGCGATCACCGGGTTTTCGACATCCCGCAAGGTCAGATTCACCCGACAGGTATCACTGATATTGCCAGCCACATCATGGACCACCAGGGTCACCTCCTGTACATCACCGTGTTGACCTCCAAAGAAGGTACCGGCGAGGGGCATCTGAATCGTGTCGGCAATGACACAGTTATCGCTTGTCTGGAAATCCAACACACCCGAAAGATCCGGCACAGTGCCCGAACATACGCCAGGGTTGGTATCGACCGTCAGGTCGGCAGGACAGCTGGTGATCACCGGAGCCTCCGTATCGTCAAGGGTCAGTTTGACAATACATTGAATCACATGACCTCCACTATCCGTTGCCGAAACCGTGATGTCAAATACCTGCCCATGAGCGTATCCAATCGAGTCGCCTGCGACCGGATCCTGGGTGAATTCCAAGGGACAATTATCGTTCGCGATCATTCCGCCCGTCAGATCAGGGACCAATCCGGTACATACACCGGCCTCTGTAGAGATGGTCACATCTTCAGGACATTTGATCAATTCTGGTTCTTGCGTATCGAGGACCATCACGTCAAAGACGCAGACCTCAGAAATATTCATGCTTTCGTCGACCGCGATGATATGCACCTGAGTCAAACCGAAATTGTAGAGCTTACTGGAGCCGGTACCAGGCAACGGATCATCCGTTGTCTCCGGAGTAGCCGGCATGCCAAATGTGCTGGTGACATCATCACCCCCGTACACAGTGGCTCCTGTTGTCCAATGCCAGATCGTGATGCCATTGCTGGACTCACAATCGTCCGTAGCCTGAATGGGAGACCAATTCACCTTCGCACCACAGACGTCCGGATCATTCCCCACCATGATATTGTCATGACAGTTGGTGATCACCGGCGGCAGTGGGTCTTTGATGGTAATATTCGTTTTACATGTATCTGTCAGTCCCACCACATCCGTGACTGTCAATGTCACAGTGATCGTATCACCAGCATCCGAGCAAGTGAATTGGGTTCGATCCAGTACCATGCTCTGGATGCCGCAATTATCAGTGCTGTTCTGATCAATATCCAACGGTGTGATCATGGCGGCGCCATTCACAAGAACAAGGATATAATCATCGACACATTGCGCTACTGGTGGCGTGGTATCCTGCACATGGACGATCATCGTACATGTGGAGGTATTCAGGTCCACATCAGATACAGTAAAGGTGATCACGTGATCATTATTCGGACCTGGCAGAAATGAACCGGCAACCGGGCTCTGACTGATGGTAATAGGGGATTGCAGATAATCGGAACAGTTGTCCGTCGCCACAATACCGCCCGTCCAATCCGGCACTTCAGCCATGCATGTCACATCGGCATACAGGATCGGATTCAAACCATCATTACAATCCGTAATGTTCGGCGCTTCATTATCATTGACTGTGATGGTGAAACTGCACATGGCCATATTCCCACCGCCATCGGTAACGATATACGTGACATTATTGACAAGGGGAGATATCGATACACCATCCAGTGGGCCCGAACCAACAGACTGGCCATTCAGGTCATTGACTATGACCCAATCCAGAGATACGATATCGCAATTGTCATGATCAATGGGTGACGTTCCATCCAGAATGACAGCGCAATCACCGGTGATATTATCTGATGTGAAACCCCAATCAAGGGCCTCCTGGTTCAGACCCGTCCCATCGGTGTTCACCACGACGTTGGGTGGACACTCAATCGTCGGAGCAGTGACATCGTTGACTCGGATCAATTGCACACAAGTGCTGGTCAATCCACAGTCATCCATTGCTGTCCACGTACGATTGATCGTATACAGATTCGGTGCAGGGCCAACGGTCTGCACATCGGCATAGCCGATGGTTGTGCCTCCACAATCATCCACTGCCGTAGCAGTGCCAGTGGCACCAGGACTCATATCTTCATCGCATTCTACCGTTGTATTGGCAGGACAGGTGATGTCTGGTGGAGTTTGATCTTCCACCTGGATCGTCTGGATATAAGGTTCGCTGACATTGCCGCAAGAGTCGACCGCCCACCAGTTTCTGGTGATGGTCATTTCCTGTGGACAGGCGCCAGGTGTACTACTATCCATCCAGTACAATCCTGTCAGGTCACCGGGAACCGGTGCACCCTCAGGCTGGATGGGGATATTGATCACACAATTATCAAAGTCATAAAACACATCGACATCGGCTGTCTGACTTGGATTTGGAATACTCCCTCCCAATGCGACAGGATTCAGGTTGGCTGTACAGGACACTGTCTGATCCAGATTTGGCGCATTGGGATGGATCGCCAGGGGCGCTCTATCCTCAATAGTGATCAACTGTTGGTATTGCGTTGTATTCCCGCAAGCGTCCATCAGATCCCAAACCAGATTGACCCGCAATGTGCAAGGCAACATGGAAGCATCTGCCGTGGACAGTCCATAGTTGATACTTCGTGTCACTGATCCACAACCATCCGTCGCAGTAGGTGATACCAGTGTCTCTGTCTCGTCACCGTGAAAATGTTCAAAGATCAGATCTGATCCATTAAACGTAAGATAGTCGCTGGGGCTATGATAGACGAAGAGATCATTCGGACAATCATGAGTATGATTGGTACCATCATGGAAATCCGCAAAATCCAGTATAACTCCTGCATTCAGAGCTCCCGGTGCCTGATTGGGCACAGGAGGCGTATTGTCGATAACTTCGATCACTTGCAAGCACGTATACGTGTTTAAGCAGTCATCCTGAACGGACCAGGTCCGATTCAGGGTGTACTGGTTATCCGTGCAAGAACCGTTGTTGGTCTGATTCGGAGAATTATCTATATAAGTCGGTGGTCCCACCTGCAAACAGGGTAGATCGATGTCAACCATCGGATCACCGGCAATTATGGGGAGGAAGGGTGCAAGTGCACAATCCACAGTAATATCCAGTGGACATGCAATGGGCGTGTCATACTCAATGGTCAACACTGGTCGATGCGTCTCGTCGGGTGCTTCCAAACTGCCAAACAAGTTGACATCCATCGGGACACCGGCTTCGTTGGTCACTTTGACGATCAGTCCCTGATTGGTCTGGATCCCATTGATCCAGTCTGCGACCAATCCAGTGATGGTCCAATCATAGGTCCCAGCACCGGCAGCGACATTGGCTGACCCGGCGGCTACCGGATCAAAGTCACCTCCTGGTGTGGTCCAGGGTGTCATGGAAACACGCTCCTCCCAGGAAACCTGGCCGGTGGCGCCGCATTCAACGCCTTCATTCCAATCCGCAGCGACACGGTGAACTGAAAGGTTTTGGGCCATCGCCGCACCAGACTGCTTATATAGCGTCAGGGTAGCAGAGGTCACCACAGCAGATGCCGGTATCTGACTCAAGTCAAAATACAGGATACCACGCTCCAGGTCGTTGACAGAATTACCAATCTCCAGTGACGCACAGCCACCGTGATTGTAATATTCGTCTCCGATCTGAGACCGCAGGTACGCATCTCGGGTGGCGGTCACCGTTTTGGAAACCGACAACAGCGCTGCACGATCCGGCGCATTCCAACCCGTTCTGCCGGTTTTGCTGTCCAGGTGCAGAAAAGGTGTTTTGGGATGGCCTCCTTTCCGTGTATTGGTCATGTCGTTTGTCGTTGCCATCACCCTGGACGGAGCGGCGACAAGGTCGCTTACCCGTGGTAGTGGTAATTGCAAGATCATCAGGAGCAATACAGTTGACACCCAGCCGATGTATCCTGGCCAGGCCTGTTGCTCACGGCGTGTGGTTGTTTCCCTGCCTCGCCGGCAGGCGGGCGATGTCCGGATCAACCCGCTTGGTTTTGGAACTCCCTCTGGAAGTCGTTGAAAGGATCTCATGGTTCCGATTTTTGTGAACTATAAAAGGCGTTAAAAAAAATTCCACTTTTAGACGTCCACACAGTTCTCTCCCAGGCTTTACCGGGGCCCTTTTCAGCCTCGTAAGCAAATTGGAATACACATAGCCTTCCTGGGCCGAACCCGGACAGCATGCGCGGGATCAGCTTCGAAAACGGCACAAGACCGTCTCGAACGAAGACAATAATCGAACTGGGTGGCTCGCCGATTCTGGCGCAGGCAATACCTGACCAGACCGGGTCAATGCCGGTTTAATGGGAATGAATCCCGCATCGTCGGTACAGCGTCAATCGGTTAATTGAGATGCGGTTTTTGGGGGGGATGGGAATTGCTGTACCGCTAGACTTACATGCATATACTGATCCCCCGGAAAAAGGTTACGTTCCATGAAAAAAAGTTTTCATGTGTTACCGGGAGGCGTTCGGTATTCGGTATTCGGCCCAATACGTTGGACCCTTCACCATTCGCCTTTTGCCATTTACCCCGTTTCAGGGATGAGGGATCAGGGATGCTTGCCCGCTGGGGCGGGAGGGATGAAGGGTTATTGCGTTATTGGGTTATTGCGTTATTTCGCAATCAATCGGTCAACACGAATCAGGCATAGACAAACCAGGAATGAGGAATGAGGAACCAGGAATGAGGAACCAGGAACACAGGAATGAGGAATTCGGTGTTCAGTGTTCGGCATTCGGCATTCGGACAATACGTTGTGGCCTTTACCATTTACCTATTACCTGCCGGGTAGAACCTGAAGCTGACCGTGGCGCCAGCCACTGTCGTGCTCAGCCCCGACCCCGAGTACTCGGGGGGGGCGAACAGCGAATGTCGTTTGACCCTTTACCCCGTTTCAGGGATGAGGGATGGGAGCCGCTATTTCGTTATTGAGTTATTTCGATATTTCGAAAGTCAACACTCATCAGGCATTGACAACATGCGAACCGCGAATGGCGAACGGCGAAAAGCGGTTGGCCATTTTCCCCGTTTCATTGCTGAGGAATGAGGGATAAGGACCGAGGAATCAGGGATCAGGAATGAGGGATGCCTGCCCGACGGGGCGGGAGGGATGAAAGGTTATTGCGGTATTTCGTTATTGGGTTATTTCGTAATCAATCGGTCAACACGAATCAGGCATAGATACAGGACAAACCAAGACCGTGACACGTCCATCCTCCTTGCAGAAAAGTGTAAATCCACCAAATGTTATTATTCCTGTCGCCGGATCATCAATAAAGCGGTGAGACACCGCCTATATTCATCGTTCCTGGGCAAGTGAAATATGGCGCATCGCGCCTTGCGCTGCCGGTGTGACACCGGCACCAACGTCCCTCTTTTTAAGTTGTTGCCGAGAGATTGAAATGGATCAACCAACCAGAGGTGTAACCAGGAACACAAGAACCTAGGAATTACTTATTCGGTATCTGGCACAATGTATTGGCCCTTTTACCGTTGGCCCTTTACCTTTTACCATTCAATGGCGATATTTCGTTATTGGGTTATTTCGAAAGTCCGAAGAATGAAGACCGAGCTTGTCCAGACCGATGAAGGAGCGTCTGGGGACCGAATATTCCAACCTTAAATATCACGTTGAACCTTGAACAAGCTGGCCGGTAGGCCACGCCTTAAACCTTAAACAGCCAAACGGTCAACACTAATCAGGAATAGACACGCTGCGAACAGCGAACAGCGAATAGCGAAAGGCAAATTGCATTGGGCCCTTTACCTTTTACCCTTTACCCTTTACCTCCATTATTCAAAGACACAGCGTAATCTTCACATCTCCTTGCGAATTGCGAACGGCGAACGGCGAACAGCCTATTGCGTTTGGGCCCTTTACCTTTTACCTTTTACCTTTTACCGGCCCATATGGAGTCTGTTGCCCGAGTGGCGTCAGCCAATGTCGTGCTTGGCGAATAGCGAACTGCGAATAGCGAATGGCGAATAGCAGACATACGTGATAACCTCACCCCCAGCCCCTCTCCTTTCCAAGGAGAAGGGAGCCTCAACGATTTGACCCTTTACCCCGTTTCAGGGCCGAGCATGTCCAGACTGACGAAGGAACGTCTGGGGAATGAAGCCCGTGCTTGTCCAGACCGACGAATGAGCGGCTGGGGACCGAATGTTTCAACCTTTGAATATCACGTTGAACCTTGAACAAGCTGGCCAGTAGGCCACGCCTTAAACCTTAAACAGCCAAACGGTCAAAACTAATCAGGAATAGACACGCTGCGAACACCGAATTCCGAACACCGTTATTCACACCCACCTCCGCTTCAACCAGGGGTAAAGAATTACAGCTCCCAGGATCATGGCCACACCGAGATAGAACTTCAAATCTAAATCATGATGCTCCCCGAGCAGAAGAATGGCCAGGAGGATCCCGTATACCGGTTCCAGATTAACGGTGAGATTGGACGCAAATGCCGATAGATGCCGAAGGGCACGAAGGGCCAGGATATAGGCAAGAGTCGTGCAGCCCAGGGCTAGCACGATCAACCAGAGCCAGTCCGTCGGTGCCGGCTCCAGTTCAAAGGTGACACCAAACAGGGCCAACACACCCAGGACGAGAGACAGAAAGATCCAGGCAGAACCCAACTCCAACAGGGTGATCTCCATTTCTTTGGCTTTGGTGACCAGTTGCTTGTTCAATATGGAAAAGATTGCAGCCAGGAGGGCGGCGACCAGACCGGCAAGGACTCCATACCACATGCCGGGCTCAATATGCCTGATCACCAGGACCATCCCCGGGATCATCATCAGACCCAGGACCACTTCAACACCACGCAGGCGCTGCCGGGTAAAAAGTGGCTCCAGAAAAGCCGTAAATAAAGAAGTCGTCGCCATACACACCAGGGTAATACTCACATTGGCCAGCTTGATCGCCCCGTAGAAAGCCACCCAGTGCACGGCCACCAACACGCCTACCCCTGCATAGCTGAGTATCAATCGGCCCGGCATACGCCGCAAACTGCCAAATCCACGCAAGAGCAAAACCAAAGACACAGACGTCAACAACACCCGCCACCAGACGAGACTCAGCGCGGATAAAGAGATCCATGCCCCCAGGATGGCTGTAAAGCCAAAACAGAGCACTGCCAGGTGCATTTCGATCCAGGCGCGACGGATGTGGTCCATCCCGCAAAGGTGCGAAAAGGTCTCGCCCGGTGGACTCGGTCAAGGTGAAAAAAATGCGCTTCGCCCTGTAACTTCCCAAACACCTTGAGGTTATGAAGATGTTAACTTCAAGCGCGACTTGAAACCAACTCCTATCTTTGTCCATTATTATTCCGAACGATACGCAAATACCAAACCTTCGTTCGCAAACCTGAACACATGAGAACTTATTCCATCCTTGTTTCCCTCCTCCTGATTTCTTCCATGGCCCTGGCCCAGAACGGAACATATACCGCCTCTAATGAAGGTTGGCTGGTCAGTCTGGATGAAGCTTATGCCCAATCTCAAGCGACCGGAAAGCCGATTATGGCCAACTTTACCGGTAGCGACTGGTGCGGATGGTGCAAACGTTTGACAGCTTCCGTCTTCTCTAAGCCAGAATTCAAGACCTGGGCCAAGAAGAATGTGATCCTCCTCGAGCTGGATTACCCAAAGCGTTTCAAACTGCCTACCGACATTCAACAACAGAATGCCAACATGCAGCAGTCCTTCAAAGTCACCGGATTCCCCACTGTTTGGGTCTTCAATGCCAAAAAGGACAAAACCGGAAACTATTCTCTCCAAGCCCTCGGTAAAACGGGATATACCGCCTCTGTAAACGAATTCACCTCAACAGTGGATGGCTTTATCAGCGCTGGGAAATAACCGGTTCCCTGATCCAAAGTAAAAGCCCTCTGTATGCACCGCATGCAGAGGGCTTTTTCATTTGCCATCATGACCAGTTGTCGCTTTAATAGCGGCCGTTCCTCCATACTGTAGAACCCGTATCTTGGCATGCATGACCCGGGCTATTGCATGGCACCCAATATGGACCAGGAGAAACCTCCCATTATGGGGTATTGCCTGTTATTGCCTCCTGTATTTCCTGGCGTGTAATCTCTACCCCGGAGGTATCCGATGGGCGAATGCGGAATTGGGTTTTTCCGTCCGAGACAGCTATTGGTGCGATCTGATCTCAACCACTACTCGCACGGGCGGTCCCAATCCTGCTCGCCCGATTGCACTTTTCGCCCTCTATCTGCTCTGTGGGTCGCTCGCCTGGATGTGGTATACCCTGCCACAAAAGATCCAGCTGTCTTCAGCAGGGAAAGCTAGCTTGCACTGGGGTGGGGTCGGATCGATGGTGGTCACCGGCTTCCTTCCGACACCCTTCCACGATCTAGTCATTCATCTGGCCGGCCTGCTGGGATTGATAGCTCTGGCTGGAACTGTGCATGCCCTATGGGTATCCGACCGACGATCTATTGGCCTGGCTGGTGTGTTCTGTATGATCCTTTGTGTCTGCAATTACTGGATCTACAATACCCATTCGGGTATTGCCGCACTCCCCCTCCTCCAGAAAGTGACCTTTTTTCTCTTTCTACTCTGGTTTGTCTGGATCATTCTGGATCTGCCAGAACACAGATCAACGAATGCAACTTCCGTCCGAAACTAACAGGATGTGTCCAGCACATCCACCACCGTCTTCAACGTGACAAACAGTGTTTCACGACCTTCGGAAGTCACCAGTTCCTCATCTTCATCCACAAGGGCATCTTCGATAAAAGCCAACAGATCTTCCTGGGGATAGTCGTTAAAAAAGACATCCATCCGTTCCCGAAAATTCTTGCCGGTGGAACCCTCCAAAGCATTGTAATTGGCCTCCTCTGCATTTCCCAGATCCTGCGCAGTCAGTTCAGGAATAGAGCCATTGACCTTCCGGGCGGACTCCCACAAGGTCAATCCCAACAGGAGCATGTAATCCTGCTCTTCCTCGGTGAGCAGATCGAAGGCCTCCTGCGTCAGGAAGTCCAGTAAGGCAGGCTGACTGTCAGCCATTTCCTGATCGGATTTCTCCAGGGCTTCGTCAGACCGATCAAGTGATTCTATGACTTGATCGATAATGGTTTCGGAGACGAATTTCATACAGCAATGTTTCTACAAAGGTGCAACCTTACCAGCGATTTTTATGACCGGTAGTGCACCAATATGCGGTCCCTCCAGCATTTTATCAGACCAATGCCGATCTTGCGGCCAATGTTGATCAAATTTTACACTTACACCAATGCCACTGAGGCCGGACTAGCTCTCGCTCGTTTACAGAATGAGGGGGTGCAGGCGATGCTGCGAAATGAGACCATCCATGGAATCCTGCCCGTCCAGGCACTCGCCATCCAGCTTTGGGTCAACGAAGAGGATCTGGATGTCGCTCGGCAGATACTCCATACGGAACCGATAGGGGATCAAGAGATGCCCGAGGACTTTCGAGAGATCGATCACAAGGAGATCGATTATTTGCGCAAACAGCATAAACGCAAGGGGTGGATGCCCTGGATCTGGGCATTGATCGGGCTGCTGATCCTCCTGCTGCTGATCATCGGTTGGTAAGCCGACCAATCCATCATGGTGTTGAACAATTCTCCGGTAAACTAGCGGACCGCCAGGTTCTGACGGGTATGAGGTACACGAATGATCTCACCCGGTACCCATAAAGCCTTGGGATTGTGATCCTTTAGATCCTGTGGATCAATGGTGGGATAGGCGCGACAGACATCCTCTGGAGTGTCGGCCAGATTGAGCGTATACAGATCGTATTTGCTCTCGGATCCAATTCCATACATCAGATCAACAATAGCGTGCTGATATTTCTTGGAAAGCGCTGTGGCGATCTCAGTGCCAATCTGTGGGATCAATTCGATCTTGGCAGGCTTGGGCAAATGAAAAGGCTTGATCTCCGGAACGAAAATCTGCAACTCTCGAATGCCATCAAATTTTGGCTCCGGTTCGAGAGCGTTCCACAAACGGAGCAAACTCTCCTCCACACCAAACAGATCGGCCACATAGGTCAACGTTGAATCAACAGCAGGTACGTACAGTACCAATCGGTAACCCGCCTGTGTCAGACTTTCCTCCTCCAGTTCCGGAAGCGTCAGCTCTTCAAAATACTTGTGCCCTTCTTCAGGCATTTGCAAATACCCGGCGACAAAACGAACCGAACGCTTGGGAAGTGTGATCACCGTCCCCACTTTCTTTGCCTTCAGACAATCTTCTGTATAGGCAGGATTGAGCTGACGCACGATCGGCAATGGCACCTGGGCGATCCGGGCGATCTCATCAAAACAAACTGCTTTGAATACTCTTAATTCCTGAGTGATCTGAAGATCCAGATCCGGGAATACAGGGATCAGCCCGTGTTCATGGTAATAATTCACCAGATATGTAGCGGCCAGGAATTTGGGGACATATTTTTGTGTCTCCCTCGGCAGATACCGGGCAATAGACCAGTAATCGCGGCTTTTTGCCCGTCGGATGGCCCTGTTGACATATCCAGGACCACAGTTGTAGGCGGCCAGTGCCAGTCCCCAGTCTTCATACTTGTTGTACAACTTGGCCAGGTATTGCACCGCAGCTTCTGTCGACCGATGAATATCAAACCGCTCATCAATGAGGTGATCGATCGTCAGTCCATATTCCGCAGCTGTCCCTTCCATAAACTGCCACAAGCCACTTGCACCGGCATGGGAGATCGCGGTCGGATCCATCTTGGTCTCAATGATCGGTAACACCCGCAGATCGAGGGGCAGATTATAGGCTTTCAGGTATTGCTCGATGATGGGGAAGAACATGGAGCTCTTTCCGAGGAGCTCTTCGGTGATGTCACGTCGGGAATCCACATACGTTTTGATCCGACTCTTGGTCAGACCCGAATATCGCTTGGTGACAATACTCGGCATCTGCTTGAAGCGACTGCGCACCTCAGACTCCGAGTATGTAAAGTCCTCCTTGTCAATGGATTTCACCGTGGCAGGATCGCCATTGCCCGCAAACCCCAAAACCAGGCTGAATGCCCAGATAGTGGCAATCAGCCATCCAATTTGTGTTCCTTTTTTTTTCATAGCAAATTCCCAAATCGCTATTCCATGCCAGAATAGCGGTGCAAAGATACCCCGTTTCACTCCAGGTCGCCCCCCGTTAACGATTGATTAACGTAATTTCAGGGGGTCAACTTCTTAATAAGTGCCTGAATATCAAGTTCTTGCTGGTCACCACTTTGCATATCCTTGCAACTGAGTTGACCGCTTGTCCGTTCTGTCTCACCGATCAAGACCACATACGGCACACCCAGAGCATTGGCATACTTCATCTGCTTCTGCAGTTTCACTGGCTCAGGATAAAGATCTGCTGAAATACCTGCATCCCGAAGCTTGTTCAACACACCAAAGGCATAAATATGGTCCACCGTGTCAAAAGCGCAAAGCAACACTTGTAAACTGGTCACCGCATTGGCAGGAAAAAGGTCCAGGGTTTCCATCACGTCATAAATACGATCTGCCCCGAAAGAAATGCCCACGCCGGACATACCCTTTAAGCCGAACACGCCGGTCAGATCGGCGTACCGTCCGCCACCGCCAATACTCCCCATCTCCACTCCGATCGCCTTGACTTCGAAGATGCAGCCGGTATAATAGTTCAATCCACGAGCAAGGGTGAGGTCCAGTATCCAGGGATTGGTCAGATTCACGTCCCGCAAGTAGGTGGTGACCTGATCCATTTCGTCCAGCCCCAGGGCCCCCTCCGGGTGGCCCGCCAGGGCAGGTCGCAGTTTTTCCAGGTTCGGATCTGCCAAATACCGGATGACCTGATCGACTCCTTCTTCAGGAATGTCCCTTTCGATCATATCCTTACGCACACCCTCCCAACCGATCTTGTCAGCCTTGTCAATGGAGATGGTCATGGCCTGAAAATGTGCCCCGATCCCACAAACCGCTGCCAGCCCCGCCAGGAGTTTCCGATTGTTGACCCGTATCTCCACCGGAATACCCAGACGGTGGAAGGCTTCATCGTACAAGCGGATCAACTCCGCCTCATACATCAAGGAATCTGAACCAATCACATCGGCATCACACTGAAAGAATTCTTGATAGCGTCCCTTCTGCGGACGATCGGCCCGCCATACTGGCTGGATCTGATAGCGTTTGAACGGAAAGGACAGGTCGTTCTGATTCATCACCACAAATCGGGCAAATGGCACCGTCAGATCATAGCGCAACCCTCGCTTGGAGATGGTTGGCAACACCTTATTGCTGTCCCGATTGGTCAAGGCCGGCTCATCCGCCCTGGAGAGAAAATCCCCATTGTTCAGGACTTTGAATAACAGCTGATCTCCTTCCTCCCCGTATTTGCCGGTCAGCGTACTCAGGCTCTCCATAGCTGGCGTCTCAATCGGTCGATAGCCATATCGGACGAATGCCTCCCGGATCACCGAAAAGATATACTGGCGGCGGTCCACCTGATCAGGGCCAAAATCTCGGGTTCCTTTTGGAATACTGGGCTTCATGAAGTGGAGGAGGTTAGGAGGAGAGGAGCTTATGAGAAATGGGGAGTTTGGAAGGCCCTTAGACCACCGATTGGAATTGCTTCAGGAAGCGCACATCGTTCTCGAACATCAGACGGATATCCTCGATATTATATTTCAGCATGGCCGTACGTTCGATGCCAATGCCGAATGCAAATCCGGTATAGCGCTCGGAATCAATACCGCAATTTTCTAATACTGCAGGGTCGACCATACCACAGCCCAGTACTTCCAGCCATCCGGTGCCTTTGGTGATACGATAATCTTTTTCGCTGTTCAGCCCCATATACACATCCATCTCCGCACTGGGTTCAGTAAAGGGGAAATAGGAAGGTCGTAACCGGATCTGACGATCACCGCCATAAAATTCCCGCACAAAATATTGCAGGGTCTGTTTGAGATCCGCAAAGCTGACCCCTTCGTCGATATACAGTCCCTCGATCTGATGGAACTGGCAGTGTGAACGTGCAGAAATGGTCTCATTGCGATAGACTCGCCCCGGAGCGATGATGCGGATGGGCGGCTTCTGACTCGTCATCACCCGGGCTTGTACACTCGACGTATGGGTACGCAACACCATTTTGGGTGCATCCACCACATAGAAGGTATCCTGCATATCCCGGGCAGGATGATCCTCCGGTGTATTCATCGCCGTGAAATTGTGCCAGTCATCTTCGACTTCCCGGTCATCCGCCACCGTAAATCCGATACGGGAAAAGATGTCAATCATCTCCTGCATGACCAGGGATACCGGATGACGGGAGCCCAATGGTCGGGGTTCACCCGGTGCACTGAGGTCCAGATCGGCAAAAGCCGCTTTCTGTCCGGCCCGCTTCATCTCCGCCTGAAGGACCTCAAAGATGCTCTCGGCAGTCGACTTTGCTTCGTTGACCAGCTGGCCATACTCCTTTTTTCTGCTGTTTTCGACTTGTTTGATCTCCCCGAAGAGTGGCTTCAGGATGTTCTTCGAGCCGAGAAAACGAATCCTGAATTGCTCGAGTTCTTCCTGGTCCGCAATGCGGGTAGACTTGATCTCTTCGATCAGGGATTGCACGGTATCAAATAGCGCTTGAGACATAATCTGGCTTTGAAGGTGCAAAGGTAAGGGGAATTGAAAGAAGAGAGGGATGAGGGGTCAGGGCCGAGGGCTGAATCGTTATTTCGGTATTTCGTTATTGGGTTATTGCGACAATCAACACAAATCATGCACGCAAAAATCAGGAACAAGGAACACAGGAATCTAACCAGCAGCAAGCAGGAACAAATGAACCGTGCTTTCGGTACTCGGCGTTCGGTATTCGGCCACTGCTTTTGGCCTTTTACCCTTTACCTTTTACCCTTTTTCAGGGATGAGGAATCAGGGATGAGGGATGAATCGTTATTTCGGTATTTCGTTATTGGGTTATTTCGACAACCAGATGTAGACAGAGCGCCGAGGGCCGAAGGGCCGGAGGAGTTATTTCAGTGTCACACTAGGCCCGGGGTGATTGGGAAGTATCCTGAAAATTGCATCAACCCTTCTCCGGTCCGAAGGATAAACAGGCAGGCAGCCAAACGTTCAACCTATGTCCTCATTCCAGGGACAACCAGGAACCAGAAACGCAGGAACACAGGAACTGCGCATTCGGTATTCGGCCACTG
>JAIPBE010000061.1 GCA_021738725.1 Saprospiraceae bacterium | reverse complement strand
GGAAGGAATAGCCCAAAGAGTCTTCACACCGTATCAAGGCTTTGCTAGAGCATTATTCCTAGATAGTATGGGCCATAGAGTCAGATACGGCACTCTGACTGGAAGTTGATTGAATAGTTTTTCAGCAAACCCTAATTATGGGGATGATCCAATTTCTTATTCGATCTATACAGCTCAGAATGAACTGATGTATACCATTCAAGGTCCCCACGTGTCAGATGATTGTTCAACCCCAACGCATGTTGTGATAAACGTCGGTGTCGGCCCTACAAGTTGCTTTACAAGGTATTATAATAGTTTCAAATTTGTGGACGCTTGCGGAAATGAATCTGCTACATATACTATACTTGTAGATCTGTATGACAAAGCCGCACCGAGCATAGAATGTCCTCCGGCTATCACAATTACCTGTCCTGACGATCCAGATAATACAGCATTAACAGGGATTCCGACTGGTGAAGATGCGTGCGATACAGATTTGGAATTCACCTATGTCGATGCCTCTGTACCGGGTGTCTGTCCGATCCGTGAAACCATCACCCGCACATGGACAGCCAACGACGGATGTGGCAACACCAATTCCTGTGATCAAACCATCGTCCTTGAAGACTATTCAGCTCCTATTCCGGATCAGGGGCCAGGTGGTGCCGATGCCACGGTAAACCTCATTTATGCGGATTATCACGATGGTACCAGTCACACGCATGATTGCCCGAATGACCTCTACCTCTATCATAGCCCCAGCGGCTATATTACATTTAATGGGACGAACCTGATCTTCGAACATTATCATGGTGGCGAAACCGAGATCGTGGTATCACCCACGGCGACCGATGATTGTGGAACGGTGACTCGGAGCATTAACTATGGGGCAACAACTGAGGATGCATCCATGCTTCCCTGTACACTTAAGATCAATCTGGTGTGGGATTTTAATGATGGTTGTGGGAATATTTCCCAGTTCACTCAGGTCATAACGATAGTGGATAAAGCACCCCTCGGAATCAATCCCAATGCCCCTGATCTGGATCAGACCGTAGAATGTTCGGGTGATCTGAATCTGGATCCGGCTGATCTGGGAGGTGATATTCCAAATCCAAGTCAGACTGCTGATGTAGATGTATTTTATGATTATGATGATTGTGTGGTCTCCATTCCGATCCAGCCCCAGGGGGCTCCGGTTTCAGGAGGGCCGAACGGACTCTACTGGCAAGATGAGATCACCCCTGGCGCGTGTCCCCAGAGCTATATGATCACTCGATCCTGGTGGGCCATTGACGAATGCGGCAATGTCAGTGAGGCGTTTTTACAGGAAATCAATGTGGAAGACAATGGTCTGCCAACAGCTGATCAAGGGCCGGGCGAATTGGACAGCCAGGTCGATTTGATTTACGCAGATTACCATAACGCAACCAATCATCAGCATGACTGCCCAACAGATTTGTATCAATTCCATTCTCCGTCGAGTTATCTGATCTACAATGGAGCGAATCTGATCTTTGATCATTTACATGGTGACGAAACCGAGACACTCCCGGCCCCTTCAGGGATAGACGATTGTGGTGTCGTGACCGCTAGCATAAACTATGGTGCCTCTACAGAGGATGCATCTATGTTACCTTGTACATTGAAAATTAATCTCGTATGGGACCTGACGGATGAATGCGGTAATGTGACTCCATATTCGCAGGAAATTACCATCGTTGATCTGGCACCCTTGGCCATTAATCCGAACGCTCCCGATTTTGATGAAGTGGTGGATTGTACCGTGAATACGGATCCCGTCGATCTAGGTGGAGATATACCCAATCCGAGCCAGAATATCGATGTGGATGTCTTTTATGATTATGATGATTGCGCAGTATTTATTCCCATCCAACCAGAAGGAGCACCCGCTCCCGGTGTTCCAACGGGGTTGTATTGGGAAGATGATTTGACACCGGGGAATTGCCCTGAGACGTACACTATTTATAGAACCTGGTGGGCCATTGATGAATGCGGCAATGTCAGTGCACCTTTCATCCAGACCATCCAGGTGCAGGATCTGGTGGCTCCAACATGGAATCAACCCATGCCTGCCAATGCCACAGTCGAGTGTAATGCTGTACCCTCGCCCGCGTCACCGATTACGGCCAGCGACGCTTGTGACAGTTCCGTTCTGGTGACATTTACTGAGACCAGTACGAAAAGTACGGATGTCAACAGTTGCGCGTACATGAGTTATACCATCACCCGGACCTGGACAGCTGCCGACAACTGTGGCAATCAGATCCAACATACCCAGACCATCACTGTGGTCGATACCCAGGCACCCGTACTGGTTGGCGTACCCGCAAATGTGACCGTAGAGTGTGATGCTGTACCCGCTGCTGCAGTGGTGACAGCAACAGATAACTGCGACCCATCTGTGCCAGTGACATTGACCCAGACCAGCACCAAGAGTGCTGATGTCAATGCATGTGCCTACATGAATTATACGATCACACGTACCTGGAAAGCTTCGGACAATTGTGGGAACATGACCGCCCGTACCCAGGTGATCACCGTTCGGGATACAAAACCTCCCGTCCTGATTGGTGTGCCCGTGAATGTGACCGTACAGTGCCATCTCGTGCCGGATCCAGCCGTCGTGACAGCAACGGATAATTGTGACCCCGATGTGCCTGTGACCTATGTTCAATCGATTATACCGGGTCCCTGTACAGATACATACACGATCAATCGGACCTGGTCTGCTTCGGATAACTGTGGGAATTCCACTGCGAAAACCCAGACGATAAATGTCATTGATACGACAAAGCCGACAGCGTTATGCAAAGACCATACTGCATACTTGAACAACAATGGAGAGGCGATGATCTTTCTGTTCCAAATTGACAACGGCAGTTATGATAATTGCACATTGGCCAGTCTGACGCTTTCAAAGGATAAATTCGACTGTGATGACATCGGAGCGAATACGGTAACGCTCATCGCGACGGATGCCTGCGGAAATGTGGGCACCTGTACGGCCACGGTGACCGTGATCGATGCGCTGGCTCCTCATATGGTGTGTACTACTCCGATCGACCTGTACATGGATGCATTCGGTACACCACACGTGCTGACTCCTCAGGATGTGGATGGAGGTTCCACAGATAATTGCGGGATCGAAACCCTGGAGATCACGAAAAGTATGTTCGACTGCAGTGATCTGGGTGAGAATGTCATCAAGTTGATCGCCACAGACAAGAGCGGTAATCAGGGACAGTGTTCCAGTACCATTCGCGTATATGATCTGCTTCCTCCTGTATTTGTCTTTGTACCCGCTGATCAGACGGTGTATTGTGATGAATATGATACTCCAGATGATGCAGAAGCAACAGACAATTGTGAAGTGGTCAGTATCGTGCTGACGGAAACACAACAGGTCCTGCCCAACGGGCCATCCGGAAGTTATCTGGTGCATCGGGTTTGGGTCGCGACCGATCTGGCGGCGAATACAGCTTCAGCCGAACAATGGATCACGGTCCTGGAAGGCGGTCAGCTCGTCGTAAACTGTCACCCGGATGTTCAGGCCCAACCATCGCAGGGTCCGATAGCCATCGATTGGGATGACCCGACAGTGGATGATGTCTGTGCCGGCACATTTGAGATGACCCAGATCGGTGGACCGCCGTCTGGCAGCTATTTCAATCCGGATAGTCAGACGCGGATCACCTACGAATATGTGGACGGTTATGGAACCAGTTATGAATGTTCATTCTGGGTCAACGTACCGACGAATGCGACGAATTATATCGTGGTGATCAACCAGGCTGCTGACTGCGGAGATGTCCAGTTGAGTAAATGCACAGCGACAAATATGCCATCGCCAAACGACAACAGTCTGCAGATCAAGAACAAGAAAGGCGTCATCATCGACCATTCCCTGGCCAGCCCGGGTATGTTCGAAATGTTCGCGGATGGATCCGCTCGTTTGCAGGGAAGCTGGACAGATGGAAGTGGCAATGGTTGGGATGGAGATATCCGTTTCTTCCCACGCCGCACCCATACCGGATGGACCAATGCCGGAGGTTCAGTTGAAAACCCGAACAACAGTGGCGATCCAACCACCTGGAATTATTTTGAAGTGGATGCAAGTGGCAGTTCACTGGTTGGCACCGGCAGTAATGCGGGTATCCAGCTCGGTGCGCAGCAATCGCCAAACCACCCATCAAATGGATTACAAGTTGGCAACGGCGCGAATACCGTCAGTGCCGGAAATGGTGCCTGGGTAGTATTAGGGGCCGTAGATGCCAATGGAAAGGTCATAGCAGAAGGCACTGTTCGATTGAACCTGAACTGTCAGCAAACTGGCGTGATCAAGTCAGCCGGAGAGGTAATCTCTCTGGATGGTGGCGTGTACCCTTCCAACTGGACCAATGGTTCAGCCAATCCACTGATGGGTGACGCAGCTCCGGGTGTGTATAGTGTGAATGTGACGGACCAGTCAGGAAATGTGAAGAGTCATATGTTCCGATTGGATCTGCCCACAGGATGCATCCTCCATGCCGAAGACAACTGCAATGAGGTGAATGTCGCAGCGAACACAGCTGATGCGTCACAGATCAGTACCTGGCTGGGTAACACAGCTGACCGGGCCGTTGATGGCAACACGGATGGTGACCTGAATAACGGTTCTGTCAGCAGTACGATCGCCGGATGGCAGAACTGGTGGAAAGCGGATCTTCAGGACGTCCATCAGATCGAAGCCCTGCGCATTTGGAATCGGACAGATTGCTGTGGTCAGACCCTGGCACCCGTGTATGTATTCCTCTCGCCGAATCCAATACCGGATATGGCGCCTGAGAATATGCTGGCATTACCAAACGTGAAGGCAACCATCCATTATGGCCCTGTGGGTGAAATGATGACCATCCCGGTTGGTGGATATGCAGGTCGATTTATCAAAGTCCAGCTGGCTGAATCTGGAAAGCTGTCGTTGGCAGAAGTGGAAGCTGTGGTCTGCGATGAGGATCGATTAGGCATTGTGCCTGGTGCATTTGTGCCGGACGGATCAGGCGTCTTGTCTGACCCGGTTGTCTTGATGTCCGGATTGTCCGTATGGCCAAACCCGGCGGGCGACTATGTGAACCTGAATGTCACTATGGATATAGAAGCGCCTGTAACGGTGTCCATTGTCAATATCCACGGACAACAGGTGTATCGTCAGGATCTGGATGCCAATACCCACCACAGTTTGCGTGTGGAAGTCGGTCATTGGCAGGCAGGTCTCTACTTTGCAACCGCGAGTGGGCCAGACGGCACACAGAGCATGTCCTTCTCCGTGAATAAATAGGACCGTTGAATAATGATGAAAAGAGGGCGTCAGCAATGGCGCCCTCTTTTTGTTGATATTTGAATGATTTACATCTTCTTGCCACGGATTCATGATTTATCCGCCATACTATTAAACTTTATTATCCTGGTCAAGTCAAAGACTGCAAATCCGACACCATGATGCATTCACGATCTGCCCAGCTGCTTTTACTGTCTACTGTTATATTTCTTTTCGCTTGCGACAAGGCAGCCTTACCGGTTGATCCAGATGCACCCGTAGCCGTGGAAGAGATCGTGGTGACCTCCCAAACTGGTTTGAGCACCATGACTGCAGGCGAATCCCTGCAGTTGACTGCCAATATTCTGCCGGCAAATGCCAGCAATAAAACCGTCAAATGGAGTATCAGCGATCCGACCACAGCGTTGATCTCAAATGCCGGGAAGGTCACCGGCGTGATCGCAGGGATCGTGACCGCCAAGGCAACAGCCAATGATGGATCCGGGGTCAGCGGATCGTTGACACTCACGATCAATGCCGAGCCCAATGGCGACCCACTGGCTTTATACAAGAAGATCTATGGGGCGACATCCATCTACCAGGATGGAAATTACGTGATCATTAAATCGGAAGACCTTCCTGATCACAAAACCCCTTACTACCTCGGAACCCAATGGGAATCTGAATTATATGAGGATTATAACGGGAATAACAATCAGTTTCAATTGAATCCAAACCGGATCAAGAAACAGAACATGACCTTCAAGATCCCCTTGAACCCTGCGCCTTCAGCGAATCCCCAGGCGACCCCTTTGGGTTCCATTGGCATCTCCCTCAATGGTGTGCCGTTTTACAATCAATATGCCGGCCCGAACCAGCCACTGACATTCGAAGTGAATTCATTCGATCAGGCTTACGGGCACCCTCAAATGAGTGGGCAGTATCACTATCACTGGGAACCGCTGTATCTGACGGCCAATTTCGGGGAGGATGCTCTCCTGGGATTTCTACTGGACGGGTATCCTGTATACGGGCCCATGGAGAATGGACAGGTAGTCACCAATGGTCAACTGGACGCCTACCACGGTCATGCCCATGCGACATTGGAATTCCCACAGGAAACCTATCATTATCATATCACGGATCAGGATCCGTATATCAACGGCAGTGGCTTCTATGGTGTCCCGGGTACGGTTACGAATTGAGGCACTCCCGGGAATGATCCTTTTCCTGCTGATCGGATGTACATCTGTGTCTCCGACGGAAGAATTATCCATCCCCGATGAATGGGTGTCGCAGGACCAATCGGGATGGGTGGAAAGTCAGGGTATTCTCTTTCTGGAGGGCACTCCTTTTTCCGGATGGAAATATGCCATCGAGGAACAGAATGATACCCTGTATCTGGGAGGATTTGTGGACGGTCTTGCGGAATGGCGCCATGTCTCTAAATACCCGGATGGGCAATTGAGCGAAATACGACATTTTAAAAACGGCCGACAGGAAGGGTTGGGCCAAGAGTGGTATGAAAACGGCCAGAAAGCATTTGAAGCCAATTTTATACAGGATCACTATGAAGGTTCAGTCCGGACATGGTACGAAAATGGGCAACCACATGAACAATTCCAATATCAGAACGGAAAGGAAGAAGGTCGACAGCAGCGTTGGGATGGAAAGGGAAATGTATTGGCCAATTACGAAGTGCGCGAAGGGCGTAAATATGGCTTCAGTGGTACCAAGCATTGCACCTCACCCTGGGCGGTGGATTCTCTTGATATGGGTGGTCTGTAGTATGCTGGTCGGTTGTCAGCAAAGATTGAAAACCTCATTGCCCTATTATCATACTCCTGATTTTACCCCGATCTGGCCAGACGAGACCGGAGAGAATGCAGATACGCTGCACCGCATACGGGACTTTCACATGTTGGATCAATCCGGGCATGAATTCTCTTTACAGGATTTTAAGGGGGATGTCCTGGTGGTCAATTTTTTCTTCACGGCATGTCCCAGTATATGTCCGACGCTCACGCAAAACATCAAGAAGGTTGCCGAGGCGACAAGTGACCTGTCAGGAATTCGATTTCTTTCTTTTTCAGTGACACCTGATCGAGATTCTGTATCGAAACTGGCGTCCTATGCCGAGCGATTTTCGTTGCCAGCCGATCGGTGGCATTTATTGACCGGAGATCAGGAGGACATCTACAACCTGGCGCGACGGTCATTCTTCGCTGAGGAAGAAATGGGGTATAATAAAGACAGTCAGGAGTTCTTGCACACCGAACATGTTTTACTGGTCGATACGGAAGGCCATTTGCGTGGTATTTATAAGGGGACGCTGCCGTTGGAAATGGAATCCCTTACATCTGATTTACGAATATTAGTAGCCCCTCATGAATAACCCACCTTCCTGGATCAAGTGGTTGTTTTTTCCTCAAAAATATCTTCGACCTGCTCCTTCATATGATCCGCCATTCGATAAGTGGGCAGGTCATTTGTATCCAGGCCAAATGGCTCTTCGATCTCTTCCGCGATGAGCTCCAGACTGGCCAGGACATAAAAGATAAATACGACGACCGGGATGACGAGATAACTCAGATCGAACACGTAACCGAACGGAAGTGACATGACATAAAAGAAAATGAATTTCTTTAAAAATGCACTGTAGGAGTATGGGATGGGTGTATTTTTAATTCGCTCACAGGCACCGCAGATATCGGTAAAGGATTGTAATTCCGCATTGATGGTGATCAGTTCGTATCCGTTGATTTTATCGGATTTATGCAAGTGGCTGACCTTGCGGATGATCAGGCCTGCCACCTGGTTCGGTACGTGTTTGGTATGATCCAGTTTGGTCCCTTCAAACAGGACTACCCGGGTTTGCTCGCGTTGTAAATGTCCCGCCAGCGCATAGGCATAGGCCGGGAGCCAACTCTTGAAAAACTGGCGATCGTCCGGATCATCCAGCAGGGCAGAGAGCTTCAAGGCCAGATTGCGCACATTATTGGCCAACGCACCCCATTGCTTCCGTCCTTCCCACCATCGATCATAGGCGGTATTCGTTCGAAATACCAATAGCAGTGAGATCACAAACCCCAGCATGTTGTGCATGATGGTGATCTTGCTGATGGAGTCATTTTTGGACAACTGCCAGAACTCCAGCTCCATATAGGCCACTAATCCGGAATAAGTAGAGATCGCCACCATCAATGGAAAGAGGGCACGAAAGGTGTCGGCTTTGTGGAACCGGAATATAAAGGAGAACCAATCTTTTGGGTTGTAGGAGATCATAGGGATGAAGAATAAACCATCATTTGAATGAAAGGCAAGATAGGTGATCTGTGAGTTGGTCGTGGGTAGTCAGAGATTCCAGGCTACAAATTCCTGCATCTTCTGGTCAGACATCTAAATGAATCATATAAATGATTTCCTTCAATAATGAGTCCTTGTTAATCAATTATTTATTAAAATATAATTATTTAATTATATGAAAATCAGTGCATTAAATTTATAAATATTCATTTGGACAAAAGATTTCGTTGATTATCTTTGGTCGTATCACCAAACTATTATCCGCTTATGAAGCCAGTATTGACCCTGATCCTGTTGTGTATGACCCTCTTAGGTTTTGCACAGCAGAACCCTGACATGAAGCCTGTTCCAACGAAGGTGCAAGCCTTTCTGGACCAGGGAGTTTCATTTACAAAAGTGAGCCCATTTGCCCGGACAATGACGCCCCAGTCCATGCAAGTGCCTCAGGAGGTATACACATCCGGTTGGGGCCTGGCACCAGATCCAGCTCGACTGGTGCAGATCGAAACCGATCAACCGGAATTTCTGGAAATGGTTATTCCCCGTTTGACAGGGTCACCATTAACCTTGCTTCTTTATAAAGTGAATGTCGTAACTCCTGATTTCCAGGTACTTTATTCAGATGGTTCGAAGAGTTACGATGTTCCAGGCGTACATTATCGCGGGATTGTAAAAGGCGATGTCAACAGTCTGGTCTCCATCAGTGTATTCCGAGATCAGATCATGGGAATCATCGCTGACGATCAGGGCAATTGGAACCTGGGTATTTTGGAGAACCCGACCAGGGACCGTATCCATATTTGCTACAATGATCAGAGTCTTTCCGCCTACAACACCTTCCAGTGTAATATGGTAGATGATCTTTCACTCCAGGAAGACCTGCATCCCGAAGGACACAGTTCCGGAAACAGGGATGTCGGGGATTGCCTCCGGATCTGGTGGGAAATCGGAAACAGTTTAGTCGTCAATAAAGGCTCGGGAGCAGCGGCACTCGCTTACATGACCGGCGTCGTAGCTGAAGTATATACGATGTATGCCAACGAGTCCCTGGATATGGCTACGCATACGTTTGTCGTACACACCACCCCTGAACCATATACCGGCGGCAGCTCATCTGCACGCCTTTCTTCTTTCCAATCTAATAATGGAACGCTGGCCGGTGATCTGGCCCATTATGTCACGGTTAATTTTGGATATGGCGGAATTGCCGCAGGTTTTTCGGGTGTTTGTAACGCGAACTACGACCAGAATATGTGCTTTTCGGACCTCAATCCATCCTATAATAATGTTCCGACCTACAGTTGGACTGTCATGGTTTGCACTCATGAAATGGGACACCTGATCGGTTCACGACATACACACGCCTGTGTTTGGAATGGGAATAATACAGCGATCGACTATTGTGCTGGTTATGTGGAAGGCGGATGTGCCATACCAGTGCCCAATAATCCTCCTGCTGGTGGGACCATTATGAGTTATTGCCATCTTCAGTCTGTCGGGATCAACTTCAACCTTGGGTTTGGTACCCAACCAGGTGATGTGATTCGAAACCGGGTTGCAGGCGCTTCCTGTTTGACAACCTGCGGTGCTCCGGCGCCCTGTACGTTTTCGATTACATGTCCTGCCAACACGACAGTCAACTGTGGACCGAATCCAGCTCCCGCATCATCTGGAAATGCAACCGTGCAGATCCTCAGTGGGTCCTGTTCGCCAATCCTCACCTATGCAGATAACAATGCCGGGTTGACCCTGTGCAATGGTACGGGCTTTTTTATCCGGACATTTTCTGCCACTGATGGTGGCACTACCCATACCTGTTCCCAGACCATCACCAAGGTGGATGTGACTCCCCCTGTGATCTCAGGTACCGCAAACAACGTCACGATCAATTGCAATACACCGGTACCTTCAGCGCCAATCCTCACCGCGACGGATAATTGTGGACCAGCATCGATCAGTATGGTTGAAACCACCGGCGGAACGAATTGTGGTTATACCCTCACTCGATTGTGGACGGCCTCTGACGACTGTGGGAATACCTCTACCCGTCAACAAGTAGTCACCGTGACGGATACCTCGCCCCCCGTGGCAAAATGTCGATCCGGACACAAAGTCTACCTCAATAGTGTCGGAGAAGGGACCATCAATGCCACAGATATAGATGATGGCAGTTATGATAATTGCAGTGCATTTACCCTGGCAGTAACCCCCGCACTGGTGACCTGCGCCAACCTTGGCAACATCTCTGTGACATTGACTGTGACAGATGCCTGTGGAAATGTGGGTTCCTGTAATTCGATTGTGGAGGTCATTGACGATCTCAAGCCCCACATGGCATGCAAAGGATTGGATATCTATCTGGATGACACGGGGAATCCTGTGACGATCGATCCAGCGGATCTGGATGATGGGATCACGGACAATTGCGGGGTGGTCCTGCTAGAACTCAATCAATCCGTCTTCGGTTGTGCCGACCTGGGGAAAAACACAGTTAAACTGACCGCTCGTGATCTCAGTGATAACAGCAGTGAATGTCAGGCGACCATTCGGGTCTACGATCTGATTCCACCGTTCTTCTCCTTTTTCCCTCCAGATGTAACCGTGTTTTGCACAGAAGAATCTGCCGTTGAAGTTCCCATTGCAGATGACAATTGTGAAGTGGTGTCCCTGGGTATGAATGACAGTCAGGAAGTCATTCCGGGCGGCCCGGCTGGAAGTTACCTGGTGCGGCGCTCCTGGTGGGCAGTCGATAAGGCAGGCAATGATGTGACAGCGGAGCAACGTGTGGTTGTCCTTGCGGAAGGCCAGATGGTCACCCTGTGTAATGATGACATTAAAACGGCCCCGAGCAAAGCGCCTGTCCAGGTGTTCTGGAGTCCCCCCAAGGTGGACGATATCTGTCTGGGCAGCTTTGCCATGACCCAAATGGAAGGCCCACCCTCCGGCAGCTTTTTCAATCCGGATGATACCACTCGTATCACCTATGGCTATCAAGATGCCTGGGGCAGCCGATACGAATGTGCCTTCCATGTGGAGGTGCCGGGTGTAACGGCTGATTATCAGGTGAAGATCCAGCAGGCGGATGTCAATTGCGGTGATCATCTCATCAGTCGTTGTACCATTTCAGATCTGGGAACACCCGACAATGCTAGTCTCTTCCTAACGCCAAAGGGCAGTCAGACAGAGGAGAAGTATGATCTGAACGGCCCGGGTACGTTGGAAATGTATGCCGATGGAACAGCTCAACTCACTGCATCCTGGATGAATCCATCTGGTACGGCTGGATGGGATGGGACGATCTGGTTCCACCACCGCCGTTCCTATGATGGCTGGCAGGCAGCCGGTGGAAAAGCCAATACAGACCCAGATGAAGATCCTGTAAATTGGGATTTCTTTGAGCTGGATGCAAGTCAAAGCAACCTCATGGGAACAGGAAGTAATTCACCGATCCTGTTACAGGTTCAACAGTCTCAAAACTTTAGCAAACATGGACTTCAGATCGGCGACAATGCGATTCCTGATTCAGACCAGGATGGCGGCTGGTGTGCAATTGCCACATTAGATAAGCAAGGTCAATACTCTGCAAGGGGTGAAATCTCTTTCAAGAGTGTTTGTACCAATACCAACTTGATCAAAAATGCAGGGGAAGTTGTCACACTTAATGGAGGACCCTTTACAGTTGAATGGTCGAATGGAATAAAGAATGATTTGCTAGGCGATGTTGCACCGGGCGATTATTCCGTCATCGTCAAAGATGGGAATAACCAGGATGAGCACGAGTTCACCTTGGTTGCCCCCACTGGATGCACCCTGCTCTGGGAGGACCATTGCCGCGAAGCTAATGTCGCCGTTGGTGCAGCAGCTTCGCAGATCAGCACCTGGCAGAATGGCACGGCCGACCGGGCAGTGGACGGCAATACCGATGGAAACTTCGCCAATGGATCGGTCACCAGCACCCTGGCCGGATGGCAAAATAACTGGTCTGCCGATCTACACGAAAATCATGTGATCGAGTCGGTGCGCATCTGGCCTCGGACAGATGGCACCTATCCGGGACTGGACCCTTTCTATGTCTTTGTTTCGCCCAACCCCATTCCAGACGTTGCGCCGGAGCATTTGCTGGCGACGAAGGACATCCGGGCGATCCGTCACGAGGGGCCGATGAATGAAGCCTGGCGGATGCCAGCAGGCATGACTGGCCGCTATATCAAGATCCAGTTGGAACAGGAAGGTCGATTGATGCTGGCAGAGGTAGAAGCTCTTGTGTGTCAGAAGGATCGGTTGGATCCGGTACCTGGAGCCCCCGCCTGGCCCAATGCTCCAGGATTTACAAATGGGGATCACTCGGCTAACCCTGATGATTTGTCCGTCTGGCCCAATCCGACCTCCGATGAACTGAACATTTATATCACCCAGAGTCGGGTGGCACCGACCTCGGTAAGGATCATGTCCATGACGGGACAGGAAGTCTACCGCAATGAACTATCAGAATCTCGTGAGTATCAACTCCTGATCCCTGTGGGCTCCTGGTTGAGTGGCATGTATGCGATCGCTGTAACTGGACCGGATGGTACAGGTACCCAATGGGTACAAGTCCAGCGATAAACGGTTTAGAATAGGGATGGAAGGCCCATCCCGAGTCCTCGGGGTGGGCCTTTATTATATTTTCAGTTGGAGAGTTGAATACTGATTCTGATGCTAGACCATCAAATTATGCAGCAGCGAATGTTTAAAGGAATACTTGAAGCTATTTTTTCAGAATACTGGCATCTTGTAGAAAGTTGCCTTACCTTTGCAAAAGGTGCAGTTCGCTGCATCTGACCCATTCCCATGAACATCCACTGAACCGGAAGAGCCGGTTATTGTGTAACGGTGTTAATGGCCCCATCTACGGGGTTTGGGAAATTGCGGTCCCTTCTCTGCTTGATAGCCAGACTCCCGTTGCTAGGTTATAATGAATAATTGTTCTATGGACAAGCAGGTTGCTTGTTCATTGGACATAATAATAATTAAACCAGCAAGTATGTATCGGAAGTGTCTACATTCTCTTTTTACAGGCCTTTTCCTTCTGGGTCTGGGCGTTGTAGAAGCCCAAACGCCAGCCAACAATGCGGTCTCCAATTTAAATGCTCAGAATTGTTCTTCGATCAGCGATATTGTTGATCGGGAGATCTGTATGACTATGGTCAATATGGAGACGATCAGTCTCCGACTGGCAGATCCGCAGCAGTCGGAGACTACCAGAAATCATGACGTATCCTTGCTGCACATGCTCCAGCAGAAGATCACTCGCCTGAATTCCCTTTCACCGGAAGAGAAAGCCTTGATCAAGTCTCGACGTGATCAGTATGCTGCACACATCAAGAAGGCACAACATTAATTGTGACCGATCACCGAATTCCGATTTATTTCATATTTCCCTGATTGACTACCATGAAATATCCACAAACGATTCCAGGTAAATTCTGGATTATCCTCACCATTCTCTTTGGCCAGATTTCTCTCTTTGGCCAGGTATGTGACTGTCCGAACGGAAACAATCCCTCGGGTCCGATCATTACAGCCCCCAGTGAAACACCTGTGGTCTCCTGCTTCGAAGACCTCGAAGACGTGATCAACGATGTCACTCCGGGTAACCCCTATTATGTTTCCGCCTTTGATGCAGAGGATTTCGCCTTTGTGCATGTCTGCGTATTGTCGATGGCGCCTGCAAACAATTGTGTCGGAACAATCATGGTGTTGGTCGATGCACAGGACAGTGATGGCAATTGCTCGGACATGGGACCATTTATGCTGGAGGTCACCATCAATGATATGACTCCTCCGGAAATCACCTGTCCGCCAGCGGTCACCATCGATTGCTCGGAATCTGTGGATCCAAACGTCAATATTGATGCGGGCATCGCTACAGCTATTGATAATTGTTCCGGTGATGTGACCATCTCCTATTCGGATGATACCCTCTCCATGAATGGCTGTTCAACTGTGATAGATCGGACATGGCGGGCAGAAGACTGTGGTAACAGTGCCGAATGTGTCCAGACTATTACACAAACGGACCAGACACCTCCGGATTTTACTGTTCCTGACGATATCACCATATACGTAGATGTCAATTGTGCTTATAATGCCGACACCATGTTCACAGGTGATGTGTTAGATGAATCGGATGATTGTGATATGTCGGTGGAAGCGACCTTCTTGGATGCAGTTGAGCCTGGGTTGTGTTCCGGGTCGTCGACCATTACCCGGACATGGACCGCTCAGGATGATTGCGGAAACAGCAATCAGCAAATTCAGACCATTTCCGTACTGGATAATATTCCACCCGTCTTGACCGGTTGTCCTGTAGACGCCACCGTCGAATGTCATCTGATTCCGGATGTCAATACCTATGACGTCAATTACACAGACAATTGTGATATGACTGTTATCCCGGTGTTTGGCGACGAAGAAATCATACCTGATCCCCTGAATCCGGATGCATGTGTCAACGAGTTCCTGATCCAGCGCACCTGGACTGCCATAGATAATTGCAATAATGTGTCCAGTTGCGTCCAGGTATTACGTGTTGTCGATACAACCGCGCCAGAGATCACCTGTCCGTCCGATGTCACGATAGAATGTGATGATGACGAATCCTCTGCAAGTCAGGGTATGGCCACCGCGACGGATAACTGTACTGATCCTCTGGTTATCACGATCGATGAATTCGACCAGATCACCGGTGTAACATGTACAAACGGGTATACGATCACCCGTACCTGGACAGCCACGGATGAATGTGACAATGCATCGTCCTGTGCTCAAACCATCCTGGTGGAAGATACCACCATTCCGACTATTACGCTCTGTCCGCCCAGCGTGGTGATCGAGTGTGATCAGGATACCTCCGCAATCGCCCAGGGAATTGTCGATGCATTCGACAACTGCGCTGATCCGGTTTCGATCTCCTGGATGAATACCGTGACCGCAGGGGCATGTGAACATGCCTATACCATCGAGCGGGTATTTACCGTGGCCGACAATTGCGGCAATAGCACTACCTGTCTACAAACCATCGATGTGGAGGATACCACACCTCCTGATCCGGATTGCCCGGCCGATGAGACCGTGGAATGCGATGATATTCCCGTCAGCATAACACCGGATGTAACCGACAATTGCGATGCGGGTCCGGCGGTGTTGTTCGACGAAGTCAGTCTTCTGGATGGTTGCGGAAACTACACCGGTACCATCACCCGGACTTGGACATTTACGGATGATTGCGGCAATGCGGCAACCTGTGTCCAGGTGTTACAGTCGAAGACAACGTGGACCCGTCCTGGAGTCAGGCCATGCCCTCTGATGTGGTTGTGAATTGCGAATCCGTACCCGATCCGCCGGTCGATATCCAGGCCGATGATACTTGTGACAATAACGTCGAAGTCACATTCGATGTAGATTCTGATCAGGGTGTCGATCCGACCGATTGTACCTATTACAATTATACCGTTACCCGCACCTGGATCGCAACTGATGATTGTGGCAACAGCATCACTCATATCCAGACCATTACGGTCCAGGATGTGACCGAGCCTTCTTTTGATCCTCCGGCAGACGTACTGACCACCCAGGAATTGACTTGCGGAGATGAGAATGATCTCGGGATCACCGGCTTCCCAACCAATATTCTGGACAATTGTGCCCCGGATGAACTGGATGGAGCTTCGGGATATACTCCGGGAGAAATGCTGTGGACAACAGCACAAGGATATACAGTTGAATTTACTGATTTCATCACATTGCCCTGGATGGAATGCTCAGATGACGGGAACGGCAACGCACGGAAATATCGCGTCGAGCGGACATGGACCATCACCGATCCATGTGGTAATTCCACCGCCCAGGTTCAGAATATCGATATCATCGACAATACCAGTCCCGAGATCATCTGTCCGCCGTTGGTTACCATTGAGTGCGATGAAGACCAGGAACCGGATAACAACCCCGCCCTGGATATGGCAACCGCTACAGACAATTGCGATGATGAAGTCGACATCAACGTAACCTATGACGATATGATCATTGGCCTGGTTTGCCCGGGAGAGTATATGATCACACGTACCTGGACGGCGACCGACCTGTGCGGAAATACTTCGGCATGCACACAAACAATTGAAATATATGATACCACTCCGCCTGTGTTTACCGTTACGCCGTCCAATATAACGGTAGAATGCGGTCCGACCTCCGGAGCCATTTTTGTAAACTGGCAGAACACTTTTGCCGGTGCAGTAGCCGACGATAATTGTTCGAACGTGACATTGGATCGGACCACTGTTACGAATATTGCCGGTTGCGGAACGACATTCACATATACCATGCTTGTTACGGCAGAAGATGAATGCGGACTGACTGTCGAAGAAGAAGTGACATTCACGGTGGAAGATACCACCCCGCCCGACCTGTCTTCTTGTGACGGGAATCTGCTGGATGAAAGCCATGAATGCAGTGGGGAAATAGACAATGAGGTAGTTGCCGATGCCTGGAATCAGGCTAATGTGGCCTACCTGGAAGGATGTGCTTCTGATTCGTGTGGAACATTTGTTGTCACCAGTGATTATGATTTTGCTAACCTGACAGACGACTGCGGGTTTACCGGAGAATTGATTGTGACCTATTCCGTGACTGACGAATGCGGAAATACGACGACCATTTCTGGAACATTGACCATTACAGACACGACTTCCCCAGACTTGACCTTATGTGATGAAAATGACCTGGATTCGACTATCGAATGCGAAGGTGCTGTCGGAAATGCAGCAGCAGCAGTCGATTGGGATGCGGCCAACATCCTGACTCTGGAAGCCTGCGCTACGGATATCTGTGGAACGATCGCTGTGACCAGTGATTTTGACTACGGCAACCTGGTTGTGAATTGTGGCGAATCCGGTGATCTGACAGTCATCTATACGGTGACCGATGAATGCGGAAATACCAGTACGTTGACTGGCACATTGGTCATCGAAGACACCACCCCGCCAGCTCTGGACAACTGTGTTGAGGACGACCTGGATCAGATCCTGGAGTGCCTTGGTACGGTTGGAAATGAAACTGCTGCTAACCAATGGAATGCAGACAACCTGATCTATCTGGAAGGTTGTGCTCTGGAAGCCTGTGGACCGGTAACGGCCACCAGTGATTATGATTTTGCCTTGTTGAGTGATGAATGCGGTGAATCAGGCGAGCTGATCGTAACCTTTACGGTTACGGACGAGTGCGGACTCAGCGTGACAGTGACAGGAACATTGACAATTGTCGATACATCTCCACCCGACTTGAGTTTGTGTGATCCCAATGACCTGAATCTTACCCATGAATGTGATGGTACAGCAGGCAATGAAGCGGCGGCAGATAGTTGGCATGCCGCTAACCTGATCTTGTTGGAAAACTGTGCAATAGATCTGTGTGGAACTTTTACCGTAGTGGACGATTATGACTTTGCCAATTTTGTTCCCGACTGCGGTGAAAGCGGAGTTTTGGTGGTCACCTATACTCTGACTGACGACTGCGGAAATGAAATAACAACAACGGGTACGTTTACGGTCGAAGACACCACGCCTCCGGATATCAGTATATGTGATGAGAATGACCTGGACTTGACACTGGAATGTGCCGGAGCGATGGATAACGATGCGGCTGCAGTCATATGGAACGATGCGAACATCGCCCTCCTGGAAGGATGTGCATCGGATCTGTGTGGAACTATCTCCGTCACCAGTGATTATGATTTCGCCAACCTGACCGACGATTGCGGTGAAACTGGCATCCTGATCGTGATATATACTGTGACCGATGATTGCGGTAATACCAGCACCCTTTCCGGTGCACTGACGATCGAGGACCTCACGGCACCTGATCTATCCGCTTGTGTTGGAGATGACCTCGATATGACTCACGAATGTGACGGCCCCGCTGGCAACCAGAGTGCTGGTGACGCATGGAACGCGACAAACATCACCCTGCTGGAAGGTTGTGCCTTTGAAATATGCGGAGGTGTGACCGTGACCAGCGATTATGATTTTGCCAATCTGAGTGATGGCTGTGGAGTGACGGGCGAACTGACGGTCACATATACAGTATCGGATGATTGCGGGAATTCAAGTATGATCACCGGGACATTGACCATTGAAGATAATGTCGCCCCGGATCTGGCAGGATGTGATCCTGCTGCCCTGATGCAAACCATTGAATGCAGCATGGATAATGAAGTGGAGGCAGAAGACTGGAATACGGCCAACTTAACCCTTCTGGACATCTGTGCCAGTGAAAGTTGCAGTGATGTGACCGTCAGCAGTGATTTTGATTTCGGCAATTTGGTGACTGATTGCGGGGCTAGCGGGACTCTGCTGGTGACCTATTCTGTGACAGACGGATGCAACACCTCGACCATTGCCGCCACATTGACCATTGAAGACACCACATCTCCCGATTTGTCAGCCTGCGCATCGTTGGATGACACCCATGAATGTGATGGCCTTGTCGAGAATGAAGTGGCAGCTGATGCCTGGAACCTCGCCAACGTGACCACTCTGGAATCCTGCGCAACCGACAATTGTGGAGCTATTTCGGTTACAGAAAACTACAATTTTGCCGATCTAACGGATGAGTGTGCGTTGACCGGTACCTTGACTGTCACCTACACTGTCACCGATGACTGTGGCAATACCAGTACAGTTGAGGGGACCTTCACAATCATGGATACCACACCACCCGATTGGGATGCCATGGTGCCCGGGAATGTTACAGTGGAATGTGATGCCATTCCGACGCCGGACATGATGACTGCCAGCGATGCTTGTGATGACATGGTTGGAGTGACCTTTCTGGATGCGGACACGCAAACGAATAATGGATCGTGTACGGATTACAGTTATACGATTTCCAGGACCTGGACGGCTACGGATGATTGTGGCAACACACGCGTGCACAACCAGATAATTACCGTGGAGGATACAACTCCACCGGCATTCATGTTGCCTCCGGATGTCTCCGGTGATGAGGGTCTCCAATGTGGCGAAGAGGCTGATCTCAGCCTGACCGGATTCCCATCGATGATCGACGACAACTGTGCACCGGATGAAGCCGATGCATCCGACGGGTATACCCCGATGGCCACCACCTGGATGACGACCAATGGCTATTCGGTCATGTTTAGTGATGCAGTTACAGATCCGCACCCGGATGGACCGTGCAGCGATTCTCCTGACATGAACCATCACCAGAAATATCTGGTATCCCGGACATGGACCATTACCGACCCCTGCGGGAATGCCAGTTCCCAGGTACAGAGCATCACAATTGATGATGATCTGGGACCCGATATCGTTTGTCCGGACGGATTGTCGATTGAGTGTGACGAAGAACACGACCCAGAGATCAACCTGGCTCTGGGTGTGGCTACCGCAACGGACAATTGTGATGACGTTCCCGATCTAATCATTGACTATGCCGATGTCACGGTGAATGGGGCTTGCGACGGCCGGAGAACAGTAACCCGGACCTGGTCAGCAACCGACCTGTGTGGCAATTCATCTACATGTGACCAAGTCATTGAAGTGTATGACGTGACCCCACCCGTTTTTGATCCCTATCCATCTGATATGACGGTGGAATGTGGGCCTGGAGCCGCTGCAGCATTCTCTGCCTGGCAGACAGGCTTTGCCGGAGCAAATGGGGTAGACAACTGTTCTTCTGTGACCAGAACCCGTTTTGGCCTCGGCCCCCCCACCGACGACTGCGGAAGCACCTTTACATATCATATGGTTGTCCGATTAACGGATGCATGTGGCAACGCCGTGCGCGATACAGTTACCTTCGATGTAGAAGACACGGTTGCTCCAAGCCTGGCATCATGCGATGAAAATCTGCTTGACGACACACATGAATGTGACGGACCGGCCGGCAATGAATCGGCAGCTGATGGGTGGGATGCAGCGAATATCTCGTATCTGCAAGGTTGCGCGACCGATGCCTGTGGAAGTGTCACGTTGACCAGCGACTATGACTTTGCCAACCTGAGTGATGGATGTGGTGAAACCGGTGAACTGACTGTTACCTATACCGTGACGGATGAATGTGGCAATACCAGCACCATTAGTGGAACATTGAGCATCGAAGACAATATTGCCCCTGACCTGACCGCCTGTGACGAAGATGCGCTGGACATGACTCATGAATGTGACGGAGTGGCCAGTAATGAAGCCGCTGCGGATGCCTGGAATGCAGCCAATATTGCAGCATTGGAGGTATGTGCTTCCGAGCTGTGTAGCGCTATTTCAGTGACCAGTGATTATGACTTCAGTCTTCTGAGCGATGGTTGCGGCGAATCAGGCGAACTGACCGTAACCTATACCGTATCTGACGGATGTAATAGCAGTACGATCACTGGCACTTTCACCATTGAAGACAATACGGCCCCGGACCTGAGTGCCTGCGACGAGGACGCTCTGGATCTGACGCACGAATGTGACGGAGCGGTCGGCAACGAAGCGACTGCGGATGCCTGGAATGCGGCTAATTTAGTAGCCCTGGAAGGTTGTGCCATCGAAGCCTGTGGCATGGTTACAGTGACACATGATTATGATTTCGGACTTTTGAGCAATGGATGCGGTGAGACGGGCGCCTTGACGGTGACCTACACAGTAACTGATGAATGCGGACTTTCTACTGCGATCAGTGGCACGTTCACCATTGAGGATACCACTGCCCCTGACCTGAGTGCCTGCGACGAGGACGCCCTGGATCTGACCCACGAATGTGACGGCGCAGCCGGCAACGAAGTGGCTGCAGATGCCTGGAATACGGCGAATGTAGCCACCCTGGAAGGTTGTGCCATCGAAGCCTGTGGATCCATTACAGTGACCCACGATTATGACTTCCTCAACCTGAGTGATGGTTGTGCGGAGACGGGAGAAGTGACGGTGACCTATACCGTGACCGATGAGTGCGGACTTTCCAGCACAATCACCGGCACCTTCACGGTCGAAGACACCACATCACCGGATCTGACTGCCTGCGATGAGAATGCGCTGGATCTGACCCACGAATGTGACGGCGCAGCCGGCAACGAGGTGGCTGCGGATGCCTGGAATGCAGCGAATGTAGCTGCATTGGAGAGCTGTGCTTCCGATCTGTGCGGCACCTTCACGGTGACCACCGACTATAATTTCCTCAACCTGAGTGACGGTTGCGGCGAATCAGGAGAACTGACAGTGACGTATTCAGTGACGGATGAGTGTGGCAATACCAGCACCATCAGCGGGAC
>JAIPBE010000060.1 GCA_021738725.1 Saprospiraceae bacterium | reverse complement strand
GATGAAAGATTCGTCGTCAATCTCATTGCTTATGTTTTTTGATAATTTGTACCGATAATCTCGTAGTTTGATTCTACTTTGGGATAACCCCTTATATCCCTATCAAGATAAGACAATTCGCTTAACTAAACGACATTGCGTCAATACCTTATGTGAATAATTCGAAATAGTCGATAAGTCATCCTGGAAGATGATGCCTGGTCGCGAAATAAATGGAGTGGATCATCGGTCTGATCCAGGCACATTGATAATACCGGTTCTATTTATTTTATCAGAACCATTTCGCCGGCCCGATTTGTCGTACTTCCGTCCAGCCATAAAATGGAAAATTCAAAAACAAAGACACCAGGATCCATTTCCTCACCACGGAAGCTGCCATCCCATCCGAATTGTTGGAGGTCCTGCTGGCCACCCTTCCTCAGGTATACCTGATTCCCCCAGCGATCAAACACATTCAGCTCCCAGGATTGAACAGGGCCGGACGGCTGGATCTGCCAGAGATCATTGATCCCGTCACCGTTCGGCGAAAAGACGTTTGGCAAAAACACCTTATGATCGTCGTTGACATCCAGGATGACCAGCGTTGATAATTCGTATCGACAGCCACTACTGTCGACAATGACAATCTCCAATAGTGTTTCGGACTGAACAGAAAAGGACTGCGAAAAACAATGGGCGCAAAATGCTGGAAGCAGTGGTGTCCATTCAATAGTCGTTCCGGTCACCGTCGTATCTCCGTTGATTGCCAACTGAATCGTAGCCCCGGGTATCGTAACTATCTGGGCGGGGATAGAAAATTGAAGGCCAGGGGATGCTTCCAGGACTACCGAATCCAGGGTAATACAACCCCATTGATCCACAAGCATTACTGAATATAATCCTGCCGGTATTCCCGATAAAGAATCCGTTTTTGGTAGACCTGCACCCCAGTCAATCAGCACTTTTTCTGACGGGTCGAGGTTCACCCAAACAGACCCCGAGGCTGCCGCACAATCCCATATCTGGCCCAGGGCGTAACCTGGAACAGGTGGTGAAAGAACACGCAAGTTGGCGAGTGTATCACACCCTGAACTCGAGGGGATGGTATCTGTGAAAATACCTGCATGGGTGATCCAGGAATGATCCCAGAACAGGGAGTCGCCCGAACAGAGATACTGGGTATCCAGACTGCTGACAAAAGAACCCACCTCGATGTACACCGAGTCATAAATGGCACATCCCTCGGTGGTCAATCCTGTGTAATGCACCAGCTCAGATTGGCCGCCCTGCCATTTGGTATTCAAACAGGTATCGCAGGAAATCCCGCCGAGGCTTTGCCAGATGTGAAAGGAGAAGGGGCCGCCAGCAAGATTGACTGAATCGCCAGAACAGACCAGAAGTGTATCCGGCATCTGAATAGCAGGGCCAGCGGCCAGCTTCACGATGACTGTATCCCGAAAAATCTGTTGACAGGAATCCTGAACTTCCACCCAATAAAGACCAGGCGTCCACGCTGTAAAGGTTGAATCTGTACTGTAGTCTGACCATTGATAATGCAAAAAACCGGCACCGGCGTTCAAGGGCACGACCCCGGTTTCACATTGTATAATGGTATCCGGCAAGTCTAACGTCCGTTGTGGCACTCTATCCAGATAGAGACTATCCGCATAAGTATATCCACACTGATCCGTGGTGACCACCCAGTGCCACCCAGGGGTTTTTGCCAGATAGGTGGTTCCGGAAGTACTGTCATTCCAGACCACCAAACTCCAGCCTGGCGAAACCATCAGAGCTAATACTCCAGCACCGCAGATGAGTGTATCCGAACCCAGATCAGGTCCTTTCCCAGACGGCTTTACGGACGCTCCAATCCCATTGTTCGTATAGTTGCATTCTCCCTGATAGCCTGACAACGCCATGCTGGGCAAAAAAGGAGGAGACAGGCTTCCGGGGTCGTTCCAGATCAGCCAAAGTGAATCGGTGCCACCACTCCAGGCCGGGTCCGGACTGATAGTCACATCCAGACAATCTCCCGGCAGGATAAGGGGCAAGCTGAACGTGTCGACATGTAAGAACTGAGAGCCCACCAGACGGGGATCTCCAGTATACCAACTGAATACCACATCTTTTGCTAGCATTGGAAATAGACCATCATTACAGACCTGGATCAACCAGATGGATTCACCGCCAGCGCACCAGACCGAATCAACCGAAACTTCAAAATCTATAGAATCCCGATACTGACCGATGGTAAAGGCGGTCTGAAACTGACCCAGGCCCTGAGAAGCAGCCGGCAAATGTATTTCCTGCTGGTATGAGGGCACTGTCAGGTCGTCGTTGATATGGTTATTTGAAAACATGTACTGGTTCCAAATCGGTCGGGTCGGCGCCCATTCGACCAGATCTCCTTCATATGCACGCACAGAATATTTAGCACTGGAAGGGTCTGGATTGTTACAATGGCAAATGATCTCTGCATGACCATCCAGGTCGATATCTGCGATCAGGGGATGTTCATCATTGGTGATCGAACCACACGTATCCCGGAAGAGAATAGTCCCTGTGGCGCCATCGAGGATATCCAGGTAATCCATGGATCGGACCACTACTTCCAGAGGGCCGTCATCACAAAAGTCGAATCCGACAGGCATGCATCCGGACAGTTCTTTGACACTATGTTTCCACATGACCGTGAAATTGTGATCATATGCCATGACAAATCCACCTACAAACGGCTCATATCCGGAGAGGGCGATTTCCAACTCTGGATCATCATCCAGATTGGCCACCATGGGTGGGCTGGAAAAGACTTCACTGATGGTGGCCTGTCCCAAAAGTGTGGGCGTTTGTCCATCCCATACCAGCACTTTACGAGATATGGCCGGGACATTGGTAATCGGAACTGCTGTAACAATATCCAGATCACCATCCTGATCCCAATCGACCACACTGGCCGAGCCGTCAAAATTGCCAAAACTCATGAGGATATCCAGGGTCCCCAGGGTCCAGTTCACACCCAGAACCTGGTTGCCAGTGATGATCTCCAGTCCGGGATTCGGGTGCATGTCCGCGCAGGTGAGATACCCTTCTGCGGAAGTGCCTGTTGACAATATTCCGGTCGAAACGCCCGGCCCTCCGGAAGCCAGAACGGCCCCCGTCTGGGAATCAAACACCCGCTTGTTGGTAATGATCTCCGGGTTACCATCCTGATTCAGATCAAAAATGTGTACGTGCTGATAATTGGCCAGTGTCCCGGAGATATAGGCCGGCTGTGTACTGGTCCAGGTAATGGTGCCATCATGTTCCATCCGAACCAGCCAATTATCTTCATTGATATAGAATATCTCTCCATCGCCGTCCCGATCAACGTCCGCGATGGCCGGTGAATGGATCCAGTTCACATCCATGGGACCAATCGGCATCACGGAGGAACCATCATTGGCGATGAGCCGCATCTGTTTGTCAAACCCACAGGACAGAATATCTGGCTTTCCATCTCCGGTGATATCTCCGACCGCACCTGTGTATACAAAGACGGTCAGGAATTCAACCCGCCATTTCTCCTTCGCCGTGATGACGTCGCAATACGGATCTGTGCAGTCCGGGTCATGCAGACAGGGGTCAAAATAGAAGTCATCACATTGACCACAACAATCCGGGTCAAAGCAGTCTATCAATCCGTCCAGGTCATCATCAAAACCATTGTCACAGATCTCCATGCAACCGACGGGGAGAATCCAGGAGGCTGTATCTCCACAAGAAGCCCCACTGGCTGCCAGCGTGAGCGTGTGTATGCCAGGTGTCAATTGGATGGAATAAGTCGTCAAAGTAGAAACCGGCAAGCCGTCCAGCCACCACTGCAGGATTGCTCCCGTCGTACCGGTGTACGTGAAATCGGAAATAGTCCCATCGGGAATACATCCGGATGGAATTCCGGACACCTTTGCCTGAAAGGGGCACTGGACCTCCAGAAAGACGGTATCACGTCCAAAACAGAATGTATCCATGCCTGTCGCCTGGAGCACGATCGGATAAATGCCCGGCGATGTGGGTGTAAAGTTCGGTGTCATCAGGGTACTGACCGGATTTCCCGATTGATACCACTGATAGGTTATCGCATTGGCCGAACTATTGTTCGTTGCAAATGTCGTAGACCCGAGCATGACGGGATTGGGCATGAGTTGAAAAGCTGCCGTCACTGGGTCGTTGCAGACAGGCAGACATGACGGGCAATCCAGTAGCGATGTTCGAAACTGGCCAAACATAAAATCCATGCGATCGGATTGACCTTGCGTAAACCGATCATAGCAGGACAGGTCACTGTAGTCCATGTAGTTCTCGATCTGATCCTGCTGGTCAGATGAATAACCGGATTGCGCATCTGTCGTGCATGAATTCATGCCTATAGGACAGGCTACATGCGCGGTGGACTGATCCGGTGGGGTGTCGCAAACCCGATCTCCATCCTGGGTGCAATCTGCATTGGAACATCCCCCTTCAAAGGTGTGATAGAGGCCCAGATAGTGCCCCATCTCATGGATGAGGACGACGGTGTTTTCGGGGTTGGAGCCGAGGTATTTAGCTTCAATGACGATTCCGTCCACCAGGGTGCCATGTGACTGAGGGAAAGTGGCATATCCAGCCACACTATTCCCGGAGGCGCTACTGTTGATCTCCGCCACCACCCATACATTGATATAACAGCCGGGATCCCATCGGACCAGATCCTTGACAGCCAGATCCTGGAAATCTTTGTCCATCACAGTTAATGAATTTTGGAATCTGTCCACACCAGTGGTAGGCATTCCATTCGGATCCTGCTGGGCCATACAGAATTGAAATTGGGTGGCAACGCCGGCAGATGGCCCATAGGGTGCGACATTCTGGAAGGCAGCATTGAGGTTGGAAACAGAAGCCATAACAGCTGCATCCGCTACATTCTCAGCCCCGTTGTTATGGATGATGTGAAAGACAATTGGCAGGGTCAGGATGCCGGAGCGAGCTGAAAATTGCTCACCTTTTCTGAACGCCACTTGCCATCTGGATTCGGCCTCCTGTCGTTTCAGGTACAGGGCAGGATCGATCTTTTCGGCTGTTGCCAGCTGTTCATCAAATCCACAGGTCAGTTGTTTAGAGGGCGGATTCGCCTGGTTATTCCAGGTCAGAAGGGCCGTTGGTTGGCCGTGAACAGACAGGGAGGAAAGAATCAGAAATGCCAGGGCGGAAAGAGATCTCATAGACAAAGTTGGACGCCCAAAAGGCATGTTAGAGTCGGGAATAGATGACGAATGGAGATAACTCCACCTACCTTCCCTTACAAGTATCCAAAAAAGGAAGCAAACGTTGCACGCGGAATCAAAAAAAACCAGGATCTGGACCACTCTGTCGGGAGCTTTCGCCCACCTGGGTATCTAAATGGTCTCTACTTTTTGACAGAAAGCGATCGACCATGTCAATCCTTCTGGAGGGCCTCGATCTTCTGCCACAAAGCGGCAGCTTCCGCCGTTTTGAGATCAGCTGCCTTCCGATCGGTTCGGGAAAGCTGGAAGGCTTCTTCCTCCAGGCGAGCTGCGGCCTTTTTCAATTCCGCTATGGGATCTTTTTTCTTGAATAATCCGAACATATGTGTTCTTTGAGGACCCAACACCCGTGCAGTAGAATAGGTTGACCATGAGGGTGACCAATTAAATACATGAGATTCTCCGAATGATTGAATGGATCAAGGATTTGCAGGCAACGTTCATTCACCAAGTACGCTCTATCTTTAAACAAACGACTGGATGAGGGTGAAAATGAATCTACTCTGCATTTTGGTGGCCTTTATATGGAACGTGACAACCATTCCGGCACAGGCCCCCTGTGATTCAGCACCCGAGTTTGTCAGTGGTCCTACCCTTACCTGTAGCGGCGCTACGGGATCTTATTCGATCTCAGAAGATCCAGGTGTTGAAAATGATCGCTGGTTGTTGGATGGTGTAGTGGTCAGTTATTCACCCGATCTGTATTTGGATATTGAGTGGACGATGCCTGGAATGTATCAGTTGTGTGTTGAAGCGATCTGCACAAGTGGACAAACGTCCCCCCAAAAATGCATCCAGATCGAAGTCTATGAAGTACACGGAGTAGACCCTCCACCCATCTTCGTCTGTTCTCCAGACACATTTATCGGGGGCAATCCTCCAGGTGAGTATGAGATCAACCTGCCGACTCCGGCAGGTTGTGATTCGGTGGTCACCCTGACCATTGCTGTCTTTCCAGAAGGCCGCGTGGACCTGGGGACGATCTACCTCTGTGATGGTGATCATTGGGAACTGAATGGAAAATCATATGCCGACACTGGCAGCTATACTGTCGATGGCTCATTGCCCTTTCCTCCCTGGTGCCTTCGGGAGATGACCTTTCAGATCAAAGAGATCACAGATGCCCCTGTTTCGATTCATGCCATCCCGCCAAAAGGAAAGACAGGATTTCCCAAGCTGCATCCGGTCGGCATCCCGCCTGGCTTGAATGAAACATACTTCTGGTCGGGACCCAATGGTTTTGCATCCAACAGTAAGAACATCGCTCCCCCTGCAGAAGGGCTTTATTGCCTGGAGCTATCGTTTCCGTTCCTGTCTGACCCCGGGCAATCCTGCACCACCCTGCTTTGTCAGGATGTATCCATGCCATTGCCCCCGGATACGAATGAGGATCCCGGACCCTTTGATCCAGATGGAAAAGAAGGAATGAAACCATGGCTATATCCGCAGCCAGCCACTGACCACTTTTGTATCGGTTGGCCTGGAATGGATCTTGGAGACGCTACATATATCTTATACAATAGATGGGGGGCATTGATCCAGACGGGCGAATTGGATCACGGCTGTGTCAGCTTGATTCCACTTCCACCGGATGTGTACGCTCTTTATCTCAAACTTTCGGATGGCAGTAAATGGGTGACGTCAATCTCTATTCTGTGATCATGACAGCTTTAAAATTTTCACGACCTTGGCTTTCTTAGAAAACCAATTGCATGAAAATGAGTATGATCAAAGACCTTTCTAACCTGCAACGGAAAGTAGAGACCTACCACGAGATCCTGAATAATACCATTGCTTATCGAAACGTCTGGAAAGATGAATTGAAAGCAGAAATCATGCTCAACCTGACGGAGCTGGCTGAAAAAGCTGGCCTGAATGGAACCGTCGAAGAACGCGAGGAGCTGGTCAATCTGGGTGGTGTCATCTTTTCACTCGGCGCCGAAAAAAGTGGCATGTCCCATGAAGTGGCCGAGAATATCCAGCGGGATATGATCAAACAGAATGGCTCCTTGATCTATCAGCAATTATTCAACGGCAAGATCATGGTGCTCATCAATTATCCTTTCATTGAAAATTACGGTCAGCAATCCCAACCCAAGCCGGTCGGCATTTACCGTCCGGAGGAATTAAAGAAGCCCTTTCTTGTGCGTCACATGGAAGCTTTTGTTCAGGAGATGATCAACTGGGAGGATTATGACGACGACGATAATGGTGGAGCAAAAGCACAACAGTCAATCGGATTTCATGCCAATTTTGACACGCCACCCTCGTGAGGGATGAGGAACGAGGGATGAGGAATCTGGACGAGGAGACTTTGGGATTGAGAGACGGAGAGACTCAGGGACGGAGAGACGGAGAGACGGAGAGATAAAGGTCCAAAGTGACTTAATACCTTCTCATCGTTTCGGTCATTAAGATTTAGAATTTGTGATTTACCTGGCCGCCGGAAGGCGGGTTTGTTTTTTGGGATTTGCTTTTTGGGATTTTCCTTTAGGGTCGTCAAGGTTTTGAATTTGGAAGTGACTCTGAGAACATAGATCCATAGTCCCTTTGCACCCTGACGATCCCGCCTCTAGCCCCGAGAACTAGGGGTCTGGATCCGGACCGAAGCGTCCGGGCCTTTGCGAGCAAATTGGAAGAAACTGTTTGACGATGAGAAAATATCATCTTCCAGGATCTCTTAGTGTCCTACCTCCACTTCAGAAGTGCCTCCATTGCTCCCATGAAAATTCTATTCCAATACACTAGACTTCTGAGTGACTTAGTGGTAAATGAAGACTGTGGGACTGTGGGACAATTTGACTTCATGCCGTTTTGGTCATTTAGTTTTCGAAATTGTTATTTGTTTGTTTTTTGGGATTTGCTTTTTGGGATTTTCCTTTAGGGTCGTCAAGGTTTTGAATTTGGAAGTGACTCTGAGAACATAGATCCATAGTTCCTTTGCACCCTGACGATCCGCCAGCTGGCGGATGTCTGGATCCGGACTGTAAACGTCCAGGCCTTTGCGAGCAAATTGGAAGAAACTGTTTGACGATGAGAAAATATCTCCTTCCAGGATCTCTTAGTGTCCTACCTCCACTTCAGAAGTGCCTCCATTGCTCCCATGAAACTTCTATTCCAACACACTAGACTTCTGAGTGACTTAGTGGTAAATGAAGACTGTGGGACTGTAGGACTGTGAGACTTTGAGACAATTTGACTTCATGCCGTTTCGGTCATTTAGTTTTCGAAATTGTTATTTGTTTGTTTTTTGGGATTTTCTTTTTGGGATTTTCCTTTAGGGTCGTCAAGGTTTTGAATTTGGAAGTGACTCTGAGAACATAGATCCATAGTCCCTTTGCGCCTTTTGACTTTTCGCGCCCTGGCGTCTTTGCGCGAGATCATAGATTAGACAGGGAGACTTTGAGACAGTGGGACAGCGAGACTGTGAGACTTAATACCTTCTCATCGTTTCAGTCATTCGGATTTTGAATTTGTTATTTGTTTGTTTTTTTGGGATTTGCTTTTTGGAATTTTTATTTCCCGGTATCTACATTTGAAAACAACGGATCAGGAAAGTGAATCTTTCATGCCATTAAAAGGAATACTGCAAAAATGCTCCGGCTTTCATATGATCGGGAACGGCGTTTTTCTTTGCCAGGTTGTGCACGTACTGTCCATGGAGACCGAGGGACCAGATGGCCCCGAGCCGGTATTTCAACCCGGCACCGAATATAGCCTGGACGGGTAGATGAAACTCACCGGAAGGGCTGGTCTCATAGGTCCAGGTCACACCAGTGTTTGCGTTATGAAAATCATACAACACTTCAAATGGCTGGGTGAGAATCGCCTGCAAGCCTCCTTCAAAAAATGGACTTAATCGGTTCCTTTCCGAAAGTGCATATCGCCCCTGCAGGTCCAGGGCGATAAACGGCCGAAGCACCTCTGCGGTCACAAAGTCGAAGCCTTCACTGGGTGGATCGACAGCCGGCACACCCAGGACCGCATCAAATGCATGGACCTCAAAATTCAACTGGTTGAAAGAAGCGCCCATGCCCACTTGCCAGTGATCGCCATACAGCAATGACCCTCGCAAACCAAAACTGTATCCACTTGATTGGTGAATGCCATTTTCCACCGGAATCAATCCGGCACCTTCACCGGAGATGGCCAAGCCCGTCGGTCGCACCTGGTAGATGGTCTTCCGCAGTCGGTTCACCCGAGGCGTGTGATCAACTTCCATCTTCTGTGCGGGGATGATCTTTGAAATAAAAGAGGTAGACCGGACAGGCCCGGTCAAGTCCGAAGGCAACATCGCGAGCGTGCGCCATTCCTGGTCGCTTAATGGCTCAGTCGGAGTGGTGGGCAAAATGGCGGATGACAGACCATCATGCAAGACAGCTGGACCAGGAGCTGGATTCGACTGCAAATAGTCCAGTTGTGATCCGGGATTTGCTGTGGGTTCAGCAGAAACATATGCCTGGTTTTGAATAAAAAGTGTGTCCCGGTGAATTACAGTATGATAGACATGTACCGTATCATGCGTGATCCACTCCTGGATCTGCACCAGGGTATCTGTGATCATCAGTGGCGTCAATTGCCTGGTCTGTAGCGCATCCAGTTGATGATGCATATGGAGGAGCAGATACAGAAGACCTCCGATGCCCAACCAGGGGAGTAACAGCAGCAGCCATCCGGGCAAACGGCGGGACGTCTTCCCATGCAACTGGCCCTGGAGCAACTTCCAGTCCCCTTCATGGAATTCCGGTTCTTCCCGGTTGTTCCAATGGTCACGAAATTGTTGTTCAAAAGAGTCCATGTGCATTACAGTTTCATCACGGAAGGCCATTGGTCCAGGATCAATTCGCGCAGCCGCTGCTTGGCCCTGGTCAGATTGGATCGGGAAGCACTGGCAGAAATGCCCAACATCTCGCCGATCTCCTCATGGGTATATTCCTCCATCACGTGCAGATTGAATACCATTCTATATCCGGGAGAAAGTTGCTGCACAATGAGCAGGAGATCAGACCCTTCTTTAAAAGAAGGCATCTCAAATACTTGATCACTCAATCCTTCTTCTAACAATTCCAGCATATCGTTCTCCTTTCGGGTAAAGCGAAAATGATCGATCGCAGAATTGACCATGATGCGACGGAACCAGGATAAAAAGGGAAAGGCTGGATTGTACCGGTCCATGTGCCGAAAGATCTTCAGAAAGCCATCATTCAACACCTCGACGGCTTCTTCCCGGGTTTTGGTATAGCGCAACGTGATATGCAGACCATACCCGTAGTACCGGGCATAGACCTCCTTCTGTGAAGCGGCATCGCCTCTTCTGCACCCGTCCAGCAGACGTGGGGGTATGGCACGAGAATCATTCACCGTTCACGGTCCAATTATATATTCTGGCAGGCGTAAGCCTTATGGCTATAATCGACAGAGGAGCTGGCCACTTTCGCGAATAATGATGCAGTATTTCCGCAGTCCTTTGCGCCCTTCCACCTCATATACGTTTTCACCTCCATCCAGAGCCGTGAGCATATCTACTTCTCTGGAATCTCCACAATCAGGACAAGCCGATCGAAAGGCATCCACGACAACCTTTGGGAGATCTGCAGGCTTGATACCATCTTCGCGATACCGAATATTGCCAGTGGTAGAGAACAATAGCGTCATCTCCTGTTCATTTTCTTCCTCTCCTTTTTCGATCTCTACTTCCAACAGAGTTTCGCCATTACACCAGGATTCTTTTTCGATCTCATCAACTGTGTATCCTGGATACATGTCAGCGACCGTACTGCGAATCTGATCCTTCACCGATGTCTGGCCATTGACCAGCAAGGGTGAGCAAATGGTCAGTATAGAAACTATGAGCGATTGGTAGTTCATAAAAGCATTGCATTCCGGTATAAGCAACCGGTACAGGAATATACGGCATTTGGTAGCCGTAACGCTGCGTCACGGGCAAATAAAGCGCGGAAAATCAGAAAACCAGACACTATCTGGCCAATGAAGAATGTCGATTTTTACAAGTTCCATCCGATACCCAACTCCAGACGCAAACCGCCCGGCGTGAGATCAAAGTCCAGATCCGAACCGATCAAGGTGGCATAGCGTACTTGCCCGATGACACTGAGTCGATCGTACACCGGCTGGCCCCAGCCCAGACAAAGACCCACAAACGGGGCTTCGCCATCCAGGGAATAGCCGGCATTGAGCTGGGCAAAGGCGGGCAGTTCTGAGAGGGGGAAATATCGAGCGATCAGGCTGAAGGACTGCCCGAAAGACCAGGATTTGTCGCAGTTGTCTATATCAGGATTGTAAATAAAACCCGGGATAGTGCCGCCTAGCTGATCGTCAATCTCCGCATTGCACAACAATGATCCGGAAGTGCTCACCCCCAGGTCCAGCCAATGAAAAAGGGCATAGCTGACGGATACCTCTCCGATGCCCACCTCTCCCAATCGGTCAAAATCAGGATTGGCCCATCCAGACCCCACCGTTGCGGTGGCAGACAGTCGACTGAAAAAGGGCGAACTGCCATGCCGACCGGGGTAGTCCGGGTTTTTGGGTCGTTGAAGGGTATTCTGAGCCTGCACAACAACGCTCAAACTCACGAGCAGGAGGAGACATGAAAATCGTCGAAAAAATAGAAACTTAAACATAAAAATACATTGGATTCACGGTGAAGATAAATGGAAAACTTTTCTCACCAATCATTACAATTTCTTTACCGATTCATCAGAAAACCAACACATTCCGGCAACATCCCGGTAACGCACGGCAGATAGTTTCACCCTTTCATTAAACAAACTTGCTATGCGTTACCGATTACTCCTAATCATCATGTGTTTTTGGTGGACAGGTCAAGTTCAGGGGCAAACAGGTCCAGAACTGACTCACCTCGCCAGCCACGAAACAGGCACAGAAGCTGCTGCCGAGACCGTGGCATTTGACCCCGGCAGCAGCCGGGTCTTTTTCACGAATAGTGCAGCCAATCAACTGGGCATCCTCGATCTGAGCAACCCTGCTTTCCCAGTGGTGGTTAGCAATATCGATCTGAGTCCGTATGGCGCCGCTCCCAACTCTGTGGATATCGCCAACGGACTGGTCGCAGTAGCCATTCAGGCCAATCCCAAAACCTCGCCAGGAGTCATTGCCTTTTTTGACACCAATGGCAACTTCCTGGGACAACGAACTGTGGGTGCTTTACCTGATATGGTTGTCTTCACCCCCGACGGCCAAAAAGTACTGGTAGCCAATGAAGGCGAACCAGATGATGATTATCTCATCGATCCTGTGGGTTCTGTATCTATCATTGACGTTTCTGGCGGAATCCCCAATGCACCGGTCGCTACGGCCAGCTTCTTCAGCTATAATGACAAAGCCGAATCGCTTCGAAATAAAGGAATCCGGTTGTTTGGTCCGAATGCTTCCGTCGCACAGGACCTGGAACCTGAATACATCACCTTCACTGGTGATGGCTCACGCGCCTACGTATCCTGCCAGGAAGCTAATGCACTGGCTGTGATCGACATTGCTACGGCCACTGTTCTGGATATCCTGCCATTGGGCTATAAAGATCACATGAATGGCAATCCTGTACTGAACTCGTTCATCCTGAACGAACTGACGCCTTTCCCCATCCTGGGAACCCCGCCATACGATGGTGGGCAGGACCCGGTCTATCTGGGAGGGTTTTCGGGAATGTGGTTTGATGCAGCAGCATCTTCTCCTTCGCAGTGGATCTTCTACACTGTTCCAGACCGCGGTCCGAATGGTGACCCGGTAGCCAAGGCAACAGTTACCCCACCAGCAGCTGGCGACCTCCGTCCTTACAAATTACCAGATTACCAGGCTCGCATCGTCAAATTCACCGTCAATCCGGGCACCCAGAGTGTGGCTATTGACGATCAGATCCTCCTGGTAGGCAAAGATGGCTTGACCCCTATTTCCGGAAAGGGCAACATCCCTGGCTTTGACGAGGTGCCGGTCACCTATGCCGATCCGGCTACTGTCTGGGCTACCGTAGACTATACGGATCCCAATGGAGAAGAGTTTACCGAATTGCCATACGACCCCATGGGCGGTGACATGGAGGGGATCATCCGTGACAACCAGGGCAATTTCTGGCTCTGTGATGAGAATCGCCCTGCACTGTATAAGGTACAGCCGAATGGCACCCTGATCGAGCGGTATGTGCCCGAAGGAACATCTCTCCTTGGAACAGTCCCCCGGCCGGCTGGTACCTATGGTGTGGAAACCCTGCCTTCGCTCTATTCCAACCGCCGGGCCAACCGCGGTTTCGAAGCCATTGTGTTCGACCCCATCAAGAATATCGTGTATGCCTTTATCCAGTCTCCTATTGAAAATCCAGGTTCCTCGGTTCGCAACAAGACCGATGTGATCCGGATCCTGGGCGTGGATGCTGCTACCGGGATTCCAGTAGAAGAATATGTCTACCTCCTGGAGCGCAATCAATTTGCAGGTATTAGCACTTCCCGGGTAGACAAGATCGGCGATGCCGTTTGGGTCGGACCCAATCGCTTCCTGGTCATTGAACGGGACTCTGAAGGTCCTGGTGTCACTGAAGGAAAGAAGTTCATCTTCGAGATCAACCTGACCGGAGCGGTGAATATCTTTGGTACTGAATTGGCCCGCCGAGACGGATTTACCACCCAGGTAGTGAAGTTGTTGAGCGGATCAGCTCCGGTCACGGACGAAAGCACAACGCCGTTCATGATGCCAACTGAATTCACACAGACCCTTATCGTCGATCGGAACACGGCCAATAATGATCCTGATTTTGCCGCCACATTTGGCAACTGGGACATGATCACCCTCGATCCATCCAATCGTTATGTCTTCATCCCTGCTGAAACAGGAACTGGGGCTGGACTGACCCGTTACGATCGTCAAACGGGCGACTTTGTTACCGCCCTCACCGGAGATGACTCTGGCAATTTTGAAACTGACCCTCGTTGGAAGCCTTGTGTCAACGAAGACTTTGGTGCCCTGGATCCGGCACAATGGACCCCTTGGGGCACTGTCCTGACTGCAGAAGAATGGTCAGGTGCTGGCCGGATGTTCGAATGGAAGAATCCGACCATGAATGCCGGTGAGCAGCCGGAGGTTATCTGGCTGGACCGGATCCCTTCTGTTTCTCATGAAGGTGTCAAGTTTGACGCAGATGGAATTCTTTATTTTATCGATGAGAACAACAGTGGATCCCTGTACAAATTTGTCCCGGCAGTAGCTGCCGATCTCACCCGTGGCCAGACATTTGTGCTGGTAGTGGATGCCTTTAATGGTGACGCTTCAGCCAACTGGGACGCCGCAGCCAATTCTGGCCAACCCCGCACCGGTGCCGCAACCTGGGTGCCGATCACGGATATCAATGGACATGCTACGACGATAGCTGACCCATTTTACTACCATTTGACAGATCGCGGCGGTCGCGCGGCGGCCGATGAGGTCAATGGTACACCCTATGGTCGCCCTGAAGACCTGGAGATCATTGGCAACCGTCTCTTCTGCCCCATTACCAGTGAAAACGGAGTGCTCGCTGTTGACCTGTTGTCAGCGACGACCGCCAATGTTCAATGGTTTCTGAATCGAAACACAATTGACCTGAGCACAGGTGCCGCTGTCGGGCCTGATCTGCGCAGTCCGGACAACGTGGCCAGCGATGCGAATGGAACGCTCTTTGTGATCGAGGATAACGAACCAGGGGATATCTGGAAGACCTTCGACGCCAATAATGATGGTGTCGCTGAATCCATGGTACGCTGGGCCAGCCTTGGTGCTCCAGGTGCTGAACCAACTGGTCTGATCGCCACGAATAACCCCAATGAATTCCTGGTTTGTATCCAGCATCCGACATCTGGTAATGATGCCATTTGGAAAATCACCGAGGATCCCAATGCAACGCTACTGGACCAATCAGCCAACCTCGAGGCACGGGATCCGTTCATCTTGCCTGAAGGATTCACCCAGACCCTGATCGTCGATCGCAACACGGCGGACAAAGACCCGGATGTTGCTGCCACATTTGGCAACTGGGACATGGTCACTCCAGACCCTGCCGGACAGTATGTTTTCATCCCTCACGAAGTAGGTCAGGGCGCCGGACTGACACGTTATGATATCCAGACAGGAGATTTCGTTACTGCTATGAAAGGAAATAACAGTGGTGTATTCACATCTGATCCCCTACAGTGGGATGTCAATAATGACGACTTTGGTGCACTTGATCCCGCCCAGTGGACACCATGGAATACAGTATTGACTGCAGAAGAATGGTCTGGCAACGGCCGTCTCTTCGAATGGACCAACCCCTTGATGAATGCTTCCGCGACACCCAATGTGGTTTGGCATACGTCCATTCCTTCTGTTTCTCATGAAGGGTTGAAATTCGGATCGGATGGCACACTCTATTTCATTGATGAAAATACCAGCGGATCAGTGTACAAATTTGTACCTCAAACAGTGGGTGACCTTTCCTCCGGCCAAACTTTCGTGCTTAGCGTGGATGCTTATGCAGGTAATCCTGCAGCCAACTGGGATGAAGCTGCGAATGCCGGCGCGATCCGCACAGGTGCAGCCACCTGGGTTGCCATCACAGATCTGGCAGGTACAGCAACTACGACTGCTGATCCTTTTAATTATACCAATCGTGGCGGCCGCCTGGCAGCTGACGAAGTCAATGGCACACCCTATGGTCGTCCTGAAGATCTGGAGATCATTGGTGATCGTCTGTACTTCACCGCCACCAGCGAGCACACTGCCTTTGTGATTGACCTCAATGGTGCCGTGGCCTCTGTCCGGGTATTTGCCAATCAGGCGACCACAGATGAAGCGACTATGGCAGCTGCTGGATCCGATCTTCGCAATCCTGACAATCTGGCCAGCGATGCGGCCGGCAATATCTATATCATCGAAGATAATATCCCGGGTGATATCTGGAAAGCCACCGATGCTGATCAGGATGGTGTTGCCGAATCCATTGTTCGCTGGGCCAGTCTCAGTGTAGCAGGTGCCGAGCCAACCGGTCTTATTGCCACTGCCAATCCAAATGAATTCCTGGTCTGCATTCAGCACCCGAATTCAGGCAATGATGCATTGTGGTTGATCACTGCGGATCCGAACACCACGACCTTGCTTGACAAATCAGCAACTGTTATCGGAGAAGACGATCAACCCTTCCTCACCCCTGCTACGTTCACCCAGACAGAAGTGCTTGATCGCAACACGGCGAATCTGGATCCTGACTTTGCACCGACCTTCGGCAATTGGGATATGATCGCCCTTGATCCGACAAATCAGTACATCTTCATTCCACTTGAAGTTGGCACTGGCGCAGGTCTGACTCGTTTTGACACCCAGTCAGGTGACCTTGTCACAGCTATGGACGGCGACAACTCAGGCAGATTTGCAACAGATCCAGTCTGGAATGCTTGCCAGGGTGGCGATTATGGTGCTCTGGACCCTGCAGAATGGACTCCGCTTGGCACCGTCATCACGGCAGAAGAATGGTCAGGTGTTGGCCGGATGTTCGAATGGATGAACCCCATGATGGAAGCTGGTGAAGAGGCCCAGGTCCGCTGGTTGTCCAATATTCCTTCTGTATCCCATGAAGGACTGAAGTTCGATGCGGCCGGTTCGATGTACTTCATCGATGAGAACAACAGTGGATCCGTGTACAAATTTGTACCAGCAGATGCCAACGATCTATCCTCAGGACAGGTATTCGTCCTGGCGGTAGATGCGTATACGGGCAACCCGGCAGCTAACTGGAATGATGCATCCAATACCGGCGCTACCCGTTTCGGACCAGCTACCTGGGTACCCATCACGGATGAGAATAACAATGCGTTGACCGCAGCGAATCCGTTTACCTACCATGCAACGGATCGCGGTGGTCGCCTTGCTGCTGACGAAGTCAACGGCACACCTTATGGTCGCCCGGAGGACCTTGAATTGGTCAATGGCCGACTGTACTGCGCCGTGACCAGTGAGAATACGGTGTTGTCCATCGAACTGATCAGTGAAACCAAAGCCAATGTGGGCATTCTGGTCGATGGCAATACCCTGGACAGTGGCACCGGTATGGCAGTAGACACTGACCTCGCCAATCCAGACAACCTGGCCAGCGATTCCAGGGGCAATATCTACGTGATCGAGGACAACAATCCGGGTGATATCTGGATGGTGCGTGATGTGGACAATGACGGACAGGCTGAATCCATGGCCCGTTTTGCCAGCCTGGGTGTAGCCGGATCTGAACCAACCGGTTTCATCAAGACGAATCATCCAGACCAATTCCTGGTTTGTATCCAGCATCCAACATCCGGCAATGACGCCCTGTGGATGATCACGGGTGGTGATACCTTGCGCGTGGCAACCAATAACAAGACACTCGAACAGCACTCTGCGGATGAGCTGTTTGCTGCTGGTGTCCGTCCTGTACACAAGAATAAAGTGGTTAATCTGCCAACGCTGGGTTATGAAAGCTCAGACAAGGCAGAAGGCATCGCCTTGTTGCCTGGCAACCGGATCGCTCTATTGAATGACAATGACTTCGGCCTGGCCGGAGCAGGTGTCACCGATAACAGTGTACTCGGCTTGATCTCCTTTGATGGGATGTCCGGAATGGACCCCAGTGATAAGGACGGAAAGGAAGAGATTGTCGTTGTGCCAACCTGGGGCATGTATATGCCGGATGCGATCGCTACAGCAACCATAAACGGTAAGGACTACATTATCACTGCCAATGAAGGAGATTCACGTGATTATGATGGGTATTCCGAAGAAGAACGAGTCAAGGACCTTGTCCTGGATGCAGATACTTATCCTGATGCGGCTAATCTCCAAAAGGATGAAGCCATAGGACGACTGAAAACCACTAGTGCAAATGGTGATTTCGATCAGGATGGTGATGTCGACCAGATCTATTCCTATGGCGGTCGCTCCTTCTCCATCTTCGATGCCTATGGCAATATCGTTTTTGACAGTGGCGATCAGTTTGGCAGAAAGACCTTGATGGAAGAGCCAGATCTGTTCAACGAAGATGGAGGCAAGATGGACAGCCGTAGCGATGACAAGGGTGTAGAACCTGAAGCCGTAGCGGTGGGTGTGATCGATGGTAAGACTTATGCCTTTGTCGGATTCGAGCGGCAGAGCGCTATCGTTGCCTATGACATCAGCGACCCCTGGTCACCTGAATTTGTGACCTGGTACAGTCACCGTCAAGTCGATGCGAATGGAGATATCACAGGTGATTTCTCACCAGAGATCATCAAGTTTGTTTCTGCTTCAGACAGTCCGAACGGAGAGAATCTGCTGATCGTTGGTTACGAGGTAAGTGGTTCTGTAGGTATCATCCAGGTGGGCGGTGAAATCAGCGCCATCGACACGGAGACACAGAAGCTGGCCTTGTTCAAGACCTGGCCAAACCCGACTGTTTCCACCCTGAATACTGACAAAGCTGTTACAGGACAGATCGTGGATATGTCCGGACGTGTGGTGGCAAACTTCCAGAATGCAACAGCTATTGACGTTCGTGCCATCGAACCAGGTGTCTATCTGATCCATACCCTAGATCATGGCATCCGTCGTTTCCTGAAACTCTGATCACCCTGAGTTCATAGGTTGGGGGCTGGCCGATTGGTCAGCCCCTTTTTATTTTAGATCGGGAGAGTTCCGGATTTATTGCGATTTTGATGATCACAATACCAATCACATGCCCGACTACTCCCCTACTCATATTCGTCTCAACCTGATTAACCTCCTCGGTTTGGTCGGCGTCCTCATCGTCAATACCCTTGCCAACACTCTCCCGATCAACGGGGTGACTACCGGTCAGCTTTCGGATGAATATCCCAATCTCTTTGTTCCCGCCGGGATGACCTTTGCGATCTGGGGAGTGATCTACTTGCTGCTGATCGGGTTCTCGATCTACTCTCTGGCAGTGGCCTTTCAAAAAGGGAGCAGTGCTGCGGGGAAAGGCGATTTTCTCGGCTTGATCGGGCCCTGGTTTTTCATCAGTTGCCTGGCCAACGCAACGTGGATCCTGGCCTGGCACCACCGGATGGTGGGACTGGCCCTGATCCTGATGCTGGTCCTGCTGACCAGTCTGATCGCCATCTACACCAGATTGTACATCGGTCGGGTGGTGCGACCGGTGGAGAAGATCTGGGTCCATCTGACTTTCAGTATATATCTGGGGTGGATCACGGTGGCCACTGTGGCGAATGTGACTGCCTGGCTGGTCGACCTGGGTTGGACTGGCGCTCCATTATCCGAGGCCACCTGGGCCTCGATCATGATCGCGATCGCCGCTACGATCGGGATGCGTCTGGTGCGCACACGTCGGGATATCGGTTTTGGCCTGGTCATCATCTGGGCACTGTTTGGCATTCTGATCAAACGCAACAGCCTGGATGTCGAGCCCTGGACACTGGTGCCTCTGACTGCTGCATTGGGTATTGCGGCGTTGCTGATGAGCATGGTGACGACTCTGCTCAAACGCCCGGCTTGATGATCATTCGGACGAAGGTTATGAGGTTATGAGTGAAGGAGGTTATGAGAGGAGAAGTTATGGAGGGGAAGCTTGCCCGTCGAAGCTTAAGCCGTGAGTTCTCGGGGCGGGAGTTTGGAGGTTTTTATTCGGTTATGAGTTTATTCGTTTATACACGTCTTGTATCCGAACCAGCCTAACCCCGAGCACTCGGGGGAAGGAGGTTATGAGGTTATGAGTAAAGGAGTCGAGGAGAAAGTTTATGAGGTGATGAGTGAAGAAGGTACGGAGAAATTGAAAGGCGGAAAAACACCATCTCATAATCGAGGAATATGAAACTCCCGAGGGTTTAAATCCGGGGAAGGGCACATCACCTGATCACATCCCTGGAAGGGTTTAATAGAAATACCTCTGGGTTGCATACCCCTCTCGCGAATGGCGAAAAGCGAATGGCGAAAAGCAAATTTTAGTCGAGGAGAATTTGAGTTATGGAGTGAATGAAAATGCTGTTTCGTTGGCACAGAAAAAGGTAACGTGATGCCATGACATCTGAAATAGAATGGACAAGTAGTGACCTAATAATACAATGGCTGCTGGAAGGTGATGTATCGATCCAGTACCAGACTTACCGAGATCTCCTGGGCGAGGATCGCCCTGATCTCCAGGAGCGCATCCTGGAAGAAGGCTGGGGCGCCCGATTCCAGGCAGCACGGAATCCGGAAGGATATTGGGGACGGGGATATTATCAACCCAAATGGACCAATTCCCACTACACTCTATTGGATATCCGCAACCTCTGCCCACCTGCTGAACACCCCTTGATCAGAGAGTCTATCCAGATCATTTTGGACGGCCGCAAATCCAGGGATGGCGGTATCAATCCTGCCAAGACGACAGAGGACAGTGATGTGTGTATTAACGGTATGATGCTGAATATTGGCTGTTACTTCAAGATGCATTCAGATGATCTGGAATCGATCGTGGATTTCCTTCTGAGTGAACATATGGCAGATGGCGGGTTTAATTGCCGCTCCACAAGGTCGGGTGCCCGGCACAGTTCGCTGCACACCACACTATCCGTGATGGAGGGCATCCACGAATATCACCGACAGGGGTACACCTATCGGTTGACTGATTTATTGGATGCCTATCAAGCCTCTCTCGAATTTATCCTGTTACATCAATTATATATCTCCGACCGAACCGGAGAGATCATCAACCCTGCCTTTTTACGCCTCCCCTACCCTTACCGTTGGAAGTATGACATCCTCCGTGCGCTGGATCATTTTCAGGATGCGAAAATCCCCTGGGATGAGCGGATGCGCCCAGCGATGAATGTCCTGGTAAAAAAGAGGTACAAGGATGGCACCTGGCCGGTGCAGGCCAAATACCCCGGACTGGTGCATTTTGATATGGAGAAGGCAGGTGGCCCGAGTCGTTGGAATACGTTACGGGGTTTGCGGGTATTGAAGCAGTATGAACTGGGATTCTCCGGATTAGGCAGCTAGTCGCGCTTTCAAGTCGTGATCCCCTATCTTCCCACCATTATGTCGGACACCTTCATCACTTCCCTTGACATCCTCTACCACGACGACGACCTCGTCGCGGTGAACAAGCCCCACGGGCTCCTGGTGCATCGGTCTAATCTGGCGATGGATGCGAAGGAGTTTGCAGTGCAGATCCTCCGTAGTCAGCTGATGGGCAAACATGTGTTCCCCTGTCATCGCATCGATCGAAAAACCGGCGGGGCACTCTTGTTTGCCCTGGACCCCGAAATGGTCCGGGCCATTCAGGATGAATTTCTTGCCGGGAAGATGGACAAACGCTATCTGGCTATTGTCAGAGGGTGGTTTCCGGAGGAGGTGACGGTCGATTATCCCATCACCAACCATGAGGGCAAGACGGGAGATGCGATCACCGTATTCAAACGATTGGAAAAGACAGAGGTCGACGTCCCCTTTGGCAAGCACACCACCTCTCGCTACTCCCTGATCGAAGCCCGGCCGCTCACCGGCCGCACGCATCAGATCCGCCGGCATTGCGACCATATCTTCCACCCCATCATCGGCGACCGGCCCCACGGTTGTAACAAACAGAATAAACTCTTCCTTGAACGCTGGGGAATGAAAACCATGCTCCTGCATGCGCAACAACTGTCCTTTACCCATCCGCGGACGAAGGTAGCGGTGTCGATCACCGCTCCGCTACAAAGTGAGTTTTTACGGATGCTGGAAGTGCTGGAGTTTGGAGGGGAGGAGTTATGGAGTTGAGGTACTGTGTTTAAAACCTAGCATATTCAGGGTTATCTCATAACTTTAACACTTACAAGGAAGGTGCTCTTTTGAGCCATCTATCCCGTGTAGCTCCGATATCACATCGGAGCTACTTCTAATTCTAAAAC
>JAIPBE010000059.1 GCA_021738725.1 Saprospiraceae bacterium | reverse complement strand
GGTTTAACGTGATGTACATTAAACGTTGAACCAATGCCTGTTTCAACAGGCATCTTGAACCTTGAACATCCAATCTTCACCCAACTGCGTAATCCGTGAAAACAAGCAAAATTGAATATCCGCCACAGGTGGAATTCCTCATTCCCTTCACCCGTCCCACAGTCTCAAAGTCCCACAGTCCCAAATTCCCCCCTTCCTCCTTCTCAACTCAAAACCTCAAAACCTCAAAACCTCCTCGACTCCTAACCCAGATCACCCTTCCCATTGTCCCAGATCATTTCCACAGGTGGCGTTCAGGAGTACATTAGTACCAGAAAAAAACTCAGTCATGAATACCACAAAATGGCCGGGTAGAATGCTTAACCCGATGAACCTATGGGTCGACAGATTCTTTTCTGAAGAAGATCCCTTCTTCAAAGAGATTCAGACCAACTGGGCAAAACAGCCTGCTGTCAACGTCAAGGAGACAGATAAAGCATATCTGATCGAAGTGGCTGCCCCAGGTTTACAAAAAGAAGACTTCCAGATCTCATGCGAAAACCGGACCCTCATGATCCGCGCCGAGCATCAGATGGAAAATGAAAAAAAGGAAGACGACTACATGCGACGGGAGTTTAATTACACCCGATTTGAGCGTCATTTCCAACTGCCAGAAGATGTTCAGTCTGAATCAGTAAAAGCACATTACGACAACGGCATACTCCAGATCAACATGCCCCGAAAGACCATGAAGATCAACAAGGAGACCCGAATGATCGAAGTAGGATGATCTAGTGTTGGTAATAGGTTTTGTGACGGAGGTCTCCTAAGGGAGGCTTCCGTTGCTTTTTTTAGACATTTCCATTGTAAATCACCAAAACCGGAATAGTATGTTCGACGCACGCCTTTTGAAAGTTCATGAAGTCATGACCACCGATGTCTACTTCATCCAGCCAGATACGACACTTCTGGAAGCGCAGAAGGTCTTTCAGGCCAATGCCTTTCACCATCTGCCGGTGATCTCCGACGGGCACCTCCAGGGGATCTTGAGTAAATCCGATATCCTGCTGATATCCAATGCTTTCCCCCTGGATGATCCGGAAGCCAGGAACAAGAACAATGAACCTCTGCTGGCCCGTATGTTGGCAGAAGAGGTAATGACCAAACATGTGGTCAAGTTGCGGCCGGATATGGCCCTGGGTGTCGCCGTAGGTATTTTTCTGGAAAACCTCTTTCATGCCATGCCTGTTGTCGATAACGAAGGCAACCTTCTGGGCATTTTGAGCTGGCTGGATTTGATCCGGGTAGCGTATGTGCCGCAGCAGCAGTTGGGATGAAGATTGCGTATCCAGGAAAAACGGTGTCAGCATGCTTATCTTTATCTACGCCGGACAATTGTGCGTCGAACCAGCCATGAAGCATTGCATTCTTTTTTTAATTGTTTGGCCTTGTGTGGCCTCACCCATTTTCGCACAAAAGGTGGCCATGTTCGAGACCACTTTCTACTTTGAGGATGCAGTGAGAAATATGGACAGCATTCGAGTGGGGCATGACACCGCGGCAAACTATAGCTACAATCCTGAATTCGGAGAGTCATTTCTAAACACTCCCTTTGATAGTGTATTTGAAGTCAGGGGCATCTCATCGTGAGAATTTTCCGGGCATTTCACCAAATACTAAACCAGAAGATTTTTTTTCTTTCGAAGAAAATTATTGGCTATTCCGAGGTTGGTCTTCATCCAGTGCATGGGTGCATAAGTGGTGATCCTATCATCTTTACGATATATGCCAAATATCCACCTGTAACCGTTACCTGGGATTCGATGGAATTTATGCAGTCCTATTGTCTAGTATGATCCTATCTATCGGACAATTTTTTGTCGGAGACCTTGAATGAATGGTGGACCTTACCTGAATTGGTAGAAGCGTATACCTGTCTTTCAGATACAGGAAATAAATTAATAGAATTTGAAGGGAAATGGGATTTCCCTTATACATTATTTCCCTACCCTGTGTCAGGAGGTAGTGGGATAGATACCATTCATTGCGTCATGTATACTCCGAAGTCTTTTTATCAGTTCACCCCCTGCCAAAGCTGGTGGGTGGGGACTGAAAATCCGGTGGTCCAATACATCAACCTTTGGGGCCCCAATCCGGTACGGGATGTGTTAACCCGGTCGGACCAGATAGCAGCCGAATGGCAGGTGTTCAGCTTGCTAGGCCAAATGATCCTTGGAGGTCATGGCTCGACGATTTCTATGGCAGGATTACCCAAAGGGAATTATGTGGTCGTCACCGTCCTGGATAAAGGGATCGGAATTCAGAAGATACAGAAGTTGGAGTGATGGTAGGCATCACGCCCTTTGCTGGATGCCGAAAACAAAGATAGGTAGCCCAGGGTTCTTGACCGCCGGAGGAGGTTCAACCCTGGAAGTTCATCTATTCTGAGAGACAGGAAACCATTTCAATGGTTTCGAACCAGGAATATATTTCCTGAAGATGCCGGATCGGGTCCATCCAGGTGGATGTCCCTGCTGGGGGCGTCTAATCCACCTCATACGTATCTACAGGGCCATACTGGCCGGAAGATCCGGAGCTGCCTCCTTTTTCGTTTTGTTCAGACAAGGTCCACTCATCCGTTGATGTGGTCTGCAACCACAATTCCCCGGACCGGCGAAACACCTGGACATTCAGTCCATACATTTGCTGGAAGGATTGCTCCAGCGAGCTGACTTTCAGATTGCCATGTACACCCAGTTCGCCATCATTATGCACATTGCGGGCCTTGCCGATGGTCAGGGCCTCATCCAGGTGGTCCTTTTCCAGACTGCCCTGGCCTTCGGAATGACGACCTTTGTAGAATTCCAGTTTCAGAAAAGGAAATTTTTCCTGAAATTCCAGCTTCACTTCCCGGAGGGTTTTGGTATCTGTGATAAACATGTGTCTTCGTATTTGAAGGAAAGATAGATGCCAATATAAAGAAGATGCATGACAGCTGTTACTACAAGCTATGAGTAGAATCAATACAAATGCTTCGGGTCTGACAGACCATGCAAACGCCGCTTCCGGATCTGGAGATCATCTGGACGGTCCGCAGTCCAGATGGTCGGAGTTCTGGTTTGCCGTTCGGGTCTTTTTTCAATTTCTGAAAGGGTTTCGGCAACTTCATTTTTCAGGCCCCTGTATCACCGTATTCGGATCGGCCCGGTTTAAAGAGGACCATCCCTACTACGCACTGGCCAGGGAGATGGGACGGATGATCGCCAGCCGAGGCCTGACCACCATGACGGGTGGTGGACCGGGCATCATGGAAGCGGCCAACAGAGGTGCTTTTGAAAAAGGAGGGCGATCCATCGGATGCAATATCCAACTACCTCACGAACAAGCACCGAATCCGTACACCCAACGTTGGGTCACCTTCCGACACTTCTTTGTTCGGAAATATATGATGCTCAAATATTCCTATGGCTTTGTGGTGTTCCCTGGCGGGTTTGGCACCATGGACGAATTATTCGAAACAGCTACCCTGATCCAGACCGGAGTGATCAGCGATTTCCCAGTCGTGATCATGGGACAAGATTTTTATGCCCCGCTGCTTCATTTTCTGGAACGGATGGTCGAAGAGAAAACCATCCACGCCTCCAATCTATCCAAGTTTCTGGTGACCGATGATCCACTCGAAGCGATCACCTTTCTGGAGGAGGCCATTCAGGCCCACAGTTGGCTGGTGCCCCGACCTCGCTGGTGGCTGCTGGAGCGATCGTGGAACGGCTCAGACCCAGCCCAGGCCCAACGCAATGGCCATCAGTAAAATAGTGATTGCCACGATGCGTTGGACATGTATCAGCTTGACCTTGCGCAACCATTGACGACCGATCAAAGCCCCGGCGATGGCACTGACAATGCCAATGGTCAACGCCGGCCATTCCCGGGAGGCCAGTTCTATCCATCCGGAGGTGCCATAGGTGAGCAATCGCACGACATCGATCCCCATGGCGATCAGAATGCCGCTGGCAATAAAGGTTTCTTTGGATAATCCAAGACGGATCAGGAAGGCGGATCGCAAGGCTCCCTGATGGCCGGACAGGCCACCGAAAAAGCCGCTGAGCAGGCCACCGAAGGGCAGTACCCCTTTGGAGAATACAGGCTGTTTGTCATCCGGAAGGAGTTCCAGAATGGCAAAGCCGATCATCAGCACGGCGACGATCAATTTGACAGGACTGATCTGCCAGGATGTATCACCAAGAGTGTATTCGCCGAGAGAGGAGAGTCCGGACAATTGACCCAGCAGGAGGGCTCCGATCCAGGCACCCAGCAGGGCAGGCACGCCGAAGGCCAGGACCACCTGTCGACTGGCAAAGTGACCGACCAGACTGGTTTTGAAGAGGTTGTTGGCCAGGTGGACGATCCCGGTCATGGCAATAGCGACTTCCACGGGAAAGAAGAGCAGAAACACAGGCAATAAGAGGGTGCCCAGGCCAAAGCCACTGAAAAAGGTTAGGATGGCCGCCAGAAAGGCAACGACACTGATCAACACAAGCCCGAGGGTGGTCATCTGCCCATCCGTTTCAGATGCTCCTTCAGATTGTCGATCTGCAGATGGCTGCCGATCACGATCAGGCTGCTACCGGGAGTCAGCACGGTGCCTGGATTGGGGTTGACACTGTATTTCCCTTTCTGGTTGCGGAAGCCGATGATATTGGCGCCAGTCTTTTCGTGAATCTGAAGCTGTTTGATGGTCTGATCCCGACAAGCAGCCGGCATACTGTCATAGCTCAATTCCTCAAAGGTCACATCCGAGTCATATTCATTTGTGAGAAAGGTGAAGAATTCCACGGTCCCTGGTTTTGTGACCAGTGTCGCCATGTAGAAACCCCCGATCTGTTCGGGCATGATCACGTGGTCTGCTCCGGCCAGGCGCAATTTATGTGCAGACTTGGGGTTGAAGGATCGACTGACAATCTTGATCTTGGGGCTCAACTGACGAGCTGTCAATACCGTAAATACATTATCGGCATCATCACTCAGTGCGGAGACCAGGGTCGAAGCTCGATGGATCCCGGCCTGGATCAGAACATCATCCTGGGTGGCATCACCTTCCAGATAGAGGAGTCGGGTAGGAGATGTCTGGATATCTTCAATGATCTCCTTTTTAGAGTCGATGATCACAAATGGCTGCTTGTGGGCCATGAAGTGATGAGCAATTTCCCGACCATAGCGACCATAGCCACAAACAATGATGTGATCATGTAGTCGCTCCAGGTCTCCGTGGATCAGGTTGTTGTGCATTTTGACAAAGATTTCCCCTTGAACAATATAATTGGTAAAGGCAGACAGGGCATAAGCAAAGATCCCGATGTTGACCAGGATATATCCGGCTGTAAACATGCGGCCGGCCTCCGACAGCTGGTGGACCTCCATGTATCCCACCGTCGACATGGTGATGATCGCCATGTAGAATGCGTCCGGGAGGGAGAAGTTCTCCAGAAGCATATATCCGGCAGAGCCGCCAGTGAGACTGATGGCAAAAAGAACAAGTCCGATCCGATAGTCGAGAAACCGTCGGGTCAGGGAGTAGGAGGCAAGTGGATTATAAAACCGGCGAAAACGGAAGGGCTTCATGCATCATAAAGGTACAGTTACCACGTGACACCTGTTGTGCTCGCCCAGAATTGAAAAATATCAGCAGAACAATGACCCATTCCATCGACGATCCGAGCGCTTCCATCGAATATTCCGGGCATTCTCCCTGTGATGCTGTAGATTTGAGCATCACTGAAAAACCAGAAAATCCATGAAAAGAGGTAGTATCATCCTGATCGTCGTCGTCGTCATCCTGGCCATTGCCGGATATTCCATGTTCAAAGGAGCATACAATACGATGGTGACCAAGACCCAGAGCGTAGAGGCGCAATGGGCGGGCGTAGAGACACAGTACCAGCGCCGTATGGACCTGTACAACAGTATTGTCAGCACCATCAAAGGGTCATCGACCTTCGAGCAGGAAACCCTGACAAAGGTGATCGAAGCCCGGAGCAAAGCTACCTCTGTGCAGGTCGACCCGAGCAAATTGACACCGGAATCGATTGAGCAGTTCCAGAAAGCTCAGGGCGAGATGTCCTCCGCCTTCAGCAAGCTCATGGTGGTGGTGGAGCGATATCCGGAGTTGCAGACCACGCAACAATTCAGAGACTTCCAGGCCCAGATCGAAGGCACGGAGAACCGGATCAATAAATCCCGGGATGATTTCAATACAACCGTCCAGGATTACAACACCTATATCAAGCAATTCCCGACCAATCTGATCGCTGGAATGTTCGGGTTTACCGACAAGGGCTACTTCCAGGCGGCAGCTGGATCCGAAAATGCACCGAACATCGAGTTCTGATGGGGCTGATCTGGCAGCACAATTTTTCAAAAGAGGATAAGCTGGCCATTCGCCAGGCCATTCAGGGTGCTGAGAAGCAAACCTCGGGTGAGGTGCGTGTCTATTTTGAACAGAATACCAGTGGTGAGACGGTTTTGCAAAGGGCTGTCAAGGCCTTTGCAAAGTTGAACATGCACAAAACTCAGGACCGGAATGGGGTCATTTTCTACATCGCTTTTGATGACAGGCAGTTTGCTGTGCTGGGAGACCAGGGAATCCATGAAAAGGTCACGCAGACTTTTTGGGATACCATTCGTGGGATGCTGTCCGAGTACTTTGCCAGGGATGAGTTTGTTCTGGGTTTAGTGGCCGCTATTGGCGAGGTGGGGCGGCAATTAGAGGCCCATTTCCCGTATCAAAGTGATGATATCAATGAGTTGCCGGATGATCCGGTCTTCCACAACGAAGAGCCATCATGAAGTTGAAGATGATCAAGTGGACCTCTTTCTTTTTTCTCCTGTTGATGACGACCATTGGCCTGGCTCAGGATTTGCCGCCTGCGCCCGACCCACCGCGTCTGGTCAATGATTTTGCCGGTTTCATGCAACCTGATGAGGTGGCTGCTCTGGAGGCGAAGCTGGTCGCCTACGAGGATACAACGTCCACGCAGATCGTGATCGTCACTGTGGAGACCCTGGGCCGCTGGGAAGTTGCTGAGTTTTCCTATCGCCTGGGCGATGCCTGGGGCGTCGGATCTGCCAACAATGACAACGGTCTGGTCATCACAATATCGCGTGCAGAACGAAAGGTGTTCTTTGCCACCGGTAAAGGGCTGGAAGGTCCATTACCTGATTACCTCTGCAACCGGATCATTGACAATATCGTAGTCCCTGCCTTCAAACAGGGAGCCTTCTATGAAGGCCTTGATCGAGCCACCGATGCGGTGATCCTGACCATCGGCGGAGAGTTTGTCAAAGAACTGGAAGACCCCAAGCCGCCTGTGGTGCCCCTGTTGTTGATGGGTATCCTGTTCCTGGTGATCATTGTGTTGATCATTATCTTTTCCAAGAACAACCCGGGCGGTGGTCAGATCCATCGTCGCGGATGGGGTGGTCCCCTCATCTTTGGCGCAGGTGGTGGAAGTAACTGGGGTGGTGGTGGCTTCGGCGGCGGCGGCTTTGGAGGAGGAGGTGGTGGCTTCGGTGGTTTTGGCGGTGGAAGCTTTGGCGGTGGCGGTGCCGGCGGTAGTTGGTGATCCCATTCTTCTCGCCAGATCGTTGGTTCCTGTTTCCGCATACAGAAATGAAGTAAATTGCCCCAATGAAGGGACATCCAATACGTACGGCGAATGTCATTCGGTATGTGACACCCTTGAGGGAAGGTGGTTCTCTACCCGCCATTGTCGATGCGGATGACGGATTTCCATATGTCATCAAATTTCGAGGAGCCGGCCAGGGAAAAAAGGCATTGATCGCAGAAGTCATCGGTGGCGAACTGGCTAGACGTCTGGGTCTGAAAATGCCAGAGCTGGTCTTCCTTCATCTCGATGATACGTTCAGCAAAACCGAACCGGATGAAGAGATCCAGGATCTGCTTCGGTTCAGTGTCGGACTGAACATCGGCCTGCATTTTCTTTCCGGCGCGATGACCTTCGATCCACTGGTGTCAGAGATTGACGCCATGACGGCTTCGCAGGTCGTTCTGCTGGACAGTCTGATCACCAATATCGACCGCACGCCGAAAAATCCGAATCTGCTCATGTGGAACCGGGAACTCTGGCTGATCGATCATGGGGCCAGTCTCTATTTTCACCATGCCTGGGACCGCTGGGAGGGCCAACAGCACAAACCTTTTCCGGCCATCATGAACCATATTCTACTGCATCGGGCTACCCGGCTGCAGGATGCTTCCGACCACATCGTCAATATGATCACGCCATCGGTGATCGATTCGATCCTGACCCAGATCCCCGATGAATGGCTCCTGGAAGCAACCGATAGTTGGTCGCCCGATCAGAAACGAACCGCCTACAGGGAATTTCTTTCCTCACGAATCATGAATATCAAATTGCTCACCCAAGAAGCTGATGATGCACGACAGGCAGGTGTATGAGTATGCCATCATTCGGTTTGTCCCGAGGGTAGAGCGTGGAGAATATCTGAATATCGGGGTGATCCTGCTCTGTAAACGGACTGGCTTCCTGGATATGAAGGTCCGTTTAGACGCGAAAAGACTTCAAGTCTTTTCGCCGGATGCCGACCTAGACGAAATGAAACAGTACCTAGATACCTGGGCGCTGATCTGCCAGGGCGATCCCCAAGGTGGACCCGTCTCCGACCTGGATCCCGCCAATCGGTTTCGTTGGATCACGGCTCCCAAAAGTACCATGATCCAGTGTTCACAGGTCCATCCTGGACTCTGCACCTCTGCCGATCATGTTCTGGAGGATCTGTTTGCGAAATATGTGCTCTGAATCAGGAAACGGTTGCTTGATCTAATGACACATCGGAATATTCGTCATTTCATGCAGGAGCCGCAGGTCAACCGGAATAGGTACAGCAAAGGCCCGGAGGATCAGGAAGACACCTGTAAGGATCAGGAAGGGCGGTAATACATATTTTCGGACCAGCGCAAATCGGCCCTTGATCTTCCAGCCGGCAAACTGCGTCGCTGCCAGAGCAGGAATGGTCCCCAATCCAAAATAGAACATCATCGCTGCCCCGAGCTGCATATCGCCAGTGGCTAACGCAGTCGACAGTGCCAGATATACCAAACCGCAGGGCAGCAATCCATTGACCATCCCCCCGGCCAGCGGCGCCCATCGTGAGGGCGATTGCAGAAATCGGCCATAGGCTTTCGGGATCCATTCACCCAGTTGGCGCAATCCGGGCAATTGCCAGATCTGTCGTTCCCAGGGAAGTAATGAAAACGCGGCCAGGATCAATAGCACACCGGCAATAACGGACAGATAGAACTGGAGTGTGCCCCACAAGGCCATGCTGAGAGTGCCGATCACCAGGCCAAGCAGAACATAGGTGGTGATCCGCCCCAGGTGGTACAATCCGGCACTCCAGAGCGTACTCCTCGATTGTCGGCTCGCCTGCTGATGGATCACAATGGCTAGAGGGCCACACATACCCACGCAATGCAAACTGCCAAAAAAACCGAGAAGAAATGCTGCCCACATGAGTGCTGCGTGGTGACGGGATCAGGGGATGACCAGTCGTGTTTCCTTGAAATAGGGACGTCCTTCCGATGTCCATTCGATCTGGACCATCCATTGTCCGGACATCAATTGTTCTACAGGGATCACTTGTTGGTTACTGGCATCCGTTTGGATGGGTACGCGTTGATCAAGACTGGCGGTCGAGGGCCGATAAAAGTGGACCTCACCAGAAATGGACGACATCCCGGCCGGGAATTGAATGTTATAGGTACGGGTATCCCCATGGTAGGATTCCATGACCTTGTCCGTTAATGCAGTGTAGTTGGCCATCTTGTCCTTGTGATCCTGATAGGCCAGATCTGTATCATAATAATTCTCCGTGACCAGGGAGTTGTCCTGTCCAAATGCATAGAAAAGAATGACGATAAATGACAGGACGAAAACGCTGTAAAAAATGGCGATTCCCCAGCCCCAATTGATTTTCATGTTTGGTTATTTAATCGGCCCCATGAAATTGGTCTTCACCTTTTCGATCAGCTTGCCGTCAGCATAGACCTCGATGTAGATGGGGTTCTTCTGGCCGTGAAGGTCGTCTTTTTCCAGCACGATAAAGAAGGACCCGGAGGCTTGTGCTCCTTTATCCAGAGTGGGCTCTTTGCCCACCAGTTTGATCTCGCCCTCATGGTCCACCAATTTGAAGTGGATCAGATTGTATTCCTTATTGGTCTTGTTGACCACCTCATAATTGTACAGATTGGACAAATGGTCCTCATCGACCTTTTGATAGAGCATGCCGGGTGTCCGGAGGATGAGCGTCTCGATCTCCGACCGATGATTGACCAAAAACACTTCCAGTCCGACCAACAGCACCAGGACAATGGAATAGGCCGCCATCCGGGGGGTGAATCGACGTTTTTTACCTTCAGCAATGGCATTATAGGAATCATAGCGGATCAATCCGCGTGGCCGGTCCACCTTGTCCATCACTGCATCACAGACATCTATACAAGCCGTGCAGTTGATGCATTCCAGCTGTGTTCCATTGCGGATGTCAATCCCGGTGGGACAGACCTGTACGCAGAGTTTGCAATCGATACAGTCCCCGATGTTGGGGGCATCCTCCGTCAGCGTTTCGGCCAGTTTGGCCTTTTTGATCTTGGTGCGGGGCTCCCCGCGGACGAAGTCATAGGCAACCACAATTGAATCGCGATCCAGAAGTACTCCCTGCAGACGGCCGTAAGGGCAGACCACCAGGCATACCTGTTCGCGCATATAGGCAAATACAAAATAGAAGACCCCGGAGAAGATCAACATGGCGATAAATCCACCCATATGCAGGTCGATCGGTTCCGTGATGATCTGGAAGACTTGATCGGAACCGATGATATAGGCCAGGAAAGTATTGGCGATGAGCCAGGATATGCAAAAAAAGATAATGTATTTCAACCCCTTTTTCCACAACTTCTGACCGTCCCATTTCGCCGCATTGAGCCGCTTTTGGGCATTTGCATCTCCTTCAATCCAGTATTCGACCTTTCGAAATACATTTTCCATGAAGATAGTCTGCGGGCAAATCCATCCACAGAAGATCCGTCCATAGACCACAGTGAACAGAATGATGAACACGATCATCGTGATCATCGCAAAGACAAAAAGATGAAAATCCTGAGGGGTGAACGGTTGGCCGAAGAGGACAAACTTTCGCTCGAGGATATTCAACAGAAAAAGGGGCTCTCCATCAATACGGATAAAGGGCATGCCAAAGAGGGCGATCAGCAGCACATAGCTGACGATATCCCTCCACTTGGTGAAAAATCCTTCCGGTTTATTGGGGTACACCCAGATGCGCTTTCCAGCGCTGTCTACGGTCCCGATATGATCCCGAAAGGCATCCTGCTCGTCGTCCTGGAAAATACTGTCGGCGAGACTGGGCTTTTGACTACTCATGATACGATACAATTCTGCTCTCCGAGAACCCCTCCCGGGAGAACAATTTGGCTCTTTTTTATAGCGAGTTCGAATCGCCTTGTGTAGGAGCATCCTCTGGCGGGGCCTCTTCTGATCCTGCAGGTTCGTACAAGTCACCTTCTGGAGCCTTCGGATTGGGTGGATTGGTCCCTTGCAAGGTCAGTAGATAGCTGGCGACTGCATGGATATCTGCCGGACGAAGCTGCGACTGCCAGGAGATCATGCCCTTCTCCGGAACACCGTACTTGATGGTCTTGAACACATCCGTGATCTTGCCACCATGAATCCAGTAATTGTCCGTCATATTCGGACCGACCGTACCTTCACCGAATTGACCGTGGCAGGCCACGCAGTTGGCGTCAAAAATGGCTTTGCCCGCTGCCAGGGATTTTTCGTCGGTCAATTGTTCTACATTGGATTCGTCAATGAGGTTAGCCTGTTTGGCCAGGAATTCAGCGACCTGTTCTTCGCCTGCAGCGACTTCAGCCTCATATTCTTCCAACTGGCTCATGCCCATGTCAGAAACGTGATAATAAAACATGTAGACGCCGGCAAAGATGATGCTCAGATAGAACATCGCCACCCACCATGGCGGCAGCTTGTTATCCAGTTCTTGAATACCGTCAAAATCATGGAGTAATAGCACATCGGCCTCCTTCTCCAGGGGGACAGCTGCCGTCCATGATTTGTACATGCGTGTGACCCAGGATTGTTTGGGTTTTTTGGTTGCCTGCACGTAGGCATCCATTCCCTGCTCCTTGTAGATCTTGATCTGTTCTACTTTGATCACAGTCATCAACAGGCGATAGAGGACCAGGATGGCCACAAGCATGACGACAGCGGCGGAGATCACGATCATCTTCACAAAAAGATCACTGAAGAAGTCGTTGGAAACCGGTGTTGCCGAGGCTGCCTGTGCCATCAGGAATCTGCCGGTCAGCATCAGGGTGACGAGAGCAATGTATCGTTTCATAGCTTAAGATTGGGGTTCATTCAAGGAGGCATCCTCTTGCAGAGGGAGTTGCGCCATGTAGTCAAAGTGGCCTTTGCGTCGCGCAAAGACGACTACGATCATACCGGCAAAGACAATGAAGAAGAGAAGCAATGGCATCAAGGCCATCCAATCGATCTTCTCACTGACTTGTTGCAAGATTTGTTTGTACATGACGAGTGGTGCTTCTGAGGTTTATTTTGCTGTCTTGTCGGCTTTTTTGATATCCGTTCCGAGACGCTGGAGATAGGCGATCAGTGCGACGATCTCCTTCTTCTCCAGACCCTCTTGTTCGATACCATCCTTACGGAGGCGTTCTGTGATCTGGGCGGCCTGTTTTTCAACATCTGCGACGGCGATCTTCTCATATCCTTCCGGATACGGGGTGCCCAACATGCGCAGCACATTGATCTTGGCAGACAGATTGCTGGTGTTCAAATCATCCTCCAGCATCCATGGGTAAGGTGGCATGATCGATCCCGGAGACATATTCTCTGGATTCAACATGTGGTTGTAATGCCAGGAATCGGGATATTTTCCACCCACACGATGCAGGTCCGGGCCCGTTCGCTTGGAGCCCCAAAGGAATGGACGATCATAGATGAATTCACCAGACTTGGAGAATTGTCCATACCGCTCGACCTCGGATCGGAAAGGACGGATCATCTGGGAGTGACAGCCGACACAACCCTCCCGAATATAAATATCACGGCCTTCCAACTCCAGTGGAGTATATGGAGTCACCGTCGCAATGGTGGGAATATTTTCGTTGATCATGAACATGGGGACGATTTCTATCGCTCCACCGATCAGAATCAATACCAGACTGGCCAACAACATCTGCGTCGGACGTCGCTCGATCCATTTGTGCCAGAATTCTTTCGCAGCGGAATGATAGCGGGCTCGTGCCGGCGCCTCATCCATCTCATCGCCAATGAAGGCTCCTGCTCGGGCTGTTTTGATCAGGTTGTAGGCCATGATACAGATACCGGTGAGGTACAGGGTACCGCCGATCGCCCGCGTAAAATACATCGGGATGATCTGGGTGACCGTTTCCAGGAAATTGCCGTATTTCAGAAATCCATCCGGGGTAAACTGTTTCCACATCAGGCTCTGGGCAAACCCCGACCAGTACATCGGTACTGCATAAAAGACAATACCCAGGGTGCCGATCCAGAAATGGGTATTGGCGAGCTTGAGCGAGAAGATCTTGGTATTATACAATCTGGGAATGAGCCAGTATAACACGCCAAAGGTGAGGAAGCCATTCCAACCCAGGGCACCGACGTGAACGTGAGCGATGGTCCAGTCTGTATAGTGGCTGATGGCATTGACACTCTTGATGGACATCATGGGGCCCTCGAATGTCGACATACCATAGGCCGTCACAGCGACAACCATGAATTTGAGGATCGGATCCTGACGTACACGGTCCCAGGCACCGCGTAATGTGAGCAGTCCGTTGATCATACCACCCCAGGAAGGAGCGATCAGCATGATAGAGAACACAGTACCAAGTGACTGTGCCCAGTCGGGAAGGGACGTGTACAAAAGGTGGTGCGGACCGGCCCAGATATAAATGAAGATCAACGCCCAGAAGTGAATAATGGAGAGACGGTAGCTATACACTGGGCGATTGGCGGCCTTGGGCAGAAAGTAGTACATCAAACCCAGATAAGGCGTTGTCAGAAAGAATGCTACGGCGTTATGACCGTACCACCACTGCACCAGGGCATCTTGTACACCGGCCCACACCGGATAACTCATGGTTAAGCTGTAGGGTACTTCCAGATTCTTCACCACGTGGAGGACGGTGACCGTGATCCAGGTGGCGATATAAAACCAGATCGCTACATACAGGTGATGTTCGCGTCGCTTGTAGATCGTCGCAAACATGTTGATACCAAAACCAACCCAGACCAGGGCGATCAGAATATCGATCGGCCATTGAAGCTCTGCGTATTCTGCCGAACTGGTCAGTCCCATAGGCAAGGTGATCGCAGCCAACAGAATGATGAACTGCCATCCCCAAAAGTTGAACCAGCTGAGGAAATTGCTGGCCATACGGGCCTTGACCAGACGCTGGAGGGAATAATAGACGCCCATGAATATCCCATTCCCCACAAAGGCAAAAATGACGGCATTGGTGTGCAACGGGCGCAAACGACCAAAGGTCAACCAAGGGGTCGAGAAGTTCAGGGATGGGAACACCAGTTGAAATGCAATGGTCACGCCAACGAGCATGCCCACAATGCCCCATACCATAGTGGCAATGGCAAAGGCGCGGACGACCTTGTTGTCGTACCGGAACTGCTCAATGTGGGTCGATTTTCCTTCCATGACCTATTCAGTTTTAGCTTTTTTGGTGGGGTTATCATGTAGCATCCGAATGGCAGGTGTTTGATCATCATCATATTGACCACTTCGGGTAGCCCAAATAAAAGCGCCCAGGAATCCCAGGGCGATCAACAGGCTCAAAGCAATTAATAGGATCAAAATCTCCATACGAATCGAAATATGTCGCAAGTTAGCGCTGCTTGAAAATGTGAATTTTGATGTGTATCATAGTTCTCATTGATCGTGATCATGGATGATAAGTCCCAGTCTTTTCGACTCGAAATGGCTGACGATCCAGGCATAAATCACGATGCTCAAACTGCTCAGTGGCATCAGCACAGCGGCAATGATGGGTGACAGATCACCTCGGATGGCGAATGACAGTCCCACCACATTATACAGCAGTGCCAGGCCGTAAGCCAGATACACATGGCTGACCAGTCGTTTTGACAACTTCCGGATAGCTGGCAACAAGATAAAAGACTGTGCGGAAAGGATCATATCCGAAGCAGGCGTAAAATTGTTCAGCGACTCCGTAATCACCACCCCGACATTGCTTTGACGCAGAGCCCCCGCGTCGTTCAGGCCATCACCGATCATCAGGACATGATGATTTTCCAACTGCTGTTGTTTGACGAATTCCAGTTTGTCTGCTGGCAGTTGCTGGAAGTGAAGCTGATCTGGACTGCCGACCAGATTTGCGAGAAATTCATGGTCGACCGGCCGGTCACCACTGACCAGATGCATGGTCATGCTGGCGGGCATCGCCGCCAGTGCGGTTTGCAATCCCTGCCGATACCGAGGTTGGAAAATGTATGATCCAACATAGCCATTGTGGATATGGATCTCAACCGCTGTGACATCCCTCTTGGGGGGCGTATCGGGCGTTCCAAACCGGCCAATAGCATATGCCTTTCCATTGACGCTGGCCTTCAGGCCCTGCCCGGGGATCTCTTCGAATGCGGTCACCTGGACAGAGCGGGGCGGGACCCCCAGAAAGGCGGACAGGCTTTGACTCAGCGGGTGGATACTTTGTCGACAGATCGCCGAAACAGCCCACTTCTCTTCTTCGGTCAAGGTGTCCCCCTCCCACTGAATGTCGCTTTGATCGGCATAGGTGATCGTGCCAGTCTTGTCTAATACCAGAACATCTGTTGTGGCCAGGGATTCGATGACCTGTGGTCCTCGGACATAAGCCCCATTTCGACCCAGGATGCGTACACCGTTGCCCATGATAAAAGGCACCGCCAGTGCCAGTGCGCAAGGGCACGCAATGATCAGAACGGAGGAAAACGCATGGATGGCCTTGCCGGAGTCAACAGCCAGCCAGTAAGCCAGAGTGCCCAAGGCCAGACTGAGCACGATCCAGGTAAAATGACCACCCATCACCCGGGCGATCTTGCTTGCCCGGCCCTTTTCATCACTGTGAAAGGATTGTTCGTTCCAGAGCTGAGTCAGATAACTCTGTTTGACGGTGTGACTGAGATGAATGAGCAAACGACCGCCGGTCTGGCGGCCACCTGCAAAGACTTTAGACCCGGGTTGTATGGCGACCGGGGCACTCTCCCCACTCACAAAACTGTAGTCGATCATAGCGGCCCCCTCCAGCAAGACACCATCTGCCGGGATCAATTCCTGGTTGCGCACCAGGATGCGATCACCGGGAATGAGCTGGTTCAGTGAACGGGTGGTGCCATCTTCCAGGGTTGCCGATACCGGGAAATAGGATTTGTAGTCCCGCTCGAAGGATAGCCGATCAAAGCTCTTTTGCTGAAACCATTTGCCGATCAACAGGAAAAAGACCAGTCCGGCCATGGAGTCGAAGTACCCCGGTCCGGTATAGGTCAACACTTCGACCGTACTGCGAATGAAGAGGGCCAGAATACCCAGGGAGATGGGGACATCCATATTGATCTCCCGGACGCGAATGCCGGCCAGAGCCGAACGGAAATAGTCTGTGGCAGAGAACAGAAAAACGGGCATTGCCAGGGCCAGATTCAAATAACCGAAGTATCGGCTGAACAGGCTTTCCCGGATGGAGTTCAGTCCGAGATATTCCGGGAAGCTGAAGAGCATGATATTGCCAAAGGCAAATCCCGCCACCCCTAACTGATAGATCAGCCTTCGGTTGACAGCTGGGGTATGTTCCTTGTCCAGATCCGCCAGGCGAATGGCCGGTCGATATCCGATATGGTCCAGGAGCTCGACCAACTCCCGAAACGTGATCTGGTCTTCCTGAAAGACAACAGATAATTCACGCCGATTGAAGTTGACCCGACTCTGCTGGATCCCGTCATTCAGGCGATAGAGCTTTTCAAGTAGCCATACGCAGGAAGCACAATGGATCTGGGGCAATTCAAAGAGTACCCGGACAGTACTCCCCTGTCGAAAGGTGATCAGCTGCTCCTGCGTCTCCGGATCATCCAGCCAGCTGTAGTCCAGTTTGCTGGAATTGGATAAGGAGAAGCCCGGCTTTTCGGCCAGGGTATAAAAGTCATCCAGCCCATTTTGGGTGATGATCTGATATACAGTGGAACAGCCCTGGCAACAGAAATCCCGATCATCGGCAACCACGGCATCGTGGCCGCAGAGTTCACCGCAGTGATAGCACGCATCAGGTTGCTTCGTTACCAGGGTCTCGTCCGACAACGCAACGGATTTGACCGGTTCCATGGGGGCAAAGCTATCCCGGTTTGAAAGACAGTGGAGTGACCTGTTCGACCGTACCCGGTGATCATGATCATCAGGCTGGTTTGATCCGGCGGATCACCCGGCGGTCATACACAAATACGGCAACAGCACTCAAAGCGGCCAGGCCGGCAAAAATGCCCCACATCAGGTCCGGACGTTGCATATCCCGGGCCAATGCCCCGTAGAGTTGCCCGGAAAGGATCCCGCCAAATAGGTTGCCCAGGGCGACGCACCAGTAGAAGTACCCCATATACATGGCCACCTTCTCTGGTGGAGCGATCTTACCTGTGTATTCTTTGGATTTGGGACTGGCCATCATCTCCCCGAAGGAAAAGACAAGAATACCGATGAGGACGATCCAACCCGTGGTGCCAAACACCAGGACACTGAAACTCACAATGGTGATGATCACCCCCCAGAAGATGGTGGTGAACGGCTTCATCCGTGTCACCAGGTAGGACACCAGGACCTGGAAGAAAATGATGGCACCGGCATTGAAGTTGATGAGGTATTCAGGATTGATCTGGCCCTCATTGACCATGGAAGTGCCCACCCATTCTGCTGCTCCCGAGAGGCCAATGCTATTCAGGAAGCCGGTAAAGCCGGCCATCAGATCAGAGGTATCTGTAAAATCCCGGATGTAGAGGGGGAGGGTATAGAAGAGTTGGTTGAAGCAGGTCCAGAATCCAGACATTATGAGAAGGAAAAGACCAAACCGCCAGTCGCCCAACTTCATCGGCTGAAGCAGCCAGGAAGTGCTCTCCTTCTTATTCATACGCAGGATGACATCATAAAGGACATTTCCAACCACCCAAACGACAATAAAACCAATAATATTTGTCCAGGTGAGTTGGCCATTGGACGTGAATTTTGATCCCAGGACAAGGACAAAAAGGAGGCCGAAAATAAACAGAAAGAAGCGGCCATTTCCCAATACTTCGACCATGTCAGACATGACCTTTTTCAGGCTGCGGGGATTGGCAGATTTGCTTTCTTGGGTCGGTTCTTTAAAGAAGAATGCCAGGATGATAAAGTTGACCGAGATCCAGATCGCAGAACAAATGAAGACATAGGACCAGTCCCATCCGCGGACGATACCGGCGACGATGGGGCCGACAAACCCCCCGATATTGACCATCATGTAGAAAATACCGAAGCCCATGGAAGCCGTCCGATCATTGGTGACTTTGGAGATGGTTCCAATCACTACCGGTTTGAACATGGCTGCGCCCATGGCCACTAGCATAAAGGCCAGGAAGAAGGTGGGGAAGGTCTTGAACTGGCCCAATAGGAGATAGGCGGGGACCAGGGTGAGGAAGGCTGCCAGCAACATGCGCTTGTAGCCATAGCGATCTGCAAGTGCACCGGTGACCACCGGAAAGAGATAGAGAAAGAAGGTGACCACACCCTGAAGGACGCCACGGTCCTCGTCGGAGAAACCCAACCCGCCATCTCCCACTGCACCGGTGATATAGAGCGAAGAGACGGCAAAGAAGCCATACCAGGCCATGCGCTCGAAGATCTCCATGGTGTTGACCGACCAGAAGGTCGAAGGGAATTCGCTGAGCCGGATCCGATTGTTGGCCATAGTGTGGTGGTTTTAGCCGCCTAAGATGCTAAAATCTTTTGGGATGCGCTCGCGCAGAGATCTGTAACTAGTTTCTTGAGATTGGCATTCTCTTCTTCAAGTTGTCATAGTCGTATTCACTTATTGCCTCCGATCCCATCTATCTTCTTCTTCCGATTATAAAAGGTTGCTTTGCTGATTGCAAGTTTTCGACACACTTCGTAGACTTAGACACCTGTGAAGACCAGTTTTGAGCGCAAATACGATCTGCGCTTTTGAGAATTTAGAATTCTTTATGCCAAGATTTTTGGTTGTTGAGTCTAAATAATCTTCCTAAAAATCTAGTTTAGATTAGTCCAGTTTTCATGGAGTAGTTCAATGTTAACGTACGAGGTTGACATCACCTTTTAATAAAATGGTGTCGCCATTGATTAGTTCTACCACTGTATAATAGACAAAAACAGCTGGGTTCATGGGTTCATCTCTAAATTTCCCATCCCAACCATAGTGTGGGTCATTGGGAGGGAAGTCTTCAACTTGAAAGACGTGATTCCCCCAACGATCAAAAATATTGAACTCTTGAATTCTAGCAACTCCAGGTCCTGCGTAAATCATGAATTTGTCATTAATGCCATCTCTATTTGGAGAAAATGCGTTTGGTATGTAAATTTTTACTTCTTGATTAACGAGAATAAGGACATTGTCACTCGCTGAACAATTATTCGCATCTGTTACAGTGATATGAAATAACGTTGTATAAAAGGGTTGGATGCCTGGGTCAAGACAATCTGTACAGCTTAATCCATTCTCAGGCGTCCAATCAATAGAAGTGAGTTGATTGAAAGGTATGTTGACCTCTGCGTCTAATTGTACGACATCGCCAAGAGTAATATGAAGATCAGGGCCAAGATCTACAGTGAGTTCGGGGAAAGTGTTGATCGTAACCGTAGTGTCCAATGTACAATTCTTGCTATCCTGAATAGAGATATTATACTCTCCTGAATTCAGACTACTATAATATGTTTTTTGTGTGAGAGGACCATTATTGATTGAAAGAACATACGGTTCTGTACCTCCGGTAATAGAAGCAATTTCTATTATTCCATTTGCTTCACCAATGCAATTAGAATTGACATTGATAATTGCTTCTACCTGGTCAGGGTAAAGAATAATGATTGAGTCTGAAGCGGTACATCCGCTCTCTGAATTTTCCAAATTCAAGTAGTAAATTCCTACTTTATTTACTATCGCTTCCTTGTTTTGTGTTCCTCCGATAATTTGGCCTGATGTCGTCGTCCAGTTATAAAGGATACTTGGCCCTGAAGTGGCGAAGATTGGACTGATTAGGATTGAATCCACCTTACAGGAAAGCTGAATGGAGTCTGCCAAGTTTACGGTAGGTGTATCAAAGTTGGCCAAGACGAGGACACTGTCAGATTGTGAGCATCCACTCAACATATCTGTTACGGTAATAGTATACATTCCAGGCAATTTGATTATCGGTGTTAGCGAGCTGTCACCAAAAAGGATTCCATTCTCCGGGCCAGTCCAAAGAATTGTAATTATACTTGAGCTGTCTGACTTTGTACCATCCAATGAAGCATTTGGATATTTACAATTGAGGATTACAGGATTGCCAGCCTGGGCAGATGGGAAAGAGGTTTGGTCCAGGACGAGGGAGCTATCGATGCTGAAACAGCCATTTATAGTATCCATTACAAGTAAAGTGTAATAACCTGCCACTGAAACCTCCAACGTGACCCCATTTCCGAGAGCAGTTCCGGCGCTATCCTGCCAACTATAAATAATATTTCCTCCAGATGTCGATCCAGTTCCGTCAAGAATCACTCGGTTGCTGATACATGACAGCGCACCAGATGAAACGATTTCTGCAATTGGACTCAACATATTTTCATCTACCAGTACGGTGTCCACTGATGATGAACAACCGAGAAGAGTGTCAATGACATATAGTGTATAAATCCCAGGTAAAGCGATTATGGGATTTTCATTATTTTGATTAGCACTGTCAATCCCGGGGCCAGCCCAATGGAAGATAATCGAAGAAGCTGAGCTGGATCCATAAAGTGTGATCGTGTCATTTGTGCAGGTCAGTATTTGAGGAGGGCCAGCATCCGCTACAGGGGCATTGTTCAAATATTCAACAATTATTGAATCCTTATTCGAGCAGCCAAAGATGTCCGAGAACTCAAGTAGATATTGTCCTGGAATATTTACGGTAGGATTGATTTGGGTTTCATTGGATATATTGATTCCTGGGCCTGTCCACATATAATTTCCAGGTAGTTGGGTCGGTGGACCGATTGTTACCTCATTGATAACACAATCAAGTATGGTGTCTGCCCCGGCATAAACTATTGGAAGAGGAGATGTAATAATAAATAATGAGTCAGCATTTTGGCAGCCATTGGTGTCTGTTATAGTGACGGAATAGTTGCCTCCAGAAGTTATTGTAATGCTACTTTCATTAGAACCAGTTGACCAATTGATTAGGGAATATGTAGTGTCAATTGAAAGCAATATTGAATCACCGATGCATAGTATAGAGTCTCCTAAAATGTTCACATCCGGAGCCTCCACTAATGTGAGATTTAAAATAATAATACTATCACATCCTTGGACTGAAGTTAAAGTGTCTATGTAAGTGCCAATGGAGTCATAATCGATGCCATTAAAGAGGTAAGTCTCTCCTTGACAGATGGATGCGTTGACTTCAGTGGTCAGAAATTCGTCTACGGTGAGCAGTAAGGTAATGATGCTATCGCAGCCACTTGAAGTGGTTAAGGTATCCAGATAGGTGCCGGTCGAGTCGTAATAAATGCCATTAAAGAGGTAAGTCTCTCCTTGACAGATGGATGCGTTGACTTCAGTGGTCAGAAATTCGTTTACGGTGAGCAGTAAGGTAATGAAGCTATCGCAACCACTTGAAGTGGATAAGGTATCCAGATAGATGCCGGTCGAGTCGTAATAAATGCCATTAAAGAGGTAAGTCTCTCCTTGACAAATGGATGCGTTGACTTCAGTGGTCAGAAATTCGTTTACGGTGAGCAGTAAGGTAATGATGCTATCGCAGCCACTTGAAGTGGTTAAGGTATCCAGATAGATGCCGG
>JAIPBE010000058.1 GCA_021738725.1 Saprospiraceae bacterium | reverse complement strand
CTGACCTGTATTGACCATCTTTAACCAAGAGCATAAACGAATACACCCATAAACGAATAAACGTTTATCCACTGTATGGTCAAGACTATCCATTCAACCCATCCTGCTGCTTCGATCAGCTTGAGGATTCGTTTTCACAATATGAATACCTTGGTTGCGCAATCTGACCTCCTTATATTTTGTACTTTTAAAACACTCACCCAAACTCCTCATGCTCTACCGTATCCTGACCTGGCTGTTTATCCTTGCTGTGAAGGGATATTTTCGATCTATATCGATCCGGGGTTTGGAACAGATCCCGACAAAGGGACCTCTTTTACTAGCCGCCAACCATACCAGTGCCTTTATGGATCCGATCGTTTTGGGTGTACACATCCGGCGAACCCTGTACTTTCTGTCGCGGGGCAGTGCATTCAAAAACAAGTTTGTCGCCGCACTCCTGGGAAAACTCCATATGATCCCGGTCTTTCGACCGGAGTTCGAACCCGAAGATGTCGGCCGAAATGAAGCCACTTTCGCGAAATGTTATGATCATCTTTCTTTGGGCAAGGTCATCCTGATTTTTCCCGAGGGTATCAGTAAAACGGAACGACGTCTGCGGCCGTTGAAAACGGGGATCGCCCGCATCGGATTGGGTGCCGAGGCCCGTAATGATTTCCAACTGGGTGTCTCCATTGTGCCAATCGGCATCAACTACAGCAACCCGCATCAATTCCAGAGCGATGTCTTTGTCAATGTGGGGCGGCCTATACAGCTCCAGGAATTCAAAACATCGTATATCCAGGACGAAAAATCAGCCGTCAGGGAAGTGATGCAACAACTCCAGTCCGAGTTGGAAAAGCGCACGGTCATCATCGGTGATGAACGATTGGAAGAACTGATCGGGCTGATCGAAAAGCTGTACCGTTCCGAACTGCGGGATGACGATCTACCTGTCGACAAATTGCGCCAGGATTTTTACTTATCAAAAGATATCGTCGCAGCCGTGCAGTGGTATGACGATCACTATCCCAAAAAAGTGATGGACTTCGATCGCCGGATCCGGTCCTATCTCCATCAAACCGATCGATTGAATCTTCGGGACTCTCATCTTAAAACATCAGATCAACGGACGTCGATATTCCAGGACATTGTCTCACTCATCCTGGGGTTTCCTCTATTCTTTGCAGGCTGGATAGCGAATGTCATTCCGTTTAAACTGGCAGAATGGGTATCTCGAAAAATCCGGGTACGGGAAGATTTTGTCGGCTCAATTCGACTGGCGGCGGGGATGTTTGTTTTTCTATTTATTTATTTACTGGAAGCAGCTGTCATTACCTGGCTTACTTCCTGGACCATCGGGCTTACCTCCCTCCTCCTTTTTTATCCCAGTGGCGTTTACACCCTCCATTATCTGAAAGCGGCCTGGCAATTTCGATATTCGTTGGATTATCTGTTTATCTGGCAAAAAAGGAAGCGGCTGATCGAGAGATTGCGAGATATTCGACAGGAGTTGATCGGAGAACTGGAAGAAGGGAGGGAAAAATATTTATCTGAAATCCAAAATAAAATGGATTAAATAATTGTTTCATTTGTCATTGAATATATTATCGACCGTTTCATTTTTGTTCACGTTAACCCTGGAAAATAAACTCCACTCACCTTTTATCCACCATTATGGATGGCCACCCTTTCACCAAGCGAGTACTGATCCTAAGTATCATGATCACCTGGACGATTATCTTCGTATCCTGTACCCATCCATCTGCCCCCGCGTCCACTGAATCTCCTGATAAAGTAGCCACTACTCCTACAGACACCTTCCTAACATTAAAGGGCAAAAAAACAACTCCAAAAAAAACCTCAAAAAGTGCGACTTCCGAGAAACCCTTAAGTCATAAACCGATCGTTCTGACATCCGGCACATACGACTCGAAATCCCTCACTGAGGACAGCTTGAAAATGGAAGCCATTTATCAGGACATGCTGGCGCCTATTGCCTCCTTGAAAACCAGTGATCCCAAAACCTACTGGTTTATTGTCTCCTGGCTGAACACGGCCTATCGAACACCCAACTGGCGTAATTATTCGAACTATCCGGCATGGCGACTCAAAACTAAAAAGAAAGGCCTCGATTGTAGTGGTTTTACCCGTGTCATGCAAGACCGGATCTTTGGTCGCCGGGTCCGAGGTGGATCTCAGGGAATTCTGAAAACCCAATGCAAACCGGTAAAACGGTCGGATTTGATCAAAGGAGACCTGGTCTTCTTCCGTGCTCCGCATGCAAAGAATGACCGTATTGTCCATATGGGCGTCTATTTGATGGACGGCTTCTTCGTGCATGCCACATCCAAAAAATCTGCTTCTGACGGTAAAGGTCTTATGATCAGCTCTCTGGATGAAGTAAACTGGGCGGCGGAATACGTGACCGGAGGCCAAATTATCGAGAAATAAGTTTGCAGCCAGTCCTTCATTTGTCCGTGCAGTATATTGCATCAACGGTTTTCGCGCCCCTGATACGGCTCTTTTGAAATCACGTATACAATCTGAATTCGTTTTTGGGACCATGGAGCAGGCAGGTTTCGCAAGAGTAGTGTCTCCTCCTGCAAGTCGTGACCGTCCTGCGGGAATGGTTGAATACTGAGAACACCGGAAGTATTGTCCGTGCACCAGATTCGAAGATTGACCTGAGTATATTCAAGAGGTACCTATGCACAACAGGGCAATAACTAAAAACTTTTTCGTTATAAGGGTAAATTCACCCCATGACGAAGATCTTCCTGAGCCTGGCACTCCTTGTCACTACATACTGTAGTGGCTCTGCACAGAATTGGCTGACAAACCTGGACGCAGCCAAAACCCTGGCCAAAGAAACGAAACGTCCCATCATCCTTGTCTTTCAGGGTTCCGACTGGTGCGCCCCCTGTATCAAACTCGACCGGGAAATCTGGCAATCAGAGGCCTTTAAAGCACAAGCAAAAACGCACTATATCCTGCTCAAGGCCGATTTTCCCAAAAGAAAAAAGAATGCCCTTTCGGAAGAACAGTCTGCCCACAATGCCATCCTTGCTGAAACCTATAACCAACAGGGCATTTTTCCCTTTGTGGTGATCCTCGATGCCGATGGGCAGGTCCTCGGTCAGACCGGATATCAGAAAACCACACCTTCCGACTATATCGCCAAACTGGATTCCTATATCCAATAACTGAGTATGAAAAAGGTACTGTTCCTCCTCTTCATGACGTCTCCATTGTTGTGCTCTGCACAACACATCATCAAGCGTGATCTGACTCTAATGGGTTGCCATTTTGACATTACGGTTGTGGCGGAAAATCACGCCAGAGGAGACGAATATATTGATGTTGCTACTGTAGAGATCAAACGGATCGAAAACCTGATCTCTTCCTGGGATCCTGCTTCGCAAACTTCAGAGATCAACAGAAATGCAGGCATTCGCCCCGTTGAAGTAGACAGAGAACTTTTTGCCCTTATTCAGCGGGCAATTGGTATTTCACAATTGACCGATGGGGCATTCGACATCAGTTATGCACCAATGGACAAAATCTGGACATTCGATGGCAGCATGACCGAAATGCCATTCAAAGAAGCCATCGCCAACTCCGTTGCCCTGGTAGGTTATCAGAATATTGTCCTGGATCCAGCCAACTTGACGGTTTTCCTGAAAAAGGAGGGCATGAAGATCGGTTTTGGTGCCATTGGGAAGGGTTATGCAGCTGATCAGGCGAAGGCGCTTCTGATCTCCAGGGGTGTCAACGCTGGCATTATCAACGCCTCAGGAGATATGAGCACCTGGGGAAAACAACCCGATGGAAGTGACTGGAAAGTGGCCATCACCAACCCTTTTGACAAGTCCAAATCTTTTGGATTATTGCCCATTAAAAATGGTGCAGTTGTCACTTCTGGAAATTATGAAAAATATGTCCTCATCGACGGTCAACGATATTCCCATATCATCGATCCCCGAACCGGATATCCAGCAAAAGGCATTTTAAGTGTGACCGTTTTTGCACCCAAAGCAGAATTAGCCGATGCTTTGGCCACCTCCGTTTTCGTTTTGGGCATTGACATTGGATTGGACCGGATCAATCAGCTCCCCGACATCGAATGCATCGTTATTGATGATCGGGGAGGTATTCACAAATCAGACCACATCAAAATCGCATCAAGATGAAGATCGCAGGAAAATTGCTTGTTCTATTTGTCATCACCTGCAGCTCCTGCGTCGTGGTGAAGGAGTATGAAATGGTCCACCTGAACGACCCGGACATGATCCTGGGAGATCAAAACTGTGACCGAAATCTGCTCACGGCACAGGCCTACCGGGAAGCTGCATCCGGTGCGAATGGCGGGAAAACCGGAGGCGGTTGTGGATGTAATTAATTTCAGATGACGTCCTAAAGAGGAACAGATGAAACACAATTTTTTATGGATCGCAGCTCTGTTTGTCTGCTCTGGTATGACTGCCCAAAACCAGCCACAACCGTATAAGAAACGTGTTCTTGAATCCACGGAAGTGGATCTGTTGAGCAGTCTTTATTCCCAAACGGGTGATCATGCAGCGGTGAGTGGCGGGATCGGAAATGAATCCTTGCAGGATGCTACGGCCACCATCGTGATCGCTATTCCGCTGAATGACGACGATGTGCTGACCATTGACGCCGGTGTCTCAGCCTACACATCGGCATCGTCGAGTAATATCAATCCGTTTGATGGCCGGCAAGCCGCTGACCCGTATGTCGCCTCTTCCGGCGAGTCGCAAAGTGACACCTGGTCGAATGGGATCTTGCGGTACAGTCATAGTTCGGACAACCGGAATCAGATCTGGAGCGCAAATACTTCCTTTGCAAATGAATTCGATTATTCCTCCATTGGGGTTGGCAGTAGTTTTGCCCAATTACTTAATGAAAAAAATACGGAGATCAGTCTTCATGGTTCCGCGTACTTTGACCAGTGGCGTCTGATCTATCCCATCGAACTTCGACCGCCAGGCGGCGGAGGCGGTGAAGGGACCCCGTTTCATTTAGAGAATTATACCATAACGGGGAATCCAGTATATTCTCCGAAGTTCACACCGCTTTCTCAATCCGGACGTCAATCCTACGCAGCCGGGCTGGGTTTTTCCCAAATTCTGTCGAAAAAGATGCAGGGATCCCTGGCCCTGGATGTGGTCTTGCAAAAGGGACAGCTTTCCACCCCGTTCCAACGCGTATACTTCAGCGATGTAGACAACTCTTATATTGAAAACTTCCATCTGGCGGATGATATCGAGCGCTTACCAGACACCCGGTTAAAACTCGCTATTGGTGGTAGATTGAATACGTATATCAACGAGATTTTCACTGTCCGCACCTTTTATCGGTATTATGTTGATGACTGGGGCATTCGTTCGCATACGGCTAGCATTGAAGTACCGATCAAGATTCTGATGGGCCGCATCACATTATATCCATCCTATCGCATTTACAACCAGACAGCTGCCGATTATTTCAAGCCTTATGACCAGCATTTATCCACCAGAACCTATTACACGTCCGACTACGATTTGAGTGGGTACGCTGCCAATCAGTACGGGTTTGGCGTCAGCTACACGGATATCTTCAATAATATGCACCTCTGGAGATTCGAATTGAAAAGTATTGACCTCAAGTATTACCACTATTCACGAAATACAAATTTTTCTTCCAACCTGATCACGTTGGGTGTGAAGTTTATCCTGGAATAAAAGCCAATGGCCTGCTTTGTTTCTAGACAGGAAGATCCCTCTTTGATGGATTTTGGGGTAGCAACCATCCTTTTCCTGATAGGATTTGCGCAATCAGTTTAATGGACTCATGGAAGACGCTGCGACCTGGCTATTGACAGACGATGTGCCTCTGTTCGCATCCTATTCCTATCTTTAGAATGCACCTTCTCATTCAAAGAAACCGATTCCACCCGTATGAACGCACGCACTTCTTTCCTCGGTGGTATTCTGGCATTTGTTTTGGCTACCAGCTGTTGCTGGCTACCCGTCCTCGCTGTCTTTCTCGGTAGTGCTGTCGGAGTATTAAGTCTGAGCGAACACATGGCACGCCTTAGTGGCCCATTGATGGTTCTTGCGTTGGGGCTTGTCGGATATGGCATGTATCGACACTGGAGGACAAAAAAGCGCGCCTCGTCGACAGGCATATTTATTCCTGACTCATGTATCACATGCCCCGCTTGTGGTCATCAAAAAATGGAGACCATGCCCGTCAATGCCTGCCAGTATTTTTATGCCTGCGAGAATTGTCAGATCGTACTCAAACCACATAATGGAGACTGTTGTGTATTTTGCAGTTACGGCACTGAGAAATGCCCGCCCATTCAACTTGGTCAAGATTGTTGTTGACCTTTTTTAGATCCGATCCGCCGCAGCATGAGGCGACATGTTCCATAATCAGGATGATCGATTTTTTATTGTTCTAAAATGCTTGAAAACTGCACCGCACTTCTACTTAATTAGCCCTCCAACACTTGTGGTTCATTGACCATGCAGATCGATCTTTATATACCTCAATCTCTTCACCACCTCGTTCGCGGAATTTGGGAGCAACCCTCCAACGGCCACATGCGTTGGCAGATCCTGCCCAGTGGTTGTCTGGAATTGATCTTCAATCTGGGTGAAAAAATGGACCATATCCAGGGGCAGAAAGTCAATGACAGTTTCAACCCGACCGAAAACTTCTGTTTTTTATCCGGTTTACATACCAAGCCGCTTTACATGGAATTTTCAAACTTCCATGTGATGGGTGTGCAAATGGCACCTCTGGCGGCCAAAAGTCTATTTGGTATCCCCTGCAGCGAGCTGAAGGATTGGGCCATCCCGGGCGATCAACTGTTGCGGCATGTCGCCGAGATCGAAGACCGGTTGTGCGGATTACCCAACTTTAAATCAAGGGCGCAGTATTTGGAAGCATTGATTTACCGGCATATCCAGGAAGAACAAGGGTTGACAGAAGCGATCAAGATCCACCAGGTGGTCGGCCTCGCCTCCAAACGAAAACAAAATGGCAGTCCCATACAACTCGAAGACCTGACCGGTTATTCCCGGATGCACACCTTCCGATTGTTCAAGGACTGGATGGGCCTTCCACCCAGTCGAACACTGGCACTTTGTCAATTTACCGGCGCGATAGATGAGATGCATGTGCATGATGGTCAACTGACCCAGATCGGTCTGAATCAGGGATATTTTGATCAGCCCCACTTTATCCGAAATTTTAAGGAACATGCTCGCATGACGCCGGGACAATACCGCTCCCGAATGAGCTTCCTGCCGGGTCAGTTACCTTATTGATCAGCCATGTTACATCTGTACAATTACAGGGAAATAGAGAGGTCTACATTTGGTGCAAAACAATTGAGATCATGCACAACCAACCTACCTCTTCACTTCGTGCCAATGGATATTTCGTTCTGATCGGAGCCGTCACCATGTTGATCGGAGCCGCCCTTTGGGGATCTACAGGTACAGATCTGTGGGCCGCCCTCGCGGAGGGGACTATGGCTGAATACCTGACTGCCGTGAGCTCATTCAAAACACAATTGGTTGCCAATACATCCTTCTGGAGCGCGGGCGTCATTCTGTTAGGGTTGGGCATCACAGGACTTGCCGAAAGTCCTTCCAACACACCTGCCTTGAACCAAATAGCCAGTTTTTGTGCTCGCACAGGCGTGGTCATGGGTCTCATTTCCTTTATGGTGATGCTGTCCCTCACGATGCAGATCGCACCCGACACATCACCCGCAGCAATTCAAATGGCACATGTAGTGGGGTGGATCGGTACCCGACTGGACGATGTCGCCACCATCCTGATCATTGGGGTGGGGTCAGCATGCCTCTCATTGGCAGGACGAGATACTTGGGTGCCGGGTTGGCTGAAAACCTGGGGGTTGATCGCCGGGTTGGTGGGGATCATGGCCCTGGCCGGATTGTTCATCCCGTCCCTGGCGGATATGGCTTTTTTACTGGTGCCGGCAGGTATCGGCTGGATGATTGCTGCGGGAATCACGGCTATTCGCAAAAAGTAAGCATGCGTTAATCTGAACGAGTAGCAGGGCACCCTTCAGTCGATGAAATAGCCCTTCCCAATTTTGGCAAAGTAAATTCTAATATTTCCAGATCTGAAAAGGACCAGCGGTTGAGCACTGGTCCTTTTTCTTTCATCATGATAGATGACGGATATATCGGGAAATCACTCCGCTGCTTTCTCCTTAAACCAGGGGATAAATGCATCCACCGTCATCAGACCCAGATCGCCTTCTCCCCGCATCCGCACGGCCACGCCACCGGCATCGGCCTCTTTTTCGCCGATGATCAGCATGAGTGGGATCTTCTTCAATTCGGCGTCACGGATCTTTCGTCCGATGCTTTCATTACGGTCATCCACAAAACCATGGATATCCTCAAGCATCAACCGGCCAGATACCTGGTGTGCCACATCATTATACTTCTCTGAGATCGGCAGGATGGCAAACTGGTCCGGTGTCAACCACAATGGGAAATTCCCCCCACAGTGTTCAGTCAATACCCCGATGAACCGCTCCATGGATCCGAAGGGCGCCCGGTGGATCATCACCGGCCGGTGGTTCTGATTGTCCGAACCGATATATTCCAACTTGAATCGTTCGGGCAGATTGTAATCCACCTGGATGGTCCCCAACTGCCAGCTCCGGCCCAGAGCATCCTTGACCATGAAGTCCAGCTTGGGGCCATAGAAGGCGGCCTCACCCAGAACGGTAACGGTTTCCAGGTCCACCTCACTGCAGGCTTCGATGATAGCCTTTTCGGATTTCTCCCAGTTTTCATCGGAGCCGATATATTTCTGCTTGTTCTCCGGATCGCGCAGTGAGATCTGAGCGGTGACATTGTCAAAACCCATCCGCTTGAGCACCAGCTGGGTCAGTTCCAGCACATTCAGAAATTCTCCTTTCACTTGATCCGGCGTACAGAACAGGTGGGCATCATCCTGGGTAAATCCGCGCACCCGGGTCAGTCCGTGGAGCTCTCCACTTTGCTCATAGCGATAAACTGTACCAAACTCCGCGATCCGCAAAGGCAATTCCTTGTAAGATCGAGGTTTGTGCCCGAAGATCTCACAGTGGTGCGGGCAGTTCATCGGCTTGAGAAGAAATTCTTCCCCTTCCCGCGGTGTGTGGATGGGTTGGAAACTGTCCTCGCCATATTTCTCATAGTGACCGGAGGTCACGTACAATTCCTTTTTACCGATATGCGGGGTGATCACTGGTTGGTATCCTCGCTTGAGCTGTTCGTGCTTCATAAAGTCCTCCAGACGGCTTCGCAGAACGGTGCCACGTGGCAACCAGATCGGCAGACCGGCACCCACTTTTTCGGAGAACATATAGAGTTCCAGCTCCTGACCCAATTTGCGGTGGTCCCGCTTCTTGGCTTCCTCGAGCATTTCGAGGTATTCGGTCAATTCCTTTTGCTTGGGGAAGGTGATCCCGTAGATCCGGGTCAATTGCTTGCGCGACTCATCGCCCCTCCAGTAGGCCCCACCGACATTCATCAGTTTTGCCGCTTTGATGAAACCGGTATCCGGGATATGCGGGCCCCGACAGAGGTCGACAAAATTACCCTGTTCGTAAAAGGTGATCTGACCGTCCTCCAGATCCTGGAGCAGCTCAAGCTTGTATTCATCATCCTTCTCAGTGAAGTATGCGATCGCATCGGCCTTTCTGACTTCCTTGCGGATATATGCGTTCTTTTCGCGTGCCAGCTCGATCATCTTGCTCTCAATGGCGGGCAGGTCTTCCAGGCTGATGGTGTTTTCACCCGGGTCGACATCGTAGTAAAAGCCGTTCTCTACAGGAGGGCCTATACCCAGTTTGATCCCGGGGTAGATCGCCTCTAGCGCCTCCGCCATAAGGTGGGCGGACGAGTGCCAGTAAGTAGACTTCCCTTCCTTGTCATTCCAGGTCAGGAGCTGGACAGAGGCATCTGTCTCAATACCTCGGTTGGCATCCCATACTTCTCCATTGACTTTGGCGGCCAGTACATTACGTGCCAGGCCTTCACTGATGGATCGGGCGACATCCAGACTGGTGGCTCCCGCCTGGTATTCCCGAATACTGCCATCAGGCAGGGTAATCTTGATCATCATCTCTGGTTTTTGCGACGACCGGAATGCGGTTCCATACAACGGACCGATCCGGTATTAAAAAATCGCTGCAAAGGTAGGGAATTCATGGCCCTGATTCCAGTCTTCGGGTCAAGACTCTCCTTCTCCGCGAACATAGGGAATGGTGCGTAGCAAGTGTTCCACCACTTCGATCCGTGCCTCGCTCTTCCGGTCTGCTTTGATCACCGTCCAGGGCGCCACTTCTGTATCGGAATTCGCGAACATCTTTTTCTTGTAGGCGGTATACACATCCCACAATTCCTGAGCACGTTCATCGACGGGGGTCATTTTCCAACGCTTGAGTCGGCTGTTTCGAATCTCTTCAAACCGAGAAGCCTGCTCTGTTTTGGTAATAGACAAATAGATCTTGATCAGATAGGTGCCCGACTCGACGATCATCCTCTCAAAGTCATTGACCTGCCCCATAAATATATTGTATTCAGACGTGGTACAAAACTCATTGACCGGTTCGACGATGGCTCGGTTGTACCAACTCCTGTCGAAGAAGACCATTTCTCCCGGCTTGGGCAGCTGGTTGACATAACGCTGAAAATACCATTGCCCATGTTCTTCCGGTGTCGGTTTGCGAAGAGCCACGATCCGATAATGACGAGGATTAATATGCGCAGTGATCCGTCGGATCGCCCCGCCCTTTCCTGCCGCATCCCGACCTTCAAAGATCACGACGATCTTTTTACCCTGACGAATGGTCCAGTTCTGCAACTGGATGAGCTCAGCCTGGAGTATACGCAGATCCAATTCATACTGCGCCAGTCGTAAAGCTTTCTCGGCATTGGTCTTCTTATCGGCTAGCAGGTATTTCATCCCGATCTTGGAATTCAAAATAGCCACATCCTCCGCACTCAATTCGAGCTTCGTTTTTGTGACCTTTTCAGGCACATCCGCATTGTGAATTTTTACGTCTTTTTCTTTATGCTGTTTCCTGGTCATTGAATTCCAATTGAAATTAATTGCACTAGGTAATACCTGCAGACTTTCCCTTCCTCCTCGACTCCTCCCCTCTTAAACTCCTTGACTTTTATATATCCATTTGCTCCAGCTGCCGATAATACCTCGCCACCACATTGGGGTCCGGAATCAAAACGGCCTTGGACCGATTCTTTCCAGGATACTCAAACTGAGAGAGGACATAGCGCATGCTTTCCAACCGGGCGGTCCGCTTGTCATTTGTCTTCACAATGATCCAGGGACTGAATGGCGTATGTGTGCGAGAGAACATCTGCTCCTTGTAGTGGGTATACTTGTCCCATAACTCCTGGCCCTTCATATCCACCGGTGAAAACTTCCATCGCTTGAGTGGATTTTCCAATCGGGAATGAAACCGCCTTTGTTGTTCTTCTTTGGAGATAGAAAACCAGAATTTGATGAGGATCACCCCGTCTTCATATAGCATATGTTCATACTCGGGCACCTGTTTCATGAACCGCTCATAATCCTTGTTCAGACAGAATCCCATGACTGGTTCCACCACAGCACGGTTGTACCAGCTGCGATCGAAGAAGACGATTTCACCCGGATCGGGCATCGCCCGAATATAGCGACGGAAATACCATTGCCCTGTCTCCACTTCAGTAGGTTTGGGCAAGGCCACCAGTCGCATGGTACGTGGATTCAGATGCTCGGTAAAACGTTTGATCGATCCACCTTTACCCGCAGCATCACGGCCTTCGAAAATAATAGCAACTCGCAATTTCTTTTTCGCTACATACTGCTGCAAGTCGACGAGTTCCGCCTGCAACTGACGCAATTCTTCTTCATATCGCAGATTGCGCAACGCCTTCTTGAGGTCCACGCCTTTATCGTCCGCCAAACGTACCAGGTCACTTCTTTTTTTAAAACTGAGCAACTCTTCGGCTGTCAGCAGTACTGGTGCAACATTATCCATAGGCAAGATCCTTTGAGATTATGATGGGTTATCATTCAAGGTCTGAAAACCAGAGTCCTGAATGAAATGATCAAGGTTAGGTCATCCATTGATCGCCCTCAAAGAAAAACAATTTACATCCCTGATGCAAGCCTCCCCTTCCAATTTGGCTGTCGGGCATCGTTTCTATGTCTCCACGGCGCTCTTGCACATTTGTGAAACAGTGTACTTTAGTGTCTGATCGGACCACCTGACTGATCTCACCGATACCCACACTATGACCTCCATTCGAACACTTGTGCTCGCCATCTCCCTGACAGGCATCCTTCTGGCCGGCTGGGAGATGCATTGTCGATCCCTTGGTTTCCTCCCCACTGTGGAAGACGACAAGCACCTCTGGGCAGAAAAACGCACCCTTATTCGAGATAATGACCCGGACCAGGTATTGATCATCGGGGCCTCCCGGGCGCATTTTGACTTTCAACTCAATGAATGGGAAGAGCTGACAGGCATCCGACCATTGATGCTGGCCGCCAATGGCAAATCGCCCGGTCCCGTCCTACAGGATATCATAGAGAATACCGCATTCAATGGGACCATCGTGATGAACATCACCCCCAGTCTGTTCTTTATCGCCCAGCACGACTCTGTAGGGGAGTGGCACAGGGCCAAAGAATGGGTCGATTTTTATTATTCGCGCACCTGGGCCCAACGATTGAACCATTGTTTATCCTATGCCGTGCAGCCCTACCTGGCTTTCCTGACCGACGGTGAAGAAGGCGACCCCGACCTCAAATCCCTCCTGGCCACCCTGCCTCCGACTGGACGTACCAAACCCGGCACCCCTTTTCCCCGGTTTTCTCAGGTGGAGTCCGATCGCAATACCATCATGCTGGCGCGTATGGAAACGGACACGGCTTTCCAAAAGACCATCCAGAATGCCTGGGCAACGTTCGGCTCAAAAAGTAAACGCAACGATGACATGATCGACATCAGTTTTCCTTTTTATCTGGACCTGATCAAGCAGTTGAAAGACCGTGGAGGGAAAATGATCCTCACTTTCAATCCATCCAGTGGATTTTACACCGAAATGGAAGGGCGCGTCTATCCACGGGCGCAATATTTTGACGCCTTTGTCAAACAGAGCGGCTGCCCGGCCTACCATTTTAACGACTATCCACTACTGGACCAGTTCTCCCCTCCGGAATGGTCCCATCTCTGTACTCCCGACGCCCGGGTCTACACCAGGGAGATCCTGACCATCATGAAAGCCGACGGCGTCCTTTAATCGTCCATCTGAATATTCTAAGTCCATCCTATGCTTTTCAATTCACTTGGATTCATTGTCTTTTTTGCCATTGTGCTGATCTACTGGCACCTGCCAGTCACCTGGACCCACAAAAAGCGGATGCTCCTCCTGGCCAGCTATGTTTTCTATGGCCTGTGGAATCCGCCTCTAGTGCTCCTCCTCTGGATCTCCACCGCCGTAGACTGGGTCGCAGGGAAAAAACTACATGCCGAGACGGACCCTCGCAAACGCAAGCAATGGCTCTGGCTGAGCATCCTGGTGAACATGGGCTTCCTGGTATTCTTCAAATACGGCGGCTTCCTGATCGAAAACTTCCAGGCAATCATCGGACTGATCGGATTGGAATTCACCCCTCTGGAATCGGATATCATCCTGCCAATGGGCATCTCCTTTTATACCTTCCAGACCATGTCCTATTCTATAGACATGTATTACCGAAAGATCCAACCTGCACCTCGTTTTCTGGACTTCGCCCTGTATGTCACTTTCTTTCCGCAGCTCGTCGCCGGGCCCATCGTTCGATCTGATGAATTGGTCCCGCAGTTTGATCAACCGACTCGGGCCACGCGCTCTCAATTTCTATGGGGAGCCTTCCTCCTCACTCTCGGCTTGTTCGAGAAAGTGGTAATGGCCGACGTCCTGCTGTCTGACCAAGCAGATACGGTATTTGGTTCGGACAAGATCCTGCACGTCCTCGATGCCTGGACGGGCACACTGGCCTTTTCCGGTCAGATCTTTTTTGATTTTGCCGGGTATTCCACCTGCGCGATCGGTATTGCACTCATGCTGGGCATCGTTCTGCCCGACAACTTCCGATACCCTTATGCCTCCATCGGATTTTCCGAATTGTGGCAACGCTGGCATATCTCCCTATCCAGCTGGTTGAGGGATTACCTCTACATCCCCCTGGGAGGGAATCGATCCGGTACAAGACGAACCGTGATCAACCTGATGTTGACCATGCTCCTGGGAGGGCTCTGGCACGGCGCCGGATGGACCTTTGTCTTCTGGGGGTTCTTGCACGGTTTCTATCTGGTCGTTGAACGGTGGCTCCGCGGTCGATATACCATCGTCCTCAATGCCTGGAACGGCATTCTGCTGGCCCTGGGCACTTACACTCTGGTGAATATCACCTGGGTCTTCTTCCGGGCCCGGGAGTTTGGGACTGCCCTTGACCTGCTAGGCTCCATGTTTTTCCTGCATCCCGATGGGGAAAAGGTGTTGGATACACATGAGATCATTCAGGTACTTTCTGTGGCGACCCTCCTCTTCCTGTCGCACTGGTTTATGCGCAACACTTCTGTCAAAGCCGTTGCCGATAAGACCCCCTGGTGGATCCTGGGCAGTATCTGGGCAGTCATGCTCACATTATTGGCCGTTGCCCAGGGGAGTGGTGAACAGTTTATTTACTTTCAGTTTTAAATCCACCTGGCCATGAAAAACATTCTGGTATTGATCGACTTTGAGGATCCCACCGAACATGTCGCAGCCTATGCGATGAATCTGGCAGACGCGTTTCGATCCCATTGCTGGTTATTGCACGTCGCCTCACCCGATCCTGAATTTGTGGGATACGAACCCGGCCCTCAATATATCCGCGACCACCGGGCAGGCGAACTGAAAAAAGAACACATTGCGCTGGAGAATCTCAAAGCGCAATTTCTGGAAAAAGATATTCCCTGTGAGATCCTCCTCATCCAGGGGTATCCAGCCAAGGTCATCCAGGCAGAGGTCGAAAAAAGAGGGATCGATCTGTTGGTCATGGGCCATCATCGTCGAATCAAATTGCGGGAATGGATCGTCGGTAGCGTGGGTAAAGAAGTCCTTCGCGACTCAACAGTTCCTCTTCTCATCATCCCTGTAGAATCTGCATCATGAAATCACTCCGTTCCTTCTCTTTTCTATTGATCGGCACCTTCCTTTTCGTCTCTTGTTCTACGACAGATATATACCTGGTTCGGCATGCCGAAAAGGTGGATGATTCCAGAGATCCTGCTCTGACGGCTGCCGGACATCAGAGAGCCAATGATCTGAGAGATGCTCTGATCGGTAAAGGGATCTCGGACATTTACTGTTCCGACTTCTTGCGCACGAGACAGACCGGGCAACCCCTGGCCACTGCCTTGAACAAGAATATGATCCTGTATTCCATGGATACCGTTTTACAATTGGCGCCCATCCTTCGATCACTACAAGAGAAACGAGTTCTGGTGGTCGGGCATTCCAACACCACTCCAGCCCTGATAAAAGCATTGACCGGGGTTGAGATCAAGATCGAACATGCCGACTATGACAATCTGTTTCTAGTCCAGGTGATCCGACATCCGTTCGGGATTCAGACCACGTTCCATCGCAGTACCTTCGGGGTCCCGACAGAAGGTCGGCACGAGGATTCTCCGATGCAAATGAAATGATCGTTTCAGCCAAAAGCATATGAAGCCCTCTCCTGACCATCCTGCTTTCAACTCTTTTCCTGTCCTGCACACCAGCCGTTTGACCTTACGGGATATTCAACTATCCGACGCTGAGGAGATCTTCGGCATGCGCGCCAATAACCGTGTCAACCAGTTTATCGCCCGGCCCACAATGGAAGAAGTGACTTCTGCAGCAAACCTTGTTGAAAAGACCCGGCAGGCGTATGCGGATAAGAAGGCCATAGGCTGGGCTGGCATCCTCCGCGATCAACAAAAGATCATTGGTACCTGCGGGTTCAGCAACATAGACTGGGAGAACCACCGTGCCGAGATTGGCGGCGAAATGACCACTGCTTATTGGGGAAAACAACTGGCCCTTGAGGCAGTGGCTGCCATCGTCCAATTTGGTCTCCACTCATTACATCTTCACAGTATTGAAGCCCGGGTCCAACCTGGCAATCGCGGCGCCATTGCACTCCTGGAACATCTCGGATTTCAAAAGGAGGCTCATTTGCGCGACCGCATTCTCTTTGTGGATGACTATCTGGATATGGCCATTTACACCGTCCTTCATGGTGATGAAAACAGAGAATTGTGCGGCCCGCCTAATTGACTTCTTTGTTTTCCTTCATCCCTGCTTCGATTTGCTGACCAAAGGCGGAGGCAAATTCGTCCGGGCAACGGGTGAAATCCAAAGCCGAAGTCCATCTGCAAATCGCATAATAGTTTGATCCAGGGGGAGGTGTTCATGATCGTGATTTCGCCGGCTCCCCAATGAATCATCCACGGCAATAATCTGTGTAAAACAATCACCTTTTGGATCGACAGAATTAACAGGAACCGTACTTCAGGGTATCTGTTCGGAGCAATCGTGTTCGATCAAATTCAAGAATATATCAATCGTTTCCATAAGCGCATTTTATGTGATTCCAGATAGGGGCGCGATATTTGAACGCAGGTACTCTACCCCCGGCTTTGTCATGATGAAACCCATCCTTACCGAACGAATGTCACTTCCCAGCCTGCAAGCCGGTGATGCTGCCTTTCTGCTCACGCTCATCAACACACCATCCTGGATCCAATATATCGGCGATCGGCAGGTGCACACCCTGGAGGCGGCAGAAGTCTACCTCCGGAATGGGGCCATGCAACACGAACAGGATCACGGATTCGGGATGCGCAAAATGATGCACACCGAAACCCATGAACTCCTGGGCATTTGCGGACTGGTCCGCCGGGAAGGACTGCCCTTGCCCGATCTTGGATTTGCCCTGCTCCCCGAATATGAGGGATATGGCTACGCATTCGAAGCTGCCCGATCCGTTTTGACGGAGGACACCCGCACCTGGATGATGACCGAGATTTCTGCTATTACAACCCCAGAAAACGATCGATCCATTGCATTGCTCCATCGGCTTGGATTTGTGCAGGACGGAGAAGTCCAATTGCCCGGACAGGAGGAGATACTGCACTATTTCCACCTGGTCATCTCTACTTGATCATTCATCTTTTCCGGGCTTGAATTCGTCGAGAATCCAACCACCATCCCTTCGAAATTGCCTACATTTCGAGTATTATGATCGTCGATATACTACTTATCGTTTTCGGGTTTCTGGCCTTGATCATCGGATTGATCGGTGCCGTTCTTCCCCTGCCTGGACCACCTCTCAGCTTTCTCGGACTGCTGATGATCCACTGGTCTACCAAAGCCGAATTTGATTCCAGTCTTCTTTGGACACTCGCAGGACTGGCCCTCCTGGTGACCGTCCTGGATTACGTGGTCCCGATGTGGGGTGTCAAGCGATTCGGCGGGTCCAAGGCGGGTATGTGGGGCAGTACGATTGGTCTGATCATCGGCCTTTTTGGTGGACCCTTCGGGATCTTCATTGGCGCTTTCGTCGGTGGATTGGTCGGTGAACTGCTGGTAGGCCAGGATTCCAAAACAGCCACTCGTGCGGCATTTGGTTCTTTTATCGGATTCCTGTTTGGAGTACTCCTCAAAGTTGTCCTCTGTGTGGTGATGATCTGGTATGCGGTGGTGGCTTTGATCTGATGTGAAATGCGATAAGGGTTATTTCGTTATTGCGATATTTCAAAGATTGAGATCGGTATTCGGCGTTCTGTATTTGGCCAAATTGTTAACGACACATCAACTATTTGATACCGGCCGACATGAAGGGGAATCTCAAACATTTCTAGAACCAGCAAGAAGATCACTTCCAAGGTATATGAGACCCAAAGGAACCCCTAGAACTAGCCGTCAATAGCCCAGGGTTTTTCAACCGCCGGAGGAGGTTAACCCTGGGTTTTAAAAAAGTCCAGCAATCTGTTTTGGCGACATTATTGCCAGCCTCGCAAAAATGGTGACAAAAAACCTCCTGGAGAAATGGTGTACTATATGGCTATTAGGCACAAACGTTGAACTCTATGTCCTTTGTTTCTGGTCTTCAGAATTCGATGGAAAAAGGTTGAGTAACTGTGATCACACAAGCCGGTTGCTGACTTCGTGTACTTTTGCACGATGTCCCAACCCTTCTGGTCCAGCCGTATACCTGGCATAATATTAACGCTGTCCCTGGCCATCGTGGCTGTATTTCTGTCACCGATGATCCCACGGATGAACGAGGTCCTGCTGGGACTGATCTTCGGGGTAGTCCTGGGAAATATCGGATGGCAACCCGACCGGGCCGCTCCGGGCATTGCCTGGACGGGTAAGACGGTCCTGAACACGGCCATCATCTTCCTGGGTTTTGGCATATCCTTTCAACACATGACTGCACTGGGTTCCGGCACATTGTGGATCCTTATACTCACCCTCGTGATCATCCTTTTCCTGACGTGGTCACTGGCCAATCTGTTCGGATGTAAGACCACCACCGGGTGGCTGGTCGGATTCGGGACGGCCATCTGCGGGTCGGCCGCTATTGCGGCTCTGTCTGCATCCCTGACCAGGGAAAAAGAAGACATCGGGATCGCTCTGGCAGTGGTCAATCTCCTTGGATTGTTGGGCATGCTGGCCTTCCCCGCTGTTCTGGCATTTTGGCCACAGTCTGATCCGCTTTCCGCCACCTTGATTGGAGGGACCCTGCATGGGGTGGGAAACGTTGCCGGGGCAGGATATGCGCTGGGTGATCATATTGGGGATCTTGCCCTGACGGTCAAGTTGGGCCGGGTGGCCCTCCTTGTCCCCGGGCTGATCTTCTTCAACTTCCTGGCCAACCGTTCGGCCTCCTGGCGCGACCAGTTGAAGCTTCCGTATTACCTCTGGGGGTTTTTGATCGTGGTGACCCTCGTCTCGTTCGTTCCCTTTCCAGCTGAACTTCTCACCATCCTCAAGGAGGTGGGCAAAGTACTGCTCACCATGGCCATGGTGGCCATAGGCCTGGGTATCCGGTTTAGCCAACTCTATCGGACCGGCCGAGTGGCTCTCGGTTTTGGGCTGATCATGTTCATCCTGCAGATCCTGGTGGTGCTGGGGTTGGCTGTTTGTTTGCTCTGATCAAAACACCCACCCCTTTCCTTTTGCTGTTTTCCTCTGGAAAGAGCAGCCATCGGTATTCTTGACAAATAGCAAACAGGGTGAAGTGCATATCGATTTCTCGCTTTGTCCCTCTTGTTTTTCGCCAGTCATTTCCTGTTTATAAGGATCTATTTCCCAATTACTAGCCTCCCTTTGAAAAATAATGTCCTTGTTGATCATCCATTGAATCAATGGCTTCATCTTACATCTATAAAATAATACTCTTCATTACCAGATAAAGGCAATATTTTTTACTTCGTATTATAAAAAGTATTACTTTTAGAAAGTGCATTTTGCTACTGATTCCAATCGAAGCAAAATCATCCATAGGTGTACCTGGAACTCAATACACCTCTACTCGATTCTTCTTGACCTGTCCTATAAAATCAATTGACTATGGAATCCTCCCCGGTATCCGGTAGACTTCTCGTCTTGGTCTGTTTCCTTTCATTCGGGTTTGCCTTCACTGTCAAGGCACAGTTTTGCGATAACCAGGCCCTGGCCTTCGGTGGCAATGGCGAGGATATTAGTGTAAGTCTCATCGGGACACCTGTTGATGGTACGGGGGATTTTACGGTAGAAGCCTGGTTTCTGGCAAACCCTGCTTCGGGCTTTCAACAGCTGTTTACGCTTTCTGGTGGTGCCCCATTTTCACTTTTTTCATTGGGATTAATTCCGGGCGGTCAACTGGCGCTCTATTGGCAAAACACTCCGGGTAGTGGAGGCACCCCGCTTCCTGTTCTGATACCAACCAACCCAGCAAACCTGGAAGGCGCCTGCCATCATATTGCCATTAGCCGGCAAGGTAGTTCTGTAAGTATTTATTTGAACGGGATTCTACTGACCACGCTAACGACCACTATTGGGCCGTACAGTTTTGATCAATTTCAGGTTGGCGCTACAAACGCCAGTATACCCGGGTCGCAATCCTGGGATGGCCAGGTTGACGAAATTCGCCTGTGGAGTACCGCGCGAACGGCCTTGGAAATCGATGGTACCAAGGATTGTGTCCTTTCTCCATTAAGCGGCCTTGAAGTGTATTGGACGCTGGACCAGGGCGCCGACCCTGGGAACTCCAACCCGGGTATGACTACAGCCAATGATTTTAGCGGAAATCTGAACCATGGTACGCTCACCGGCTTTGCCCTCAATGGCTCCTCGAGCAATTGGGTGTGTAACACCTGTCCAAGTAAATATGAACTCAACATAACGGATAAACCAACCAACCCTCCCACCTTGTTGACGACAATATGCAGTGGAGACGCTGTGAATTTCTGTATTTCGGAAAATTTTGGACCGGTCAACCCTATTTCCGGGGCATCGGTGGTCTGGGAGTCTAGTGACGATAATGGACAAAACTGGACTCCGGTCATCCACCCCCTGTTCAAGGGATATTGTTTTGGCTTGCCCAAAGGAACTCTTGAAATCGATTCTATATGCGCTATCAGTACAACGGGGTTCATCAAACGGATTTACAGGGCCAAAATCACTAAAACAAGTATCTCCCCCTCTTACACATGTACCTACACTACCCTTGAACACGAGCTCCAGATATGTTGCCCCGTTACAGGCACCATTACCCTGACACCTGTTCCGGTGTTTGTACCACCGGTAAACACCCTTTGTGAAGGCACTGTGACCGTAAACGTCAGTTTGAGTGGCCCACCCTTTCTCGCCAATTTGCCCATCCAGTGGTGTATCGACGGAGTACATCATCCTGGATTTGACAACATGACCTCCTTCACCTACACCGGCCCAGCCAATGCCCCAGGCATTTGTTTTGAGGCCAAAATTCAGAACTGCGCCTGCCCGCCAGTAGTGCTGAATGCTTGCCTTCCGGTCGATCCCAAGCCGAGCTGTACCAACCTGCATATCGATCCGGTATATAGTGTCATCCAGAAAGACCCGTTAGGTGGCCCGGATGATTATCTGATCTGCCCGGGCCAGGAGGAAACCCTGGCCTATTCCGGCAACTTCCAAAATTGTACTCCGACCTGGCAGTTTCATTTTGACCAGCCTGTCGGTGATCCATGGAAAGATCTGGGCTCCTCCAACCTCTGGCAAAACACAAATACACTGCCACAGTATCCCCCACCAATCACACCCTATGATTGGCCTGCGAATGCCAACTGCATCTATTACCAGGTTGAGTGCCGTCCACCGAATTATCCTCATTCAGGTTGTCCCTCTTGCTACAGTAACATTCTGAAAGTTTGCCTGCAACAGAATAACTTATTACAGCCGGTCATTGCTGCTTCTCCAAATCCAATGTGTGAAGGGGGTACGGCACAAATAAACAGTCTGAATCCAGACCCCAGCGTTACAGTTGAACAATGGTATTGTAACGGACTTTCCCTTGGCGGTCCGCTGCCGCCATTGTCTTCCATTTCAACCATGAATCCAGCCTGCTATGTGTTGTCTGTGACGGATGGCTGCTACACCACCTATTCCAATCCGGAATGCCTGATCGTATGCGATCCGGTGGCCATTATCAAATGTCCGGAAGATAACCCTTGTGCCTGCCTGGGCATGGTCAGTACTTTTGATGGTACACTATCCTATTCCAACTGCGGGGCCATTGTGATCTACGATTGGAAAGTGCAGGATTTGCCTTCCGGTCCAATTCAACATTTTTTTGGTCCCATGCTGGTGTATACTGTACCGGCTGGAGGTTCGAACATTACGCTTTGCATTACGGACAGTAACGGTTGTATAGAAATTTCCAAAACGCTGGAGATCAAACCTTGTGAATAGCTTCCATTTGAAATGAATGCATTTCCCCACCCTGAAGATCAACACCATGAAAAAGCAATTGGGAGTCTCCTCATTCCTTTATATACACAGCATTTTATTGTTGTTGCTATGTGGCATCAACCAATCTGCCATCGGCCAATTTCAAACCACAATTGGCTTGCCTTATCCAACTGCCGAGCGTAGCCCAGGGGGTATCGTCTTACCCAACGGTGGCTTTGCTCTGCCAGCTGAAAATTTTGAACACCCAAGTAGCATTTTCGGTCCCGGTAATGCTGATTGGCAAGTCGTTTTACTCAATGCAAGCGGCAACGCTACATCACCTTCCAAATGGATCGGCCGACCTTCTACAGAGAGTGTGGCCTGGATGGAATTGGCGTCCTGTAACGGGCCCAATAACTTCATTGTCGCTGGCAGCGATGATGGCGATATGACCCTCACGTTGACCAGCTTGACCGGTGTACCTGTACCCACATTTATTAAAAAGACGGGTACGACTGCCGAGGTAGAAACTGGTGCTTGTGTCAAAGTTGATGGCAGCGGTAATTATATTTTAGTAGGAACGCAAATAAATGGGATTGGCCTGGAGGGTATTGTCTTAGTTAAAGTTGATTGCAATGGAGCTATGGTGTGGACTCAGGTATATTACCTGAATGGATGGTCATCTGAAGCAGCTTCTGTAACTGCTTTTTCCACATTTGTAGGTCTTTGCCCACAGCCCAATTCCAATAAATATTATGTCACGGGCAAAACAACTCCATTTGCAGGTGGCAATTCCCGGGTATTCCTACTCAGCGTAGATGCCAATACCGGTGGATTCGACTTTTGGAAAACCTATGATGTACACCCAACCGCCGATGATGCAGGCACCTGTATTCAAGCCAATTGTGTGTCCAATTCTTCCGGCGAAATCTGGATTTCCGGCTATTCCTATGAATCTGCAGCCAATGCAGAAACCGTAATGATGTTAAAAACAGATATCAATGGAATACCAATTTGGGCAAATAATTATGATATCGCAAATGGCGATGAATTCGCAACACATTTCACTTTTGGACCAGACAACAAAATGATCGTCACTGGAAAAGCTGAAGAATCTATTGTGTTCCAATCCACAAAAGGTGGCGATTGTATGCTCATGAGTATCGACAGCAGTGGCAACTCTGTGGACTGGACACGTATGTATATTAACAACGGTTTTTCATCGCAAGGCAATCGTGTAGAGCCTGCACCTAACGGGGATTACTTTATTTCGGGGCAAGCCCTTGAACTGATCTCTCCCAGCCAATCAGCCAACAATATGTTGGCCATCCTTACGGACAGTGATGGGCATTCACCTTCATTATGTGATACAAGTTTGGTCACAACAGTCTTTCCGCGACAGCCGACATATGCCAACTGGTCCAATGCTGCGTTGACATTAGGAGTCCTTGATTATTACATTAGTTCAGGACTGGATGATCTGGACTATATGGAACTACAGACATTTTGTCCAGCATCAAGCTGCGTCTGCGATTTCACTTATACCGCTAACAATTGTTTTCAAGTAGATTTTACAGCTACCTGTATACCTCCAGGCGCTTATACTTATGATTGGACTCAGACCTGTCCAAAACGTTTTTCTAGCCTGAGGGTGTAAAAGTTGGACATGGCCAGGTATCGCTACCTTAGGATTACCATAGTCCTAATCAGCCATGTCCACATCAAATTTATCCCTATTCTCGCAGATCACAAGTCT
>JAIPBE010000057.1 GCA_021738725.1 Saprospiraceae bacterium | reverse complement strand
GCTTGGAAGGAATAGCCCAAAGAGTCTTCACACCGTATCAAGGCTTTGCTAGAGCATTATTCCTAGATAGTATGGGCCATAGAGTCAGATACGGCACTCTGACTGGAAGTTGATTGAATAGTTTTTCAGCAAACCCTATATAAACTTAAACGGGGCTGGCTTGGCAGGTACCGACCCCAGTAGAGACGGCATAATGTCAACAGTAAGCGGGGCTATTGTGCGTAGTGCCGGTCTAAACGTTTTTATACAGAATTTTACGGTGATACCCGCAAGCGCTAGCACAAAAGCTTATGATTTATCCGATGCTACAGGAACGTTGTTTTGTTCTTTACTTGCAGGATGTGCGGTAGCAGAAATCGGAATACCGAGTCTGGGGGTAGGGCAAATGAGTGGTTTTAAAGGTATAACATTGATCAACAACTTCTGGAATTGTACAGATGGATTAAAAGTCACAGGCAATATTGGCAGCGTGGCCGTGTGGCTTAGCTATATTTCGGGTATCAGTTCGGGTTCAGCTATCGAATTCCTCGCGGGATCAACCATTAATGATGTGGACCTATCCAATAACTATTTCTTTTTTACCGGTCAAACGGGTATAAAGGTTAATGCCGGTGCTACTATTAGCAATGGCAGGTTGACCACCAATATGTTTCGGGGGATAACTACTTTATTAAATGGCATTGATTCATATACCTACGGATGGGAAATGCAACAAAATACAGGAATCCCCAATACAAGGTCGTTTGCCTATGCCTACATGAATGGCAATGCTACGACTACTACATTTGCCGCAGTTGGTACTTATGCAAAAGTATTGGGAACCACGACACTGGTTGATGGGAAGAAATTTTCCGGATCAAACAACCGATTCACCTATATCGGCAAGAAGGATATTCACGGCAGGGCATTCATCGCATTAGGCGCCAAGGCGCCAGGTAATGCCACAGACTATACAATAGCTATTGCTAAAAATGGTGCCGTTGTTACAGCACCGACCTCCACATTGGGGCCTCTGATCAATAATCAAGGATTCCAGATTATACTGGAAACGGAAATTGAATTCGTTACCAATGATTATATAGAGGTGTTTATTAGGAGCAATTCTGGGACCACCTCATTAACTGTTTCTGATCTGCAATTCAGGGTGTCTGAATAAATCATGCCATGCCACTTATATACTTCGATTGAATCAAGTATGGCGAATTCCCTGTCATGCTAAGAAGATGTTTTAAACTGCCATCGGGCTTGTTTGCCATTGCCAAAAGTAGATGTAACAGCATCTCAAATTGCAATTGCTACATCAAAAATAACTGATAAATGAAAAATTTACTTTTTTCAATTCTCCTGATGATCTGCGCCTCCGGCAGTCTGTTTTCCCAAATTTATGTGGGAGATGCCACTATAAATATTATTGCTGGTACAGTGCTCTATAGCGTTGGCGATATTACCAACACGGGCAGTGCTATCTTCACCAACGAAGGTACATTGATCACCCGGGGCGATATCATCAACAGCGGCACGGCCACCCTGATTGGTGACGGCCAGTATACCCTCGAAGGCAACTGGACGAACTCGGCCACCTTTGATGCAGGTACTTCTACCGTCACTTTTGAGGGGGCAACGAACAGCACCGTTACTTCTGGCGGCGATGCCTTTAATATGGTAGAATTGTCAAAAGACACCGCCAACCTGCTGCTGGCAGATGGAATGGCCATCATCAATGACCTCCATTTCGTATCGGACGACAATAAGGTCTCCCTTGCGGGAAATGATCTTACGTTCGGCGCTGCTGCCACCGTCACCAGCCCCGACAGTAACGAATACATCATCACTGGTGGCACAGGAGAAGTTAAAAAAACGGACCTGGGGACAACGGAGTTTGTTTTCCCCGTAGGTTTTGATGCCAATTCCTACAACCCCCTCACATTGGTTCAATCGGTCAGTGGCACCGTTGACGAATTCGGTGTCCGAGTACTGGAAAACGTATTGGCTGACGGCGGTTCTGGACTCGTGCTCACCGAAGGTGTAGTGGATGCGAGTTGGGAAGTCACCGAGGCCATCGCTGGAGGCTCCGATCTGACCCTCACTGCACAATGGGTTGGCTCTGATGAACTGACTGGCTTCGACCGCACCGATTCAGGCATCTCCCGCTATGATGGTGTCGGCTGGGACTTGACCAATGCCGATGCCGGAGCAGCCGCTGGCGCTGACCCCTATACCCGCACCCGTAGCAGTGTTGCAGATGTTGGTTTTTTTGCCGTCGGTGGTGTGGATCTGATGGACTATGTGGCGGTCACATCTAAGGCATTTTTGCAGGGGCCGTATCATTCGGGCACAGGACTTATGAATGATGACCTGCGCACGAATGTACCTGTGCTCATCCCCGTAATTGAACCCTATACTGCCTTGTCCAACTTTACCCATGTAGGTAGGGGTGGAGGTGAAACGGTAGACCCAGCCGTGTTCTTGCCAACAGGCAACGATGCAATCGTGGACTGGGTATTCATCGAACTAAGGGATAAAAATGCACCAGCAACGGTACTTCAAACAAAGTCTGCTTTGATACAAAGGGATGGGGACATTGTTGATCTCGACGGTGTTTCTGAGGTTCGCTTTGTGGGAATGGGAGGCGATGATTATTATTTTGCGCTGCAGCATCGGAATCATTTGGGGGTCATGAGTGCAAATGCGTTCACGCTTTCAAGGGCACAAACCTCCATTGATTTCACTTCTATATCCACCTACGGCACGAATGCTCAAATAGATCTTGGTGGTGGTGTAATGGGAATGTGGACAGGGGATATAGATCATACAGGGGTTATTGACGCAGCTGACAGAAGTGGGGTGTGGAATAACCGAAATTTATTGATTTATGTAGGAAGTGACACTACCCTTGATGGCATCACCGATGCAGCAGACCGGAGCGTAGTGTGGAATAATCGCAACCTGATAGCCCAATTGCCTGACTAAATGTATGCTGATTATTGAAAAAAAACTTGAATTATTAAAAAATTCAAACCCCGCTATAAAATAATAAAATCATGCTACGTTTATTTTCAATCATTGCCACTTTTCTTTTCTTTTCTATGAATAGTGTGCAATCACAGGTTGTAGTGGAGCTTACAATTGAAAATCAATCGGTTTCTGGAACTGATTTTTTCTTTGATATCTATGCGAGAAGAACTGCTACTAACCCAGGGTCAGGAGATCTTTACCTTGGGACCGCCGATTTTATTCTAACATTTAATTCTGCAGCATTCAGTAGCCCAACAATTACAAGGGAGAGTTCTTCTTTCTGGAATCTGACTTCAACAAGTGGTGAACCTGTTGGAGCTATTTACAGGATATCTACTGCTGTTTCAATAGTCAATAATGAAATAAAAATAAATCTGGCTCAAGTACCTTTTGGCAACCAGACTGATTTTGATGATGGGGTTGCAAGGGTAGGCAATCAGCCAATCACTCATAGAGTGGGAAGGTACAAAATTGCAGGTATCAGTGCGCCAGGGACAGCTGATATCATGTGGAAGACAAGCGGAGGTGGCAGTGAAACTAGGGTATTCAGCTTAACGAACACAGACCCATGGTTCTCTTCTCAGGTTGACCTGATTGCCATAAATCCACCTGCAGCACCTCTTCCTTTAGAGCTAGTGGCGTTTACAGTCCGTCTACTAAACGATACGGACGTCCAACTTGATTGGATAACAGCCAGCGAAATAAACACCTCGCATTTCGATATACAGCGTAGTATTCAGAGTAATAGTTGGATAACAATAGGTACAGTTGCAGCTGCAGGGAATAGCCAAACCAATCAATTTTACTATCTGACAGATGAAAAAGTCTTCGACCCAAATGAATTCACCAATACCAACTTCTACTACCGCCTGAAAATGGTCGATATTGACGGTCATTTTGAATATTCTGTTGTGCGACAAGTCAAGTTTGAAAGCAGGAATGGCCCCATGGTGGGTGATCCATTCCCCAACCCCACAGGGCTGGGAAGTGCCTCCGTACAACTGCACGTATCCATAAAGGGTGAAACAAGCCTTCGAATCGAAATCTATGACTCCAAAGGAAATATTGTCGGCACGAATAGCAGCCTCCTCATTAATGGCATGAATAATGTGACCATCGGAACAGGTTCGCTGTCCTTGGGTGTCTACCTGATCAAGCTGATCATGGAAGATGGGGCGTCTTTTGTGCGGAAATTGACAGTGCAGTAAGGTCCGTACTCGTCTATGCGGTTTTCAAGCAGACTGAAAAACAGATTGGGGGATTTTCTTCACAATCTGACGGTCTTGTGCAAGTGGAGCAGACAGCTTTTTATCTGTCCTGTTTTTAGAGAGGTTTTCAGCTCCAGTTCCAGGCACCCTCCCCGATGCGGATCTGGCAATTTCGGATCTCCACATGATCTGCTGGACTTCACCAGCTGTGAGATTCGATGAAGACCAGATGGTCATCCGTATAATATCCATAGGGTTCGGAACTGATCTGTAAGCCCTCTATGCGCCAATAGGCCGAGTAACGAAGGTGGAGAGATTTCAGAATGGGGGTGTGGTCCGCACCGGCCATGATGGTGATGTAGCCGGCGTTGATATGTCGGTCGATCTCCACTGCTCCATGGAGTCCACTGAGGAGGATAAGCGTATCACCGGCTTGAACAGGTGCACCCACATTTTTAAGGATGAGTTTGCTAGAAGCCGGATCATAGGGAAGGGGCGCGTATTCCTGCGTCTCTACCAGATTGGCCAGGATGACCTCTTCCAGCGAGGGCCAGGGCGTCGCCAGAGTACCGGGGTTGTTCAGACTACCGTTGACCAGATCGAGGTAGAAGGTAGCTGCAATACCAGGAAGGGACATATACACGGTGAAGGTAATTGCAAGCCAATGTCGCATCTGCTTTTTCTTTTTGGGTAGAGTGTAAATATAAAAGAAGCTGCTGCCTGGAGTCCTGATAAAAAGTACGGACCTGCCCAAGCATCGAGGAATTCCAGAAGGCTTTCCGATTGGACAATCGCCTGTCTGAAGCAACAATCGGCAGACCACCATTTACGACATAGATACAACGGTAATTGACTTGCCAGCCATCAACTGGGAGAACATTTGAAAAAAGTGTTGTGCCTTCCAGCTGGATGACTCCCTTTAATTCCCTGACTCAACAAGCAGCAAGAGTCCTCCGAAATGCCATCAGAACAATTATCAGGAAATTCTAATATTTCCCTATGGCATGGGCCAACACGCCGTGGGAACTTTGTCCCGAAACAATTCCCCCTGATTTTTTCATCCTACCAATTTTTGTATCATGCGAAAATACACTATGCTAGGCGTCCTCCTCTTGTTCCTCATGACAAGCGGAATGGCCCAAACACCCGCTGATCTCACCTTTGTCTCAGGCGGATCTATCTGCGCGGGACTGAATTATGGCGCGAACAGCTGGACAGACTACTGGGAAGGGGAGACTCTTCAGTCTAATGGAAATGTCGGAACCGTCACCCGTCAACAGATCGGACTAGCAGTTAATGTCGGCATTCGCGATTGGGCGAATGTGATCCTGATGCTCCCCTGGGTGAGAACCAATGCCAGCCAGGGCACTCTGAATGGCCAGTCGGGCCTTCAGGATGTATCCCTGTTCGTCAAGACCTTGTACCTCGACCGGAAGATGGGTCCGGGTTATCTTCTGCTGGGTGGAAATCTGGGATTCAGTATCCCTGTCAGTCCCTATCTGGTCGACTTCGCCCCTCTGAACCTGGGATGGGGTACGACCAATCTTTCCCTCAGACAAATGGCTTCCTATATCACTGAGAAGGGCTATTTCGTCGGCTTGAAGGGGAATTACACCTACCGGTCCAACATTTCCAACATCCATCGGGACTTCTATTTTGACCAGGGGCAAGCCCACTATGGCAACGAAGTTTATGTCCATGACATCGTTGACTGGACGGCGGCTATCGGCTATAATACCGGAAGGTTGCTCCTGGAGGTGGATCTCAATCAGACAAATACCCTGGGTGGATCTGATATCCGGGCCTGGGATCCAGGTTTCCCGACGAATAATGTGGATTTCACAACGGTGACCGGCCGGTTGGATTACTACTTCAACGAAGGCCGGGGAATCAATATCTCTCTGACCGGAGGGTATACCCTCGCCGGACGGAATGCCGGACAGTCCATATTCGGCAACCTGGCCATCAATTATCTCTTTCCCGTCTGGGGTCAACAGGCGGATCAACCTGAAAACAACTAACCCATGAAAACACCGATCAAACTCCTCTTCCTGGCCGGATTACTGGCCCTGGCAGTCAGCTCCTGCAAAAAGGAACCCCTGCCTTCTCCTGAATATGACGCCTATACCTGGTCATCTACGGATATGAATGCCGGTACTTGGAAGCCCATCCTGCTGGCATCGCCAGATCAGTTTCCAGTTGCTGCACCAGCAGATCCTACTTCTGCGGAATTCCTGGGTGAACTGGAAGCAGTGAAGACAATGAGCGCCAATCCGACCGGCAGCCAGCAGGATGCGATTGCAAGGTGGTCAACCAATGGATTTATCCGCTGGAATGAGATCGCCCGCGAACTGGTGGCAAAATATTTTATTTTTCCCAGGGCCAATGCGGATGGCAACTACACCCTGCCCAGCCCGGCTAAACCAGATGTGTATCCATTTTTTCCTATGGCTACACCTCCATATGCAGTGCGCGCCTATTCTTATCTAAGTGCCGGCACATTTGATGCACTCATTGCTGCCTGGCACTATAAGGGACTCTATCAGCGTCAGGCACCGTCGACGTATGACGCGAGTATCACCACCCATTTGCCCAATCAGGCCGTTCCCGCCTATCCGTCAGAAGATGCCGTGATTGCTGCTTTTTCTGCAACTATTCTCGGGGCGATGTTTCCCAATGAAAAAGCGTATATCAACGAGTTGGCAGAGGAGCATAAGAACAGCCGGCTATGGGCAGGGATGAATGTGGCCAGTGATCTGACGGCTGGAGATGCCCTTGGTCGCGAGATCGCCACCATTTTCCTGGCCCGCGCCAAGACTGACAAAATGGGTGCTGCTCTCGGAAATGCGGCAGATTGGGATTCCATCACAGTCGCCCAGACAGCCAAGGGACAACCCATCTGGGAAAGCCTGGAAATTCCTGCCCGTGCCATGCTTGCACCGAACTACGGTCATGTTGTCCCCTGGACCTTCAGCCCGGCTGAAGTGACCACAACATTCAGATTGCAGGCGCCACCGGCCGTGGGAACGCCAGCATTCCAGGAACAGTTGGATGAAGTATTGCATTTCAGCAAAGGTGCCTCGACCAAGGAGCAGCAGATTGCTTTTCGTTGGGACGATGGTACCTCTACGTACACGCCTCCAGGTCATTGGAACTGGATAGCAGAGCCTTATGTCCAACAGGCACACCTCAATCCACTTCGGTCAGCCAGGGTCTTTACCTATCTCAACATGGCCATGATGGATGCCGGCATTTGTACTTGGGACAACAAGTACTTTTACTTCTTTCCCCGGCCTACAAATATTAATCCTGACATTAAAACAATTCTGCCGGTACCCAACTTTCCTTCATACCCTTCAGGTCACAGTACATTCTCTGCTGCGGCAGCAACTGTTCTTGGACATTTCTTTCCAGAGCGAAATGCTTTTTTTGAAGGGGAAGCCAGGGAAGCTGCACTCTCCCGGCTGTACGGTTGCATCCATTACCGGTTCGATTGTGAGGATGGGATCACATTGGGAAATGCAATTGGACTGCGATCAGTCCAGATCGCACAGGCAGATGGTGCTGAATAGTAAGGTTCATCTTCTCATTGGCATCTGCCAGGCGGCTTAGTTAGGTAAGCTGTTTTGAGGCCGGCTCCCTAATTTCGGGAGCCGGTTTTTTATTAGGTCTCTGTCTCATCACCCATCCGAATGGAGGCTGGCAGTTGGGGAAATGTATCAAGTGCTCTTATTGAATATTCAACGATCTTATGAAGAAGGAATCGGCTATTGGCTGATACGCGTTCGTTCAGGAATGTAGACTCTCACACCAGCAAAAAACGAAACGCACCAGGTACCCTGAAATAAAAAGAGCCTTCCCCCTTGCCGGAGAAAGACCCTTTAAAAGTTGCCGGTAAAGGGTTAGATTTTCACCTTTACAGTCACGGAGAATGTGCGGCCATCCGATGGCCAGATACCCGGCCCCGGATAGAATTGTGGCCGCTTGGTGAAATAGGATTTGTTAAACAGGTTGTTGACATTCGCCGTCAGCCGAATGGATTTGGTGATTTTAATCCCCACATGCGTATCCACCAGATGGTAGGCCGGTACCAGACCCACTGCGCCACTGGCAGAGGGTGCCACAGTATTCTGCGGATCAGCAAAGCTTTCAGACGTAAAGCTGTACAGGGCGGATACCTTCCAGCGTCCGGATGTCACACTGACGCCATTGCGGCTGATCCACTCCGGCACGCTTTCGACCTTGTTCCCCGAGACAGAGACATTTTCCGATCCCGAACGAACGATGGCATTTTTGTATCGTGCATCCATCCAGGAGGTTGACGTGAAGAGTTGCAGTGTTGTGCGATTGCCAAGGACCCAGTCCCCCTGGAGTAAGGCTTCGATGCCTTTGGTCTCGGAGTCGCCGATATTGGTCCGCCGGATGATCAGATCGCCGGTTTCATTCGTTTCAGCCAGCGTACCCATCCGGTTCTCGTAGCGGATCATAAATCCGGTAACATCCCAACTCAGGAACCGCCATTTACCCCTGAACCCTGCTTCCAGGTTGTGGCCGTACGAATCCTGGAGGTCTTTGTCAGCGACTTCATAGATAGATGCTGGCACAATGTCTTTAAAGAGGACAGGTCGATATGCCTGTGACCATCCGCCGTAGATGTTCATCCGGTCCGTAAGATTGTACTGCCCACTGGCTCCAAATAGGGGGAATTGGTGCTTGATCGCGTTGGGCAAGTCCTGGTCGTCGTAATAGACCGTTGTCCCCTTCATATCCGTCTGGCCGTTTTCGATCCGGGCACCAACCTGAATGGATAGTTTGGAAGTGACTTCAACCCGATTTTCCAGGAAAGCAGCCAGATTGGACGTCAGATAATGCAGGTCTCGTCCCCATCCCGGCTGCATCAGATCCAGGGTATAATCGATCCCCGTAGTGCCCATGCCTTGCTGGCGACGATGCAGATCGTTGTCCATCACCTGGATGCCGGCAGTCAGGTTGGCTGGCCGGCCAAAGAGCTGCCAGTCTTGAAGAAGGCGGACTTCTGCCGTCAGACTTCGGTAATTGTCAATATCCACCTGGCGGGGGTTGTACTCACCCGTGGCCGCGACCAATGTGTCGGACACTGTGGCCGGCCAGTTGAATTGGACACTGTTGCGTTGACCCAATACAGCAGAAAGCACGGCATGGATGCGGGTGTTTGGACCAGGTTGCCAGTCTACCGTCAACGAAGGGACATGGATATCGGGATTGTAGTAGTTGCGGTCACGCGAGGCCATCTGTGGGTCGGCTGCAAATTGAGCATCGGTCATCGGACCGGCCAGGTGGATCAGGTAGTTGGAATGTGTCCAACCCAGAACCAGGCTCCACTTGGCAGAGGGGTCCCAATACAGGGAAATTCCTTCCGCATTATAGCGGGAGTCGCCGGATGTGCGGTAGCCACCATTGTGTTTCTTGTTCATCCAGGCGGAGTACCGAAATGGTCCTTTCCCTCCTGACAAGGCATTGTAGGTGCTGACCAGCCCATATGAGCCCACCGTGTTGATACTTTCAAACGCTGCCAACCGGGAGGTATCCGGCTCTTTTGTGATGTAGTTGAGCATACCTCCGAATTGTGCGCCGTATTGAAGAGACCCCGTACCTCGCACCAGCTCGATCCGCTCAACGGCTTCCATCGGAATGTTGTAGTGGCTGGCCGGATAGCCATACATATCTGAGTTGGTGATCACGCCATCCTTGCGAATATTGAATTCCCAACCGCGGTGAGGGTCCAACCCACGGGTAGAAATATTCATCTGGTTGCCGGTACCGTCCATATCATACACGAAGATGCCTGGCACCTTTGCAAAGATCTGCCGGGCATATTTTTCGGTTAAGGCTGCCGGTCGTTCGGTCAGGCTGATGACCTCGGTCTTTTTGCCCGAAAAAATGTAAGTGCCTTGTACTTCCGGTAAATGTCCGGCATCCACGTGAAGTCGAGGTGCGGAAACAGTGACCGCATTGAGTTGTGCCTGTTTTAGACTGTCGGTTCCGGATTGTGCTTGAATGACCGCCAGAAGCAGGCACAGGATGCCCGTCAAAACATATTTGTCCATGACAGATAGGTTTTAGCCCCCGGCCTTGCGGCGGATCGGTTAGGCAAACAGCATCCCGCATTCCAATGAATGATCAGGATGGCTCACCGATGACCGGGCAGCTCGTTAGAAATCGGTTTGGAGAGGTGTACGAGAGAATCCGTCAGATGTTACAGCCAAATCCAAATACATTGAAATCTGTGGTGCCATCAGGAGGATCATTTCAGCAGCGAATAGAGGACCAGCAGATTGTCAACCTCCCGCCACTGGATCCATCCTGTCCTGCCAGGAGCAGATCCTGTTCTGATCACGATTGAGGAGGACAAGTATATCACCGGCATGAGCTGGTGCGCCAACATTTTTGGGAATGAGTTTGCTATTTGCCAGGTCATAGGGGAGGGGCGCGTATTCCTGCGTCTCCACCAGGTTGGCCAGGATGACCTCTTCCAGTGAGGGCCAGGGAGCCGCCAGCGTTCCGGGGTTGTTGAGACTACCATTGACCGGATCGAGGTAGAAGGTGGCGGCAAGGCCTGGAAGGGTAATGAAAATGGTGAAGGTGATCGCAAGCCAATGTCGCATCGGTAAACTATGCGCTGGTTTAATCAATAAATCATAGTCCTACTGATTGAATGTAATACTTCTTACTCAAAAAGGCAAAATATCATATTTTTCAAGGCCTCTGAAAAAATCCTCAACCGCATCATCATTTAATTTCGTTCGAAGGAAATCTTCGCATTTACTAATTTGATCATCCTTTAAATTTGAAATTAAATTTCTATATAGAACATAATATGGCCATTTCCTATCATCTTCAAGACTGTGGCAACGCACCACTAAAGTTAGAAGTTCAAAGAATTTTTTCTTTACTAATGGAGCATCAATATATAGCCCTAAAGAGGAAAATAGGTCACTGAAATCATCATTCTCGATATTTGTATCCTCCCAGGGGTAAATGTCACTTACAATATGGTAAATATAAATTAATACAGTTTCCTGTTCATCTAAAGTAAGTAGATTAATATTTTCACTAAATATTTCAAAGTATCCAAGTATTCTGTTATGTTCTCCTTTTTCTACTTCACTTAATAATTCATTACAAAATAATCTTAGATTGTCGTCGCCAATTTCAGGTTTTAAAGGTGAAATATATCTATCAATCCTTTTTCTCTGCTTGCTGCCATAACTTGCAACTTGAAAATCAGTTAGCATACGCATTAGCCTTGTTTTTTCGTGCAAATTCAGTTTTTTTATCAATTTAGGATAGATGGTAAATGCCATTGAGTCGGTAAATATTTTTTTAAAAACATCTTCAGCCTTAAATCCATACCTCTGAATGTAATTATTCTTTATTTCACCAACAATAAGCTTCAAAAGACTAAATGCAACAATGGCTGTTTCATAATTAAAACTTTCTTTTTCTCTTAATTCTCTTCCAGGGTGTATTAGGTTTCTATAGTTTTTAACGACAGATGAAAGCTCCTTAGACCTTTGGGAAATCAATTTTACCGCAGCGGCTTCATTTATCAAGTCGTCTAGACCCATTTTTAAAATATGGCCTAATTTTTTCCCATCTGGCAAATTATGAGAAAAGAATTCAATTAGGATAGCTTCTAATATGCTTCCTGAAAGTATAAGAACAGATTTTGAGGCTTTGGTCTCAACACATTTTTCAAGCTCGTTAAAGTCCCTTATTAAAATAACTCTTAAATCCGAGTCAGCTATAAACTCAAAGTTGTCCATATAGTTGTGTTAAATTTGCGCTAACGGATTGTATAAGGAGCGTATGCTGCAGGGTATGCACTTTACGCCTTGTTTTTGCCTCGAATGGCAAACACCTCTCGAATATAGCTATTCTTCCTGAGGGAGCAACCGGTTTCATAAGAGATTCCGGATTAGCTGGGGGTATGACTGAGTCCGTCCTTGGTTACCGGGGAGGATGAATGTCCGGGGGCCATGCAATGGAAGGAATCTAGCCTTACCCGCAGGCGGGCGCGATCCCCCGGGTGCTAGGGGTACGGTGGTGTATTTGTCCAACTACTGTCGAAAGAGTTGCTCACTGGCTACCTATCTGGGTCAGGGCCAACTACTGGGTTATGCATAGTTTTATTTGTCTATTCGGTTGTCAACAGACTTCCCTTCCTCCTTCAAATATTTTGCTTCCAGGTAAAACGTGCCAAACGGTACCAGCGATGCCAAAAAGACCATCACGCTAAAGCCGAATGTCCATTTGTAATGAATGGCACAGCTTAGTCCCAAAGCACAATACGCGAGAAACAATAGGCCATGTGCCATGCCTACATAGTAGTTGGGCTCCAGTATCCCATACACATACTTCAATGGCATCGTCAACCCAAACAACAAATAGCTTATGCCCTCTATGATGGCGATGTAACGGAAAAATCTTAATTGTGACAAATGATTGCGTTTTATTGAGCGTGTGAATGAACTGGAGAACAGGGGTAACAAAGACGTTTCGAAGAATGTTCCAAATAGTTCAATCATTTTCCAGTGTTGATCAGGTTTCTCATTTAGACGTTCACCCTACTCCTTAATTTCTTAATTGCACCTGACGGTTCTGTGATATGGAGCGAACGCAATGATAGCAAGTCTGATCTCATATCACTTATGCGTGCCTCGAATGGCAAACGCCTCTCGAATATAGCTATTCATAGTGAGGGAGTAACCGGATTCAAAAGAGATCCCGGATTAGCTGGGGAGTATGACTGAGTGATTCCGAAGGGTCGATGTTCACCGGCCCATCTCAACCTTCCCGGAGTGGTGTTCTGTTCCATAACAATGGCTGAATGCCAAGCCAATATGACGTTCAAATAAGGATTGAAATCACATTCATTCTTTCACGACCTTCACGGTCGCTACATACTGATGATTCGTCATTCGCAACAAATAGACACCGGCCGGCGCATTCAGGGTGTAGGTAAACACCCTGACATTATTCACCAATCTGGTATCCAGAGGTTGGCTATCCAGGGTCAATAATGTGATGCGCAATTCTTCCTGCGGTGTATCAAATTGCAGGAATAGTTCTCCCGATGTCGGATTGGGGAATATGGTAAGATGGTCCGGAAAGGTATTGTCAAGGATGCCGACCGTGGTGACGGCGACACAAGCAGAAGTATCCACACAATTATTCTCACTGAGCTGAACCGCATAATTCCCATCAACAACTGCCGTAAACGATTGACTGGTTTCTCCCGGAATGACCGCGAAATCCTGATCACAATCCAACCATTGATAGGTAGCGATGCTATTGTTCGCCGATAACGTGTTTCCGTTGATAGTAGTCGATATATCGGAAACACTGTGGATGACCAGATTCAAGGTCACCAATGTATCAGTTAAAGGACCCTTATGAATTTGATAATATGTCCCCGAGGTGGTGTATGTGAAACTGTTGTATGTATAGGCATCACAAGACTCTTCCGCAATGGTTGCTATTTCTGTCCATGACGGTAATTTGATTTGTCGGTTGACAAGAAGGTGTGTTGTATTTGTGATGACAGGTTCATTGAAGTCGAAATAAATCCCGGCCCGGTTGCGGAGTATAGTCCCGTCAGGCAGATCACGAACCTGCTTTGTAGTGAAGGTGACAAACCCATGGCTTCCGGGTTCATTCGAAGTGCTGTCAGGAAGTTGAATATTCTCAAACGTCCATTCCAGCACACGCGGACCATACAATCTGAATGTATTCGGGTGGCTTGATACGCCTTCTACAACTGAAAAAATACTAAGATTCTTGTCGAGGGTGTCCCTGATGACCACAGTATGTGCAAAATCGGTTCCGGTATTCTGAAACCGGATGACGTAATCCAGTTGGGTGTTCGGGCTGATGATGTGATCCGGTTCGACACCTCGGGGCACTACGGTTTTGTCGTTGGGGTCATAACTTGCCCTCACAATTCCACAAAACACGTCTTTCGTAAGAACTTCATCATCATGGGGAAGGATATCTATCAGATCGGGTGTCCAATTGGTTGAATCGCCGCACAACTCGATGGTGGCGCTGGGATGTGAGGAACCCGGATACAAGGGGTGTTGGTCCACTTCCATGCGCCAGGTCCGTCCGTCACTTGGGAAGGGAAAGGAGACGGACTCGCCCCCCTTCAGCTGGACAGAGTCCAACCAAAGATATTTCCCATCGATATAAAGGCGAATGGGTGAGAAACAATCCATGTCACTTGTGCCGGTATTGGTAATAGTGAAAACCAAACTGTCACTGACGCAGGCTGCTATGATGGTCAGTGAGGAGCTGTCATAAGGTAAATTGCACGGGATAAAGTCAGGTGGTGGTGGCGAATGTGTAGTATCGATCATGCAAGGCAAAACCGGAAACAATTGAGCCTCCATGCAAATAGTTTCACCCAGAATAGCCGTATCACTAACAGTAGAAAACAGGAATATATTTTGACAATCACCCGGTTTGAGGGTTCCGATATTGAAACGAAATGTATTGTCCCCTAAATCAGAGTAGTTCATTGTCGCGCCGTCCAGGGTCAGAAGATCATCTAACATGATTTCGATATAACTGTTCAATAAGGCTCCAGTTGCTGTAATGGGATTGCATGCCTTGAGAAAAATGAATTGATTATCAAATCCCAGACGAATAAATGGCATATGAATACTGATATTGGGGTCAGGACATGCCGTAGAATTAACCATGCCAAAATAGGGGACTTGAGTGATCATTTCTGGATCAGAGATGCTGAACAATACCGGATTCGGACATGTCGCTTTCCAAAGGCCCGTCGTGTCGTATGTAATGGTGTAGGATCCGATTGGCAAGGAATCCAGATACCATATCCCATTAGCGTTCGTTTCCACCAGGATGTCACCTGGTTGAATAATTCCCTTGATACCTTGTAGGATACCCGGATCGTCGAGGATGCAGTTTTTGTCCAGGTCGTTATACACCAAACCTTGAACACCGCTCAATTGATAAACCCGTGTATGACCGGCCCACTGGACATTTTCATGATTGTTATACGGTGCACCAATGGCGACGTTGTTCTCATTCGGCATGCTTACGGATTGGCCTGATCTGTCTCCATTAGCTTCACCAACAATGTCCAATCCCAATTGAATCCAATTGGCACCATTCCATGTATACACACGGACCAGGCCTCTGTCGAGGTTATTTTTCGGGGCACCTATAGCGACGTTGTTGGCATCTGACATACTCACGGAATAGCCGGACCAATCCAACGCGGCTTCCCCATCTATATCCTGACCTTTTTGGGCCCAGGAGTTCCCATTCCAGGCATAGATCCGCACATGGCCAGCATCCTGTCCATTACCATCATTCCGATGCGCACCAATGGCGACAGTATTGGTATCGGGCATGTTGACGGACCATCCGAAATAATCACTTTTCGCCTCCCCAGTGATGTCAGATCCTTTCTGGATCCAGGCGAGGCCATCCCAGGTATACACCTGTACATGACCGGAACCATTCCCTGCATTTAAGTAGGCTCCTATGGCGATGGTGCGGTTGTCCGGCATACTCACTGCATGACCAAATTTCCGGTTGGAACTCTCACCTTCGAGATCCACTCCACGCTGAATCCAGGAAAAGCCATTCCAGATGTAAATCCTGACATGACCGGCATCCGTTCCGTTTCCATCGTTTTGTGGAGCCCCGATGGCAACGGTATTGGCATCTGGCATACTCACTGACCAGCCTGACTCATCCACAGCGACCTCTCCATTGATGTCGGACCCTTTTTGATGCCAGGAGACACCATTCCAGGTGTATATACGGACATGTCCTGCATTCGTCCCATTTCCATCATTCTGAATCGCTCCGATAGCAATTGCGTTGGCATCAGGCATACTGACCGAGTAACCAAACCAATCCTGTTCAGCCTCGCCCTCAATGTCCATTCCTTTTTGCACCCAGGTTTCCCCCTGTAAAGTAAATACCCGGACGAAACCTGTTTTATTTGATCCGGGTGTTTGTTCGGGCATGCCAACGGCTATTGACTGGGCATCCGGCATACACACCGAAAAACCTGCAGCATCAGCAAATACGTCACCATCAATATCCTGCCCGATTTGGACTTGAGCGAAAATCATCCATGGAAAGGCCATGAGCAAGGCGAGAACGAATATGACTGTCTTTAAATGTGGCATGGGTTTTTTAGACCTTAATTGTTAAAAATATTTGTCGAATAAGGAACACGGATATCATCTGTCATTGGAAATTATCCACACAAAGGATGTCCGAAAATCAATGTTTTGAATTTGATGTTCAAGACCACATTCAATTGGCGGATTTGACATAGCGTAACGTCAATGCCTTTCCTTTGCCCAGGTCAGCCAGTACGGTATAAACACCTTGGGGCCATGCACGGGTATCGATCCAGGATTCAGGCCTTGCTGAAGTAAACACCAAAGTTCCCGAGGCATCTGTCACATGGACAGATTCAATGCGTTCAGGCCGGGAAAAAAAGAATCCGTCCATAGAGGGATTCGGATAGAGCGTGCCATCTTCCTGGCCATTGGGCTCAGACAGGACGTTCTGCACATCGACCGTCGTCTGTGCCATATTCGTCACGATAGGATGATTGTAGTCGAAGTAGATGGATGCCTGGTTGGTGATGATGTCGCCGATATTCAGGGAGGGGCGCGTAGCGATCATAAACGTGACAAAACCGTCATTCATCCCCTCTTCAAAGGGCAATTGAATGTTCTCAAAATAGAATTCGGCCACGCCATCCTCATCCACCCGAACCTTCACGGGATGACTGGAAGCTGTAACCTCCAGGGTGGACGGATCCAGTTTGCTCACATCCAAGACATCCTTCACGATCACATTGGCAGCCGGATATGTTCCTGTATTTTCAAAGCGGATCAGGTACAGCAAGTCGTCCCCAACGTCTTCCGGAAGGAGAATTTCACCGGTTAGACAGGTTTTGTCATTTGGATCAAGAGAGTTGCGGACCGGTTGACGGATGGAGATGATATTGTCCTCTAGATGGACATCCAGTGGATCTCCATGGATGGTCGCCACAAATGGTAAAATATCCCCTGCATTCAAAGGAGGAGAATCTGTCGGCTTGTTGGCCAGGAATTCCAGGAAAATGAAACGGGATTCCAGGATGTGGAGATCTGCGAAATCCCAGGATATCGTTTGAGGCGCCAAGTCATCCGCCACGGGTTGACTGGAGGTGAAGGTCAGAACCTGATCATCATAGGTCAGCGTTATGGAGCCGTCCTGGACGGTGGTTCCATTGTTGGTATACGTCAACCGGTATTTGCAGGCAAACCCGGGCACGGCATTGTTCAGTGGGGTCATCAGGATGCCGACGTCAGGTATGCTCATACTGGGCACCAGACAGAAATCCTGAATGATTTCATCTCCGCCGGTGCCCGAATAGTTGAGATTCAATTTGTCGGGAGTGATCGTCACAGGAAAAGAGGCATTCACTTCCGGTGTGATCTGATGCTGGCCGGGTGGAAGTTTCAACACATAGACACTGTCGAAAGGAAACAGGAAGAAGCCGGATTCCGTTCCGCTATCTACATGGATTTTCAACTGTTGCCTGACGGGGTCTGATTCACTACATCCGTCCAGCCCAACATCGTACCTCAATTTCCCCTGAACCGTCAGTACATCACCGCCCGGGGAAAAGGAACAATAGCCGTTCACTTCCGCTGAACCGTTGCCATTCTGGGCTAACTTGGCATGGATGGCATTGAATTCAACCTCATCGACACAGACATAGGCCAGGTTCGGGTTGCCCGAAAAGGAAAGCTTCTGGTCGGAAAACCCGTTTTTCAGAATGAGATAGGATAACTGGTTGTTGTTGGCGGAGGACATGAATGTCAGGTGACAGGAAGACAGATCCAGAGAGGTCAGCTGATTGTTGGAACAGCTCAATTGTTCCAAAGCGGTACAGCCATTCAGATTCAGAGAGGTCAGTTGATTGTCTTGACAGCGAAGGGTTTTCAGGGACGAGCAGTTTTCCGCAGAAAGGGTGCCAAGTTCATTTGTCCAGCAATCCACGGTGACCAGGTTGGTGAGTTGGCTCAGATCCAGGTTGTTCAACTTGTTTTGACCACAAAAGAGCGTGACCAGGTTTGGCTGCTTGGAAACATCCAGAGCCTGCAACTGATTATCCGCGCATTTCAGGATGTTCAGTTTGGTTTGGGCTGCCAGATCCAATGTACTCAGGTTATTGCTATTGCATTCCAGGTTGAGAAGATTGGGTTGGCCGGAAATATCCAGTTCATCCAGTTGACAAGAATTGCAGGTGAGGGCATAGAGTAAAGGACAGCCGGTGAGATCCAGCGTGCCGATCGGATTATTCGAAGCCTGGATGACTTGCAGGGTGGATTTGCCGGCAACCTGAATACTGGTGATTTGATTGTACACAAACTCGAGCAGCCGCAAGACCGTTTGTGGCGTCACATCCAGTTCGGTCAACTGGTTATGCCCGACACCCAGGACATCCAGTGAGGTGGTTCCGGTCAGGTCCAATGATTCGATTTGGTTGCTACTGACTGCCAGAATTTTCAATTTGGGAAGATTGGTGACGTGGATCTCGGCAATGTTATTGTCGTTCGCTTCCAGGGTTTGGAGTTTGGTCAGCGGGGTGATGTCGAGTGCCGTTATCTGATTGAGGTCTGCGTTCAGCAAAGTCAGATTGGTGAAATACTCGATTCCTTCCAGGCTGGTGATCCCCTGGCTGGTGACATAGAGACGGGTGACTGCCAGGGCTTCGTTCACATCGATCTCCCCGTCATTATTTGTGTCGGCGTCGGCATCCCCTTTGTAGTCGCCTGTCTTTTCTACGCAAAGGGTATTCACCAGGGCATTTTTGAATTGCGGGTCAGGAAACGAAATAATCTGTGCCGCAACCGGCAAGGACGTTGCCAACAGGCAGCCAAGGAATACCGTGTAGCTTTTGAAGGGGACATTCATGGGAAGAGGTTGAGAACGGGATAACGATTCACCAATTGGGCAGAGCCACTATTCGACAGGGATCAGTCGTTCTGCACTTCTATAAAGATACGGATGGATTTTGATGGATGAATGTATCCTTCCGGCCAATTTCATCTACACTTCAGTTTTTTTTCAGGTAAGACCGTGGTTCGAGCTGGTTGACTGACTAAAGATCCACACACTGCCATCTGCAGGATCACCATTCATCTCGCGACGCACAAGTCCGCACAAGCCATCAAATCCGTTGCGGAAATCCACTCTGCCGCGATACAGCATATATCGATGTAAATGCGTTAGACCCGTCATGGAACAGGAATCTCTATCACGACATCAGATCCTATCTGTATCGGTATCTGTCGGCCAGGGGTACTTGACTCTGTGACCCAAACTTCTATAAATTCGGAATCGGATCCAGGATCAGCAGGTTTTTGATTAACACCGTATTTGCGGAGCCAACTATTATACGTCCCATACACGATATCCTGTTGAGCACAGTTTGCCATTCAACTCAACCCAGATGTCTGATGTAATCTTTGTAGCTTTCTAAAGTCCTTCTCGTTCATAGCCCTTTTTGGGCCAAAGTTCTGTCCGGTCCATCAACTCCCCAAGATGTGCTTGGTCGGAGGGATGCTGATCAATGGCGTAAGCGCTCCTTCGCTTTTCAGCAGGCCTTTCCGGCCTTCAATCGCTCCATCGCCGCCTTCTTAAAGGCTTCGAAGTCAAACTGTTTAGTTTTCAGAAGTCAATGATTGGAGTGTTCAATTCTTGAATCATTGACACACTTTATGAAACAGTCTCGCCGGCATTTTGCAGATGCAATGTTAGGTTTATTACGCAAGCTTACTTACAAGTTGGTCAAGTCGTTGAATCTCAGGTAATATTTGAGCATTAATTCTATGAAGTTCTGTATTTCTGTCTATTAAACTGGCAACCCTTATGCTACTATGTGCGATATTCCCTCGTGCAGTACCAAATCCTTCCATTGTGCTCAACCACACAGGGTCTATTTCATTAATTTCTATTCCTAATGGAATTAGCATTGATATTATATTGTTTTCTTTAATTCCATGGTTTTTCTGTATAAGTGCTACAAAATGACTAACTGCTCTATTAACCCTAAACGCAATATTATTTGAATCAGTTTTAGGTGTATTTTCATAGGATATTTCATTGCCTGCGTAGGCTAAAACAGCTTTAAGACAAGAACTTCTTTTTCTATATGTTGACCAATTAATTAAGGCTTTCCTGACTTTCTCTCTAACAATGTCTTCAAAATATGCTTCTATTTCAGCATGAACTAAAAGAACGTAGCTGCGTATCAAATCTTGCTCAATTTTTGTGTATCTACCCGTTGGATTTGCTGTAGGCAAAATATTCCTTTCAAGAAATGTTATCCTAGATTCAAGTTGTGACAATCTTTTTGATTTAGGCATTGGTTGTCATTTGCAGTGTCATTCTATTGTTTTCTTGCAATACTGGAACTTCTAAATTATGATGAATGATTGCGGCCAACTGCTCGCCCCATATTTTATATCGATACTCTGTGTTTAGCAAACTTTTAGTAGTCTGCTCGATAGAGTTCATAAAAGTGTCATCGTCTTGAGAGAGATTGATAAATGCGTCTCGAATTTCTGCAGCTCGATCTGCTGCTCTTTCCCGTATATCTGGAACGCTAAAATAAAATGCCATAATATCAAAAACAGCGCGATTGAATTTTCCTTGAAAATTTTGTCCATTCCATTTACTAAATGCATCTCTTTCTCCAAATATTTGAATAGTTTGAATAATGGCGTGTTCTAATTGAACGGAGTCTTCATTTATCCTATCTCTTCGATTGGTCCATTCTGTATTAAGTATTCTTACAGTGTTGTCAAAAGAATTTTTTAAATTTCCATCATATATAGGAATAAAATATTTAAATGCAAAAAAACGTATTACCATTTCAACATCCCTCATTCTAAAGTCTGGCCGACGTAAGCCCAACATTTGTTTTATAGGTTCGCTCTCGACTGAGAAAGCATCGGCAAAATCAATAAACGGACCTGGATGCAATGCTTGCCTAAGTTCTTGGGGGCTAAGTTTCATACTTCCTGTGTTTATCCGCAGGAACACAGTGAATAAGAAATTTTCATTTGGCCAGTTTCTGATAACAGTAGTTCTTATCGTTTGATTTTGCAGTTGCGCCAGGAGGGATGTGTATTCAACATTTTCAGAGAGATCATTAATGCCCAGGCCATTTAATTCATTCAATATTTGAAGACCCGTAAGTCGAAATGGTTCAAAGTCGTCACCTTCGCCTCTAGAGAAAAAACGTCTTATTGTTAATAACCGTTGCTTTCCATCAATAACGATATAAGTACCTCTAGATTCTCTGCTTTCGGCAAGTATTATCGGAGGAATAGGCAAACCCAATAGAAGTGATTCAATGAATCTGCTTTTTGATTGATTAGTCCAAGCATCTCGTCTTTGAAACCTTGGAAAAAGATTTATATTATTGCGGATTAGTTGATTCATTATAGTTTCTACTGTCCAGTCAGTCCCCCACATTACAGCTTGCGAAAAGCTATGTTCGTCTTGAAGAAGATCTTCTTCATTCTCGCTGCTTGTATCCTCAAATAAATTTCTTTGTGGCATAATTATTTATTTTTATTGTAAAGATATGAAGTGTTGACAGGTCATCCTAACGGAGTCGAACGGTCCAGCTGTTAAGCTTCCGTTTCGATAGAGCGGATGATTGGATATCGTTTGTTAACATCAATCTATTCAATAGTGTGTTCAACTCTTTGTCCAAGTAAATTTCCAAAACTCCAAGGAAAGTTGTCGCTCCTAAACGACAACATTTCGAGTTTACCCCGTTGGATGCATTTCCTACGGAGTGAACGACCCCCGTAAGCTTGCTGCTAACGCGGTAAACCCCTTCGCTCTATAGGGAAACGCTCCTGATTTTATACACCCTTCCAACCAGGACTGGGCCTTCCAAAGATAAAGGTTTAGTCTGATAATGGAAACTGGAGTCCCCGGGGCTATCTCACCTCGTGCAACCTGCGCCAGATCAGGGTTCATTGACATCATTTTCTGATTTTCAGGCATGGTTCTGCCTGGCGGTAGCCTGACTGTCCGTTCTCATTCTTCCCGGTAGCACCTTCCATTGTGGCGGTGCTCTGTTTGTTCCATCGGGTAAGGTTCGGCTCAGATTCACATTGTCCGGAGGGAACTCCGTCCGGATGAACCGTATGCCCTGGCAGGATGGACACTGGTAGATGTGGCTCAGTATCCACCGAAACACTCAAGCAACCCTCCGGAACAGGGGGGGGCAACATCACCGGAATAGAGGAGTCACGTTCAGCGGAATAAACGTATCCCTCCGACTAACTACATATAGACCTAGTCCTTGGGCTGGGGAAGGAGCTCGCCAATCCTATTCATGGGCCACTGTGGCAGCCGGATCAATGTATCTTGAAGCCATTCATATGGATTGATGTCGCAGAGCTTACAGGTACCAAAGAAGGAATACATCATGGCAATGCGCTCTCCAGCAGGATGTGAACCGGCGAACAGGTAATTCTTTTTACCCAAAGCCAGTGGACGAATCAGGTTTTCGATCAGATTGTTATCCAGTAGGAATCTACTGTCTTCGAGTATTCTTTCCAATTTGGCCCATTGATGTAGGGTGTATACAATAGCCTTGCCAACTGCACTTTTTGGCAATATACTTTGTTCATTTTCTTCCATCCATTTTTTCCACTCATCGAATATTGGCCTCATCTGTTTCTGCCGAGCTTGCGTATATTGATCAGCAGATAATGAGGATGAACGTAATTCCCGTTCGATTCGATAGAGCTGCTGGATCAGCTTCAATGGTTTACTAACTCGTGGATCTATTTTCTCCGCATCAAAATATTTTCTCCGGGTATGTGCAAGGCATCCAAGCAGGATCATGGATGGATTATTTCTGGCCATCCCATCGTACACTTTATATCCGTCGCACTGGATATGCCCACGATATGTCGACAACATTTCTTTGGGCCCATGCATACCTCTTCCTTTGCGGTATTGAAATGCCACACGTTTCAATGCCGGCGAATGATACACCCATTGTTGCCCACGATGGGTACTTCCCGCCTTGTCTTTATCCAATACGCGGATCGGTGATTCGTCGACCTGAATATAGTCACTCGAAAATACAGACCTGAGTAATTCGTCATGTAATGGCTTCATTAATGTGCATACCGAAACAAACCAGTCATTAATGGTCGATTCACTCAGGCTTAATTTGAAATCGCGTTGAAAGCGTTGAATTTGACGGTAAAATGGCATGTGATCCACAAATTTGGATACCACCACATGGGCCAGTAATCCGGCCTCAGCTATTCCCTTTTCTATCGGTCTTACGGGAAGCTTGCCGATAACGACACCTTCTCCATTCGGACGGGCATACTTAGGCCGAATAGTGCGAATGATTGTCAGTGAAGCGGCCTTGTAATCCAGTGTGTCTGTGACCTCTTCACCGATCCGGGTCATTCCTGTCACATCTTCCTCAGGCTCAATAACAACTTCTTCTACAGGAAGATGATCGGGTAAAGCCTGTCGGCCGGGGTGTGCTTTTTTTGGCTTTGATCGTGTGTAGGAAATTTCCTCCTTTGCAGGAGAGATGTCCTCGGCTGCTTCATGCGTAAATAAAAGAAGTTGCTCCGGATCGACAATGTTATCGGATATCCATCGTTCGGATTTCTTTCCGAATATCAGGCGCTCCAATTGCGACAGACGAAATTTGAGTTGAGCATTTTCAATCGATAATGTAGAAATTACATCATCTTTTTGGGCTATTATTTCGTCCTTGCTCATGTCCTAAATATAAGACATGAATAAAATTATTTATGCTCTGCGGTACCTTTTTTTATGCACAATTTTATCCACACGAATACCTTCAAGCATCATCACCAAAACAGCCCAGCTGATCACTATTTTTCCCTGACCAGGACCTGGAGATGGAAATTCGATGGTACCTGAT
>JAIPBE010000056.1 GCA_021738725.1 Saprospiraceae bacterium | reverse complement strand
GCATCGATGACGATGCCGGGCTTTTAGATCATACAGGTTGGCTCTTACCGAAGTTTGAAGCTACCGGTACCTGCCAAATGGCCTTTATTGAACACTTCGACCTGATAAACGCCTTTGTCAAAAGCGATACCGGGTTCCCATGTCAAGCAGGCATTGGTTTCAGCTTGATTGTAATCGAACTCTTTCATGACCGTAAACCGGACCTGTTCGCCTTCAGAAGTGTTCAGGATGCCAGATCCGATATCATCCACCGCAATGGTCTGACCATTTGGCGCAATGAGTCGGATATAGAAAGATTCGTCACCCGGTTCAGCGACCGTGTTTGCCATAGCATCAAAACAGATCTTCAACCGATCGATGTTGTCGGCATACCTTTTTTTCGATTCTTTGCCTTTTTCACTCACTTTGTAGCCAGTCACTTCGATGTTCTGAACAGGAATCACACTTGCTTTTGTGACTTTTTTGTTCAGATTCATGTTTTGTGATTCCAGCTTGGATTTTTCCGTGACCAGAGTGGCCTTCACATTGGTGAGGTCGTCGTTCTGACGGATTTGCTCCTGGAGATTGTCTTCCAGAAAGCGCTTTTCTTCGCCCAGTTTGGAATTCTCTTCGGTCAACAGGGCATTGGCTTCACGCAAAGCGTCCAACTCTGCCAGATACTCTTGGGCCTTGGATTCCAGATCAGCAAGACGGGTGCGGACACTCTTGTAGTCCTTGGTTGTAGCGATCATACGGGAGATCTCCGCTTTCTGGGTCTGGAGTTCAGCCTTCTGCTTGTCGATCAATGTGTTCATTTCTTCATTGTCACCCCTCATTTCTTCGAGTTGGGACAGTGTCTCGTAATATTGCTTTTCGAGCTCCATATTCAGCTGCTGGGCTTCACCGAGGTCGACGCCTTGCTGCTCAATGGTTTCTTCGTTTTTGTACTTGTCATAAAATAGCCAGGCATTGACACCCAGTAAGGCGATGATAGCCACGATGCCAATGGTGATCCAGCGGGAGGAGGAATTTTTCTGGGTATTCATTGTTCAAGATTTGATTGGTCGATAAACGTCGAACAAAGGGTCATTATTATCTAAGTAAAGGTAGAACTTTCACATAAACTATTGAATGTCATTTCTCAAAGGATGGTTCTTTTTGTTGATCTGGATCGCCAACAACCAGGTTTTTAGGAGTTTCACTATCTTTCTTTTCGAACCATCCTCATCATTCCCATGGGTATACCGTATCCCATCTACGATCTGTTATTCCTGGATATTGAGACAGTTTCTGCCTATCCTACATTTGATGACGCGCCTCCAGTGGAACAAGAACTCTTCAAAGAGAAGGCCCGATACTGGATGCGAGAAGTTGAAGATCAAGAGGAAGCCGCTCGCCTGGCCTATGGTGCCAGGGCCGCCATACTGGCAGAATTCGGTCAGGTCGTGTGCATTTCCATGGGCTTTCTCACCAGAGGAAATCGTCCGGAGGAGGATGTTTTGCGCATCAAATCCTGGTATGGATCCGATGAGAAAGCAATTCTTAACCCTTTTTCCACGGTGCTGGAATCCCATTTTGGCAACCCGATGTCACACCTCCTTTGTGGGCATAATATTCGAGAATTTGACGTGCCTTACCTATGCCGAAGGATGTTGATGCAAGACATGCCTCTTCCACCCATGTTGGATGTTGCCGGCAAACGGCCGTGGCAATTGAAACATATCCTGGACACCATGGAATTATGGAAATTCGGTGACATCAAACACTATATATCCCTGAAACTTCTGACCCATTGTCTGGGCATTGATTCTCCAAAGTCAGATATCAGTGGCGCTGATGTAGGGCGATTGTATTATGAGGAAAAAGATCTGGATGGCCTTGTCCGATATTGTGAGGGTGACGTACTAGCCGTCGCCCAGGTGATGCGCAGGCTATGCAATCTGCCCATGCTGGATGTCAACCAGGTGACGAAAGCCAGTTGATTCCAGAGTTGCCTCGATGGGAATACTATCTTTGTCAAAAATGGAAGCATGACACCTTTGATTGCCCCTTCCTTGCTTGCAGCTGACTTCACCAAATTGCATGATGAGGTCGATCTGATCAATCGTTCGGATGCTGACTGGTTGCATCTGGATGTAATGGATGGTCGTTTTGTGCCGAATATCTCTTTCGGTATGATGCTGGTAAAAGCTGTGGACGGGATCTGCACGAAACCATTGGATGTTCATTTGATGATCGTGGAACCTGAAAAATACATCGAGTCATTCCGGGAGGCCGGCGCCGATGTGATCACCGTTCACCTGGAAGCCTGCCCGCATTTGCATCGGACGTTACAACAGATCCATGCCACTGGCGCGAGAGCCGGAGTGGCCATCAATCCGCATACCCCCGTTCAACTTCTGGAAGATGTATTGGAAGATATCGACCTGGTTTGCATGATGTCCGTAAATCCCGGATTTGGCGGCCAGAAGTTTATCTACCGGACCCTTGAAAAAACGAAACAGTTGAGGCAGATGATCATAGAGCGTAATCTGCCTACTCAGATAGAGATCGATGGGGGAGTGGGGCTGCAGAATGCAGCGGCAATTCTCTCCGCAGGTGCCAATGTCCTGGTTGCCGGATCCAGTGTGTTCAAAGCGGACGATCCTCTCCAGGTGATTACACGCCTCAAGCAATGCGGCCAGGAAACCCTTCTGGTCTGAGAAATACCTTAAAGTCGATGAGGATGAAGCTGCCAACCGGATGGATCATGACTTTGGTATTGGGAATTTGTCCCCTCTTGGGTTGGGGCCAGATCACTGAAGTGTATGGCCTTGTCCGCGATCAATTGTCGGGGGATGTAGTCGAGTTCGCCACGATTTACCGGGAAGGCACCACAAACGCTGTCGAATCCGATGCGGATGGACGCTTCCGGTTGAATGTGGATCCCAACACGGAGCTCGTCATCCTTTGCTCCCGGCTGGGTTATAAACCTGCGAATTATAAGGTGCAAAGCTTGAATACAGGAAATCGACAACGCGTGGATTTCTATCTCGTGCCGGAAGATTCCGATCTGGAAGTTTTAGTACAAGCCAGTCGCATCGAAGAAAGAGGCATGATACGGGAAGACGTCGAAAATCTGAAATTGCTTCCCACTACATCTGGAAATTTTGAAAGTATTCTACCCTCCATTGCCCTGGGCGTCTCTTCCGGCAGCGGCGGAGAGTTGACCTCGCAATACAATGTCCGGGGAGGGAACTATGACGAAAACCTCGTCTACATCAATGACTTTGAGATTTATCGCCCCCAATTGATCCGGGCCGGCCAACAGGAAGGGCTGTCTTTTCCGAATATAGATCTCATCCGTGACCTTTCATTTTCCTCTGGTGGGTTTGGCGCAAATTATGGCGATAAAATGTCCTCCGTTCTGGACATTACCTACAAGCGCCCGGACTCACTGAGGGCTTCTGTGTCGGCAAGTGCGCTGGGGGCGTCTGGCCATGTCGAGGGCAGTTTCCAATTGGGAAAGAAACCCTATCAAAAGTTGCGTTACCTGGCAGGTGCCCGATATAAGACCAATCAGTATCTCCTGAGCACACTGGAAGTCGAAGGGGAATATTTACCCCGGTTTACAGATTTTCAGGCCTTTGTAACTTATGATCTTCACCGTGACTGGCAGTTGGCCTTTATGGCGAACATTAATGACAGTCGCTATCAATATCAACCGACTTCACGGTCAACCGCCTTCGGGTTTGTCACCTATGCCCTCCGGTTATTCTCCACCTTTGAAGGCCAGGAAGATGATCGATTTTCAACGCGTATGGGCGGTTTTTCTGCCACCTACCTTCCAGCCAAAGCGAGCCACCCATTCTTTTTGAAATTCCTGGCGTCCACATTTACATCGAAGGAGGTCGAAGGCATTGATATCATCGGAAATTATCGGCTGAGTGAGATCGACATCAATCCGGGTTCTGAAAATTTTGAGCGTGAAATCTCTGTTTTGGGCACCGGTGTCCAGCATCAGTATGTGCGCAACCGCCTGGATTTTCAGGTCAGCCAGCTGGACCATCACGGGGGCATCGAATGGCCCGCCTGGATGAGTCTGAATGGCCATTCAGGCCACTTCCTGGAATGGGGCGCGAATGTAAAGCACGAGTGGATCCTGGACCATCTCAATGAATGGGAGCGTCTGGATTCTGCTGGTTACTCCCTCCAGTATGACCCTGATCGCGTGTTGATCAATTCGGTGATCAAATCCAGGAATGAACTGCAATCATTCAAATTCTCAGGCTATGCGCAGCATCAGTGGGCGTACAAGGTCCCGGATGTGATCGATCTCCAGGTCACGACGGGCTTGCGCGCCGGCTACTGGACACTGAACAAGGAGGCTTATCTGACCCCGCGTTTGCAGGTCTTGTGGCAACCTTTGGGAAGAGCCCACAGGACGACCTGGCGATTTGCCACGGGACTGTACTACCAGCCCCCATTCTACCGGGAGCTCCGGTCACCTGAAGGAGAGGTCAATAAAAATGTACAAGCCCAGAAATCCCTGCATGTCGTGGGTGGGTGGACCTGGGATTTTTTCCTGGGACCGAAGAAGGACATCCCCTTCCATTTTACAGCTGAGGCGTACTACAAGCGCTTGTGGGATGTGGTATCCTACGATGTGGATAATGTGCGTATCCGCTATGCGGGGGAGAACAATGCGACCGGTTCGATCACAGGAATAGATTTTCGGATCAATGGAGAATTCGTTCCCGACGCCGAATCGTGGATCAATCTGTCAATTCTTCGAGCCAGAGAACAACTGAACGGTGTGCAACACCTGGTGAGGGATATCGGAGAGCCCGCAGCGACACCCGTGGAGTCCGTTCCCAGACCAACCGACCAGCTGGTGTCTCTGTCCATGTTCTTCCAGGATTACCTGCCTAAAAACAAGAATATCCGGGCCCATGTCCAGTTCAATGTGGGAACAGGCCTTCCATTCGGGATTCCCAATGATAATGTGGTGTACCGGAATACGTATCGGTTTGCACCTTACCATCGCCTGGACATCGGTTTTTCAGCAAAACTTTGGGATCGGGACTGGCAGGCGCGCAAACCGGCGCACCTGTTGCGCTTCAGTCGGAAGACCTGGGTCAGTCTGGAAGTTTTCAACCTGTTGGGTGTGCGAAACGAAGCATCCTACACCTGGATCAAAACAGTGTACAACACCCAATACGGTGTGCCCAACTACCTGACCAGTCGGCGTTTGAACCTCCGTTTGCGGATGGAATTCTAGTCCACTTTTTGCAGGACTGCAATATAGAACCCGTCATAGCCGAATTCATCCGGAAGTAACTGCTTTTCTTCTTGTAATGTGAACTGCTTGTTTCGCTGGATAAAACGGGCGATCTGCTCCTGGTTTTCCTCTGGAAAGATGCTGCAAGTGGCATATACCAGGCGGCCTCCCTTTTTGCAGACGGGAGCATACTGATCCAGGATCTCCTCCTGTAATCCGAGACAGCGATCCAGCAGCTCTTGATCGATCCGCCATTTCGCATCTGGATTGCGGCGCAGGACACCCGATCCGGTGCAGGGCACATCCAGAAGGAGACGATCCGCGGAGCCATGGAGACGTTTGACCGATTTGGTATCCGAGGTCAATCGGCCCTGAATATTGTTGAGTCCGGCGCGTTTTGCTCTTTTCTTCAGTTCTTTCAACTTCCATTCATCGGGTTCAAGTGCGATGACCTGGCCCTTGTTCTGAAGCAGGGCTCCAATCTGAAGGGCCTTGCCTCCCGCACCGGCACATCCGTCCACGATGCGTTGGCCGGGTTGAATGTCCATGGCTAGTGCGACCTGCTGGGATGCCAGATCCTGGACCTCGAACCAGCCGTCTTTGAAAGCCGGGGTTCTGAAAATATTCCCCCGTTCGGTCAACTCCAGAGCCAGGTCCTCCCTCTGAATGGTGTCCCATCCTTCCTTTTTCAATGCGGCCTGGACGTCTGTGGTGGTGGCCCGAATAGGATTGACACGCAGGACAACGGTGGCTTGTTGGTTCAGGGCTGAGACGAGTTTCTCCCATCGATCCCCATAAAAGGCTTGACCTTTCTGGTCCATCCAGTCGGTGATCGATTCGCGAATGGCTAAGGGGCAGTTGTCATCCTGGAGGTCATGCGGCGGCGGGGGAAGATCTGCCCATTCTGACCAGTCGGGCAGCACATGTCCGGAATGCTGAAGATGCCAACCAATGACGTCCATCCAGGGGATAGGCTGGTCTGTAGGTTCTGTATATCTGCGCAAATAACGAAGAATGTCGTAGGTCGTCTCTGCGATGAATGAACGGTCACGTGAACCCCATTGAGGCGTTGATTTGAACATTCTGGCCAGCACTTTGTCGGCAGGGTAGGGTTGTTCAACCGTTTCAGACAGGGCAAATGCAACAGCATGGACGAGATTGGGATAGAGCTTTTGAGCCATGGAACGAAAGTAGTGGGATATTGCCATTTAATCAGCCGTTTTCATCCTCAGTCTTTGGTTTGATCATCCCGGTTCTGAATTTTTGGTCAAAGTCTGGTGTGAGACAATAAAATGAATTACCTTTGCACCCGCTTGAAATCTGTCGTCCGCTTGGCGGATTAACAGATTATGGTCTTACCTAACAAAATCGGAACATGGCCGTTAAAATCAGATTACAGCGCCACGGGCGCAAACAAAGTCCTTATTTCAAGATCGTCATTGCTGACGCTCGTTCTCCCCGTGATGGTAAATACATCGAACGTCTGGGTTTTTATAATCCGATGACAGTGCCGGCTACGATCGAGATCGATCGCGAGAAGGCATTGGATTGGTTGAATAAAGGAGCTCAGCCCACAGATACGGTGCGGGCCATCCTTCGATTCAAAGGCGTCATGTTCAAGAAGCACCTGTTGCGTGGTGTTGCCAAAGGAGCGATGACCATAGAAGAAGCAGAAGTGAAGTGGCAGGAGTTCATTCGTGAAAAGGATGCGAAAGTCCTGGATCGGAAGAAGACTGTCGCTGAGGAAAAGGAGAATTTGCGTGTTGCAATGTCTGGTGTTGCAAAGCCTGTAGTGAAGGAGATTCCTGCGTTGGATACACCTCCTGCTGCTGAAGAAGCACCTGTTGCTGAAGAAGCTCCAGTTGCGGATGCGGCTCCGGCTGCTGAAGAGGCACCTGCTACTGAAGAAGCACCCGCCGCTGAAGAAGCACCTGCTGCTGAAGAAGCTCCGGCTGCTGAAGAAGCACCTGCTGCTGAAGAAGCACCCGCCGCTGAAGAAGCTCCGGCTGCTGAAGAAGCTCCGGCTGCTGAAGAAGCTCCTGCCGCTGAAGAAGAGAACAAAGAACCAGAGGCCTGATCCTCGGTTTCTGTTGGATAGAATACAACCCCGTCAAGTGATTGACGGGGTTTTTTTTATGGCCACGGCTGAACTTTTCATACCTTCGCCATTCAAGACACGGAAAGATCTAGAAACCTGGCCGCCCTTCATTGGGTTGCCAGGTTTCGTGTAAAATAACCGGCAAACCAGTCCTTATCATGAATGCAACGCTCGAAAAAGCTTATCAAGACGCTCTGAATGATCTGATCACCCAGATTCAGGAATCAGAAGAATTAGCCACCTATCTGGAGACAGAAGAGGAGGAAGGGTATCAGGCTTTGCGCGAAGTATACGAGCCACTTATCGCTGAATTGTACAAGATGGTGGCGGCGAATGATCCGCTCCAGATCACATCGCTCGAATTGGCATTGCTGGATGAACGTCTGGAAGGACTCTTTCTGCCAAAGATCCTCGGTTTCGCTGTGTTGCGCGGGGCCGTGAATGATGACATTCGCTACTTCTACCCACAAGAGCAATTTCGACAGATCCTGTTGGCGATCTGTCACTCATCCAATTTTGAATGGATCCGTAAACGCATTGGACAAACCATTCAGATCGGCTTTGGCCTGAGTTCGGATATCTGGGTCACCAATCTCCTTCAGGAGATCACCAATAAAAAGATCCGCCAATTTCTGGAAGCCCAAATGATCGAGCGTTACCACGATCTCGAGCCTCGTCAGGACGCCTATCGCCGCTATTCCGGTCAGTTTAAGGATGAGGTCTACTTTACAGCCGACTTTCCGACCAGTCTGCCCGACCTGAAACGATATTTTCCTTCCCTTCGAAATTTCCTCGGTCGTCGCATTCAATTAGATCTGAATAATGAGACCATCCTGACCCCCATTTATGATCTGGTGCGCAACCCGGAGTTTCAAGGGGCATACGAGCATAACTATCTGCTCGCCATGTTCCTGAACTTTTTTGATGCCCCGGAAGAATCTCGCATGCAGGCTGGAAAGATTTTCAACAAGCTGCGCAAAGATGATCCCGAATTCAACGAGCACTACTTTGGGATCCTGGCAGAGCTTCATCACAGTCAGTACAATGTCTCGGCAGCGAGTGACCGACAAGTGGCAAGCATTCTGGACAATAAGATCAAGGATGATATAGCCGGTTACTACGAATTGGTCGAAGTCATTCACTCCAAAGGATATGTCCATCCGGATGCCATCGAAGCCATCCAGAACTTCTATGGCCAACACCAGGGGGTCAGCCGGGTCAATGAATGTGTCCGTTTGACCGTCTATGGTTACCTCCGAAAATTCCTGAACAATCTGGAGCCAACGGATTATCAGGAAATGTTTGAGATCAGTAAAATCTACCCGGCCTACTTCCAGATCTTTGACAATGAGCATTTCAAGCAGGATGTCAAAGACCTGAACATGAAATATGTGAAGCGGCTGATCAAGTTGTATACCGATAAACGCGGAAAGGATTATCAGGACATCAAACGATTCGTTCGGGCGACCTTTACGGATCTCGGTTTCCTAGTCGAAAAGGAGATCGTGGAGCTCTTCAAGTCTCGCCGAAAGAAAAAGGTTGTTGTCGAGGAGTAACGCCTATCGTTATCTCCAGTCAGCGTGACACCTCACGGGGTAAACTTGTAACCATATCCACGAACGGAGTGAAAATGACTCGGCTCTCGCGGATTGGCTTCAAAGTATTTTCGGAAACTCAGAATGAAATTGTCAATAGTCCTTGTTGAAGGGGCCACTTCATATCCCCAAACGATGTGCAGGATTTGCTGTCGGGATACCGCTTCATGGGCCCGATCGATCAACAGGCGAAGGAGGGCCGCTTCTTTCTTTGTCAAGGCCACGCGTCCCTGGTTGGTGGATGCTTCAAATGCGCTGAAGTCAACAGAATACTCTCCGAAATGGTAGATGTCCGGTGTGTCTTTGGGTGTGACGGCCAGGTGCCTGCGTTTGATCAGGTTGGCAATTCGTAACAACAGCTCTTCCAGGTGAAATGGCTTGGTCAGATAATCATCGGCACCTGTCCGAAGACCAGTTACACGGTCCTCTGGTGTGTCTCTGGCGGTCAATAGGAGAATGGGGACATCCCGATGGGTAATGCGAATATGCGCGCATAGATCCAGCCCGGACATGCCGGGCAACATGATATCCAATAAAATAAGATCGAATTGACGTGATTGGATCTGCGCCATAGCCAGCACTGCATCTGCACAGGATGTGACCTCATATCCCTCCAATTCAAGGTTGAGAGTCAACGATTCGCGAATACTGGATTCGTCCTCAACGATCAGGATCTGATGGCTCATATGGGCATTTGAATGATGAATCGAGATCCCTGGGGCTCATTCGAACGAAGCTTGATCTTGCCTTTGTTCTGGTGGACGATCTCCCGCACCAGATACAAGCCGAGTCCGGTACCCTTTCCCTCCCGGGTATCTTCATTGCCGATCCTGTAGAACATATCAAATATCCGATTCTTTTCGGATGGAGGAATGCCAGGCCCCGAGTCACTGACTGTCAGGCAAAAATGTGTGTTGTTCGTTAAGATGACAGCCTTTATCGGTGCTTCCAATCCGGAGTATTTGACGGCATTCTCCATCAGATTGCGAAAAATGATGTCCAGCCCGGACCAGTCTGTTACAACAGATGTCTGTGGCGGGCTATCCAATTGAAAAGATATTTGTCGATCTGGCCAGTGGTTCTGACAGGCTACTTTCCAATTTTCTACTGCATCCGACAGGCTCCTGGATTCCAGCCGGGGCACATATTTGCGATCCATCCGGGCAGTCAGAAGCAGGTTGTTCACTGTTTCGGTCAATCGATCTGCCTCCCGCACCGATGAGGTGATCAGTCTGGACAACTGGTCTCTGGACAGATCGCGTTTCTGGATGGTCTCGAAGGCCAGCCGCATGGCCGTCAATGGGGTTTTGAGCTCGTGCGTGATCGACAGGAGGAAGTTCCGTCTCTGACGAATGATCCCTTGTTCTTGCATATACGAACGAAAGATCAACCAGATGCCAATAGATACACTGATCAGGATAAAGAGGGACTCGCCGATGATCATCATCCGCTGTCGTCGATAAATTCTCACCGTTTCTGTCTTCTCCGGGATGGGTGGGGCAGGATGGAAGCCATACTGGTCGGCCATTTCCCGAAGCTGAAGGTTCGACTCGTACAACGCTTCGTTCTTGTGAAACAGTAAAAAACTCCACCAGATCAAAGCCAGGACAATGTAGGCAGCGGTAAAGATCGCCAGGATGCGGGTGTATCGGTTCATACAGTGATCAGTCACATGAAGGTAAGACGATGCTAGAGCTGATAAGGTACTTCTTGTAATTTCTTACCTTTCTGAACAGGTCAGGCTCTCAGGAGTTCGCAGACCAGTACCTTTGCATCCAGTAAAGATGACAGCAGTCATGGAGTTCAAAAATCTCGCATTAGCCATCCAGCAACTCTTGTTGCGATCGGGTCATACAGTGTTGCCAGGGATGGGGGTCTTGCAATTGCATTATCGTCCGGCCAGGTTACATCGCCAGGAGGGACGAATGGTGCCACCTTCCGAAATTCCAGAATTTGAGCCTGTAAGTGAAGACACCTTGTCCAGTCCCGATAGGGCGCTTTTGGCAGATTATCAGAAAGTGAGTGGGATACCCCAGGAGGACCTGGCACGCAAGGATCTTCTGGAGCAGTTTCGGTTGGTAAAAGAGGCTCTGGATGAAGGGCAAACGGTGTTTTTACCTGAGGTGGGTACTTTCCAGTCTGGGAAGGAAGGCCTGACTTTTGAACCTGACTCCTTCAACTATTATCTGGAAGTATTTGGCTTGGGTGCGGTGACGGCCCGGCCAGTATTGCGTCGCACTCCGGAAGAGGCAGCCAGGGTGGCACAGGAAGAAAGAAGTAAGATCCTGGTGCGTCCGCAGGTCGTAGCACAGCGCACCTGGAAGGACAGATTGTTTTTACCGGGTTTGGCCGCGCTGTTGATCCTCTCGATCGCCGGTTGTATTTGGCTGATCTTTTCACCTGATCAAGACCCTGCATTGCAGGAAAGCGTGATGGTGGACCCTTCCATGATGCCCGAACAGGAAGAAGATAGCGCTACCCCCTCTCCGGGAGATGTGACAGAGGATTTTCTGGAAGATCCGGAGGCGGAAATGCCTTTGTCGGAGCCACTGGATTCGGATGAAGATCGGGCGACAACGCCCCTCCCTGAAATATCGGGTGTTCGTATTGCTGTCGGACACTTCGGAAACCCTGAAAATGTGGCCGGTATCATGGAACGGCTGACAAAGGCCGGTTTTGTGCCTGGTAGTGAGCCGGCACGCGGGTCACTTACCCGTGTGTTTATCACCGTGGATCCACGCGTACAATCGCCACAGGAAGCACTCGCTGTGATCAAACGGGACTTCGAGCCAACTGCCTGGATATTGGATAAATAAGGCAGCATTTAATGTCGACAATTAAGGTAATATTGATTTTATGTTTTGAAATCATTATTATTTTAACATTCATTTGAAATTATATTCTGAATTAATGAAAAACATGGATCTTCGCCCTATGAAGGATATCACTGCTGTCTGGACAGAACTGAATCGGCCAGATTATCCCTTTTTTCTCATTGCTGGTCCCTGTGTTGTAGAAGGCAGGGAGCTGGTTTTTGACGTGGCTGGCCAGGTCAAGGAGATGTGCGACAGGGTGGGTATTCCCTATGTCTTCAAAGCGTCATACCGCAAAGCCAATCGTTCCCGGTTAGACTCGTTTACCGGTATCGGCGATGATGATGCTTTGTCCTTGATCCGGGAAGTTGGCGAGACCATGAACTTGCCGACCACCACCGATATCCATGCTGATGCCGAAGCGGCATTGGCCGCTCAGTATGTCGATATCCTTCAGATTCCCGCATTTCTGTGCAGGCAGACCTCCCTGCTGATCGCTGCTGCAGAGACTGGAAAAATTGTCAATGTGAAAAAGGGACAGTTTCTCAGTGCGGAATCCATGCAATTTGCTGTTGACAAGATCAGGCAGTCTGGGAATGAACATGTGTGGCTGACCGAACGGGGTACCACCTTTGGCTATCAGGATCTGGTCGTCGATTTCCGAGGTATCCCTGCCATGCAACAATATGCCCCTGTCGTCCTGGATTGTACCCATTCGTTACAACAACCCAATCAAAGTTCTGGCGTAACAGGTGGCCGTCCGACTTTGATCCAAACGATCGCATCCGCAGGCATCGCCAGTGGAATAAATGGACTCTTTATAGAAACACACCCCGATCCTTCCAGGGCGAAATCTGATGGTGCCAATATGTTGCCACTGGACCAATTGGAAAGCCTTCTGGAAAGATTGGTGAGAATCCGACAAGCCATGCGTTCAGGTGAATCTTTTTCAGCCTGAACGCTGTTATCCCTAAAACCTGTCCCCTATGCGAAGAATCATCGCATCTATTCCTTTCCTTTTCTTTTGCCTCCTGACGGGATATGGTCAGGCTTCCCGGTCAATTGTGCAGGCATTCAATCCCTATGGTGCCATGCAGGTCGTCCTGGATTTACCAGGTGAAGTGGAGTTGCTCCTGGCGCCAGGCGAATTGATCCAGATCGAAACAGAGGTCAAACTGTTGAATGCTGGAGACCCCATTCTGAAAGCCTTGATTCATGCCATGCGCTACAGCCTCGTTTCAGAAAAAGAAGACGGCAACCTCATGATCCGTCAGGCCAACAGGCTGACTCCGGTTTCCGTTCGTGGCTTGGAACTCCAGGAATCCTATCGATTCAAAGTATATCTGCCAAAAGACATTCAAGTGGCCATTGCGGATCCTGCTGTCGACGCAATTCCTGCGGAATCCTTCGAGTTGGGTACGAATTCAAAGTGACCGGCGTTATCTTCACGGATATTTCCTTTTGATGACCATACGTTCTCTACTTGCTTTCGCATCATTCCTCCTGTTGTCTCTGCCAGCCTCAGGTCAGCTGCGGCAGATCCTGTATACCTCGGTTCCTGGAGATTCTATCCTGACCCTGCAGATCGATCTGCAGGACAGCTTTTCCGTACACACCTGGCATAATAGTGCTGTTTTTATCGAATCTGAGATCGTTCTGGCCACTTGTCAGGACGGCATTTTCAAGTACGTGGTCGAACAGGGTCGTTACGCGCTTAAATCTGTGTCAAAAGCTCCGAGCCTCTCTATATCTCAGGCCATCCCCAAACGGGCCGGGTTGACCTCTCAAAATGGACCTTGCGATGAGACCATCCATCATCGGATCTTTATCCCCTCAGATTTTGTCATGGAAAACAACAGACGCTGGACGCGCAAAGAAAGTCTGAATAAATCGACCATCAACGGCCGTTGACAGTACGTCACGGGTGCTAGCTGACCGAAAAGATGGTCCAACATATTGATCTTCGTGTTTCTCTTGAGACGGCAGATGACCCAGATCTGATCCGTCTTGCTGTCATTCGAAAGGCTCACCTGCCAGCGAATGACGTTTTTGCCGTGGAAGTAGTTCGCCGTTCGATCGATGCTCGATCGCGACCCCCAAAGGTCCAATTACGATGTGCCATTTACCTCCGGGAAGACCCGGTGTCCGAACCAGCTATCCTCTCCACGTTTCAGATGGTCCATGAGGCACCGGAAGTCCTGATTGTCGGGGCCGGCCCCGCAGGTTATTTTGCCGCCCTGGAATGCCTGTCCATCGGATTGAAACCTGTTCTCTTCGACAGAGGCAAGGATGCCCGGGAGCGACGGCGTGACCTGCGTGCCATCCAGCAATTCGGAGAAGTTGACCCGGATTCCAATTATTGTTTCGGGGAAGGCGGCGCGGGCACTTATTCCGATGGGAAGCTGTACACCCGCTCCGTTAAACGCGGTAAAATGGAGCGCGTCCTGAACCTCCTCGTGGAGCATGGGGCGCCTTCGGATATCCTGGTAGATGCACATCCGCATATCGGTAGTAACAAGCTGCCACAGGTGGTGATGAATATTCGGGAGACCATTCAGCATTTTGGCGGAGAGATCCATTTTTCAACAAAGGTCACAGACATACTCATCCGTGATGGAGCCGTCCACGGCCTGCAATTGGAGAATGGTCGGGAACACCCTGGCAATGCCATCATGTTGGCGACGGGTCATTCTGCCAGGGATATCTTCTATATGTTGCACGAGAAAGGGATCAGCATTGAATTCAAACCCTACGCCCTCGGTGTGCGCATCGAGCATCCCCAGCCGCTCATCGATGAGATCCAGTACGGTCATCGGGATCGACATGATCTGTTGCCTGCATCCAGTTATGGACTGGCCTGCCATGTGGATGGCCACGGGGTTTTTTCCTTTTGTATGTGTCCTGGAGGGCTGATTGTTCCAACGGCAACCAACCCGGGAGAGATCGTGGTCAATGGCATGTCGATGTCCAGACGGGACAGTCCGTATGCCAATGCCGGTACCGTGGTCAGTGTGGATTGGGGAGATCTCAAGCACTATCATGACAAAGGTGTTTTCGCTGGCTTGCAGTTTCAACAGGAAGTAGAGCAAAAATTATTTCAGGCAGGCAGTGGAGGCCAGCAGGCTCCCGCGCAACGATTACCGGATTTTCTGGCGGGGAAGATATCGCAGGACCTGCCCGGAACCTCCTATATTCCAGGTGTTTATGCGGCCCCGCTGGATCAACTTCTGCCGGGATGGATCACCCGGGCACTTCAAACCGGCGTGCGAGATTTCAATCGAAAGATGCCGGGCTACCTGACTTCAGAGGCGATCGTGGTCGGCACAGAAAGCCGGACGAGTTCACCCATCCGGATCCCGAGAGACCCGATCACAAGGATGCATCCAGAGGTGATGGGCCTGTTCCCGGTGGGAGAGGGAGCCGGATACGCCGGCGGTATCCTGTCGGCAGCGATGGACGGGCAGAATTCCGCCATAGCCATCTCGAATTGGATAAAGGATTCAGGATTTCAACGATCTTCGTGATATGAAATCGATTATCGATCTGATCGGCCGGGTTTTTCTGTCTGTCATCTTTCTATTTGAAGCGTATGACTCCTGGCGGTACTGGGATGAGACCCAACGCCAGATGGCGGAATCCGGACTGACCTGGCAACCTGATCTGTTGCTCACCTGTGGGATCTTCGCCCTTCTTCTGGGCGGAATACTCCTGTTGATCGGTTATCGAACGACATTCGGAACTATTCTGCTCCTCTTGTATTGGGTACCGGTCACCTTGATCGTCCACGACTTCTGGAATCATCCCGCCCCTGAATTGCGCTTGCAGTCCATCCTGTTCATGAAAAACCTGGCGGTGACCGGTGGATTACTGATCGTTCTGGTGAATGGGAGTGGACGGTATAGTATCAAGCGACTGCTGGCTACGACACGCGTGCACTGATCATCGGGAGATGATCTTTAATGGACGACCACAGTGGAAGCAGAAGGTGGCTTCCGCATAATGTCCATCGGATTCGCAGTGTTGACAAACCCGATGATCAGGATCCGGTTCATGGTTGGGGTCCATTTTACTGATGGCTACCGAAACTATTCCAGTAGGGACGGCAATGATGGCATAACCCATGATCATAACGACCGCAGCAAGCAATTGGCCAAGAGGTGTGGCCGGAGATATATCCCCGTATCCAACCGTCGTCAGGGTGACAATGGCCCAATAGATCGAGCGAGGAATATTGTCGAAGCCACTGTTTGATCCCGCTTCGATCACATACATCATGGAGCCTATGATGATGACCATTTACAACACCGTTGTGAGAAAGACAGTCAGTTTTTTCCGACTGGCGTACAGTGCAGCCACGATCATATGGCTTTCTTTCAGGTGTCCTGCCAACTTGAATATCCTGAACACACGGATCACCCGCAATATCCGGATCGTCAGTAGATAATGCGTTCCCGGGAGGAGGAGACTGATATAGGTCGGGAGGATGGACAGGAGATCAATGACCCCGAAAAAGCTGGTCATGTATCGGAAAGGCTTCCGAGCCACCCATAGGCGGGCGACATATTCGAGCGTAAAAAGGAACGTGAATCCCCATTCCAGAACCACGAAGATCTATCGATGTTTGCTTTCCAGCTCAGTGATACTTTCCAGGAACACTGCCAGAACACTCAGCACGATTGCTATGAGGAGAATGACATCAAATGCACGGCCGCCCGGTGTGTTATACCCGAATATGATGCGATGCCAGTATTCTCTGCGTGTCCGAATGTGTTTACTTATCCATGGATAGGAATTGATCCTGAACAAATGTACACATTGAGAGCCGACCAGATAGGTCACACGGACAAGATGATACAAGCATTTAAGCCGGCTTCCAAGCCGGTGACGAGTTCATTGTTTCCAGACAGACGCGACCTGCTGATAACTTCCAAATAGGTTAACTTTGTTACATATGATAAAACAGGACAAACTGTGATCAGGGCAATTATTGTGGACGATGAGGAATATGGTCGGGAGAATCTGAAAAACCTCCTCGGGCGTTATTGTCCGGAAGTGGAGGTTGTGGGTGAAGCGGATTCTGTGGAGCAGGGAGTCCGGGTACTCAAAGATCCCAGCTTGAAGCCGGATGTTGCATTCCTGGATATCAACCTCCAGGATGGCCTTGTTTTTCAGCTATTGAACGAATTAGACGAACGTCCTTTTGAGGTCATTTTTGTGACGGCCTATGAACAGTTTGCAGTCAAAGCATTCAAATACAGCGCCATCGATTATGTCTTGAAACCGATTGATCCGGATGCGCTCAAAGAGGCTGTGGCGCAAATCCGTCCCGGCCGTTTGAACAGGATTGCACAACGACTGGATGTATTCCAGGGGGCCCTTGCTCAGCCCCACACCTACGAGAAACTGACGGTTTCCGCACTGGATGGCATCTATTTTCTGCATTTGAAGGAGATCGTTCGTTTTGAAGCGGATGACAACTACACCAACATCTTCATGCAGGATGGCAATCGGTTGACGGCCTCCAAGACCATCAAATCGTATGAGGACCTGTTGGTCAACCAGCATTTTTTCCGCGTCCATAAACGGCACATGATCAACCTCAATTTCATTCGAAAATTTGTCAAGGGGGATGGTGGGTATCTGGTGATGGACGATGGGAAGGAGATCGATGTCAGTCGCCGAAGAAGAGCGGAGTTTATCGAGCGAGTCCGCAAATTGCAAGAGGAATTATAGATACAGGATGACAGGATTTTTTCACGACACTAGACAAATCATAAAAATTCTTTATATTTACTGTACTGAACCGACTGGAGTGGCGAGCAAAGTCCCATCATATCAATGAGATTCGTCATGAAGTCAAAACCCAAAAAGACCCTGGATCAGCTCAAACACGATCTGCAGGTCTTGACCAAAGAAGAAATGCAACGGATCAAAGGTGGACGTCCACCGGTTCGTTTCAGTACGCGTTGGTTTATCCGCTGTAGCGGAAAAGTTCCCCAATAGATCCATCAGCACCGTTTTGTTGCCATCTGCAGGTCATATTCACTAATCTGACCAGTCAGCTTGTCTTATCTTTACCAGATGAGCGCCATCTTTCTTCCGGATGTTCCTCCCGGCGTTGATCTGGAGAATCGTTTTCGATCAGCAGACAGTCTGGCCGACAAACGCGTCTGGGGTGAGCGTTGGCTGACATATCTCACCTATTCTCATCCCGATCAAGCCCTGGCTTTTGCCCGAGAACACACCGCTGAACCAGGCCATCCGCTATTTTTCCAATGCTGGAAATCCCGAGGCATTCTGGCCAACCTTCAACATGAAGAAAGTGAAGCCATTTATGCCTTCCAGGAGGCACTGCGGCTAGCTGAAGAAGCAGGTGCGCAGGATCTACAGGCAGATGTGCTGCTCGATTGGTGTGCTGTACCCATGAATCAGGGCGATGTTCTGAGAGCCGATCAATTGATCGATCAAGCGGCTCGTTTGATCCGCGTCTATCCTCGGCCCCGACAAACCTTTCATCTGCTCATCCGTCAGGCTTCCAGCAAACTGCGACTGGGGCAACTCCATCTAGCTTTTCCGCTTTTTCGCCAGGCTGAACGAATGTTAACCACATTGCAAGGCCAATGGCAATGGGATGACCTGGACTACTTGACCCTCCTGCACAGCGGACTGGGCGAATGGTATACGGGGTCGGGTGAAAGGCAACTGGCCCAACAGTCATACTCCCGCGTGGTCCAGATCTGTGAGACCTTTCATTTGCATACCCGGATCACCTGGCACTACCTCAATGCGGGCATTGCCTTTATGGCCCTGGAGCAATGGGATAATGCCCGACAAATGTTCCTCCTGGCGATCGCCCAGGATAACCCGGGTCAGACTGAAGCCCTCGCCGGTGCGTGGGCGAATCTCGGGTTTATCTATTTGCAACAAGGCGAGGCCAAACAGGCAAAAGAAGCACTGGATCGAGCGGCTGACATGTATGAAAAAGCCGGTCCGGATAAAAAGAATCTGGCGGTGATCGCCACCTGGCGCGCACGGCTGGCCCGGCTCAATCAGCAGCAGGACATGGTCATGCATCATTTTATTCAGGCGTCTGAATATGCCCGGGCCATTCAGGATAGCAGTCAGTTATCCCTGATTTGCAAAGAGATCGCCGAGCATTATGCCGATCTCGGGGAATACAAAAATGCCTTTGAATATCTCCTGCTGCATGATGAGATCGGTGAAAAAGCAAGAGAAGAGCAACAACAGCGCAACCTGATGGAGCTTCAGGTGAAATACGAAAGCGAACAGAAAGAACAAGAAGCAGAAAGTCTGCGCGCGCAGGCTGTAGAATTACGTTTACAGGCCATGCGGGCCCAAATGAATCCGCATTTTCTCTTTAATGCCCTGAATGGCATCCAGCATTTTATCAATCGTGAAGACGGGGATAAAGCATCCCGGTATCTGGCCAAATTTGCAGGTCTCGTTCGACAAAGCCTCAACCTGTCCAACACCGAACTGATCACCCTCGAAGAAGAGGTAACTTTCATCCAGGATTATCTGTTTGTCAACCAGAAGCTTCGGTTTGACGGACGGCTCCATTTCTCAGTAAAAGTCGACGATGAGATCGATGAGGATCGAGTGATGATCCCGCCGATGATGGTGCAGCCATTTGTAGAGAACGCCATTGAACACGGATTTGTAAAGCGACAGTCCGGGACGATTGATATCCGGTTTGATCTGCTGGAGGACGATGTGATCCGGTGTAGCGTCCAGGATGACGGGATCGGCCGGGAAGCAGCTATCGAAATGCAGGCCAAAAACCCCTTGCGAGACCAGCACAAATCGCTTGGCATCGGAATCACTCGGGAACGTCTCGAATTGCTCAACAGAGGCGAGCAATCCGGACACCGACTGGAAATTATTGATCTGAAAGGACCTGATCAGGTTGCACTTGGCACAAGAGTTGAACTATACTTCCCTTCCAGACGGAAAAAGATCTGAACCGTCGACCGTTCCCTCAACGAATCCTACCGTTCCCTGAGATTTGCCCTCCACTACCGAATTGGACCTTGACACTCAAGAAGATGCACCTCATCTTCGTAAAGGTTTTCTCATAGTATGTTTGTTGGGTCCTACACCAAGTTTCCCCCTGGTGTAGGACTTTTTTTATTCCTGAATCTCAATTTGTTGCACCGTACGATTGCCTGATCCATCCAACAGAGTGAGCGTGTGCAATCCGGGAGGAGGTTGTACGGTCATCGTGTGCACCTGTTTCGTGGTACCCAGAAATTTTTCGTCCATATGCCAATGGATCACCGCCTGATCATCGCGGTGAGTAGCGCTCAACAGGATGGACTGTCGTTGTCCATCCAGGTCTACCGGCAATACCATGCGCGTGAATTCGGCGGGATAGATCCATTGAATCGGACAGAGGTCCGTGGATTCCTGACATCGTGGATCCAAAGGGGGGAGGGTGCCGTATTCGGGGTGGTGCAATTGGTAGTAATGTCCTTGTAAGGGGGGGAGTACTGCGAATGTTTTCTGTTGTGCAAGATGGAGCGAAGAGCAACTGCTATTGATCCGGTTTCCCGTGACAGGATCAAGCAGTATTTCCTGATGATAGGGGCAGGGTGCGGGTTGTCGCGATCGGACTGGAACCAGGACCGTATCCCGGGGACAAAATGGTCCGGGTGGCTGTCCCGAGAACTTACATGTTGCGGCATAGTCGAGATCATCCAGGGGTGGAGAGAACCAGGTTGTTTCGGGCAGAAGGTCGAACAGGTCGAAGAGCACCGGAGCCGCGGCCTTCAATCCCATTAGATCAGGCCTGGGCTGTGCATCTGCGTTCCCCACCCAGACCCCAATAGTATACTCAGGAGTCACGCCGATGGCCCATGCATCTTTAAATCCAAAGCTGGTCCCGGTCTTCCAGGCGATCATCCTGGAAGATTGGAAATAGGTCCAGTTTTCCTGACCCGTAGGCCGATCGGGCAATCGCATGGCTTCCACCATATGCCAGATGGCGCCCCTGCCTGGCAGCTCGATCTGCCCCTTGACCTCCTGCCTTGATTCCACTTGCAACAGGTTTTTCGTTGCTGGAGGGGCATCGGTCGAACGATTCAACTCATGGGCCACGGCGGCATAGACCTGGACAAGTTGCCAAAGCGTGACCTCTCCACCACCAAGGATCAGGGAAAGTCCATAGTGTTCTGCGGATCGATCCAATGTGTTCAATCCGAATCCCTGAAGTTTTTTCAGGAACGGGTCCACTCCGAATGAACGCAGCAACCGGACCATTGGGATGTTGAGAGATGAAGCGAGTGCCTGCTCCGCAGGGACGATGCCCTCGAATTGTCGATTGTAGTTTTCCGGTCGGTAGGAGCCGTATTGAGTAGGAATATCGGGGATCAGTGTACCGGGCCAGATCAAACCGTCATCCAGGGCACAGGCAAAAAGGAGTGGTTTGAGGGTAGACCCGGGGCTACGGGGCGCCTGGATGATATCGACATCTCCTCCCCGGATACCAGCAGCAGGGCTGTTGCCGGCATAGACCAGCACATGATGATCGCTGTTTCGGATGATCAGGACAGCCTGATTGTCAATGCCGTTTCCGGAAAGCTGATCATGATGTCGCAACATGATCGCTCTGGCAGCATCCTGCAGCCGGCCATCCAGGGTCGTTGGGATCCGACCATTCGTTTTCTGCCCGAGGGTAGTGGCCAATTCCGGGGCGCGACGCGGCAATGCAAGAGGGATCTCCGGGATGGGCTCGAGACGAGCCATTTCGGCGGTATGTTCTGTGAGATTCCCTTGACGGACCATCCGATCCAGGAGAGCATCTCGCTTTTGACGCAGCCGATCTCTGTTTCTTCCGGGGTGGATCAGGGCAGGACTGTTGGGCAGAACGGCCAGGGTAGCTGCTTCGCCCCAACTGAGCAGATGGGGTGGTTTGCCATAATATCGCCAGGTGGCTGCTTCGAGGCCCACCACATTTCCACCAAATGGTGCCCGGCTGACATACTCTTTAAGGATGGATCGCTTTCGAAACTGACAGGTAAGTCGAATGGCGGTCATCAATTCGATCCATTTTTCCCGATAGGTACGCGGTTGGCCTTTTCGGTTCAGACGAACGAGTTGCATGGTGATCGTGCTACCACCCCGACGAATCTCCCCGGATCGGCTATTCTCCCGAAAGGCATTGTACATACTCACAGGATTGAAGCCGGGGTGCCAGTGAAACCATCGATCCTCATAAGTGAGCAGAGCCATTTCAAATTTTTCTGGGACTTCCTCAGAATGCGGAAAGCGCCATTGACCATCCGAGGCAATCCGTGCATCCATCAAAGCCCCGGATTGATCCATGAGCACAGTGGATAATGGTTCTTCAGATAAATGAACCGGCCAGAACAACCATAGCAAAGCCATGCAGGTAAACCCGATCACCCACCATCGACGAAGGCGTTTGGTACGAACGGGACCTCGGGTTGATTCCTGGGTGGGAGTCATGACAGGTCCTTCATAGTCAGGTCGATACGATGACGGGGGATATCAACCTGCAGAACTTTGACCTGCACAGGTTGTTGGAGTTTTACCACTTCAGACGGATGGCGGATGAACTTGTTCGCCATCTGGGAGATATGGATCATGCCATCTTCCTTGATGCCCAAATGGACAAAGGCGCCAAAATTGGTAATGTTGCTGATCAGTCCCGGTAGGACCATGCCTATTCGGATATCCTGAATATCTTTCACCTCTTCAGAAAAACGGAAAGATTGTGCTCTTCCTCGCGGATCATGGCCGGGACGCATTAATTCCTGATGAATATCCAGCAGAGTGGGCATACCCACTTCATCTCGAACATAATGTTGCCAGGGGACGCGTTTTAGAGCCTCCGGATTCTGGAGCAATTCCTCCAGAGAGAGGCCCTGGTCTCGGGCAATTTTCTCCACCAGTCCATATCGTTCGGGGTGAATTCCAGTATTGTCCAGGGGATGCGGACTGTTTCGGACACGCAGGAATCCGGCGCATTGTTCAAATGTCTTGGCTCCCATTCGTTCCACCTCCTTAATCTGAGCACGATTCCGAAACGAACCAATGACTTTTCGATGCGCGATGATCTTCTTTGCAAGCACAGGTCCCAACCCAGCAACATGTTGCAATAAATGTTCACTGGCTGTATTGATTTGAATGCCCACCTGATTGACCACAAATTGCGTGGTTTCATCCAAGGCCTGCTTGAGTTTGCCCTGATGGACATCATGCTGATATTGACCGACACCGATGGATTTGGGGTCAATTTTGACCAGTTCTGCCAAAGGGTCCATGAGGCGTCTGCCGATGGAGGCCGCACTGCGAAAGGTCAGGTCCAGATCCGGAAATTCTTCCCGGGCTACGTCTGAGGCAGAATAGATGGATGCCCCGTTCTCATTGACGAGGTGAATGTCCAACTGTTCACTGAACGGCAGTGATTGCGCCCAGGAAAATGCTTCTTTTCCACCGGTACCATCACCGATGGCCATGGCTTTGATCTGATGCGTTCGGATCAGGTGTTCCAGGGTCTTGGCTGCGTTGGTCTTTTCATTTTGTGGAGGTAACGGGTATATGTTGGTGGCTTCCAGAAGGTCTCCCTGTGCATTCATGCAGGCGACCTTGCAACCAGTGCGGTACCCGGGATCCAGGGCAATGGTCGCCACCTGTCCGAGTGGTGCAGCCAAAAGAAGCTGTCGAAGGTTTTGCGCAAATACACCGATGGCCTCATCTTCCATGCGACTCTGCAGTTCCGCCGTCCACTCATTTTCGAGGGATGGCATCAACAGCCGTTGAAAGCTGTCTTCTATGGCCAAGCGCACCTGGTCTGCACAACCGCCGGAATATTTGATGTATCGCCGGCACAACCAGTCTGTCATGACAGCGGGTTCATGCAATCGGATATGCATGCGCAACACCCCTTCATGCTCCCCTCTTCTGACCGCCAGGAACCGGTGGGAGGGGATCTTTTTGACAGGTTCGTGGTAGTCGAAATAATCGCGATACTTTTCCTTGTCCGGATGGTCCTTGCTGGTTTTCTTTGCCTGGATGAATCCATCCCGCCACAACAATTGACGGAGGTGATCCCGGTTGGAGGAATCGTCATTGATCCATTCCGCAAGGATGTCGCGGGCTCCTTGCAGGGCCGCATCCATATCTGGAACATCCGCATGAAGGAAGGGCATAATGGCCTGTCGGAGATCACGGGTGCGATGGTCAAGGATGATCGTGGCCAGTGGTTCTAGACCTTTTTCTCTGGCATTGCTCGCTCGTGTTTTTCGCTTCTTTTTATAGGGAAGGTAGATGTCTTCCAAGGTGGTGCTATCCCAGGTCTGTTCGATCTGGGTCCGGAGCGAAGGGGTCAGCGCACCCGCTTCCTCAATCGCTGACAGTATGAAGGATCGCCGGGCTACCAGTGCTTCCATTTGTTGGTGCGCTCGTTGGATCTGGCTGAGGGCGTACTCGTCCAGGCCTCCGGTCGCTTCTTTGCGGTACCGGGCAATGAAAGGTAAGGAGGCACCTTCTCTGAATAAATCGAGCACGCGCTGAACAGCGTGGTGGGGGTGGCCGGTCTGGGTGGCGATTCGCTGGGTAAAGTTGGGTTGATCGTCCTGCTGCATATGGAGCAAAGGTAGGCACTGCAACAACGCACAGAAAATGAAAAGGCCGTCAATTCCTGACTTCCGCATTGGGACACCAAAAGTTGCCTTTTAATAATAAATGGGTTCCTATGAAACAAACGATGTAGTTAACTCAGTTTTTTATGCATGGTTTCCTGCTAAAATCTTGATGTCAGGATTTCATTTCTGGCT
>JAIPBE010000055.1 GCA_021738725.1 Saprospiraceae bacterium | reverse complement strand
GGAAGTCCTCAGCCCCGTAGGGGTGAAACATTTATAGCACATAGCCTATCAACCTCACATTCGCCCCGTAGGGGTGAAACTGCGATCCTCATTCAAATGACGGACTGTACAGCATTTCAAGGATGGAGCATTTACTCAAAAATGGGGACACTCTTAAAGCCAGTGCTGGTGTTCGACCCCTACAGGGCCGTTTTCTGTCCTCATACATAACGACTATAATCGTTCGACCCTTACAGGGCCGCGCTCCGTCCTCATTATTAAGGACTTTAATTGTTTGACACTTGCAGGGCCGCACCCCGCCATCAGTATTAATGAGTGTAAAGGTTGAACCCTGTCGAGGCCATAGTTGGCCAATGACGCCATAAGCCCCGTAGGGGTGAAACGTTTATAGCATAGATCCTATCAACCTTCCTCTAGCCCCGTAGGGGTGAAACTGCAACTCCCCGGCGTTTAGCCACAAACCAAACCTTTCACAACAATCTTTACCGGAACGACAAACTAAATGATCAGGTCGGTTGGATCGGGTTCAATTCCCTGACATCCAGGAATGATGCCTTACCAATATGATGCAATGAAAGCCCAACCTCCTGGACGCGCTCACTTTTCCTTTTGAAAGGCCTCCAGTGTCTCTTTCGGAACATCCATCAGGTCGAGCAAAATAAACCCATCCAACACATCCGAGAAATTTGGGTCCAGATTAAATGCGATGAATTTTGCGTTCTGACGGATGTACTGACGCAGCAGAATCGGCATCTTGAAATGCTCCGGCTCGACATCCTCGATCAGACTGTTCAACTGGTCCAGATCACCCTTAAATGTTTCGGTCAACAATTCCAGGGCTTCATCATCGACAATAAATTCAAACTGCTTGCGCGGCTTTAAAAATCGCGCCAATCGATGATCGAAAAAATGCTTACGCACAAAATAAATGATCAGGCTTTTCGAAATATCTGAATAATATTTACTGATGCTGACCGGACCATATAAATATCGATATTTCGGATTTTTTAATAAAAAACTTAAGATGCCCTGCCAGAGTAAAAATAACGGCAATCGCTTCCGTTGATATTCCTGAATAATATAAGATCGACCTAATTCCAGCGCCTGTGGGAAAATGCTATAAAATCCTTTCTTTATTTTGAACAAACTGCTTACATAAAATCCCTGTGCACCATAATCATTGAATATTTTATCACCCCGACCCATGCGATAGCCACCCACAATGCGACGCGCATCCTTGTCCCAGATGATCAATTGCTCATAATACAGATCATATTCATCCAGATCCAATTCCTTTCCGGTTCCTTCACCGACAGATCGAAATGTCAATTCACGTAGCCGGCCAATTTCTTGCAGTCCGACAGGGATCTGTTCGGCACGAACCAACCACACTTCGAATTCGGCTTGTCGGGTGACACACTGATCCGAGGATAATTGCGCCATTTCATCTGCGATCACCTCAGGATCACACGCATCAATGACCGGTTCATGTACTTCCTCCTGCTCGGGTTGATGGAGATAGAATTGTCTGAGCTCCAACGCCGAATCCATCAATCGGATCTTGGTCAACAAGAAACGACGCACCTGGTCTCGTGATTCAAATCGAGATTGGTCTTCTGGGGTCACACCTTTTCCCAATCGGAGTTGGAGTTGGTTGTCAATTTTTGATACAAATCCGGGGATGATCGTCCACCGTTTTTCCATTAAAAATCGGAGCCACCGCCGGATGAATACATTGATCAGGATGGTCAGGGGCGCTTCTTTTTGAATATCGTATACCAAAAGGACTCCCTGATCATTCGGAAGTTCTTCGACCAGCTCTAAAAATCGCCAGAAAGCCGGCTTCCAGGTGAAGGGCTGCAAGCGAAATAATTCACTCAAACAAATGACACGCTGCCCGGTAGTGGCAGCCAGATCTTCTGCAATATCCCGGGGCAATGGACCTTCATGTCGGATCAACATTCCCACAGCCTTGTTTGCTGGTAAATTCTTTTGTCCCTGGATGTCCACTATGCTGAAAATTGGGGGTTATTCTGGCAGACCTTCAACACTGACTCGTCCTTCTGGAGCAAAGATCCGCCGTCGGCTGAAGTCCTGATTGGCTTCAAATCCCATCCCCCATATTTTTTCTTCAGGTGTGGTAATGAGTACAAACTTCTGCGTGTAGACCAGTTTCCTGGCCTCATCCCAGATCAGTTCTTCCGTCTCCAACTGTTCACCCTCTATATTGCGAAAGACCACGTTGCCAATGACCTTGATCTCCTTCTTTTTAGCCTCACGAACGCCAAAATCTGCAACCAAGGTGCTGGACACTTGTCCCTGCTGGTCATAAAAGGTCACTTTCACCCCTTCCGGGAATTCATCCCTGGGATCTTGACGTGCTGTATACTTCACCAATTTGGCAGCATCGATCCGTGCCTGCAATTGCATGGAATCACTGTACAGGGTGACCACATCATGGATCACTTCAACATCTGCTGACGTCAACATGGGGTCGGGCGAAAACACCGTTTTTTCTTCCTGACAGGAACTACAGGCAAGACCGGTCATGAGGGGTAAGACACCTAAAAGAAGCGTTCTGATCATCCAGTCGTGCATTACATGTTCCTTCGGTACTGCCCCCCCACTTCGTATAAGGCATGGGTGATCTGACCGAGCGAACAGATCTTCGTCGCTTGCATGAGTGCTTCAAAAACATTCTCATTGTGCAAGGCTCGTTTTTGCAACTCCTGGAGGGCCGCCTGGCCATCTTTTGCATGTGCACGCTGCAAATTCTTCAAATTTCCGATCTGCCATTCCTTTTCCTCTGTCGTCGAACGAATGACCTCCTTCGGAATGATCGTCGGTGAACCATCCCTCGATAGGAATGTGTTCACCCCGATAATGGGGAATTCACCCGTATGTTTCAATGTCTCATAATACAGGCTCTCTTCCTGGATTTTGCTCCGCTGGTACATGGTCTCCATGGCCCCTAACACACCGCCTCGTTCGGTGATCCGATCAAACTCTGTCAGGACAGCCTCTTCAACCAGATCGGTCAATTCTTCAATGATGAATGAGCCCTGCAATGGATTTTCATTCTTGGCCAAACCCAACTCATGGTTGATGATCATCTGAATGGCGACAGCCCGACGAACGCTCTCCTCCGTCGGCGTGGTGATCGCTTCATCGTATGCATTGGTATGCAGCGAATTGCAATTGTCATAAATCGCATACAACGCTTGCAAGGTGGTCCGAATATCGTTGAATGAGATCTCCTGGGCATGCAGGCTCCGTCCCGAAGTCTGGATATGGTATTTGAGCATCTGTGAACGCTCGTTCGCCCCATATTTCTCCTTCATGGCTTTTGCCCAGATCCTCCTGGCGACTCTGCCGATCACAGCATATTCAGCATCCACCCCATTGGAGAAGAAAAAGGACAGGTTGGGCGCAAAGTGGTTGATATCCATCCCGCGGGACAGGTAATATTCTACGAAGGTGAATCCATTGGCCAGTGTAAACGCCAACTGGCTGATGGGATTGGCACCCGCCTCGGCAATATGATATCCCGAAATAGAGACAGAATAGAAATTCCGCACATTGCGGTCTATAAAATATGCCTGCACATCACCCATCAGTTTGAGTGAAAATTCTGTCGAGAAGATACAAGTGTTCTGCGCCTGGTCCTCCTTCAGGATGTCGGCCTGCACCGTTCCGCGAACCGAGGCCAGTGCTTTTACCTTTTGCTCCTCATAAATACCCGGCTCCAGGATCAGGTCGCCTGTGATCCCCAGCAAGAGCAGACCAAGCCCGTCATTTCCAACAGGCAAAGGACCTTCATACTGCGGCCGCGGTATGCCCTGGTCGTCGTAAAGCTCTTTGAGCTTTGCCTCTACTTTCCCCTCCAGTCCATGCTCCCGGATATAGCGTTCACACTGCTGGTCGATGGCAGCATTCATAAAAAACGCGCAGATCGTGGCCGCCGGGCCATTGATCGTCATCGAAACCGATGTCATCGGGTCGCAGAGGTCAAACCCGGAATACAGTTTCTTCGCATCATCCAGCGAACACACGCTCACGCCTGAGTTGCCGATCTTTCCATAAATATCCGGACGGTGATCGGGGTCTTCTCCGTACAGCGTGACTGAATCAAACGCCGTGGACAGACGGTTGGCCGGCATATCCTGAGACAGGTAATGGAATCGTCGATTGGTCCGCTCCGGGCCGCCTTCTCCTGCAAACATGCGGGTAGGATCTTCTCCTTTTCGCTTGAACGGAAACACGCCTGCCGTATAGGGGAATTCGCCCGGGACATTTTCGAGGAGAACCCACTTCAATATCTCCCCCCAATCCTTGAATTTGGGCAGGATGACTCTGGGAATCCGTGTATGAGATAGTGTCTCCGTATAGGTCGGGACACGGATCTCTTTACCACGGACCTGATAGACAAATTCATCACCCTCGTAGTTCTTCTTCTTGGCTTCCCAGTCCTGTAAGATCTGCCAGCAATACCGGTCGAGTTCCTGTTCCTGGATCCGGGCCTGCTCCCGCAGCGTCTCCAGCAGGGCGGCAGCAGTGTCTCCTTGTCCTTCCAATAACTGGATCGTAGACTGAATCCCCTGGAGCAGGCTGGCAGTGGCTACCTGTTTTTCCACCCATTGATCGTAACGGCGGTTATTCTCGGAGATCTCGGACAGATAGCGGGTGCGATGGGGCGGGATGATGAAGATCTTCTCGCTCATCTCCTCTCCGGGATGAAAATCTGACTGCAGATCAGCACCCGTCCGTTCGACCAGGAGGTCCATGATCCGACGATACAACTGGTTAGTGCCCGGATCATTAAACTGTGAGGCGATCGTACCGATCACCGGCATATCGTCGACCGGGCGTTCAAACAACTGATGGTTGCGCTGATATTGTTTACGGACATCCCGCAAGGCATCCAGGGCGCCTCTCTTATCAAACTTGTTGATCGCGATGGCATCGGCAAAATCCAGCATGTCGATCTTTTCCAACTGTGTGGCTGCTCCGTATTCAGGGGTCATCACGTAGAGGGACATATCCGAGTGATCGACGATCTCCGTATCCGACTGGCCGATCCCGGAAGTCTCCAGGATGATCATGTCATAACCAGCGGCTTTGAGGATGGTGAGAGCTGACTGGACATGGGCGCTCAGGGCCAAATTGCTTTGTCGGGTAGCCAGTGAGCGCATAAATGCCCGATCACTTTTTACGGCATTCATCCGAATGCGATCACCCAGCAAGGCGCCTCCTGTCTTCCGCTTGGATGGATCGACAGACAGGATGGCAATGGATTTGTCTTTGAAGTCGATGAGAAATCTGCGGACCAGCTCATCGACAAGGCTTGATTTGCCGGCTCCACCAGTCCCGGTGATTCCCAGGATGGGTGCTGTTTTTTCTGGCAGTCCCTTTGCCAACTGCTCCAGCCAGTCCCGGTTCTGATCCGGGTAGTTTTCTACAGCCGAGATCAGTCTGGCGACCACACCCGGATTGGATTTATCCAGTTTTTTTACCTCCCCATTCAAATGATCGCCGATGGGATAATCACATTGTTCGAGAACGTCGTTGATCATGCCCTGCAGGCCAAGGTGGCGTCCATCATCCGGCGAATAGATCCGGGTAATGCCATATTGATGCAATTCTTCGATTTCAGAGGGCAGGATGGTTCCACCACCCCCACCAAAAATTTTGATATGTCCAGCCCCCCGCTCTTTCAGCAGATCGTACATGTACTTGAAAAACTCATTATGCCCTCCTTGATACGAGGTGATCGCTATGCCCTGCGCATCCTCCTGAATAGCGGCATCGACGATCTCCTGGACCGAACGGTTGTGGCCCAGGTGGATGATTTCCGCTCCTGAACTCTGCATGATCCGACGCATGATGTTGATCGCAGCGTCATGCCCGTCAAACAGCGAGGCAGCAGTGACCAGGCGAACCTTGTTGGTCGTCGTATAGGAGGGTACCTTTTCCATGGTTATGCGTTTCTGAATTCAAACACAAAGATACGGAACTCAGAGGGCCTCCCACCAAGTTTGGAACTCACTGAGGATCATGGCTGTAGCTCCCCAAACAATCTGATCATCGAGATGGTAGTAGGGTACATCCCGCAAGATAAATCCGGCATGGATGGGGATATCTGTGTATTGTTTTTTGTCAGGATCCAGAATATCACGCAACGGAACCTCCAGGATCCCATCTACCTCATCCGGTTGGGGCGTAAAAAATGGTCGTTCTTCTGCCAATCCCACAAAAGGGTGGACCAGAAAGTTGCTCACCGGAATGTACAACGGTGTCAATTCGCGCAAAACACGGATTCGTTGACGATCTACGCCGATCTCTTCTTCCGTCTCCCGGACGGCACTTGCGGCCATATCCGTGTCCACTTCCTCTCGTTTTCCTCCCGGGAAACTGATCTGGCCCTTGTGTTTATCCTGTTCGATCCGACCGGCACGGCGGATAAAGACGGTGTAGACTTCTTCATCACGAGGATACAACAACATCAAAACGCCCGCATCGCGAGCATCCTCGGGAGGGGTGGTTGGATGAGGATAGCGACCCACATGAGCCATCTGGTATTGGGCCGTTTGCCCGGGCAATGGATGCTGAGAAAGGCGCGGCAGTCGCGTGATCAATTGAGACCAATGCAAAGGTTCCGGTTTGCAGGTACAACAACGAAAAAAGGAAGGGGTTCTGGAATCACCAGGTACCGCAGCAGTTTATACTTCTGGATTGGACAACTTCAAGTAGTTCTCCAGGGCCATGGTCATGGATGGCACATCCGGCTCAGGTGCCTTGATGTTGATATAGAGGCCCACTTCCTCCGCTGCTTTCACGGTGCTGTCACCGAAGACGGCAAATCGGGTTTCATTCTGCTGAAAATCCGGGAAGTTGTCAAAGAGGGATTTGATCCCCAGGGGACTGAAGAAGACCAGGACGTCGTAGAAGATGTCGCGCAAGTCAGACAGGTCCGAACTGACGGTCTCGTACATCATCGCTTCCTGGTAGTTGAACTTGTTGTCTTTCAAGAACGTCGTGACATCCTGAGCGCCCAGATTGGAGCAGGGCAGCAGGAATTTCTCCTTGTCCCGATGCTTCATCAACGCCGGTTTGAGATCAAGGATGGTCCGTGTACCGGCGAACACCTTTCTCTTGCGGTAGATAATGAACTTCTGCAGATAATTGGCAATGGATTCTGTCAGGCAGAAATACTTCAGATCCTCAGAGATCTTGTAACGCAGCTCCTCACACATCCGAAAGAAGTGATCCACAGAATACATGCTGGTGAAGATGATTGCACTGTATTCCTCAGGATAAACCTTGAATTTGCGGAAATCCTTGGCCGACAAGCCTTCGACATGGATAAACGGACGCCAATCTATGGTCAATCCGTATTTTTCCTCTAACTGATAGTAAGGGGACCTTTCTGGTTTAGGCTGTGAAACCAAAATAGTTTTTACCCGCTTATGCGTCTCCTTTACTGCCATGCGTTCGTTGCGTTAGCCTAGTCATGTTCATTGGAACGCCCCACTGCTCAGCCACTTCCACAAAATCAACACAGGCGCCAATTCGATCGCGCAAAGGTAGAGAAAAAAGTGTATTGGATGTCTCATCAGATACGGTAAGCCAATCCACAGGCCTCTGGCAATACGCAGTAAATAACTGAGTCCCAGGAGGCTGAAGACCGTGTACAGAAAGAAGTCACGGGGTCCGCCGGCCGTATAACTGATCGCAATATTCAACGGAAATAAGAGCAATCCCAGCATCCCATTGTACAGGTTGATCGTAAAACTGTATTGCTTGACCGGCTTGACCATGTCAAAGATCTCACCGAAGAGCCACAGGGCCAGATGTTTAACGGCATAGACACCCGCTACTCCCAGAGTAAAGTAGAGCAGATAGATGGGGTGTTCTCCGGGGAACACCGACCCTGTATACCAGTTGACGGAGAGATACAGCAGGATCCCGGCATTGAAGAAAAAGAAGAGGTACCACAGAAAATACGGCGACGCCTGGGTGCGCTCCCGGTTTCGAAGCATCGAAAAGGTGAGTTGATCATTGAACATTCCTTTGATCATCTGGCCGAGCAGCGATCGGCCCATACTGATCAGGAAGGTCAGCATGATGAACAAACCCATATACAACCAGAACAGAACGCCCGGTGCCCGGACATACCGACGGTCCTCCGGTCGCTTGACACGGCCAGGTTGAACCGCAGAAGGCAGATAGGCTCTGATCACTGCAGCTTCCGGACCACGGATCAACTCAAACGGGTTTCGGGAGCTGAACGCGATCTCCTGACGTTCCTCGAATGTCAACCGATGCCGCAACTCAAACGGATTGGGTTGAGCTGTGATCCCAGAAATCAGCGCACAGTAAAGGAACAAGTTCAGAAGACGCAAACGCATTCGGCAAAGGTAGGCAGGGTGAATGGCACCTCGGTTATCGCCGGACCGGAAATCAATTGGAGAGAAAACAGGCACCATTCCAACTGGTCGGGAAAGAGTTTAACGCATCATTCGAACTGCCGATGGTGGAAATCTGTATTTTTGAACCTATGTCCAACCGCACCATCTGGCGCATTGTCCTTTTCGGAGGCCTCTCCATCATCGGTATCCTCGGATTTCAATCCTATTGGTTCTTTCGGACCTGGGATTTCAAGGATCAGGAGTTCCAGCAAAGTGTCCACATCGCACTGATTAATGTGGCCAGGGAAATCGCTCGTTACAACAAGAGCGAGTTACCCACATATGACCTGGTCAAAAAGCTGAACTCCAATTACTATGTCGTCAATGTGAACGATGCGATCGATGCCGGCGCCCTGGAATACTACCTCCGCAAAGAGTTCGAAGCAGTTGCCCTGAGCACCGATTTTGAATATGCCATTTACGATTGCGCCAGCGACCGCATGGTGTATGGGAACTATTGCACGTTCAGCAACAAGGAACCCACCAATCTGCAAGAGAATACCCTCCCCAAATACGACCAGTTCCTGTATTACTTTGGTGTCAGATTTCCCGGCAGGACCAGCTTTATCCTGGAGAACATCCCTGCCGCCCTGATCTTTTCGGGCATCCTCCTGATCACCATCCTCTTCTTTTTGTACTCCCTGTACATTATCCTGCAACAGAAGCGATTGTCTGAGCTTCAGAAGGACTTTATCAACAATATGACCCATGAGTTCAAGACGCCGATCTCGACCATTCGCATCAGTTCAGAGGTATTAATGAAAGATCCGATGATCAGCAAGGACAATCGCTTGAACCGGTATGCGAACATCATTCGGGAACAGAATCAGCGCTTGAACGACCAGGTGGAAAAGGTCTTGCAGCTGGCCCGCATCGAAAAGGGCTCTTTTCAGATCAAACAGGAGCCTCTCGATCTCCATGAGATCCTGGAGGCCGTGGTGCCTGGCGTACAGGTCAAGGTCCAGGAACTGGGTGGCCGGATGGACACTTCTTTACAGGCCCAGCATACCCGTATACACGCAGATCCCCTTCACTTGCAGAATGTGATCAACAACCTGCTGGACAACGCCATCAAATACAGCAGGGAGGCCCCCAACATCCGCATCACCACACGCAACGTCGCCAATGCCCTGCAATTGATCATCCATGATGAGGGAATTGGCATTCCCAAAGAGGATCAAGCCAGAGTATTTGGAAAATTCTTTCGTGTTTCTACCGGAAATGTCCATAATGTGAAAGGTTTCGGCCTCGGTTTATACTATGTGAAGAGCATCTGCCTCGCCCATGGTTGGGATATCCGGTTGCACAGTGAAGTCGATAAGTTTACCCAGATCACCATTCAAATGCCCGTGATATGAGTCAGGATACTCCGCAGATCTTGTATGTTGAAGATGATGAAAGCCTCAGCTTTGTCACCAAGGATAACCTCGAATTGCAGGGATATGAGGTGACTCATCACGCAGATGGCAAAAAAGCCCTGAAAGATGCAACCAAGAAGGTATTTGATCTGATGATCCTGGATGTCATGTTGCCCGGCGTCGACGGTTTTACCATTGCTGAAGAGGTCCGCAAGGTGGATGCGGATGTCCCCATCCTCTTCCTCACCGCAAAGTCTCTGAAGGAAGACCGGATCCACGGGTTGAAACTCGGCGGGGATGATTATATCACCAAACCGTATAGCATTGAGGAGTTGATCCTCCGTGTGGAGGTCTTTCTCAAACGCAAGAAACTATTCAAACCCAAGGAGATCAAGGATGTGTATGCCCTGGGCAAACTGGTCCTCGACTATCGCAACCTCCTGCTTCTGAACGGAGAAGAGAAAAGCTCCATGACCCAGCGCGAAGCAGACCTGCTGAGATTCCTGATCATGCACAAAAACGGGGTGCTAAAACGCGGTGACATTCTCAAGGAGATCTGGGGAGAAGATGACTACTTCCTGGGGCGCAGTCTCGATGTGTTTATTTCCCGATTGCGGAAATACCTCAAAGCCGATCCGACCCTGGCCATCGAAAATATTCACGGGGTGGGATTCAAATTGGTGGACGAAGCCTGAACGAGCCACCCTTCACTCGATCAGCGGAAGCGATCGGGCCGGAACAAAGATACCGGCACACTCAATGGGCGATCGCTTAACAACTCGGCCACCAACTTTCCCGTCCCCGCTCCCAGGGTCATGCCCAGCATTGCGTGACCGGTTGCCATGGTCAGGTTTGTGATACTTGGCCATCTGCCGATATAGGGCAAACCATCCGGTGAACAGGGCCTTAACCCCGCCCAGGGCTGAATGCCGGAAAAATCAACATCCCGAAATGCAGGGAGACATTCCCGCACAACCTCCAGGATCCGCTCCACCCGCACCGGATTGATCGACAGATCAGTACCGGACAACTCCAGGGTGCCCGCAAATCGCAGTTGCTGGCCTATGGGAGTCACCGCCACCTTGTGATCCGCCAGAATAAAGGGGTGTTGAGGTAAAACAGGCGGATTGTCCAGGGTGAAACTGTATCCCTTTGCCCCCTGTACCGGCAATCGCATGCCCAAAGAAGCTGCGATCTCGCCTGACCATGCCCCTCCGCTCAAAACGACCTCATCCGCCTCCAATTCTCCGTGGTTGGTTTGCAGAGAAACGATCTGCTCCTTTCTTTGATCCATTGAGATGACCCGGGTATTGGGCAGAATGCGCACGCCGGATCGGATCAATGCAGCCTGCAATCCGGCGAGGTATCGGCCCGGGTGCAGATGCGTATCCTCCGGATACCAGACCCCGCCAACCAGATCCAGGTCCAATTCGGGGTTCATGTCACGCGCCTCTCTTGCGGATAAGACCTCCACCGCCAGACCCACTGCCCGTGCATGCTCCGATTCTGCCGTCTCCTCGGCCAGATGCCTGGCTGATCGACAGGCCATCAACAGTCCTTTTCGGGCATAGGCTGTATCAATACCGGTTTCTTCCAACAGGTCTTCAAGGGTATGTTGACTGAAGACACTCAATTCCGCCAAAGCCTGGCGAGAAGCCATCAAATGCCGGTGATTAGCATGTCGCATGAACAGCCAGACCCAACGCCAGAGGTCCACATCCATGCGAGGTCGGATATAAAACGGAGCTCTGGGGTCCAGCATCATTTTCATCCCCTTGGATACCATTCCCGGAGCGGCAAGGGGCACCACATGACTCGGGCAGATAAACCCTGCATTGCCCGTTGAGCAGGTGGCCTGTAGATCGCTTTGATCGATCAACGTCACCTCATGACCTGACCTTTGGAGGAACCAGGCGCAACTCTGACCGACGACACCGCCGCCTATGATGAGTACCGATGAGGGCATAGATGACTATTCAACCTGCAAAATGAGGAGAGAATTGGAATTATTCACCACAGAGGGCACATAGTTACACAGAGGTTCACATCACCACTAATACACTCAGGTCGGTATCCGTTCGGAATGGTGCTTCTGCTAGAGTGCTTGAGGAAATTCTGATATGGAGGGAGTCCACTGAGAAATCTTGGATAGCGATTCGTCGCTTAGTCCCTCAGTCACTTCGTCACACTGTGGCAAGATTTATCCTGTCCTTAACCAAACTGCACCGACGTCATCGTCAATGACCCACCGACGGCCCGATCGTTGAAAAAACGAGGTTCTTCACCCTTCAATCGAGTGCCAAGGGCATAGAGGAGAGGGTAATAATGGTCCGGCGTCGGGACAGCCAATTTGGCGGCTTTGTGCAGATCCTGATAGTGGACCAACGCCTGATGGTCTTCCCTGGTAATCCGATCCTTGAAGATCGTATCCATCTCCAGAGCCCAGTCAAAACCAAATTCTGATTCATTCAACTTGTCCCAGGCCACCATGCCCAGGTTGTGCACCATATTACCACTGCCGATGATCAACACCCCTTTGCGACGCAAGGCTGCCAGTTCCTGCCCAAGCTGATAATGCCACTCCGGAGATTGATGATAGTCGATACTCAGCTGGAGAACCGGTATATCTGCATCCGGATACATATGCCTGACCACCGTCCAGGTGCCGTGATCAAGACCCCATTCATGGTCCAGATGCACTGATGTGTGATGGATCGTACTTGCCGTCTCTCGAGCCAGTTCTGGTTGTCCTGGCGCTGGATACTGAACATCAAACAAGGCCTGAGGAAAACCACCAAAATCGTGGATGGTCCGTGGGGAGGGCATGGCGGTGATCGATGTCCCCTTTGTCAACCAGTGTGCTGAGATACACAGCACTGCTTTCGGTTGCGGGATCTTCTGGCCCAAAACCGCCCAGGATCTGGAAAAGTCATTGTCCTCTATCCCGTTCATCGGCGAACCGTGACCGATGAACAAGGTCGGCATCAGCTGGTCGTCCTGCTGCAAATGCTCGGTCAATCGTTGAAATCGGGTCAATGGGAGCGTGCCCATAGCGGTCAGCAGTGTTTGGATGAATGGTCGCCTCTTCATGTCTGGATAAAAACAGAGTTCTCGATCGGTTGGTTGTCAAACGAAATCAGGGAATCATGATTTACTTTTCCAATTTCCAATGTTACCACTCAGACACTCAGATCACTCAAGTGGTGAATGAAAATTCCGACTAGAGCGTCTGGCAGGATTCAGAAGTGCCGAGAGTTCTCAAAGAATTCCAAATTTTCTTTGCGCGCTCTCACTTCTTCCGAATTATCATAGAAGCCAAGTGATGAAGAATCCATTATCGTGAAGAAGGGTTCCCTTTGCGACACAGCGCCTTTGCGCGATCAATTTCTCATAAAGGCCCGGACGCTGGCGGATCGTCTGGGCGCCAAGAGACCTCAGATTCTAGCTATCATTTATTCTTCAGGCTTCCCGATCTTCCTTTTTTCGAAATAACCCAATAACCCCTTATCGAAATAACGCCTTCATCCATTCTGTTTTACAGCTAGATCCTTCTCCAACAGCCCGTAAATATGGCTGTCCAGAAACTGCCCATTGTAAAAATAGTTCTCCCGAAAATGCGCCTCCTTTTGAAAGCCTGCCCTGACCAATAAAGTGGAGGAGGCGACATTGTCCACATTGACATTGGCCTCGACACGATGCAGGCCCATCTTCAGGAACGCATAGGGAAGGACGACCCCAAGAGCTTCTCCCATGATCCCCTGCCGCCAGTGGTCCGGCAGGAGGGCATATCCGATCTCTGCGACTGCATGGTCGGGGTCCAGTCGCCAGTAGCCGACATCACCGAGAAATTGCCGGGTTTCTTTGTTCAGAATGGCCCACAACAGCGCCTTCCCATCTGCCATACTCTGGACTCCTTCCTCAACCTTTGTTCTGACTTCTTCCATCGCGGTAGGGATGGGTCGGTCAAAGTAACGCATGACATCCAGATTCGTCCGCAGCGCAAATTTCTGTTCCACAAAACGAAGATCCATTCGGGTCAATAACAAGCGTTCTGTTTCCAGTTCGGGAAAGGGGTGGAATGCTGATTTTGTAAGGTGTTCCGACATAAAATGAGGTCTTGCGCACAAGATAAGGGAACCGAGATTTTTCTTGTCTCTCGCAATGGTCCGGACGCTGGCAGTCCGATCTGCATTATCCGGATGTTTGCTGATGACAGAGTTCCAAGTTGTGTTCAGGTTGGGAGGTAGCCTACAACGCTTAGCTGTTCAACGTTCAACGTGAAATACATTAAACTTTGAACTGGCTGGCCGTCAGGCCATGCCTTAAACATTGAACAGCCAATCGGCACCATACTGCCAATCCCGAAGACAACCAGGAACAGATCTTCCCCCCAGGGAAGTTCGCAGGAACCCTACCTACTTACTCAGGACACGTTGAACATTAAACTGGCTGGCCATCAGGCCACGCCTTGAACATTGAACATTCAATCTGCACCATAATGCCAATCCCGAAGACAACCAGGAACTTGGAACAGATCTTCCTGCCAGGGAAGATCGCAGGAACCAGGAACTGCCTATAACCCGACTTCCCTCCCCTTCGGATACCTCACCTTGTATGTAAACCGCAACTCCTGGTTCTGCCCAGGTGACAGATCGAGATTCCAGGTGATGATGCCGGACTCCTCGTCCAGTTTTCCACCGTTACCGATCTCGCTTTTCACTTCGATCTCCTTGTCCTGGCTGACGGGGATCTGATCCTGCAGACGGATGTTCACCCTGCCGGACTTGTTGTTCTTCACCTTGATCACCCAGGTATAGGTTTCCTCCACCTTGTTCCCAAAGAAGTTCTTGGCGCTCTTGTCCTTCACCTTGTCGCGCTGGATGGCGATGCCGATATCCGCACCCAGGGATACCTGCAGGCTGTCGCCGGCCTGGCGGGTATTCAGATAGGTCTCTCCGATGTAGGTTTGACCATAGTAGATACTGGCCTTACCGCTGGAGAGGTTCAGCTCTTCAAAATCCTGGACGGTTGCCGTCAGGAAAGCCAGGGCATTGCGCTTCGGTGCGACGATATACCGGTAGTCTGCATCGGCCTTCTTCTTTTCCAACAAGACGGTGTAGGGCTTTCCATCTGCCGGTATGTCAAATTTCTCAGTGAGAGCGAATTCGGTCGTGGTGAGGTTTTCATTGCTTTGCCCCAAAGCAATTCCATCGGCCATCACCCGTTCACCGTCCGCATAATATTCAGTGGCCTTATTCCGGGCTCCCCGCACATTGGCGGCATCCATCTCCATGGCCTGGTATGCAACTGGTGGCTGCTGGAAATTGACCCACCAGGGGTACAGTACAGGCAGAGTATTATTCCGGGAAGGGTCGCCAGTTGACAAGGTCAGTTCCACACCCTGCCAGTCTTCACCAGTGCGATTGTAGACCTCGCCCTTGTAATCGATATCCAGGGGCTTGTTGATCTCGTCCACCCGGATGTCAAACGTGCTCTGCCAGTTTGCATTGGTGGTTAGATAGGTCAGCTCCAGATCGGCCTGTCCGCCAGAGGCAGATGTCAATCGGATCACAATGGTCCGAGCATTATCCGGGCGAAATCGCTGCCGCATTTCTGCCTGCTGCTTCTTGAGTTTGTCAATCTCCTTTTTAGCCTCTACCAGTTGGTTGCTGACCGTGATCTTTTCTGTCTTGATCGCCTTTAACCGCGTCCGAAAGTATTCGGCCATTTTCTGCAACGCCACTACATCCAGCCCTGATTGGTCGCCCCCGACTTTTTTGTTGCTCAGCAACAGGGACTCCTCTTCGTTCAACACTTCCATACTCGCCTGGTCGGACTTTTGCCCGGCCTCGAGCTGATCGATGCGAACCTGCAACTTGTTATACGCATCCGGCATGGGCAATTCCGCCAGGAATTCCCGGGTGGAAGTGACGCTCAGAATGGTAAACCCCTTGGTGACCCTCGCCTGTAAACTGTTATCATCAATAGAAGGTGATAGGGCAGGAAACTGCAACTCCACGGGCCCGGCGGGCACGGTGACTTTGGCTGTCCGTGTCACGGTCGCCCCGGAACGGTAGACTTTCACATCACGAATCGTGGAGGAAACAGTTACCGGATCACTGGCAGACAACAGTCCGCTGACCATGAAGAGGGCAAGGAAAAAGAGGGTACGCATATTCTTTCGTTTATCTGGTTAGGAACTGCTGTCTCCATAGATCAACAGCAGCATTCGGCTCATCAACGGTTGGAAAGAGGTCTTTCGTGTGTAACAGGCAAAAGCCATGTTTCATAGTGCTTCAAGCTATTCAATAAACCTCCATCAAATTCTCTGTGAAGATGCAAGAATGGAGAGACTTGGTGGATTAGATAAATAATCAAACACAATAGGGTTTAAAATCAATGCACCTTTCCAAAGTATTAACTAGGCCATAGGGTGCAGATTTCCACCCTATGGTACCTGCAATTATCCAAACTGATGGATCTTTTGTCTAGCCCGCCTTACGCCGGCGGGGCGCCTCCTTTTGAGGCACCAAAAGCATGCCTGCCGGCGTGCAGGGAGGCAAAAGTGCTTGTCGCCAAAATGGGCCTTCTTATTCATGATTGGCATCTCACTTATTTCATTTATTGATCAAAGATACGGCTGCATCAGGACCCGGCCGCTCGTATTTGATCGGTGGTTCGTTTCATTTATAGCATTCATTCATCTCATCTATTGCGAATGCTTGGATCAAGAGTCCAACCAAATAATGCCGCAGTTTTCATGTTGGATGATCATAATAAAAACCTATAGATGCTTTTAGTGCTTAATATACGGGTCACTGATGTGATTGGGAGGCCCTGGTTTGGCGACGAATAGATCAAGATTTCTACTGGTATTGACGTATCTAGAACAGGGATCCTGATCCAATAAACTTATATATTGATGAGGATTGAATCACACAGATGAACCCTCTCGAACTGATCGCTACCCTCACCGGGTTGATCCATGTCTGGCTTCTGACCAGAGAGAAGGTCATCGCCTGGCCATTCGGCATCGTTTCCGTAGCCATTTATGTCTACATCTTTTTTGTCTCCCGCCTGTATTCGGATGCCATCCTGCATGTGTTTTACATCGGACTGAACACCTATGGCTGGATCCACTGGCTGCACCCGGACCAAACCAGAAAAAGCCTCCCTGTCACCCGACTGTCCAGGATGCACCTGTCCACCGTGCTCGGGTCAATCATCTTGTTCACCCTGATCTGGGGCTACGTTATGGACAACAAGACGGATGCTGACTTCGCCTATTTTGATGCGTTTACCACAGTAGCCAGCCTCATCGCTCAATTCCTGCTCACCCGCAAGAAGATTGACAACTGGCTGATCTGGATCGCGGTCGATCTGGTGGCCATTCCCATCTATCTATTGAAAGGGCTGTATCTCACTTCCGGGCTGTATACAGTCTACCTCGTCCTATGTATTTCTGGATGGCTGTCCTGGAGACGAGGCCTTAAATCCAGTTTGACCCCTGTTCATTGAGGCAAACATCTTCAGATCAAGCATGTAGTGACCACTGAATCTTCAGGAAAGTGGCAGATTCCTCAGTTCATAGGCCTATCTTTGCCCTCTTGACCCGCCCCCACATGGATACGCCAAAAAAAACCACCCCGAAAAAAGCAGCTTCTACCACCAGGAAACCTGCAAAGGCCAGCGCGGTCAAACCCAAAGCTGCAGCAGCAAAAAAAGCCGCTGATAAAGTGAAGAAGGAACCAGCTGCAAGGAAGGCTGCTCCTGCCAAGGTTGCCAAAGCACCGGCCAAGGCCACTGCCCCTAAAAAGACCACCGCTGCAGCGAAGAAAGAAACAGCACCTAAGAAGGCTGCCGCTCCGAAAAAGGCAGCAGCAACCAAGGCACCAGCCAAAGCAAAAAGTGCACCCGCTGCCAAGGTGACCAAGGCGGCAACCAAGCCAAAGGCTGCTGCTCCAAAAGCGACCCCGGTCGCAAAAAAAGCCACTCCAGCAAAGGCTGCAGCCAAGCCAAAAACGACGGCTGCCCCGGCCAAGAAAGCCACAGCTAAAGCCTCCACCAAAAAGGAAACTCCGACCAAGGCAACAGCAAAAACGACCACCCCAGCGAAAGCCAAAGCACCCGCCAAAAAAGCTGCAACCACCAAAGCGGAGACCAAAGCAGCACCAAAAGCAGCCACAACCAAACCAAAGACAGAAGCGGCCAAGAAGCCGGAAAAGACGACTTCAAAATCGGCCGAAACCCCGAAAAAGACAGATACAGCCGATCAGGGAGGGCCCAACACCCAACGCCCAACACCCAAGACCTCTTCCCACAAGGATGCCCCCTCCGGCCGCTCCTTCACCGGAGAACCGGATCTGCCCAAGATCAAATACGATGGCCCACCCCGCAGCCGGGGAGGATATCAACAGGAAGATCGCCGTTCCTCCTCCCGCCCGGAACGCAAGCCGGCACCGCGGAGAAGAGACGACCGACCCGCGCAAGACAGACCTCAGCGAGACGATCGCAGAAGCAACGACCGGCCTTCCCAGGATAGACCACAGCGGGACGATCGCAGAAGCAACGACCGGCCTTCCCAGGATAGACCACAGCGGGACGATCGCAGAAGCAACGACCGGCCCTTCCAGGATAGACCTCCTCGTGATGATCGCAGAGGCAACGACCGACCCTTTGACAGAGATCGGCCGCGTGACGATCGCAGAAGCAACGACCGACCCTTTGACAGAGATCGGCCGCGTGACGATCGCAGAAGCAACGATCGACCTTTCCAGGATAGACCTCCTCGTGACGACCGCAGAAGCAACGACCGACCTTTCCAGGATAGACCTCCTCGTGATGACCGGAGACGCGATGACCGGCCTTTCGACAGGGATAGGCCCCGCGATGATCGCAGACGTGATGATCGGCCTGCTGATCAAGGGAGTGACAAAAGGTTCAGCCGGTTTAACGAAGAAAAACCATCGCCTCGCTCCACAGAAAAAAAGATCGGTCGCAATGCCGTCGTGCATCGTAGCGAAAAGAAGGATTCATTCAAATTACCCAAAGGGGAAGCTGCGCTTTCCTGGCCGATGCGACTGAACAAGTACGTCGCCGTATGCGGCGTCTGTGCCCGACGAGCAGCCGCTGTCCTGGTCAAAGACGGAAAGATCAAACTGAACAATGAGGTAGCACTGGAGCCAGGCATCCTGGTGACAGAAACGGATATCGTGGAATACAATGGCAAGGTCATCAAGCCCTCTGTCAACTTCATGTACATCCTCCTGAATAAACCGAAAAACACGATCACCACAACTGCTGATGAGCGCGGTCGTGACTCTGTTCTTGACCTCGTGAACGAAGCCAAACAGGAGCGGCTCTACCCGGTCGGCCGACTGGACAGAATGACCACCGGATTGCTTCTGCTGACCAATGACGGTGATCTCACCCAGCGCCTGGCCCATCCCAGCAATGAAGTGAAGAAGACCTACCTGGCTGAGCTGGACCGGAATATCACCGAAAAAGATCTGGAACGCATCTCTGATGGGGTAGTCCTCGAAGATGGGGTCGCTGACGTGGATGCAGTCGGATGGGCCGAACCCGATAAAAAGAACCAGGTCATCCTGGAACTTCACTCGGGCAAGAACAGAGTAGTCCGGCGAATCTTTGAGACCCTCGGATATCAGGTCGATCGACTCGATCGCATCGGATATGCCGGATTGACAAAGAAAGACATTCCTCGAGGACGGTATCGCCACCTGACTGATCGTGAGGTCATCATGCTCCGTCACTTTGTCGGTCGGAAGAAAAACCTGGATGACCAATAATATGTTATTGAGGCGTTGACGGATGAATGATGAGGGGACCTGGCTTCCCTCACTCCCGCTCTGTTGATTTTTCCGTTTCATGTCTCCAATCTGAGATCCATTCATGCAGACAAAAACCCGGAAGGCGAAACCGACGATTCATGACCAGGAATACCTGGAAGTCTCCGGAGCCCGCGAACATAACCTTCAGGATATAACTGTCAAGATCCCGCGCAATCAATTGGTGGTGATCACCGGTCTGAGTGGCAGCGGTAAATCAAGCCTGGCATTTGATACCATTTATGCCGAAGGGCAGCGCCGGTATATGGAGACCTTCTCCAGTTATGCCCGCCAGTTCATCGGCAATATGGAACGCCCGGATGTGGAACATATCACGGGCCTCAGTCCGGTGATCTCCATTGAACAGAAGACCACCTCCAAGAATCCCCGGTCTACCGTCGGTACGGTGACGGAAGTCTATGATTTCTTGCGCCTGCTCTTTGCCCGTACGGCCGACGCCCATTCGCATGTCACCGGCAAACGAATGGTACGATACAGTGAAGACCAGATCATCGAGCATATCGGAAATGATTTTACGGGCAAAAAACTGGTCGTACTGGCCCCGCTGGTGCGCGGGCGTAAAGGACATTACCGTGAATTATTTGACCACACCCGCAAACAGGGGTATACCAAGGTTCGCGTAGATGGGGTCATTCTCGATCTCATCCCCGGCCTCCAGGTCGACCGATATAAAGTCCATGACATCGAAGTGGTCATTGACCGGATCATTCCCGGTCCGGACCGCATCGATCGGCTTCGTCAGTCCGTTCACCGGGCGCTGACTATCGGCAATGGCCTGCTTTTCCTGGAACACGAAGGCGAGATCCTGCCCTTCTCCAAGGACCTGATGGACCCGGAAAGTGGCATATCCTACGAAGAACCCTCACCGAATACCTTCTCCTTTAACTCTCCCTACGGGGCCTGTCCGAAGTGCAATGGCCTGGGGCATATCAATGAGGTAGATCTGGAACGGGTGATCCCGGATGATACCAAGACCATCAACGATGCGGGGATTGCACCCTTTGGGGAAGTGCGCGAAAATTCAACCTTTACCCAATTGCGGGCGATTGCCAAGTATTACAAGTTCAGCTTTGCAACACCGATTCGGGAGATACCGGAAGAGGGCCTGAAGACCATCCTGTATGGCGGGAATGACAAGTTTGCCGTCAAATTCAGCAGCACCAAACACGACTTTTCCTACAACCTGTCCAGTGAGGGACTGGTCAATATGATCGATCGCTGGTACACGGAAACATCCTCAGAATCCATTCGGAAGTGGGCCGAAGAATTTCTCAAGCTGAACACCTGTCCGGAGTGTGAAGGCAGCCGTCTGCGCCTGGAATCTCGCCACTTTTTTCTGGATGGAAAGAACATAGGGGAGCTCGCCCAGATGGATATCGGGGCCCTTCAACAATGGATGGAAGGCCTGGAATCCCGTCTGACGGAACGTCAGGTCCATATTGGACATGAGGTGATCAAGGAGATCCGCTTGCGGCTTGTCTTTTTGCACAAGGTTGGACTGGAATATCTCAGCCTGGATCGACCTGCCCGCACCCTGAGTGGGGGCGAATCCCAACGCATCCGTCTGGCCACCCAGATCGGCTCCAAACTGACCGGCATCACCTATATCCTGGATGAGCCCAGCATAGGCCTCCACCAACGCGATAACCAGCGGCTGATCGAAGCCCTCAAAGAACTGACTGCCATTGGCAACACGGTACTCGTTGTCGAGCATGATAAAGATATCATGCTGGCTTCCGATTATATCATTGATCTGGGTCCAGGAGCCGGAAAACACGGGGGACATATTGTCGGGCAGGGCACCCCCAAAGAGTTCCTCAAGGAATCGACCATGACAGCCGCCTTCCTCAGCGGTAAAAGACGGATCGAGACCCCTTCTACAAGACGCCCGGGAAATGGAAAATTTCTCAGTCTTCAGGGAGCTACTGGCAACAACCTGAAAAATGTCAGCGTCAAATTCCCCCTGGGCACCATGATCCTGGTGACCGGCGTATCCGGCAGCGGTAAATCGACCCTGATCAACGAGACCCTCTATCCCATCCTGCGCAAGCATTTTTATCGCAGTCTCCAGGAGCCACTGCCCTATAAAAAAGCCCAGGGCCTGGGGCACCTCGACAAGGTGATCGAGATCGATCAATCACCCATCGGGCGCACTCCGCGGTCCAATCCGGCCACCTATACCAACGTCTTCAATGACATCCGCAAGTTGTTCGCGGATGTACCCGAAGCCAAGATCCGGGGGTACAAACCCGGCCGGTTCAGCTTCAATGTCAAAGGCGGTCGATGTGATGTGTGCGAAGGAGCCGGCAAACGGGTGATCGAAATGAACTTCCTGCCGGATGTCCAGGTCGACTGCGAAAAATGCCTGGGACGACGCTACAACCGCGAAACCCTGGAGATCCTGTTCAAGGGCAAGAACATCAGCGATGTCCTGGAAATGACCGTCGATGAAGGAGTAAACTTCTTTGAGCACATCCCCAATATTTTCCGACGACTGAAGACCCTTCAGGATGTAGGACTGGGGTATATCACCCTGGGCCAGCAAGCGACCACACTGTCCGGAGGCGAAGCCCAGCGAGTGAAACTCTCAGAGGAACTCAGCAAACGAGATACAGGCAACACCTTTTACATCCTGGATGAACCAACCACGGGATTGCATTTTGAAGATATCCAACACCTCATGCGTGTCCTCAACAAGCTGGTCGAAAAGGGCAATACCGTCCTCATCATCGAACACAACCTGGACGTCATCAAATGTGCCGACCATGTGATCGATATCGGACCGGAAGGTGGCCATGGCGGAGGCAAGATCCTGGTCGAAGGCACCCCGGAGAAAGTGGCCGCTTTCAAGAAGAGTTATACCGGTCAGTTTCTGGTGGATGAACTGAAGGCTTCATCCTAGGAGCAGCTGAAGTCAACTTGGCAGTTCTCGAACCAAATCATTCCTTGACTACGAGTACAGAAGGCTGTTTATTGGTTTATGAGTTTATTCGATTACATTACTCTTGGCCCACGTATCCCAGGGTTAATATCCTTGTTGGTACTGGTGTCTCACCAGTACCTCCTATTCGTCGGTGTCTCACCGGCCCTTGAAAACATACTCTCTTCTTTTGTGCGAACCTGATCAAGTAGAAATACATCTCGTTGAAAGTGCCTGAGGGCACCTTAGAACCATCACAGAATTTCTGATGTGTGCGGTGAGACACTGCACAATCCAAGGTACGAGTGAGACACTCGTACAAACACAAGCGTATTAAAACGACGAACAGTCGCCTTTCGCTGACATGGGACTCTGGTCAAGGTTCAATCCTTGCTACTTTAAACCTTGATCAGGATTCCGACTTGCCGGGGTCCTTTGAACCTTGAACAACCAAGCGTTTAGCATTCTTCTTAAGGACAACTATTCAAGCATGATTGTTGAATGCTCCCGAGAACGCACTTCATCTATCACAGATTTCCTCATGTTTACGGGGGGCCACCTCACAATCCAATCTAATTCCACTTTTCTGTAGATGTGAAGAATCTTTGCCTACCTCCCCACCACCACCAGTTTTTCAGTCCGAACTACCTGTCCATCTACCACCAGATGAATGGTATACATTCCTGATCCGTAAAGGGATGTATCCAGCGTATACCGATAACTGAACGGTGGAAAAGTATGGCTGGACACTTTTACGCCAAGGGCATTGAAAACATCAAACTGTACATGGTGACCTTGGTATTCCGGTAAAGTAATCTCGACATCCACCGGCCCGGAAGACGGATTGGGTGTCAACATCATATCATACGTTTTGCCCATCTCCGGTACCGCTACGGATGTTGTGACGGTATCGCATTCACTGCCCACCAGTGGACCCAGGCGATAGTTTGGGAAGCGGGGGGTAGAGTTTGTCTTAAAGCCCGAAGGAAATGCCTTTCCAGGAATTTCTAAACCACAATCATCCAAGAGATCGTCGGGACGATGAATAGTAATAAGTGAATATAAGTCTTCTTTAGTATTATACATATAAAATATTTCACCATGTGGCGATTGCTGAGGATAAGAAATTCCATCTCCTTTTAGGTCAATATGGGTTAAAAATTGAAATGAAGGATTTTCTGATTCAAGATCTGCCTGCATTAATCGTGGACGAGCAAACTTTTTACTCTGAATTGTGACCTGATCATGAAAGATAGAATAAATAAATCGTCCATTAGGCGAGCCTATTGGCATTGCCATTCCAAAGCTATTGGGAACAGATATTGTGTCAGGAATTCCTACTTCAGTTTGAAACTGAATTTCGCCAGTACAACGATTGAAATGAAACAAATAACCAGGTTGGTGATTAAACTGGCGAAAAATCCAATCTCCCTTTGGAGAAGAAACTAATGGAGATCGAGTATAAAGAGAAAAATAAACAGGTAAAGCAAATGATTGATTAGATTCAAGTTGAATGCCTGATTCGGATAGTAAAAATGTCTCAAATTCAATCAAATTGTCCTTCATGCAGATTAGCCACCAATCCTTTCCATTCGCGTGTTTAATTATAGTAAAATGGTACACACTATCACATAAAACAATATTTTTTTCGATTACTTTGCCTTTTCCATCATTTGCTTCAAGGTCAACTATACTATACCAGAGCTCCTTGTGAATGAAGCCAGTAGAAAATTGAAATCTGACAAGTTGAAATAAAACTGCCTTATTATCTCCATGCCCTGGAAATGATAGAAATTCTCCAGAATAAAGATCTCCTCCTGAAAATATTAAAGGTATGCTATCCCATGTATAACTAAATCCAAGCGAATCACCATTTTCCATCAGGGAAAAGTCACTACTATACATTTGATATCCATTGGAAAAACACCTAAAATTTCCAAAAGCGTCGCTATAACTTGCTGAAGTACTTGCTTTAATCGGAGATTTTAATAAATGAAAAGTATCCGTTTTGTTATCGAATGTCAGAAGGTAAATAGTGCTATCTTTTAAGACCGATTCTGTATAGACCCAATTTGCATCATGCCTTTGTGCCATGAGACAAAATGGGAATACCATACAAATTAGTAGTAGGACAGTCTGTTTCATCATTCAGCAGTTTAAAAGGGGTTGGCTTACTACAAGTAGCCAACCCCTTTAAATTATTATTGATTATTTCTTGATCCAGAGGGTAGTCCTCTGATCAGTGGCAGTCGAAACACGTATCACATAGGTGCCAGGTATCCACTGCTTTGTATTAATTCGGTTACCAACCTGAGCCAGATTGGCCTCATGGATTTGCCGA
>JAIPBE010000054.1 GCA_021738725.1 Saprospiraceae bacterium | reverse complement strand
ACCAGGCAGGTCTTACCTCAACTTGTATATCGGTATCTTTACCGTATTTAGGAGTAGAATGTGTTTACCTGCCCGGCTTCGATTCATCCTGATCAAGATGAACCAAATTCTCTACTTTTACAAACATATGAGGAGTTTGGAGGGGAGGAGGAAAAACGCGAAGACGCAAAGACGCGAAGGTTTTCGAATTCCTCTTTCCCGAAGAGGATTTAGCCCAGGGTTTTCTGGCCGTTTGGAGGTTATGAGGATATTAGGAAAAACGCTAAGACACGAAGATTTTAAATCTACCATTTTCCGAAGAAGAAATAGCCCAGGGTTTTAACCCTGGGACTTTCAACACACAACCTATATAAAACCATTTTAATGTTTTTGTTGTCAACTATCCATTCCGGCAGCTCAGCCTCGATTCATCAGCCCAGGCACCGTATGCGAGTCTATCAGCCTGCTGGACCGGGAGACGAAATGCGGACCGAATAAAATGTAATCCTGGCTTAAGGATTGTCCTGCGGATAAATGAACTGAACTGCCGGCGACCGGATCGCCGATCCAAATACCCCTAATCCCCCCTGTACAGTCGAATGGAGGAATGCCGGTTCCACAAAGGGATTGAGGATGGATTCCAGTTGCTTGTCCATGTCCGAATAAAAACTGGCGGCATGCTCATCCAGGGTTTGCATATAGATGGTCGCCGTATCGCCTTCCTCATATTCGAAAGAGACTTCCAGGTACAATTCAAACAATGCACCGTCAATAGTGAAATCACTGAAAATAGTACGCCCCAGATCCGAGACAAAAAATAATTCATCTTCTTCAACACAGGTATTGATCAACCCATCCAGGGCATGCGCATGATATCGGGATGTATCGATCCACCGATCCATCTGGAAGCGATAATAGTCGCCTTCACCCGGGTTGTCCTGGAAACGAATGATCACTCCGTCATGCCCACCAAAGACATCAAAAAATTCAGGAGTGTATGCGACATCTGTGATCGTGATCGGCTGGAGCGCGGTGGAGGTTTCACCTGTCAGTGTACTGCCGTTGGCGTCAATATGTAACTGATAGGTGCGATCCTTTTCGACGATTATATTGGTCGTATAGAACGGAACCCAGCGACAACGAAATTTATCGAATGTAGAATCCATCTGCAGGAAATAAATATTGCTGCCTTCTGAGAGGCGTACATTTGCATTCCGCACAAATACGTCCTGGGGGGTGACCTTGTCACTGAAAAAGGAAGCACTTTCACTCAGATAGATCCGGGGTGCTTCTCCCATGTACAAGATGCCTTCCACAAAAATTTGGGATTGGTGATGGTCCGGAAGAGTGATGTCCAGCGTTTTCTGGCAGGCGGTGGCCAGCAGGATCAAACATGACAAAAAGAGAATGGAAAATTTATAATCGGTCATGATCTTAGAATTTGAAATTGTAGGACACAGATGGAATGATCGGCAAAAGTGAGACCTGTTTGGCCTGAGGTGTATCCGTATTGACATCAACCTGGAAATAAATAAAATAGGGATTCTGCCGGCTGTACACATTGTACAAACTGAACGCCCATTCACTGTCATACGGATGCCCACAGAATGTTTTTGACTTTTTGTAAATAGCGGACACATCCAGGCGATGGTAGGCTGGCATGCGGACATTATTACGCTCCTCGAAGATGAAATAATTGCCTTCGAAAAGGGTGGCACCTTGTTGAGCCGTAATTCGGCCCGTTGGAACAGTAAAGGCGGCTCCGGAAGTAAATACGAACGTTGACGCCAGAGACCAACGTTTTGTCAAGGCATAACTTCCCGTCACACTCAGATTATGCCGTTTGTCATATCTATAAGGAAATGTCTTTCCAAAATTGAGTTCAGGAAATCGCTGATTGGTCCAGGCGAGGGTATAGGCTATCCAACCGGTAAGCTTTCCAGTATTCTTTTGAACAAATAACTCGGAACCGTAACTCCACCCTTTTCCATAGGTCAGCAGAGGATCGATGTCCAGACTTTGAACCAGCTGGTTGCCCTCTTTGAACAGGACCTGATGTTCCATATTTTTATAGTACACCTCCATGCTCAATTCATACGCATTCTCTTTCAGGTTGTGAAAGACACCCAGGGATATCTGCTGACTGGTCTGTGGTACCGTATTTTGGGTGGACGGCGCCCAGATGTCATACGGGATGGAGGCAGCTGATCCGGGGATCAGATGAATAAATTGATTCATCAGCGTGTAAGCAGCTTTCACACTGGTGCGATCGGCCATCTGCCATTTGATGCCGACCCGGGGTTCGATCCGGGTGTATTGGGCGCTGTCGCTGATATAAAAGGGGATACGGATGCCACCTGTCAGAGAAACCTGTTTACTGAGGCGGATATCATCATCAATATATAATGCAACTTCTGTAAATCGTTTTTTGGGAATATCCTGAATGGGACGTTCCGGCGTAGTTTGCGTGCCCGGGTTGAAGCGTGCATCTCCCTCTGACCGCAGTGTATGGTGAGTCACCATGGTGCCAAATTTGACCTGATGCCGGTGATGGGGATAATAATTGAATTCCATTTTAGCTGTCAGATCACGAATGCCGGAAATAACATTTGACTGCACACTATTCTGCCTGGCTACAATGGCGTAATCATAATCGTTATAGATGAGCGATGTATTGGCAAACAGCTTTTCTCCGAAAATATGATTCCAACGCAGGGTTCCTGTCGTGTTGCCAAAATTGATCTTGTAATAAATGCCAGCTTGCTCGTAGCGCAGGAGATCTGTGCCTTTGAAGAAGGATGCAAACAGACGATCATTTTTTCCTATCCGATAATTTACTTTGGCATTGAGATCGTAAAAATGGTAGTTGGTATTGATCTTCTTGGGGAGGAAGGGCTTCAGGATAATGTCGAGGTAGGTCCTTCGGGCGGACAAAATGTAAGAGGCCTTTTCCTTGATGATAGGTCCTTCCAGGGTCAGTCGCGAAGAGATCAGTCCAATACCGCCTTCACCTTTGAAGTGTCGATCATTCCCCTCTTTCATGGTAATGTCCAGGATGGAGGATAATCGCCCGCCATATTGTACCGGAAATCCGCCCTTGATCAGGGTCACATTATTGATGGCCGCCGTGTTGAACGTGCTCAGCAACCCGAACAGATGATTAGGGTTGTATACGGTCGCTTCATCCAACTGGACGAGGTTCTGGTCGGCATTGCCACCGCGTACATGGAATCCGGTGGTCCCTTCATTTCCAGATTGCACACCTGGTAATAGCTGGATCACTTTCATGATGTCTGCCTCCCCCAGGATGGCAGGCAATTCCTTGACCAGTTTCAGTGGTACATCGATGACGCCCATTTGAGTTTGAGATACATTGCGATCATCAACTTTTTGGGCGCTGACCTCCACTGCATCCAGGTCGGTGCCGGCAGGCTTGAGTTGGATGTCCAGTCGGGCTGCATTCTGAATGAATATCTTTTTGATCTGGGGCTCATAACCCACATAGGTGATGACCATCGTAAGGCTGTCCCACTGAGGCAGGGTGAGGGAGTAAAATCCGTAATTATTTGTAGTAGCGCCGGTATGTTGAGCGGGAATGGCAATAGTAGCCCCGATCAGTGATTCACCGGTTGAAGCATCCCGGACAGTACCAAAGATTGTTTTATTCTGGGCCTGACAGAAAAAGGAATGGAAGATGAACATCAGGATAAGGGAAGGGCGGAAGGCCTTTATAAAGGGGGGTGTGTACATAACAGGTGTTTGGTGCTGTTATGGGTCCATACGTCGGCACAAGTCCAAAAGGCTGCGTAGACGGAAAATGATTTTATTGTATTTCTCTTATCTACTGCGGAAAGGCGGGTCGAGGAGTCCTTTTATTTCCGTTAGTTTTGAATAGAAGGTCTTGTTGTTTCCGCTATGTTGTCCCGGGTGTCAAAGTCGATCCAAAGGAGCTATTAAGAGATCAGCATCTGCTTCCTGGGCGAGCATTTATAATCGAATGCCAGACTGATTTGAGAACGAATGGGGAGGTAGTATCAGCGCAAATATCCTTGGGATCGGATGCGGGTTATTTTTTCTTCTTGTGTCTCTGGTTGGAGATCTTATCGCCCCTTGTTTTTGCCTTTTTATATTTCTTGGCCAATTCCCGGCGATACGAGCCGCCTTGATTGACCTTCCGGTTTTTTGCCTTTTTTTCGTGAAAGGCAGGGCCTGGGGCATCGTCACCACCCCTTTGTTTATGCGGATTTTTCTCGATCAGTCGCGGGCGCTCATCCGGTATCAGTTCAGTGGATATCTCGACCTCTTCAGGGAGCGGAAGGACGGGGATCTCATAGGTCATCATCACCTCAATAGCCAGCTTGGCCTCTTCTTCTTTTTCGGTGAAGAAAAGTAGAGAATATCCTTCATGCTCTGCACGTCCGGTCCGCCCGATGCGGTGCATATAATTCTCCGGAAAGGTCGGCACATCAAAGTTGATGACATGGGAGATCTGATCCAGATCCAGACCGCGCGCCATCACATCCGTGGTGATCAGGATGCGATGTTCGCCCGCATTGAATTGTTCGATGGATCGAATTCTGTAATTCTGTGATTTATTTGAATGAATAACTCCGATGGTGGACAGAAAATCGTCCTCCAGGGCCGCGAATATCCGGTCCGCATATTTCTTGCTGGGTGCGAATACCAATACCTTTTCATATGTCTTTTTGTCGGCGAGCAAGTGTCGGAGCAGGTTGACCTTGGTGTTGAAATTCGGAACCGGATAGCAGGTTTGGTTGATATTGGTCAGAGGCGTGCCACTGACGGCAATAGAGATGGTGACCGGTTTAATAAAGAAGTCCTGGATCAGAGCATCGACCTCATCCGTCATGGTCGCGGAGAACATGACGTTCTGCCGCTTTTCCGGTAGCAGTTCAAACAGGTTGGTGAGTTGAAAGCGAAAACCGAGGTCCAGCATGACGTCCACTTCGTCGATGACCAGCTTCTTCACCGATTTGAGGAGAAGGGTTCGGGCCAGGACCAGATCATACAGCCGACCCGGTGTGGCTACAACGACATCAGCGCCTTTGACCACCTCCAGCTTTTGGGTGTTGATATTGACACCGCCATAGATGCCGAGGATGCGGACCGTCATATAGGTGGTCAAGGCTTCCACCTGTTCAACGACTTGCATGACCAGTTCCCGGGTCGGCACCAGAATAAGGATGCGCGGGTAGACCTGTTGGGTGAATTTCAGATCCTGGAGGAGGGGGAGGAGGTAGGCGAGGGTTTTTCCCGTCCCGGTCTGCGCGATGCCGACCATATTGGCCCCGGAGAGGATCACGGGATGGGATTGCTCCTGGATAGGGGTTGGTGTCTCGAAGCCCAGATCATCCACTGCATTTTTCAGCGTTTTGGAAATATTGAGGTCCTGAAAAGTGGTCATGCGAATGGTTGAGTCTGGCTGGTGGCGAAGTTACGGTTATTCCAAGACCGAAGATTTTGGAAAGGCGGAAATCGGAAGTGAAGGATCGTACCGGCTGCTTTTTAACGGCCGTAGGCGGTTAGCTGCCGTGCCAAACTCTTGGATATTTCTTGTACGATTCGATCAAGGAACTGTGTGTAAAGTGAGAATGACAGGAAAGGCGGAAGTTGGAAGTTGGAACCCGGAAGTGAAGGATCGTACCGGCTGCTTTTTAACGGCCGTAGGCGGTTAGCTGCCGTGCCAAACTCTTGGATATTTCTTGTACGATTCGATCAAGGATCTGTGTGTAAAGTGAGAATGACAGGAACTCGGAAGTGAAGGATCAATAGGTTCCATAAGCCCTGAAGGGGCGAAATGTCCCAGGTTTGGGCAGCGCCCAACCACATACGTCATTACGTTGAATAAGCCCTGAAGGGGCGAAAGAAGCGACTCATCATCAGGGTACGGATCCAATCCGATCGAAGCGTTGGTATGGGTGAAATGAGCTAATAGAGCCGAATGCCAACACACGGGACAAACGGTTTCAAGTAATGACGAACTGCTATCTTCCCCTTTCAATCATCAGGGCATTGAATAATTGAATGTTATGAGGTATGTAAGCACCCGATATCACCTCCTGTCTATTTGTATAGTTCTAGGCCTCTGCATGCCCAGCCAGGGGCTGTATGGGCAAACAAGTGACTCCACCGGACACCACGCGGACTTAACTTTTCGTATATCTGGCTATGCAAAGTACCTGCAGTCAACACTTTTGCTGAATGGTGGCTTTGCGGGTGTTCCTCCCGAGCTGCTCGACCAGTTCCTGGGCAATAGCATCCATGATCATCTTGTTCATCTGCGACTGAACACGGAGGTAGCATTCGGAAATTTCGTCGTGCATGCCGGATGGCGTGTGCGTGCGTTTTACGGAGACCAACCTCGACTGTACCGTTTGATCGGTGAGGATTACGGCAAGGAGGTGGATCGTTATGCCAATGATCAGGTGGATCTGTCAGGTCTGTGGCTCAACAGGAAAGGATGGGTGATCCACTCTGTTTTCGACCGGTTATATCTGGAATGGAGAGGAAAGCAGGATGAGATCCGATTGGGGCGCCAACGCATCAACTGGGGGCGGGCATCTCTCTGGAATCCGAATGACCTCTTCAATGCCTACTCGTTTATCGATTTCGATTATGAAGAACGACCCGGCGCGGATGCTCTCCGTTGGACCCACACATTCGGCAATTTCAACAGCCTGGAATTGGCAGCACGATGGTCGGACAGCCTGACAGGGATGACCATTGGTGCTTTGTACAAAGGGTACTATAAAGGTGTCAACTTTCAAACCCTGGCCGGCTACTATCGGGATGACATCGCCGTTGGAGGAGGCTGGGAAGCCGACCTGGGCATGTGGGGTTGGAAAGGTGAAAGCACGGTGTTCGTCCCACTCTCCACCACGGATGGGCGAGGCACGGTCGTCTCGTTCAGTACAGACCTGACACGTACCTGGGAGTCCGGGTTGCTACTCGGAGGCGGATACCTGCTCAATACATCTGCCAGCAGTTCCGCCACCAGCCTGTTTGCCGATCTGAATGAACGTGTAGATGCTCGTAGTTTATATCCCTATCGGCACAGCGTGTTGGCTCAGATCGGGTACCCGATGACGCCGCTGTTCAATACCAATCTCGCTGTGGTCTATAGCCCTGGTCAGGATAACACCTTGTTTATCAGTCCTGTCCTGTCCTATTCGTTAGCCTCTGACTGGGATCTGGATCTCACCGGGCAGATCGTGGCCCAGGATAATGGAGAGCACTATACCTCCCCTTTACAGGCATTCTTCCTGCGGTTGCGATGGAGCTACTGACCGACGACTGCAAAACATAAAAAAAGGGGTGCTTCACGACAATGAAGCACCCCTTTTTTTAATTCTGTGATCGGGATCAATCCACTTTTTCCAGTGGGATGACTCCCACACCTTCGAGGCTGCTGATGCGCACCCAATATCTGCTCGTGGGCAGGAGGTCCAGGTCCCAGGAAGCTTGAATCGACGAGCCTTCCATGGATTGGGTAGTGATCAGGCGACCGAATAGATCCGTCAGGTCCAAACGGATCTGCTGGGAGCGGTCAAAGGTCATCTCCAGATGGGCGCGTCCATGTGCCGGGTTGGGGTACAGGTTGGCCTGGATCAATCCGGGCAGATCGTGTACACTACTGGTTTCATCGATGGTCACACATGTCTCCGCAATGCATCCTTTACAATCAGTCACGGTGACACAGTATTCACCGGCTGGCAGGTTGGTCGGGCCAGGATCAGTGATCCCGTTGGACCACTCAAATGTATAGGGTTGGCATCCGCCAGTAACGGTCGCAACCACGCTTCCATTGGATTGGCCTGGATCAGCAGGAGTCGATCCAGCGGCTACGAGTAATTCTGCTGGCTGACCTACAGTGTAAGGACCAAAGACTGCTGTCTTGCCGGTCTCGGACTGGATGGTGCAGGCGTAATCACCGGCGGGAATATCTTCCAGAATGGGGTCCGTGTCCGGGGCGTTGTCCCAGCTGAATGTGAGACCAGATGCACCTCCCGTGAGGTTCAAGGTGATACTTCCGGTGGCGGTCCCAAAACAATCCGCATCCTCGATGATGGCTTCCACCTGTGGAAGGCTGCTGATGACGGTCACCGGCTGACAGTTCAGGTTGCTGTAACACGCGTCAAACGCATTCAGGCAAACGGTATAGGTCCCAGGCAGGCTGTAAAAATGGGTCAGACTTTCTTCGTCGCTGGTAGTGCCATCACCCAGATCCCATTCGTAAGATGTGGCATTGGAGGAAGCATTATCCAGCGATACTTCATCAAAGTAGGGGACGGCCACGAAGGCGGCCACAGCAGTCAATCCGGATTGGTCGATATCGATCCGGATCTGCGCACCCTGGCTCAGATTGGTGTATGTGCCGCTGGCAGAAGTCCGTAATTCAGCCGCTCGGACCATATAATCTGTGGCTCCTTGTCCAGAGCATTCATCCTTGTAGGTATTGTCTGTGATGGCTTCCGGGGTGAGCAGGAAGTAGTCCAGTTCATTTGCCTTTTTCTTATACACATAATACCCGGAAGCTCCGGCAACTGTGTCCCAGGCCAGATCGACGTCCAGTCCACTGGGTGTAGCGGTCAGATTGGTGATCGGCCGGAGGATATGCATACGCAGGGTCGGATCGCCCATGAGGGAAATGTGGATGGACATCGGACTGTAGCCCGACTGATACATGGCGCCATTATTATTCATACTGATCTGGGAGGCAAAGCCGATGTGTTCGCCCAAAGCCATATGGTGGACCATCCAGTTGGGACGGGCGGCCCAGGCATTGGTCAAAGTGGCTCCGGAGGCGATCGTAGCTCGCAGGAGGTTGTTTGTCTTGTCCCAGTCGCCGAAATAGGAGCCGAAGACCATGGTGAAGATGGACTTCAGTGAATCTGTCGCCAAATTGGCCGTGGTTGTGATGCCCGATGCAGAAGTATAAGATCCGGCCCCGCAGCCGTAGGACCACAGGTAGCTCTCGTCGAGCATGGTAGCTCTATATGGCAGTTCCTTGACATTTTCATATCCGAACATCGGAGCAAAGTTTTTCCAGCCGTTCTGTCCGAATCCTTCTGCAAATCCACCAAAATTGTTCTGTACCAATCCCCGTTCCTGGGCAACGACCATGCCGGTCCTCCAGGCGTGGTCCTTCTTCAGATATCGTCGGAGGAGTTCTTCTTCCGACTGCGCGAAAGCGGGCATGTTGGCAAAATCGACTCGACCTACCTGGAGCTCGACCTTGGTTGGGAAGGTGCTTTGATCGAATTTTCCGTCGCCGGGAATATTATCATTCCGCGGGTCATTGGGTACTTCGGTGTTGATGGTCTGATCCGTCCACACGCCATCCAGTTCGCCATAATAGCCGTCGCAGGGCCAGGCACCCTGGTGATCCGGAACGTGTCCATCGGGAGCAATAAATCCGGAATAGGGGACAGGGACATGTCCGAGGATGAAGAGGGCTTTATTGTCGGCGGTTTCTCCATTCGCCCAGGTCTTGATATTGTCCTTCACGGTCGTGACCGGATCGTTGCGATCGACATACAAGGTTTGTACACGCCAGCCATCCATTTGGATATCCTGTTTCAGCGTGCTGATCTCAGATGCCAGGCTGGTTTTGAACGTGCTGTCGATCACGATCAGGCAGGCACCCCGGTAATGTGTCGCCGGCACCTCAATGCCTGCGTAGATATATCCGTTGCTGGACCCGCCTCCATAACCGGCCAGATTTTTCACGATTCGATATTCATACCCTTCTCCCACCGCAACATTGGTATCCACCCAGGTGGTCTCGAAATTCATGGCATTGCCGATCGCACTGGCCCAGGAGATGTTGTTTTTGCCTTTTCGATAAATGGAATAGCCAGAATTCTGCAGGTCTTCAGCCCACTTGAGGGTGATCTGTGGTGGGTTGTTCTGAATCTCTGTCTGGATGATCACCGATTGTTTGGCGTCATTGGCGTTTTGGGCGATCAGGAAAAGTGGGGCAAGGACAAATGCTAGAAGAATTGTAAGAATGCGCATGGGTTCGTTTGAATTTACGTGGTCGAAGTTACAGTATACCGGGCATAATAAAGGTGGCACCGTTTCAAACCGTGCCACCTTTTTACGCAAATAGAATAGTAATGTTCTTATTTGATCGGGTAGATGATCCGGGTCAGCCACTTGGCCGTATCCGGTTCGTTGCTTGGATCCGTCACATATTCTTCGATGACAGGAGCACTCCCCTCCAGGCCGAATTCGTGGAAATATGCGTCCATGGCTCCATGTGCGGCACCGGTACCACTGTAGGACCCATAATATTCGATGACCTTTGCCTTTGTGGCCGGCAATTCGACGACCGAGGCGCCCTTGACGGTCACGGCTGATGCAACGGGTACAGCCGTGGCCATATCCGCTTGTTCGTTGACCTCATCCCATTCAAAATACAAGCCAGCTGGAGCGCCGGCCATGGTAGCACCTGCGGACATCGCTGTCCGATAAATACCGGGCATATGGATGGCAAAGAAGGCAGGAAAATCTTTCCAGGCGACTGTTTCCCGATGTGCGAGATAGGTGCGGGGTTCCAGATCAACGGTTTGGATGGCGTACCCGTCATAGGTCGGTGCAAGCGCATCTGCATCCACAAGCTCTTTCAGTTTGTTCAGTCCTTTTTCAAATTCTGCACCGAGCATTTTGTCCATATTCATGAACAGACCCATGGCGTTCATGGGGAAAGGGGTGGTTCCTTTGAAGCCCCAGGTGACCCGGGTGCCGGCCTCTGTGGTGTCCAGAGTGATATAGGCATCTGATTCCGACTCCCAGGGACGGATGAATTTCAGATGTGAATCGACCCTGCGATTCTCTTCGACGGCGGTGATGGTTTGAATGCCTTCACCCACGTCATCGTTGCCGCTCCAGTGTTGTGTTGAGCCTACGGCACCGTCTTCACCTTCGTAGGTGACGGTCTGGTTGGGATCCTTATCACCCCATGGGGCCCAGGCATTGACTGCTTTGAGGGAGGCGACGTGTTTGAAGACGAACGATGCAGGTGCGTCGATGACGACATCTCGTGAGACTTCATAGTCCTTGGGGAGGATCAGGCCGGCGATCAGGATCAGGGCGATCACACCCAGGATCACGAAGCCTAGAATCTTTAAAATGCGCATTGGTTCTCGTTTAGAGGTGAAACTTGTATGAAAGATAAAAAATTGAAATGAATCAGAACTTCTTGCCAAATAATCTGACGATGATACTGGCCAGGATCATCAGGCTCAGGAAGCCGTTGATCGCCATCGCAGGGTGGCCAGCCAGGAGGGGCACGGTCAGTCCGGTCAGTCCGGCGAGCATTATGTAACCATCCTGGCGTTTCTGTCGCAGTGCTTTGACCGCCGGGAAGCGGACAGGAGATACCATCAATACGGAGAGGAAAAGGGACAGGCTGAGCAGAATGCCGATTAATGGAATCGAAGCAAATGCTTCCGGTGGCTGCGGGACCCATAGCGCCAGGCCGACATACCAGAGGGCATTTGCTGGTGTGGGCAATCCGATGAAAAAGGGCTGGGACGGCAGGAGATTGAATTGGGCCAGCCGGCAGGCGCTGAAGACGGGGATGAGTGTACAGACAATGGTCGTGAGGAGTCCGGGTGGGAGCAAATGAAAGAAGAGTACAGCCGGAGCCACGCCGAAGGTCACCATATCGGCCAGTGAGTCCAGTTGTTTGCCCAATTCGGATTGCTGCTTCATCGCCCGGGCTACCAGTCCATCCAGCACATCGAAGCCAGCTCCCAGGACAATAAGACCGGCTGCCAGCCGGACATCCAGCGTCAGGATGGCACTGAATCCGGCGGCGAGATTTCCCAGGGTGAAGAGATCGGCGACCTTGAGTTTGATCATGTTGTGAAGGTACAATGTGGAATGGGAATTCGATTTTCGGTCTTCGGCGCCCAGACGATTCGCCATCTGGCCTTGAGAACTCGGGGTCTGGATCCAGACCGCTAGCGTCTGGGTTCGGATTCCCCAACGCCATATTTACATTCCTTCGGAATTGGTGAATAATCAAGCGGCTCTCTCTGCAGATGTTACGATCTGGATCTGAAGTTCCGGATCCAGAAAAGGTAGGTCCCGAAGCACTCCGGGAGAGGAGAACATTTCTGCTTGGGCCCTTTACCCTTTGCCTTTTACCTATCTACATAGACCCCACTGCCCAGGTGGCGTCAGCCACAAACGTGGAGAGCGAAAGGCGAAGTGCGAAAAGCGAATAGCCCTGACTCCGAGTGCTCAGGGTGATAACCTCACCCAGCCTCTCCTTTCCAAGGAGAGGAGCAGCTCCCTGATTGGCCCATTACCCTTCGCCTTTGACCTTTCTATATGGACCCCACTGTCCAAGTGGCGCGAGCCACTGACGTGCTAAGCGAAAAGCGAACCGCGAACGGCCCCGACCTCGAGTACTCGGAGGGAGGTGACAACCTCACCCCTAAATCCCCGGACGCCCAGACGCGCCTTCGTCGGTCTGGACTAGTTTCCTTCGTCAGTCTGGGCAGGCTTCTCCTTTCCAGGAGAGGGGAACCTAGCAGACTTGCCCTATACCCTTTGCCTTTTACCTATCTACATAGACCCTACTGCCCAGGTGGCGTCAGCCACTGACGCATTTTGCGAACAGCGAATGGCGAAGTGCGAAAAGCGAATAGCCCTGACTCCGAGTGCTCAGGGTGATAACCTCACCCAGCCTCTCCTTTCCAAGGTGAGGAGCAGCTCCCTGATTGGCCCATTACCCTTCGCTTTTGACCTTTCTATATGGACCCCACTGACGTGCTAAGCGAAAAGCGAACCGCGAACAGCCCCGACCTCGAGTACTCGGAGGGAGGTGACAACCTCACCCCTAAATCCCCAGACGTTCCTTCGTCAGTCTGGGCAGGCTTCTCCTTTCCAGGAGAGGGGAACCTAGCAGACTTGCCCTATACCCTTTGCCTTTTACCTATCTACATAGACCCCACTGCCCAGGTGGCGTCAGCCACTGACGCATTTTGCGAACAGCGAATGGCGAACAGCGAAAGGCCGTGAGTCTTCGTAACGAGAAGCATCCGTGGTAACCTTCAGCCAATTGGCTCAAGGCCATTACCCAACACCCAACGCCCAACACCCCTTTTCCTACCCACTTTCTTGTATTTATCCTATTCATATATGATTTAGGCATAATATTTGTCTTTTTTATCATGCGTCAACATCCGGGCGGAATCGCGTAGAAACCCAAACCCACACACCCACCGGTTGAAGATGCAGGAACCGCATGCCTATGAGTCTCTCATGGGTTGCCCTTCATGTATGGAACCGGCGGAAAAGGCTCGCTCCTGTAGTCACCCTATAGGAAAACCAAAACGCTGAATATCCCATGCGCCACATCCCCTCTATCGGAACACTCATCCTGTTCCTCCTTGCGGCCATTGCGCCCAAGTCCATCCACGCCCAATGCAACTTGCAGTGCCTTACCGGCCCTGTTGATATTCCATTGGATAACAACTGCTCTGCAACCGTCAACCCGGCTGCACTGATCGCCAACAATCCGGATTGCAATCCTCTGATCCTTGATTTGTACGATCAAAATGGCCTGCCCTTTGGTGGGAATACTTTGGGCGTCAACCAATTGTACAAGTTGTATACAGCCCAGATTTCCTACGCAGGACCTCCCGCACAGACATGTTCGGTCAAGATCCGGGCAGTGGACAACATCGCCCCGACCATCGCCACGAACTGTGTGGATGTCACCATTGAATGTAATGCGGATACCTCCATTGCCAATGTGACCACGCCTACATTCAATGACAACTGTGGCCCACTCGTCGTCACCAGGGTCGACCTTCAGTTGAATGGATCCTGCCCAACTGTCCCCTACCGGATCAGACGAACGTTCACCGCTACAGATCAGGGGAGCAACACCGCCACCTGTTCACAAACCATCAGTCTGGCCTATCAGAATATCAATAATATCGTACCGCCATTTCAGGTCGTCAATCTGGATTGCCTGGGGAGCCCGTACGACCTCTCTCTGACAGATCAGCCATTCCTCAATGGCCGACCACTGAAAACCGGCGACTATTGCGGCTTTACGGTGGGATATGTAGATACCAACGATCCCAACCCGCCAGCCAATCCACTGACCATCGGTCGATTGTGGACGGTTTCCGATTGTATAGGAAACACGGCCACCTATCAGCAGACGATTACCGTGACGGATAATGAACCACCCCAGATCACCTGCCCGGCTAATCTGACCATCTCGTCATCACCGAACAATTGCAGCGTGACGACCACATTGCCACCGGCGACGGTGGTGGATACCTGTTCCGGTCTGGCCTTCATCACAGCCACCGACAACGGGGCTCCGTTTACCTATGGTGCACCGAACACCTTTGCTGTTGGCACCCACCTGATCACCTATACAGCAACCGATGTGGTAGGCAATACTGCCTCCTGTTCTTTTCAGCTGACAGTGGTCGACAATTCTCCACCCATGATCACTTGTCAGGACCTGGGCATCAACCTTCTTCCTTCCGGAAGTGTGGACATCCCGGCCGATACTTTACTCTTTACCCAAAACGACAACTGCGGGATCAGTTCTATTCTGGCTCGTCGGACAGATAAAATACCGCTGCCAGCCTTTGGGGTGACAGTCAGCTTTTCCTGTGATGATATCAAGAACAACCCCATTCCGGTGACCGTCCAGGTCATGGATTTGGGTGGTAACACAGTCACCTGTACAGCCAACATCACCGTGCAGGATAAAGTACCTCCGACCATCCTGGAATGCCCGGTTGACACAATGGTCGATTGCAATGTGCTCAACCCGGATCTTTCGGTCTATGGGACGGCAACCTTTACCGACGCCTGTGGGGTGAGCAATGCCTACACCGAAGATGATCAGCGAAACAAGTGCGGATCCGGTTTGATCATCCGCCAATGGATCGGTTCAGATCCATCAGGGAATACAGCAACCTGTGTGCAGACGTTGAATGTCATCAACGGCAATCCGCTGAGTGATGACCTTATCAACTGGCCGGACGATACCACCTTCTTCAGCTGTACTCCGATCGAGTTTCTCCAGGTGGATGAATTGGAACAACCATACAAAGAACCGGAAGTCGATCAATCGGTTTGTTCCATTATCGCCATCGGACACAAGGACGAAGTGCTGGTCGTAGCCAATCCGGGTTGTTATAAAATCCTCCGGACCTGGACAGTCGTGGACTGCTGCATCTATGATCCCAATAACCCCGGTGCGGGAGGCATCTTTACCCATGTCCAACTGCTTAAGGTCATGGACATTGATAAACCGATCATCAACTGTCCACCCACCCTCGAAGTCGCCGCAGACGGCGATTGCGGAACCTCCTATGTGACCGTGCCCTTGTTGGAAGTGACGGATTGTAACCCCAACGTCAAGATCACCAACAACTCACCCTACTCCGATAAAAAAGGCGCCGATGCGTCCGGGACATATCCCTATGGAAAGACCAAGGTGACCTTTACCGTGAACGATATGTGTGGTAACTTCTCCCATTGTACCCTGGAGATTAACGTGACCGATCTGTCACCTCCCACCCCGATCTGCAAATGGGGATTGAGTGTCGACCTCGGCCTCTGCGAAGGACAGATCGTGGCCAAAGTAAAGGCATCCTTCTTCAACAACAAGAGTTATGACAATTGCTCATTGAACGGGGATCTGAAATTTTCCTTCTCTGCTGATGTGAATAATGTCGATACCATGTTCACCTGTGATAACCTGGACACCAACTATGTGCAGATCTGGGTGACCGATGAATTGGGCAACCAGGATTATTGCAAGACCTATATTCTTGTCCAGGACAATATGGACCTCTGTCCATCCGGAAAACCCACCAAGATCATGGGAACCATCATGGCAGAATCGGGCGATCCGGTTTCCGGCGCCCAGATCTTGCTGACCGGACCTGTCAACAAACAAATGATGACCGGAGCCGATGGAAAATACAGTTTCCAGGATTTGCCCCCTGGTGGTGATTATCAAGTGTCCGGTTCTAAATCGACGGACCCTCTCCAGGGGGTCAGTACCTACGATCTGCTGTTGATCCAGAAGCACTTGCTCGGGGTGAAACAACTCAGTGATCCGATGTCACAGCTGGCAGCAGATGCGAATCTCTCCGGAGTGATCTCCATCTCGGATGTGATCCAGCTGCGCAAGTGGATCCTCAGTCCGAAACTGGATGTCTCGCCGAACAAGGCGTGGCGATTCCTCAATCCGGCGATTCCGATGAACCCGTCCAACCCCTTGCTCACACCTGGATTGGAAATGATCCCTTTGCAGGATATCACAGGAGAGGTCAGCGGTGTCGATCTGACAGCCGTCAAGATCGGAGATATCAATGGAGATGCCTTTGATGATGGCTTGTGGAATGATCTGGTCCGTGACGACGAGAGTCCATTGGTCCTCAGCGCACTGGATCAGACGATCGAGGCAGGCGATGCCGTCGAAGTCATCCTGCATACTCAGGATTTCAAGAATATCCAGGCGCTGCAAATGGCCCTGGGCTGGGATCCGGATATCCTGACCTTCGGCGGGCTGCAAACCCTCGCGGAAGAATTGAAAATGGATAACGGCAATATGGGACTGGATGAGGTGGATCAAGGCATTCTGCGCCTGAGCTGGTCAGACACCTATGGTGTGGGTCTTCAGGACGGTTCCGGATTCCTGCATCTGCATTTCACCGCAGGTCAGGCCGGTCGACTCAGCGAGTCGCTCTACCTGAACTCGAAGGCCATGCGCCCAGAAGTGATCACCCAGATGATCGCTGCCTCTGGCGAAGCGGATCTGGCCAAAGGGGTCGCTCTGGCATGGAGTGATCAGGAGCCGGATGAGGCAGAAAAAGTGGTTCTGTATCAGAACAAACCCAACCCGTTCCGGGATATGACCATGATCGGGTTCCGACTACCCGAGGCGGCAGATGTGGTCCTGACCCTGCTGGATGTCAGCGGGCAGGTCATCACCCAGTTCAGAGGGAAGTACCCTCCGGGCTACCATGAGATCTCCGTACCGGGAGAGATCCTGCCACCCAGTGGTCTGATCTACTACCGGATCGAAGGACCGAACTTTAAAGAAACCCGGAAGATGATCCGGCAATAAGGCTGATCTAAAAGCCAAAAGATTTTTGTGAACATATCGGCGAAGAGCGGGCTGCCCATGGGCGGCCCGTTCTGTTTTAAAAACATACAAGAATATTCTTGATTCAATAATCTTGCAGAAGCTTTCAAGAAATCAGGGTATATTGAAAACAGTTCAGACTCGTTTGGCTATTTAATGACTAAATTATTTGCTTTGTATGGGTGTACCAACAATGAGAAAAATTGTCACACATATGTTGGCATTTTAATATGCGCCAATGGTAAGACCTAATGTTTTTTCCATTCTTATTGAATTTTCATGAAAGCGTTCCAAAAACCAACCTTGTAAGAATCTTTCATTTATTCATATGAAACGATTTTCATTACTTCTTCTCCTTTTAGTCAGCATCACCTTGCTTACGGCTCAGACCTTCAGTAAGGTCTATGATTTTGGATCTTCTGCGGAAAGGGCTTGGTATATGTGTGCTCACCCCGAAGGGCTGATGATCCAATCAAAGAGTAATTGTCCAGGAGGGGTGGTATGTGGACTATACTTCGTTGTTTCACCGGACAGTGGGAACGTATTGAATTGGGTGAATCTTGGCAATGATACCATGAATATTCAGCCCGAGAGAGGATTGGATCCGGTCAATGGCTTGTTTTATTCCATGTCAACCTTTCAGAATGGGAGTCAGATCAATATGATGCAGCTTGTCCTGGATGAGGAATTAGATCTCATTCGAATGAGTAAATACACTGAAGATGATCTTCAAAATCTAGGGTATTGTCAGTATGTGTTGAACGACAAGGTGTACATGTTGGGGATGATCGTCAATCCGGGGGAGGCATATGCTAGCCCCTACCTGGTCTGTACCGATCTGGAGGGGAATAAACTATGGAGTAAGATCTATACCGAATACAAGAACTGTAAAGGTGCTGGAGACATCATCGCCAGTCATGACGGACAGTTGATCATGGTGGAGCGCAATGTGATCCCCTTGCAGGGTGATAAGGCCATCATCCGCAAGCTGGATACCCTGGGCAATGTGATCTGGAAAAAGATCTACGGTGGAAATATGTCTTTGAATCAACTGACCAATGTGTGCCCTTTGGGCACTGACAAGTATTTTCTCCAGGCCCATGTCGATTCGGTGTTGTACGATCCCATGACGGGGGGGCTGTTGTCTGACCCACCGTTTGCCTTTATCCTGGATGAAGACGGGGAACTGCTGTCGGAAAAGCTCATCAGCAATTACAATGAGATCCGTTACTACACCAACACCACCTGTGCCAAAGATGGCGGGGTGATTGCGTCTGGGGGTATTGTCACTGGTGTGAGTGGACTACCTTCAAAGTATGCACAATCATTTGGATTGATCACCCGCTTTGACTCTCTTGGCAATATCCTCTGGGATCGGTTTTTTTGGGATCCGGACTACCTGCGCATCAACCCAGACACCATCTTTTCCAGCGCTTTTGGCCCGGTGGTGGAGATGGATGACGGCCGCCTGGCGGTGGTGGGCTTGATCAATGGACCCCAGGACAAAGGCGGCACCAATCCCTGGGTGCTGATGCTGGACAGTGTAGGGTGCCTGACTCCGGGCTGTGGTGAGGGCGAGCAGATCGTTACGGCCGTTCGGGAGCCCCTGCCTCCGTCCTTGTACCCCGTATTTCTCACTCCCAATCCGGCCTCGGGTGATGTAACCATCGGGTTCGATTCGCCTGTGCTGCTGGACGTGGTGGCCTCTGTCGTCATCACTGATCTGTCCGGGCGGCAGGTGTTGCACAGTGCGTGGCCTAGGGGGCAGTCCAGTGTGCAGCTGGTCATCCCCCATCTGACCAGCGGGATGTATGTCGTCCGGCTGGAAGACGCCAGAGGTCAACTCCTCGCTGTGCAGAAATTGGTGGTGGAGTAGGCGCAAATGCTCCCGTCAAGACACTTGGCCAGGGAGGATGTTGGGTTTGCGATATCTGAAGGGTGGAGCTTATGCTCCACCCTCTACTCAATACTTGTCAATTGAGATATCCTGCAACTGTTGGGGGCAAGGCCTTCAAGACGCCATCGATGTGTATTAATTTGACAACCAATACGTTAGGCTCTACAAAAAAGTCCAATGGATAGCTTGTCTATCGGCGGCCTTACTTGGGAAAAGTGAAAGATTGAAGTGGGAATGCTCTCAACGACGTTGTCTGTAATTTCCTGAGACTGGATGATCATGATCAAAACCTCACCTTGTTGGAAAAAATTTGCCACATATTGCATCATTGTGGAAAATATTTATCACCTGGACCCTGAATTGCAATTTTAGTAGAAAATATTCGCATTTATGGCTCTTGATGGAATATATTTGCCAATAATTCGCATATGCTGGAAAAAATTTATCAAAACGATCAGTAAAAACGAAGTAAGTGGAAAATAATTTACCTATACATCTACAAGAGGTCGTATTTGGATCATCAGATCCTAACATTTCAAAGAAGATATCCAAACTAGAGAAAGAAGGAAAGCTTAAGAAAATAGCTCCCCGGCTTTATACGGGAAATCTTGAAGAATCTCCAGAAACAATTGTAAGACGAAATATTTTCACAATTCTAGGGAAACTTTTCTCTGGAGCGGTATTGAGTCATCGATCGGCATTGGAATTTCAACCAACATCAACGAATCAAATATTCTTAACATACACCTATACTAAAAAAACCAGACTGCCAGGTCTGGTAATAAGATTTCTAAAAGGGCATGGTCCCATCGAAGGAGACAATCTACTTTCGGGCGATGTTTATGCTTCGCAACGTGAGCGAGCATTTTTAGAAAACCTGCAGATATCTAGAAAGCCAGGTCCGGATTCAAAGACACTGACTTATCCAGAAATTGAAGAGAGACTAGATCAAATCGTAAGAGTTAATGGTGAAGCGGAACTTAATAAACTAAGAGATAGGGCAAGAGATATTTCTGAAGAATTAGAAATGGAAGAAGAGTTCAAAAAACTGGATAAAATAATAAGTGCTCTATTATCTACTCATTCTTCAAAGATATTGACGTCTTCATTAGCCACTGCACGAGTATTTGGTGTCCCTTTTGATCCTCATAGATATGAACTGTTTGAAAAACTTTTCAGAGAGTTGAATCAATTTGAGTTTAGATCATTTGAGGAAAAGAATATAGAGCTAAATTCATTTAGATACTTTGCTTTTTATGAAGGATACTTTTCAAACTATATAGAAGGAACAGTTTTCGAAATTGAGGAGGCTAAAAAGATAATAGAAACACAAATGCCTATGCCTACAAGAAGTCAAGATTCACATGATATATTGGGTACTTATAAAATTGTTTCGAATCGGACAGAAATGAGTGTAACGCCGAAATCGGCAGAGGAGTTAATTTCACTACTCCAGTATCGTCATAAAATTCTTCTTTCCGCTCGGAAAGATAAAATGCCAGGGGAATTTAAAAGCAAAAATAATTTTGCCGGACAATCTTCCTTTGTTGATCATGCCCTGGTAAAGGGTACCTTGATGAAGGGATTTGAATTTTATTCAGCATTAAAGAATCCAATTGCAAAAGCAGTTTATATCATGTTCGTGATAAGTGAAATTCACCCCTTTTTAGATGGAAATGGAAGAATAGCACGTGTCATGATGAATGCTGAATTAGTCTCGGCAAATCAATCTAAAATGATCATACCAAATGTGTTTAGAGATGATTACATACTGACCTTGAGAAGATTGACAAGACAACATGATCCGGAGCCATATATTCGTATGCTATCAAGAGCTCATGAATTTAGTTCGACAATATATGGGGAGAGTATGGATGAGATTCAAACTAAATTGGAGCAATCAAATGCATTTCTATTGCCCGAAGAAGGGCATTTAAAAATAGTAAATTCAGACGATATTGTGTAATTACAGAGTGCCTCTTACGTCAGCATCCTGAATGCGCGAACGCGGAAACTCCAATTGAAAATAAGGTGCTACTGTCATTATAATGGGTACAAGTCTAAACCACCATTAAAGAATAGAATGGCACTTCGGAAGTTTTCAAACACTCTATATCTCTTTGCGGTCATTTCCAATTCCTGTATTTTGCCATGAATACCTTCTCTTAAAATACCTTATCCGCCGCAAAGACATGTTCCATTCCTGGCATCGAATCCAGAGCAAAGATCAACGGCTGTTCTCGCAGCGATTGGCCGGATCGATGAGCCGAGGTAATGGGATAATCACCTCTCGAAAACCGATAATCCGGTGATCGATTTTCATTCGAGGCAAGCAAAGTTGGTTTTGTACTGACCTCCTTACGGGGTTTATTCGATTTAGTGTATAAAGCAGGTACTGTTGGGGCCTCCATGCGGATGGTATCCACTCGGACCACTTCCTGATATACCGTATCCACCAAGGTGATGACCACAGGGTCCTGCGAGAAGGTCAGTCTCGATGATGTCCACCACCAGGTCAATCCAATGGCCAGGAGGACTGTGGCGGCGGCCTGATACAGAGGGATCGGAAGTTGGTAAAAGACCTTTTTTTCTCGTTGTGGTCGGTGGGCTTTCTCTGCCCGGGCTAGAATATTTCCAAGGACTGCTCCTGAGGGGACAATCGCCTCCCGGCTGAACACTTCCTGACTTCGGGATGCAATGGTCCGCAATCGGGCATAGGCGTCCAGGCTGCCCAACTCCCGGATGACTCGTTGCTGTTCATCCTTGGTGAGGGCGGAAACATCCTTGTCTTTGAGGAGTTGTTCGATCTGATCAGAAATCGGATTTGTGTTCATGAGGATTGTTTTTCAGGTCTGAATGTCGTCATAGAAGATTCCAGAAAGCGAAGGGTGTAGAAGATGCGAGACTTGATGGTGCCGATGGCACAGTCCTGGATCTCCGCAATTTCCGCAAGAGAAAGATGCTCTTGATACCGAAGAAGAAAGGCGATTCGCTTGTCCGGGGCTACCACTCGAAGGGATTGATCCAGTAGAGAGCGGAACAGGTCATGATCGAGTTGATCGATACTGATGTCTGTCTTGGTGTAGACCTCTTCGAACTCCGGAAGATTGTCATGATGGGCCACGCGGAGGGTATGATTTCGTTGGGTATTACGAGCCAGATTCGCCGCAATGGTAAAGATCCAGGGCCGGAATGAACGGGTGGGATCAAAGGCGCTGGCTGATGTGGCCAGACGGACAAAGACATCCTGGAGCAGATCGTCTGCCCGGGCACGATCACCATCCACCATGCGATAGAGGAAGCCCATCAGCCGGTCGGCATACCGATAGTAGATCGCCTCCAGGGCGGCGGTGTCACCCTCCTGGAGGCGGATCATCAACTGCTCGTCAGACAACGGATCGCTCATCCTGTTGATCGGATCAATGTTTGGATTGGGACTTCTCAAGATAGGTCTCTACTTCGGATTCCCGGTTGGACAGGCGGCCCACCTGTCGGGCCAATTCCCGATAGCGGTTGGCCTCCGTCGCCATGCCGGCCTCTGTATAATGTTCGGTCAGGGTCAGAAAGGGGGTGAGATAAACCGATACAGTCGACTGAGCCAGTCCATCCTCGTAGGGGAAGGATTCGGTATAGGGCTGGAAGGTGAGATGATCCAGGAGCATACGCTGTTCGATATTCCGGCGCAGGATGGCGATATTATCGATCTTTTCTGGCGTATACCGATTCGCCAGACCAGTGCACCAGAGCTGGTCCTCCAGCACTTCGAGGTTTTTGTTGCCAACGGTCAGGGCGATATATACCGGCCGGTCCTGGTTCATCTCTTCCAGATGGCGGATCATCCAGGCGCGTTTTTCCTCCTGTGGCAATTTGTCAAATACTTGTTCGATCTGCTCCAGATTGATCCGGATCTGACGATGGTCCATCAGCTTGAGAAAATAGATTCGATCATTGGCAAGCGATAGATTGATGACGGTCACATCTGGCCGGATATGTTTGGCTTCCTGCAGGACCCACAACGGGTATGTGTCGTTGTCGCCATGGGTGAAGAGGATGCCATTCTGGTCGACGGACTCCAGCATATTCTTGGCCAGGTAGAGGAGGGAAGGAGCAATGGTGCGGGTATCATACCATTGCCGGGCATAGTCGGTCTTTTTGGCCCAGTTTCCTTCCAATTCGAAGCGGGTCAGAAAGCCGCTGTACACCTCCGGTCGGGTCGGGTCGATAGCATGTGCTTTATTCAACCAGGTCCAGGCATCTTCACCCAGATGGGCATTCCAGTTGCGGATGTAAGCATATTCGAAACTTTCCGGGATGGCCCGCCCCATTTCTTCCACCACTTCAGCCACTTCCGCCTTGTAGACAGTGTCCCGAAAAATGCGGGGGAAGTCGGCATATCGCAGGGCTTTGTAGCGATTGTACCAGGCAAAGGCATTGGTGGGCTCAGCAATCGTCTTCTTTTTCCAGGCCTCTGCCTGCTGGAGGTACCAGTCATTTTCATGGACTACTTCGGTGATCGGGTGGACCTCCTGAGGGGAAGGCTCCTGGGCCTTCGCTTCGCAGGAGGAAACCAGCAGAGAGAGGAAGAGGATGATGCGTAGGATCATGGATCAGTGTTTTGAAGCAGGTACCCTACTGTCGGGCATAGGTTCACTTTTTTGACAAGTTTTTTTCTACTGCCCTTTCCTTTTTCTTCAAAATAACGGAGATTGATGGTCCCTCTAATTCCCAAACCAATGCTCCTCCCCAATCGTATCCTTCTGGGGTGCTATCTGGCCCTGGTGGCCATTTCAGCCCGACTCTCCGCGACGACGATCATTCCTTTTGCCAACCTCGGTGATATGGCCCTGGCCGCAGATGCGGTGGTGGTGGTCCGGGCTGGCGATACCCGCCTGGAAGCGAAAGGCAAGGGCCTCTGTCGACGTACTCCGTTTGTGGTGACCGAAGTGATCAAGGGTGATCTGCAAACTGGCGAGGCATTTGATCTGGATTCCTGGTGGCGCCGGCAAGGCAACCGGGAGACTGCCATCTGGGGAGATCCGGTCTTTGAGAAGGGTACCACCTATCTGCTCTTCCTGAGTACGCTCGATCATGCTCCCTACTGGCAACCGATGATGTTGGCCTACGGCCAGTTTTATCTGCGGACCATCAACGGTGTGGAATTCTTCATTCCTTCCAAAGAATCTAAGGAGATCCATGCATTTCCCCGGCCGGATGGCGTCGTGCCGGAGGAGATGAAAGTAATGCTGGCCAAGGAGCTGATCAAGCATCTGCGTCAAGTGGTGACCGGTAAGATCCCCTGGCAGGAGAAATTGACCTTGCCCGAGGGAGAGGTGAAGGATTTGGAGGTGGATATGCGGGCGGCGCCTGGTCATTGTACGTTTCTGGATTTTGGAGGTACATATGCTCGTTATGAGGATTTTCCAGAAGACGATATGTTGGTTTATAGCCAGTTTGGTGGTGACTCATCATTATCGCCAGCAACCTTGGCACATACCTATGTTTCAGACGCAGTAACTGAATTAAATACAGAATACCAGGGGATAAATCTCAACTATTCTGGGACATTTAGTTTTACGCCTACTTGTGGAGCAAATCCAGCCTATGGTGGAAATTTTTATGACGCAGTCCCTCTCAGGGCCAATCTGGTTATTTATAATGATCCATGTGATGATATTGTTGATCTTTCAATCAACGGAAGTAATCAGTGTTCTGGAACGCTGGCTGTGGGAGGACTTTATGCAGGAGGTAGCCACACATTTGACGGTGTCTCATGGTTAAATGGCCTTAAGTCGTACGTTGTAATAAACAATGAACTTGGCGTGTGTACCAATATTGATTATACAATTGTCCTCATTCATGAATTAACTCATGGCTTGGGTCTGGGTCATATTGATCCTTCAGATGGAGATGCAAACATGAACCCAAGTTGTTGTGCAGCTATAAGTTCAGTCGACATCGACTGCCTCGATTACACCTATCCTCCGGCTCCATTGCCCATTGAATTGATCACCTTCACCGTATCCGTCCGAGCAAGTACATCTAGGAATTCTGAGGACTTGATTTCCACTTGTGGGGTAAGAGATCTTCAAGTTGGTTGACAGGGTAATCGCTAATCCGATTGAGAATATCGGTCAACCACTCTAGCGGATTGACA
>JAIPBE010000053.1 GCA_021738725.1 Saprospiraceae bacterium | reverse complement strand
AACATGGAAGTTGGCTTAATATGGCCGAAATTGAATTGCATGTACTCAATGGGCAATGTTTAAACAGGCATATCTCGACCATAAAGGAAATTGAAGAGGAAGTAAAAGCTTGGGAGGAATCTCGAAATAATAAGAATTCGAAAATTAATTGGCAGTTTACCACAAAAAGCGCAAGGATAAAACTCAAACGTCTATATCCGTCAGTTTATGATTAACATAACACTAGTATCAAAATACCACGTTTTTTCATCAGCCAGATTGGGAATCATCTTCAGTCTGGTCTTCATGCTCGCCCAGTCATGTGGATATGGTCAATTTGTAATCCAGGACACGAAGTATATCCACCATGTATTCAAACATGTAGAAAATTATGATGGATATGATGGACATCTTACCCTCGATGTGAATGGTGATGGTGTTTGGGATATGGCGTTCGAGGGGTTGACAACGCTGAATAAGGATTACCCAAAATTAAATTCGGGTCAACTGTACGTAGGGAACAGGAATCCATTATTCAAAGTATGTCGGTATGGGCCAAGTGGCAATGTTCTGGTCCCGTATTATATTGGGGATATCTGCTACTGTCTGGCAGACACACTTTCATGGAAATCCAAGAAGTTTGACAACAATAATCCGGCAATCGGATCAATTTCTAACGGCGGTGGACCTATGGCTTGGACGAAGTTGGACAACGCCTACGCCTTCTTTATCCTGGAATCATCACCGGGCGTAATCGACACTGGTTGGGTTCGATTTACATCGCATGTGTGGGTCAGTGGATTTTCTGTCACAGTACATTCCATCGGGACAAATACACCAGGGTGGAAGCCGAGTTGGCTTTTTTTCAAGGAGGAACCAAAGCCGATCAAATCTGGTTTTCCGGATCAGGATTTTACTTTCTTAATGCCACTGGAAGATACGATTGTGGTGCCAGAAGATACATTAGTGGTACCAGAGGATACGGTCATCGTTGAGCCTCCTGTTGCTTCAGATTCTTTGGTGGGCGTATTCCCCAATCCATTTTCCGATCTATTGTATGTGAATTTGCTCAAGATCCAGGATCCCATTTCTATTGAGTTGTACGATGATCAGGGGCGGTTCATGCTGGAGCATCCAGCGACCAAAGCCTCCATAATTGAGATTCCCGTTGCCCACCTGGCCTCCGGATGGGTGATCGTACGTGTCAACAGAGTTTTGCATCCTCCCATTATCCTCCGTGCTGTTCATATTGACCGGAAAGAATGATCTGACATATGACCGGCCAACACTATAATCTTGTGTCTGATGAATAATGTACGATACATCGCCATCCTGCGCGGCATCAATGTCAGCGGTCAGAAACTCATCAAGATGAAGGACCTGGTCAGTCTGTTGGAAAAGGCCGGACTGAAAGAGGTCCGCAATTATATTCAAAGCGGAAATATCGCCTTCCAGTCAGACAAGCAGCCGCTTCCTGTCCTGGTCGATACGATTCAGGCTGCCATCAAGAAGGAATATGGCTTTGATGTGCCCACCCAAATTCTGACTGCTGAGAAATTACAAAAGGTCATCGATGGCAATCCCTATCTCTCTCGCCCGAATGTAGACCTGGCGAAGATCTATATCGTTTTCCTGGATCAAATTCCTGCTGTTGTCCCCGACATTGATACAAAGACATTGGGTCGGGACGAATTTGTGATCCAGGATGATGTGATCTATTTGTATTTGAATGAGGGCGCAGGGCGAACCAAATTGAATAATAATTTTTGGGAGTCAAAATTAAAGGTCAATGCCACCTCTCGAAATTGGCGGACGACACTGAAGTTGTTGGAATTGACCGGTCAATGATAGATTTAATATAAATCAGGATTTTTCATCTGGTAAATGCCTGATAGACTATTCGAGATGATGAAATGCGGATGACTGGTGCCTGCCTGAATGGAATGGTGAATCGGTGTTCGTAGGAGTTGGAAAATGTGAAAGAAAAAAGCGTTTGTTGATGGATGAAGGATCATCCTTGCAACGAAGGGATAATAAAATTTTCCTTGAATTTTTGTGTTTCCATCTCTGAAAAGGATACCCTTTATTTAACCATATTCGATCCGGTCAAATATGTTAAAGACGAAGTGAAAAACAGAACTGAACAAGATTGATAATCACTCCACCATCTTCATGGCGGTATCCACCAGCTGGTTGACGGCCAGATAAACCAACTCGGGCCGCCGTGGCCGCCAGATCACATCATTAAAATGCGGACCGACATGGATATAATGGTCCAGCCGCCGATCCTGGATCTCCTCATACACATGTTTTTCCGTATTGAGGAGGCAGATCCAGCCGTCCTCTTCCTTGATATCATCCCACCATTCCTCATAATATTCATCTGTATCGGCGTGGAAGTTGAACACACTTTCGCAGATCAGGATGTAGCGGTAGATCCCTTTTTTGATCATCAGGTCGATCAGATTGCGCTTCAATGCTTCGATATCATTATGCAGACAGTCATTCCATTCACCGATCAACTCGAGGATGGCAAATCCTTCGTCGTAATCCACAAAAAGTACTTTGCCATAGAGGGTTGTTGAACCAAAATAGTCCCACTGTGGATGAATGAAGTAGTTGTACACCTTTTGGGTGTACTTGAATTCATCATACTGCCGTCGGTAGAACGGCGACCGCTTGTCTTCTGCGGCGATATAATGATCACGCCAGTGGAAATGAGGCTCTATATCATGCATGATCCGGTAAAGGTCGGTTCTGGATCATAGATCTGCAAATGATGATCGTCATTGTACCTTGCAGGTATGTCCAGTCCTCGACCATTTATCGTTCTTACAGGCCCTGAATCATCTGGAAAAACCACGCTGGCAGAGCAACTGTCCCTCGATCTGGGGCTGCCTCTGGTCACCGAGGTGGCCAGGGAGATCCTCACACGAAGGAGACCCGCCTACACGGAGGCGGACGTCTACCGCATGGCCCTTGCCCAATGGAGCAGACAAGAAGGGGTATGCCGCCGATCCGACACGGGTCTGGTCGTCGCCGACACTGATCTCCTGACCTATCGGATCTGGCTGGAGGTCAAATACAACCGTTGTTCATCCTGGGTCCGGGCTCTCCATCACCGGGGAGCGCCTGTTCATTATCTGCTTTGTGCTCCCGACCTTCCCTGGGAGCCCGATCCACTTCGCGAGCACGAACATGGACGGGAGGCACTCTTTGAGCGACATCTGAACATCCTCGACCAGGAACAGTGGCCCTATACCATCCTCAAGGGGGATCTGGCCACCCGAAGAGAGATAGCCTGGTCAGCTATCCGCGATTTTTTATTCTGATCGCTTTGGCCTACCTTCACGTTACATCGGGGTGTCAGACTAGATCGTCTGACTGAGATTATACCCATTGAACCTGCCCGGGTCATGCCGGGAAGGGAAGATGAGCAATTCGGCCAGCATCCTCTTCTGAAGGCATCCCGGTGATCCATCTAACAGATCATCTTCTATGTACCACTTTCGCCTTCTCTCCATCAGCATCTTGTTATACCTTTCAACCGTCGCACAGGGACAGGCACTCTTGACAATGGAGGGGCAGGTCCTGAATGAACTGGATCAACCGCTGGTCGCAGCTGCTTACCAGATCGTGAATGGCCCCGGTGGGATCACTGATGATCAGGGCCGGTTTATCATATCCTTGCCGCCCGCGGATTCGGTTGAATTACGGATACGCTACCTCGGATACCAGTCCTGGATCCAGACCATCATTTTGCCGGCATCTGCACCAGTCATTATCCGCTTGCAACCCTCCATCTATGCCTTGCAGACCCTCGAACTGATCGGCACCTGGGCAGAATCCGACGCCCCGTTCACGGTGAGCCAGATGACAGCAGAAGACATAGAACCCCTGAACATGGGGCAGGACATTCCCTATTTACTGCGATACACACCCGGTGTGGTTTCGACATCGGATGCCGGCACGGGTATTGGATATACCGGCATTCGGATACGGGGGAGTGACCCCACCAGAACCAATGTCACCATCAATGGTGTCCCAGTGAATGATGCAGAATCGCAGGCGGTGTTTTGGGTGAATATGCCGGATCTGATCAGTTCGGTCGATCATGTTCAAGTCCAGCGAGGTGCGGGCACCTCCACCAATGGCGCCGGTGCCTTTGGTGCGACAATCAACTTGCAGACACAAACGCTTCGAACCGAAGCCTATGGTGGACTATCCACCTCTGTTGGGTCCTTTGGCACCCGCCGTGCGACCCTGGAAGCAGGAACAGGTCTGTTGAAGGAACATTGGACAATGGACACCCGCTGGTCCATGATTGAATCTGACGGGTATATCGATCGGGCAACCGCCAGGTTGAGATCCTTCTATACCGCTCTGGCCTGGCAGGACGACCGCACGTTGGTGCGGTTGCTGGCATTTTCCGGAAAAGAACGAACCTATCAATCCTGGTGGGGGACGCCCCAGTCACGCCTCGACAATGAAGAAGAAGCCATGCTGATCCACGCGGCGAATAACGGATTGACCCCGGGTCAAACCCATAACCTCCTGACCTCAGGTCGTACGTACAACTATTACGAATATGAAAATGAGGTCGATCAGTATGGACAGGATAATATTCAATTACAGTTTTCAAGAGCCCTCAATGATCATTTGCGGATCAATGCCACGGCGCATTACACCCACGGAGAGGGTTATTTCGAGCAGTTTCGATTGCAGGACGAACGATCTGCATACGGACTGGGACCTGTAATCGTCGGTCAGGATACGATATCCACCACCGATCTGGTTCGCCGGCGATGGCTGGAGAATGATTTTATCGGTGGTGTGGCAAATCTACGGTATGAATCCTCTCGCTTTAAGGTGCATCTGGGAGGTGCCTGGAATATCTATCAAGGGGATCATTTCGGTCGGATCATCTGGGCCGAATACGCCCAGGGAATCCAACCGGACCACGAATACTATCGCGGCGACGCCACCAAGACGGATGGGAATGTCTTTCTGAAGGCCGATTGGCAAGTGGCCAGGGATTGGCGCCTGTTCGGTGATCTGCAGGTGCGCCAGGTAGACTATCGAACCAGTGGGGTGGACAATGACCTGAGATCCTATGATGTCAAGGAGGGATTGACCTTTTTCAATCCCAAAGGAGGCGTGACCTGGGCTGCCCGACCCGATGTGGAGGTATATGGCTCCGTAGCGGTGGCAAATCGCGAACCTTCACGAAGTGACTATGTCGACGCTCCCGAATTAGCTCATCCTCGGCCAGAACGCCTCGTGGACTTCGAAGTGGGCAGCCGGATCAGCTGGAAAGGTTGGCATTGGAATGTGAATGGATATTGGATGGATTATACAGACCAGCTGGTGCCCACGGGTGCCTTGAATGATGTGGGTGCCACATTGAAGACCAATGTTCCGGATTCCTACCGGTTGGGTGTAGAGATCGAAGCAGCGGGTGATCTGGGTTTTGGCCTTGGATATAAGGGCAGTTTGGGCATCAGTCGGAACCGCATCCCCCTGTTTGAAGAGATCATCTATGATTATACGTCTGGATTTGAAGAAGTCAGGATAGAACATCGGGATGTCGACATTGCCTTTTCACCCGAATGGGTCTACAGTCATCAATTGAGCTGGGATGGATGGAAGGGCTTCGGGCTGATCTGGATGAGCCAGTTAGTCGGTAAGCAATATCTGGACAATACATCCAATGAGGATCGGTCGCTGAAGTCCTGGTCGGTGCAGGATATCCAGGTTCACTGGGCCAGACAGATCAAAGGAATAGGGGAGATCCAGGTCCGATTCCAGGTAAATAATGTACTGGATGAGCTTTACAGCTCAAATGGATATACCTATTCCTATATATATGGTGATCCTGTGACGGAGAACTTCTATTATCCTCAGGCAGGACGAAACTGGATCGCAGGGGTGTCTGTAACATGGTGATCCCCTGATGATTGGCACGAAAATTTCTATGAATAGCCAATGACCACCCATTACCGGGATGATTCTGGTTTGTCAATGGTGAAATTCCCACAAAATCGGGTTAGCTTTGCCTTCGTCTATCCCAGGACAACCCCGAAACTATCCCGAAGACTGATTTATTCACCGAATCAATCATGTTCCCATGAACAGGATAGTTACTCTTGTATGTCTCCTTTTATCTATTGCGCTGATCACAGATGCGCAGAATGTCCGCACCTATTCCGGGTGGGGCAATAATATTGATCATCCAGAATGGGGCGCGGTGCACACGCCGATGCTGACGCGCACTACTGTCGCGTTTGGTAATGGATTCAGCTCTCCTGCCGGGGCCAGCCGTGCGAACCCTCGACTGATCTCCAACTATCTGATGGATCAGAAATCTGACCTGTTCAGTGATGGTAAATTGAGCGACTATGTGTGGGCCTTTGGTCAGTTCGTTGACCATGATATCACCTTGGTATTCACCAATAGCACAGAATTCTTCCCCATTTCCATCAATTTTCCGGATCCCGTATTCAATCCGGGAGGGGCCTTCCCCAGTGCCATGATCCCCATGACCCGTTCAGCCACTATTCCAGGTACGGGAACGGAAGCGGGAAATCCACGTAAATATGCCAATCAAATCACAGCCTTTGTGGATGCCTCTGCCGTGTACGGATCCGACTCGACGCATGCCGCCTGGTTGCGGACCTATACGGATGGAAAGATGAAGGTGTCCACTGGCAACCTTCTCCCTTACAATACGATTGATGGCGAACTGAATAGTCCACAGGACCCCTCCGCGCCCATTCTCGAAAATGCTACACAGAAATTCAGCAAGCTGTTTGTCGGCGGTGACATACGCGTCAATGAGAACATTTTTCTGACGGCATTGCACACCCTGTTCGTACGTGAACATAACCACCAGTGCGACGTGATCAAGCGGAATAACCCCGACTGGACAGATGAACAGATCTACCAGCATGCGCGAAAGATCGTCGGTGGGATCTTCCAGAACATCACAAATAGTGAGTTCTTGCCTACACTTGGTGTCAATTTGCCTGCCTATTCGGGTTATAAATCCGACCAGGACCCGGGCATCTTCAATATCTTCTCAGCCGCTGCGTATCGTTTGGGACATACCCTGCTGAGTAGCAACCTGCATCGGTCTAACAATTTGGGCGGGACCATTCCTGAAGGGGATATTCTCCTCCGGGATGCATTTTTCAATCCAGCAGCTATCCAGATTGCAGGAGGTGTCAATCCTCTGTTGAAAGGGATGGCACATCAGATGCAACAGGAGTTTGATGGAAAGGTGGTAGATGATGTCCGAAATTTCCTATTCGGTGGACCCGGCTCCGGAGGTATGGATCTGGCTGCGATCAACATGCAGCGTGGTCGTGACCGTGGACTTGCAGATTTCAATACCACTCGTGCAGATTTCGGGTTGCCCAAGTATACCTCCTTCCTGGAACTGACGGACAATGAAGAGTTGGCCAACTTTCTCAAAGTGGCCTATGTGAACGTTGATAATATCGATCCATGGGTCGGATATCTGGTAGAGAAAAAAGTGCCCGGCAGTCTTTTCGGAGAGACCTTGATCCAGGTGATGGTAGAGCAATTCACCACCCTGCGTGATGGTGACCGGTTCTACTTTGAGAATGATGCAGATTTGAGCGCTGAAGAAAAGGCAGCCATCAAGTCCACAACCTTGTATGACGTGGTCATGCGCAACTCCAATATCACAGTTCTCCAGAAGAACCTCTTCATCATGGAGTCACATTATGACATGTGTAAGGCCACCGAATACGAGGTCGAGGTCGGTGGTTCAGTTGTTGCTAATTTGACGGAAGAACCACTCCAGGATGTCGAACTCTCTATGAGCGCAGAATATATGGATGACGCCTTATCCGCCTCGGATGAGGATGGTGTATTCACTTTTGGGCCTACGCAGACCTGCCGGGGATATCATCTGAAGGCGACGAAAGAAGACACATACAAAAACGGTCTGTCTGTTGCCGATCTGATCCTGATGCGCCGACATTTGACCGGTTCGCCTCTGCTTGCTTCTCCCTATCAATTGATCGCTGCAGATGTCAATGCCAATGGAGACGTCAGTATCGCCGACCTGCTGTCTATGAGGAAAGTGCTGATCGGTGCAGAGACGAGCTTTGCTGCCACAGAGCCCTGGGCATTTGTCAACAATGCATATATCTTCTCAGTTCCGACAGATCCGTTCGCAGAAGTCGAAGCTGCATCCGATCTTCTGGTGAAGCCGCTGGAGGATGCACATGTATTCGATGTGCGTGGCGTTAAGATCGGAGACCTCAATGGTACCGTGAAGCTCAATGGTCTGATCGAATCGGAGATTCGGAATAGTCAGCCACTGGTCCTGGAAGCGATAGATCGAAACTGGAACGCCGGCGAGACCTTTGAGGTCACCCTCCAATCTCCGAATATTGACGGATTTGCAGGATTCCAATTTACATTTCAGTATGATCTGAACTTCTTGCAGCTGGATGAGGTCCGGACAGAAGCGATCACCCTGACTGAAGGGGTGAACTATCACCATGTTGCAGAGAAGGGCTCAGTTGCCGTAGCTGCTGATTGGCCAGGTGTGTTAAATGCCAACGCCAAGACGATGACCCTGGTTTTCAAAGCGCTTCGGAAAGGAGAGTTGAAAAATGCCATTCATATCAATGGCGGATTGATCGTTCCCGAGGCTGTCAGTCAGAATTTTGATATCACTGATGTCATCCTGAACATCCGAAAGGATCAGGTGAGCAACGCCACAAAAGAACCATTTGTCCTTTTCGGCAACCAGCCGAATCCATTTAATGGGGAGACTATCGTTTCCTTCGAATTGCCCGAAGCAGGGGATGTGTTAATGACTGTATTTGACTTGGGAGGTCGACAGCTTCTGCAGCGGAATGGCTACTACTATAAGGGCTACAATCAACTGTCGATCAATCGCAATGAGCTGGGCACCACCGGTCTTCTGATCTATCAGGTCAGCACTGCTCACGGTACAGCCACGCAGCGGATGATCATAAAAGAGTAAGCGCGTTTTATAATCCTATGACGTCAAGACAGGCTGTCCCGTTCACGGGCAGCCTGTTTGTTTTCTCCCCAGGGTCAGTTACATGTCTGGACTTGGTGGCGCAAAGATCTTCAACAATTGGACGAGGTCTTGATCCGGTTTATCCTTTTTTGCCTGCATAAGCAGCTTGTAAGGCATCCACTACAAGGCCTGGATCAGCAGACTTCAGATCCATATATGTCGCCCCCTTTTCACCCCACTTGTTCGGCACCGGATACACAGCATCTTTGCCCATTGCCACAAAGACATCCTGATCTTCTGGTTTTAGCATCAGGCAGGCCAATCCCTGATCCTGTGCCAGCGTCGCAAAGATCTTGTTCCTGATACGAAATGAAGTCCGATCAAAGTGTGGTAATTCTATCGCATCGGACAGGCCAAGGGCTAAAACACGAAATTCATCGCCAGTCATTTTCCAAGGTTATCGTTGTCCTCAAAAGAAAGGGAATAATCCTTGATCCATTCAGGATCACTGAGGATTAGATGATCCTGGCTGCCGCCGAACCCAAGCCATCCCCTTGAATACCATGATTCAATATAGACAGGAAATGAGCCTGTCTTAGCAGACCTAATGGAACACTAGAACTGCCATTATGACGATCAGGATGGATGTGATAAAGGCCAGTTTCCCAAGGACAGGAATCTTGGCCAGGTGAACACCGGGTTCTCCCATTTTTGCATCCTGAATGTGGCCACTGATCCTCATGATCAGAAAGGTCAGGATGACCACCAGCGCCATTTTGGTTAGAAAGAGGGCGCAATGAGAAAGCTTATCCCATTCCGGGATGAGCAGGAATACACCAGAGAGAATTAGGAGGGCCAGGCCGATCTGTCCCATTTTAGCCAATACAATGGTGTGCATCGAAATGCGAACGGCTTCTTCTCGGGGTAGTTTTGAGAGGGAAATGCCTAAGAACAGATTGGCAAAACTGGTGCCCAAGCCCATGGCCAGGCCGATAAAATGAAGGATGAGAAAAACGTCTTTCATGGACGGAAATTCTTAGTGAATGACTGTGACCAAAGAAAGATACCAGAAAATTTCTTAATGAATGAGGATTAACCGTTGGCTCGAGAAAGTTCAAAATAGATTTCTCCCTGTTCAGTCATTCTTTTATCCTGCCATCCCGCCTTCTGGTAAAAGCCCTCTGCTCTCGTTCCTGGAGCCGTGCTGAGCCAGATCGTTTCGATGCCATGTGCAAACATCCAATGCACCATCGTGTCATGGAGCAATCTGCCGATACCTTTTCGTTCGGCTTCGGGTAAAACAAATAATGCCCAGATATTCGCATCCTGAAGATCGCCTATGGCAAACCCTAAAATACTGTCATCTTGCTCATAGATCCAGCCCTTTCCCCGGTGCAGAATATACTGACGGACATCTTCATCGGTGACTCTTCCTGGATCGGAAAGTCTGTTTTCCAGGACGGCATGGCGAACAAACTGAATAGCTGGAATATCCTCGACAATGGCTTCTCGAATGCCGCCCGAATTCATGATGGCTCAAGAGTTGTGGCAAATTGTTGTTGCGCCAGTTGGTCATCGACCATCTCCATTTCATAGAGGGTTTTGATTTCCAGACAGCTGTCCCTCATCTGACGCCGGAACGGATCTGCAGATCGGGGGAGTTTGGATCCGGCATTTTTCCACGTGCTTTTATCCGGCCATTGGGCATAGGCGATATATCGGTGGTCCCCTTCTTTGTGCAATCGGGAACCGAAACTCTGCTCGTGCTGATAGATCAGGTGCGTCAGTTCATGCCAGGCATGTAGAAATTGCTTTTCCTTCGATGGCGTGATCTTGAATGAATAAATGACTGCGAACATCGAGGGGATAAAAGATTTTGGTTGAATCAAGATGATTAATACACAAGATATTTCAAAGAGATCTGATCGCGACTGGATCCAATAAGGACCGTGTACATGCCTGAAGGAAGTGTCATGGGAAAGTCGATCTGTTGGGTTCCAGAGCCGACTTGTGTACTACATATGCACTGGCCGTGAATATCAAATACAGAAACGGTTTGGTGATCAGCCGGGCAATGGATGGTCAGGTGGTCAGCCGGTCCTGGATTTGGAAAGATAGTATAGGGGAGAGAATTGGCTGCGGGAACAGTAGATGTTGTTTTTTTGGAATACTTTATGATGGCATGATCGTACAGGTCATCTTCATTTTGTGACCATCCAAAGAGATACAGATCATCACCATCGATCTTGCTGTAAATACCCGAATCCTTTTTATTTGCAGGCCCATTGTGATAGATGCTGTCCACTCTGTTTCCATCTGGATCATATATCAGGACCACCATATTCCGAGAGGCTAGAAGATCTCCATTTTGGGTGACACTTTGGTATCCGGTGACGATTGTTCTTCCCTGTTCATCAACGGTCACATGATTGCCGATTTGACAGGTGCGTTTATAGTCATATTTATAAAGATCTTCCCAGATGACAGTACCGTTCGCATCCAACTTGACGGTCAGCAGATCGCACAACGTGTTTTTCGTTGAATCACTTACATTTTTACCATAAAACCTTCCCGTGAGGTAGATCTGGGTGTCCTTTGATACAAAATAATTTTTTACTTCATTCGCTAACCCGGGGCCGGGCAGAAGGGTAGGTTTTTGATATGTATAGGACAAGGAGAAATCTGAAAAATGTTTAAAAAATTGAAAATTGCCTAAGAAACCAGTGGTGTAGATATTGCCATAGTGATCGGCCTTAATAGAACTGGCCGATCCTTCCAGGGAGTTGCTATAGTCGATTAGGTTGCCATCCAGATCGAACCGGAGGAATGTGGTGCCTTTTTTGGAAAGAGCAAGTTCAAGCATGTTTTTCTGTAATCTCAAATTCCCGATTCGCTTGTCTGGAATTTCCAGTTCCCAGACAATATTTCCAGCACTATCCAATTTGTTGAGATAGGCGGATCCCAGGTCGAAAGTGACATCCTCTTCCATTACCCCAGCAGTATAGCTGTTTCCGAAAGAGTCGCAGACTATGGATTGCGCTCGATTGATTTTATTGTTTTTTCCAGGGATGAGTGTCTTCCATATCAATTGTCCGGAAGGTGATAATTTGAGGACCAGATAGTCCGCATCTTCAGCCACCAAATCAAATCCAATAACTTTGTAATATGTAGTACGCTTACACGCTAAAAGAATATTGCCATCCCTGTCCATTGCCAGGTCATATGCGTCATCCATGACAGACTCTGGGTCGTCGTACAGGTATTGCCATATGATTTTACCATTTGCATTGATCTTGAACACATAGATTTGAGGATAGTATTCTGTATCTTTTTGGATGCGATTACCCAAGATGACAAAGCCACCATCCAGCGTTTGGATGTGCTTCAACTTTTGTCCAATTCCAGAATAAAGTTCCACGCCATAGGAGCCTTGCGCTGTTGAATAGCTGGGTATATACAGTTCCCACTCTTGCACGTATTGTCCCTGTCCCGATAGGGAGGTACTGATCAAAGCAAACAAAAGGAAGAGGGTGAACCTGAATGATTTCATAGCTGGACAGCACGCTGGTCAAATTATCATCTGCTTGAAGGTGGCAACGCTATAAATATACCGATTCCCACCGATGAAGCCAAATCAACGGAGGAGGGATCTCAACAGCCTGGTTTTGTGGGATGTCCTAATTCTGAATTTATCGAATCAACCAGGATATGCCGGCAATGGCCGCTAGCATCAGGATAAAGACAATTACAGACCAGGTATTGGCAAAATTGATCGTCCATCCCAACCAGCCAATCCGTTTGGGTGGCAGGATGCGCTGATCCTCCTTGTTGTAATAGAAGATACCCCATTTCCAGTTTTTTGGATCCGCATGCCATTCCTGATATTTCTTCTGATCAGCTTCTGAGGTCATATTGGTCTCTGTTTGTCCTCAATTTACAACTTGAACCTCGGACTCACGGATTACTGTGCGAAGATCTGCAGTTTCTGATACTGATAGCCATGCTGTAATTGGACACGAACCAGATATTGGCCCGTAGCGAGACCATGAGTATCCATGCTCCACTGATCGACAGGGATGCGCATCGATTCTGAACGAATCACCTCTCCCTTCATGGTTATGAGTTCCAGGACAACCATCTGGCATGCGGGGCAGTTCAAGTTGATGGGGCCATTTGCCGGATTTGGATAGATGCTCAATGCATTATGGCCCTGTTGTGGATTGGTGGTACTGGTGGTGGGGTACACCAGATGAAGGCTGTCCAGATACAGATTACTCCAAACATCAAATGGATTTACATTTACAGGGTCAGAAGAATAAAAGATCGTCAGGATGGAATCCGGATCCATACCGGGTTGAAGGTCTTCAATGGGAATGATAAATGGGGCATAACCAGATGAGGGAGGGAAAACTGATTGCCCTTTTCCGACTGTATCTCGTTTTCCAGTAATGTTGTCGGTTGCAGTCAGAAAGACCTTTGCCAGGGGCTGGTCACCCGGACTCAGCGTTTCAGACCGGTAGTACCCTGTCAGGGCTAGTGGCTTCTGGGTGATGGCGTTGCCACCACCGCTGGCATAGTCGACATTGGCACCACCGCCACCTCCACCATAGCTGAAGGTGGCTTCGCCGTTGACCAGGACACCGACTGTGGAATATCCGACAAAACCAAAAGGAGCGGTGACCACATTGGCCGCAAACTTTCCTTCCCAGGCATTTTTTTCCTGGTACAGCGATTGGACAGGCGGGATCACGATGGCATTGCTGGATGACCAGCCGATCAGGGAATCTGTTCCATTTACCGCTGTGGTCCAGTGTTCCAGATCAGCATTGGGGAGTTGGGTTTGGGTGTTGCCAATCCCGTAGCAGAAAATCAATAGTGTGAATGTAAAGGTGAGCTTCATAGTATGTGTGTTAAGTATATTAGGTCTAACACTGAGGTAAACGAATGTACAACCTGGAACGTTGGGCAAGTGCGACCATGGTGCTGGATGGCACTTTGTCTTCTCTTATCTTTAGCTAAAATCCGCACGCTCGACATGCCCTACCCCCATCTGTTCTCTCCCCTTAACCTCGGCCCAATCACGGTACCCAACCGCATTCTTATGGGGAGTATGCATACAGGACTGGAAGAGGCTCGGGGTGGGTTTACACGCCTCGCTTCGTTCTATCGGACCCGGGCAAATGGGGAAGTGGGCCTCATCGTTACAGGGGGCATCTCTCCCAACCGTCGGGGGTGGCTGGCTCCTTTTGGGGCAAAACTGACCGGATCATCAGAAGTGCGAAAACACCGGATCATTACGGATGCAGTTCACGGATCAGGAGGACGAATTGCCATGCAAATTCTTCATGCGGGTCGATATGGGTATCATCCATTTGTCGTGGCGCCGTCTCGCTTAAAATCACCCATCAGCCTATTCAAGCCATTCACTTTGTCACAGCGAGGTATCCGGTCGACCATCGCCGATTTTGCCCATACAGCAGCATTGGCCCAGGAGGCAGGATATGATGGTATCGAAGTGATGGGCTCGGAAGGATATCTGATCAATCAGTTTACCGTGCCTCGTACCAATAAACGTGCAGATGAATGGGGTGGTGATATCCATGGGCGCATCCGCTTTCCCATCGAGATCATCAAAGCCATTCGGCAAAAGGTGGGAGCGGACTTTCTGATCATCTACCGATTGTCCATGCTGGACCTGGTAGAGGAAGGCAACTCCTGGGACGAAGTCGTTATCCAGGCCAGGGCGGTTCAGGCGGCAGGTGTGAATGTGATCAACACCGGGATCGGATGGCATGAGGCCCGGGTTCCGACCATCGCTTCGGTCGTGCCACGTGGAGCCTACAGCTGGGTGACCGCCCGAATGAAGAAGGAGATCGATATTCCCCTGATCGCTGTCAACCGGATCAACACGCCCGAAGTAGCGGAAGACATTCTGGCTAACGGTGAAGCGGATATGGTCTCTATGGCCCGCCCGTTGCTAGCAGACCCGAACCTGCCCCAAAAAGCCCGCATGGGCAAGTCCACGAGTATCAATACGTGTATCGCCTGCAATCAGGCCTGTCTGGATCATATTTTTGAACGGAAAGAAGCCAGTTGTCTGGTGAATCCTGCCGCATGCCGGGAGGAGGAGTTTGCGATAGAACCAACAATTGTCAGGAAGAAGATCCTGGTGGTGGGTGCCGGACCAGCCGGTTGTGCAGCTGCCGTGACCGCTGCTGAGCGCGGGCATGAAGTACATATGTATGAACGGGCTGAGAGTATTGGAGGCCAGTTCAATCTGGCCATGCGAGTGCCTGGAAAAGCCGACTATGCCGAGACCATCCGCTATTATCAACAGCGCATGGAAGAGACAGGGGTCATCCTCCATCTGTCCACCAGTGTATCCATTGACATCCTCCAGAAAGGACAGTGGCAAGAGGTGATCATCGCCGCTGGCGTCCGCCCTCGCCAGCCACAGATTCCGGGAATGGACCATCCCAAAGTGCTTTACTATGATGAAGTCTTACGGGGTGATCGAATGCCTGGCAATCAGGTAGTCATCATTGGGGCCGGCGGGATCGGCGTCGATATGGCGACGTTTCTGATCGGACAATCGAATGGTCAGGACCACTATCTGGACGAATGGGGAGTGGACGCATCCGTTGCAAACCGGGGTGGCCTACAACGGCCCATCATTGTGCCTTCGAAACGGCAGATATCGATCTGCTTTCGATCTGCAGGAAAATTCGGAGCCAGCCTGGGGAAGACTACCGGATGGGTCCACCGCATGCATTTGAAAAAACACGGTGTCGAAACTTGTGGTCAGGTCCGTTACATCCGCATCGACGATGAGGGCCTGCATACCGAGGTCAAAGGCCAACCACGCCTCTTTCCTGCCGATCATATTGTGATCTGTGCGGGTCAGGTGGAGCAGAACGAATGGGTGGAGATCGCCCGGGAGGCAGGTTTGAATGTCCACGTGGTTGGTGGAGCCCGGATCGCTGGCGAATTGGATGCGAAGCGGGCGATCGAGGAGGGGACCCGGGTGGGGATGGCTGTTTAAGTGTTTGATCATGCTGTACATCTCAAAATGCAGATCACTTGCTATTCCGTGAGATGTTTCCGATTTTTAGCTTACATTCAGAGGTAAATTCACCGAATGCTCCTGTTGGCAGATCCGGTTATTCACTGTCCCAAAATACATTGATCATGGCCTTCCAAATCCGCCGAGTAACCTATTACTACATGATGGTACGCGACCAACCGGGAGAGTCGTATTCCTTTCTCTCTCAACTGGCGGCGCTGGGCATTAATCTGATGGCCTTCACCGCTATTCCGGTGGGCCCGGACAAGACTCAGCTGACCATTTTTCCGGATGAAGACACAGCATTTCAACAGGCGACTTTCAAGATCGGCTTGAAAATGGATGGGCCGCACCAGGCTTTTCTGGTTCAGGGCGACGATGATCTGGGGGCATTGTCTGCCGTCCATGCAAAGATTTTCAAAGCAAAAGTGAACGTCTTTGCATCCAGCGGTGTCAGCGATGGAAAGGGGATGTTCGGCTATGTGATCTATGTACGGCCAGAGACGTTTGAACGGGCGGCCAAAGCACTGGGAGTCTAGGCGACCGATAGATCTTTATGGACAGGTGGCCGTCGCTTTTTCCACCGTTTGTGCGTCCAGAGCCAACTGCCAGGGTCTTCCAGTATATCTGTCTCGATCATGTGGGCATAGCGCTTTGTGATCTCCTCCTCAGGAAGGCTCACAGGATGCTCGGCAAGGAGATGATACCGGATCGTATAATGTCCCGGCGTTATCCGGCGCATGGCGGCATAGACGACAGAACTATCCAGTTTTCTGGCCACAACCTCCACTCCAGGGATAAATGCGGTATCCACCCCCAGGAAGGTCACCCAATGAGCTTTCTCCTCATTGGATGGAGACTGGTCTGCCAGAAAGAAAGATACGTGCGGTTGATCTCGTCCTTTTTCTGTCAAATTATTGATGGCCCCTTTCGCGGGGATCAGGGTCATACCGCCCTTGATCCTGTTTCGATGGATGAAATCACTGATCTGTTTGTTCTTGAAGGGTTTCCAGATGCCAATGGTTGGCACACGGATCGTTCCAGGAATGGTCAGCGCGGCAAATTCGAAATTACCAAAGTGATTGGCCGCAATGAGCACCGATCGGCTCTGCTGGACCAGTTCATTGATCAATTCGGGATTTTCAATGGAACAGTGCGCGCGGATCCGGTCGATAGGAGAGGAGTATCCCTTGAACGTCTCCATGGTGATCGCTGCCAGATTCCGGTAACAGGAAGCGGCGATCTGATCATGTTCACTGGATCGATCGGGAAGGGCCAGTGCAAGATTGGAATAGATGACCTTTCGGCGATACTGAAAAATACGATGGAGCAAGAAGGCCACTGGAGCTGTCTTGAGTGGAAGTAAGCGCCAGGGGATCAAACGGACAAAGAAGGTAAACAACCGGATGGCTACATATTCCATAAACCAGTTCTTGAATCAAGGACGTAAGGTACACCATGCCAAACGAAAGGTCGACTGGACAATGTAGGCTTGATCAGTTGGATAATCAGACGATGACCGAAGGATGGTGATGAGGCATATTCAACGGTTTGGAGATGTTCCTGGACGGACTTTGAAAAGAGATATCAAAAGACTTCCAGGGCATTTGAAGAAAGGCCCATCAGTTAAAAATTGAATGGTAGATCAGATTGGCAGGGATATGTGTAGAAAGAGTTCAATTTGCAAAATGCAGATTGTCAGCATGTTGAGAGTAGTTGGAGGACATTTTTAAGAAATTTTTCACGCTAACTGTATCTTTTTCGTAGGTTAGGTGTCATTAGCTTGAACAGCTGCCGAGTCAACCCAAATAATGAATTGGGGCCCACAGCAGGCTGCAAACCAAGTCTCTCATTTTCTCACACCCTAATTTCTATTCAATGAAAAATGTATTGATTCTTCTCGTCTGTTTTGCTTTCGCCGGAGTAACAGCAAATGCGCAAACAAGCATACCCACAGCTGACCAAGGCACCTATGTATTGGATGGCGGTTCGAACACACTTGTTGTAACAGCTACTGGCATTGAGGATGGCACCAGTGTTGGTTCAGGAGGAAGTTCCATTTCCGATGAAAACGGCGCAGCCGTTGATGGTTCAGGTGCATCGACTGATGCCAGTGGTTCAACCAACCAGGGAGGTGTTTTGTCGAACGTACGGAAATCGAAGTCTGGCCAGTGGGGAGGTGAATACACGATGTCAAATGGCAAAGTGTTGAAAGTTGCCATTGCGATTGACAGAGCTTCAAACGCCGTTACACTGACTGACACAAGTTCAGGCAAAGTGGTCGCCAAGTACTTGCGTCCAGCCCAGGACTGATTTATTCTGCACGGTAATCTTTCAGGATTGCCAAGTTGAAAAGCACACCAAAAAAGGAGGACTTGGTCATACCGGGTCCTCTTCTTTTTTTGTGCGCCAGGTATAACACTCGTCTAGGCTATGAAAGTCCTCAGTTTGGCCTTTAGAAGGGGCACTCTGCCGATCGGAAAGATGTATATCCAAGGTAGAGGTTTAAGGAAGCCGAAGGAAGGGCCAGATGAAAAAGAATCCCTTGGCAGGGTTGACTTTTGGGGAAGAATGCCAACATTTTTCAAAATTTATTCATGCTAACTGTATCTTTTTCGTAGGTTAGGTGTCATTAGGATGAACAGCTGCTGCTCAAGTCATTTAATAAAAACGGACACACACAGCAGGCTGCAAACCAAGTCTCTCATTTTATCACACCCTAATTGCTTTTCTATGAAAAATGTATTTCTTCTTTTGATCTGTTTCACATTCGCTGGTGTTGCACTTCAAGCTCAGACGGACACTTCTATCCCAAGTGATGCTATCGGCACGTATGAGTTGTATGGTACAGATGCAACAGCTGTTGTCTCCAGTACAGGTATTGTTGCGACCACAGGTAGCAACAGTGTATCAGATGGTTCCGGAGGAGCTGCCACTTCAGGCTCAGGTACTTCTGACACTTCTCCTGATGATGGTCTGTCCAATTCTGCTGTAGGTCTGCACGATGTGCGGAAAACCAAGTCAGGATGGGGTGGTATTTACACCACTGAAGATGGGAAGGACATTCCTGTCATGCTGGAGCTGGTAGTAGACGCCAAAGGTCGCCGCGGCATCCTCGTGAAGGATCGCTCAGGAGCCGTTGTAGCTCGCTACATGCGCGGATAATCAGATCAAACGATTCAAGTAGAGAGGATTTTATCCTTCCACTTTGAATGAAACCTAAAAGAGGATTCGGTCTACCGGATCCTCTTTTTTAGCTTATTTGGATTGAAGGATTTTCCTTTTCCACAATAAATCACCATGCTGATCAAACGTTGACAGGGTAAGAGCCCGGTCCGTCTGGGGGCCAGATACTTTGAGGACACCAAAATTCTGCACATTGACATAGGTGCCCCCCATCCGTAGCGTATTGCCCTCGTTCTCATTCTTGGTAGATGGGGTAGAGGTCAGCGGGGATACGGTCCAATCATAAATGTCCACCCCCGATGCGAATGTCATCTTGCTCAACTCGGTATGATGACGATCACCACTGATGAATACCACTCCAGTGATGCCTTCTGCTTCGATGCGACGCAACAATTCTGTTCGTTCGGGCGCATGGCGATTGGCGTAATTCTCAAAGACCGCTGCCGGATTCAACACCTGTCCTCCGATCGCTACGATTTTGAATGAGGCAATGCTGGAGGTCAGAGCTTCGATCAACCAGTTCAATTGAGCCTCACCCAGGATGGTCGGTTCGCAAGTCTTGCAATTGTCCGGACTGCGAAAGGTCCGATTGTCCAACAGGAAGAAGTCGACATCGCCCCATTGAAAGGCCGTTGTGATGCCTTCTTGTCCCGGCAAACCTGTGGTCGGATTTCCCCAGAACAGCTCGAAGGCTTCTCGGGTCTTGTCCTTGTGGATATAGGTCCGATCTGAATCATTTGGCCCAAAGTCATGGTCATCCCAAATAGCGTAGTGATGGACATTGGCGAGAAAGGGTTGTAAGGCCTCCTGTGACCGCATATGGGTGTAGCGATGCTGTATACCAGTTCGAGAAAACCAATCCACCTCCCGGAGGTAGATATTGTCACCCAACCAGATCATGGCATCCGGTTTCTTGGCCTGAATGGCCTTGAAGATGCCCATATCCTGTCCATAGGGGCTGCCAGGCCGATCCACCTTGGGTTCATTGATATAGGTGCAACTGCCCAGGGCGATAGTGAATTCCGGTGGATCTCCTCGCCATTGCCATAGCCCTTGTGTTTGAAATTCGGTCGGATATGGGCATGTCACTACACCTTCGTTGATGAATACCTGATAGGTATAGGTCAGGCCCGGTTCCACCTGATCGGCGATCAGCTTGGCGACAAAGGCCTGATCCGATTGTGTTCGGATCGTCCGTGTGGATTGGGGAGCTTGCCGCGTTCCTTTTTCCACATAGTCGATCCGTACGTTCGCCGCTTCTGTTGTCTGGACCCAGAGCAGGACCTCTTTCATTTCCGAATAGCCCACCATGGGCCCAGATTGAAGAAGCGAGCGCTGCTGCTGGGCCTGGATGGTCCCAACCAGCAGGAATAGCGTTACGAGAAAAGAGGAATATTTGATCATCGTATCAGGTTGTACACAAATGCGTTATTCAAAATGGAAAAAAGTGAACGATTAACCACTATGTTTCTTCCGATACGCGAGGAAACAGATTGTATGGAACTGGAGATTCCTCATTCCTGGCTAATTCTTGCTTCAGTGGTGCTTGGGTCAGAGCCACAATTCCTATATTGGGCTCCTGAAAAACGGACACTATTATGGCAAAGAATATCCGCACCCTCGAACCGAAAGCCCTTTGGAATCATTTTGCTGATCTCAATTCTGTGCCTCGTGCGTCCAAAAAAGAAGAAAAGGTCATCGCCTTTATCGAAGCTTTTGGGAAAGACCTGGGGTTGAAGACTGTCGTAGATGATGCGGGAAATGTCATCATTAAAAAGCCGGCCACCAAAGGCATGGAAGACCGGACGACCATCGTCCTGCAAAGCCATTTGGATATGGTCCACCAGAAAAATGCAGACACTACCTTTGACTTCGCCAAACAGGGCATCAACATGATCCTGGACGGGGACTGGGTGCATGCAGATGGCACTACCCTGGGCGCAGACAATGGAATCGGGGTCGCTGCGATCATGGCATTGCTCAGTTCTACTGATATTCCGCACCCACCCCTGGAAGCCTTGTTTACCATCGATGAGGAAACGGGTATGACCGGGGCCATGGCCCTTCAGGGAGGGATGCTCGATGGGAAGATCATGTTGAATCTGGATACCGAGGATGACGACGAATTGACCATTGGGTGTGCGGGTGGCGTCGATGTGACAGCTACCGGCGACTATCCAGCGGAAGACGTTCCAGATGGAATGAGTTCCTTCCGCATTGGCATTCGCGGGCTGACTGGAGGACACTCCGGAATGGATATCCATAAAGGGAGAGGCAATGCCAACAAGCTGATGAACCGGATGCTCTACCAGGCCGATCAGAAGATGGGCCTGCGTATCGCCAGCATCGATGGCGGTAGTTTGCGCAATGCCATCCCCCGGGAGTCCTTTGCCACTGTGTTGATCCCGGATAGTCAGGAGGCGACCTTCCGCCAATGGGTGGCCACCAAGCAGACCTTACTAAAGGACGAACATCGCACCACTGATCCCGGACTGAATCTGGTTTTTGAAGCAACAGATACCCCGAAACAGGTTCTAGGCGAAGATTTTCAGTACGACTTGTTGCGCGCATGCTATGCATGTCCGAATGGTATCTACCGAATGAGTCCCGATATTCCAGGCCTGGTGCAAACCTCCAACAATCTGGCCCGCGTCATTGTAGAGGATGGCAGCTACACCATTATGTGCTTGACCCGCAGCTCTGTCGAAAGCGAAAAATTTGACCTGGCTGAAGCTATCCGATCCACCTTCGAATTGATCGGAGCCGATGTGGAATTCGACGGTTCTTACCCCGGATGGACACCTCGCCCGGAAGCCAAGATCGTCAAGTTGATGGCCGACCTTTATCGCAAGCGGTACAAGGAAGAACCCAAGGTCAATGCCTGTCATGCCGGTCTGGAATGCGGCATCCTCGGCACGAATTATCCCAAGATGGAAATGATCTCCTTTGGTCCGAATATCCGCGGAGCACACTCACCTGATGAGAAAGTGCAGGTGAGTTCCGTCCAGAAGTTCTGGGGCTTCCTGCTGGAGACGCTGGAGAAGGTGTAGGTCCATGAGAGCGATCTTCGACGTCTGGGGTACCCTCCTCATCTTATGGAAGATGTAAGGTGATGAGCGATAAAATTGGATAACCATGCCAATGGTCGGGTGGATTTTCAACCCCCTCAGGGTTCTACCGGGCTGCCAGGGTTCAATGCCCCCTCAACTTCTCAACTTCTCAACTCCTTTACTCCTCCCAACTCATAACCTCATAACCTCATAACCTCCTTGACCCGTAAAAAGGGGAGGTGTAGTCTGTGCTTCAGGAAAATTCCTGTTTTTCAGTAAATTGGGAGATTACACATCAGGCACAATTTCTTTTGACATGAGTATCCCCGGCCTTCTTCGGTGGACATGCATGCTGTTATTTCTCAGCTCATCCTTACTGGCTCAGGAAAAAGGGCTTACCCCCGTTGACGTAGAAAGTACTTCTACTATGGGGACGACATACGCAGTCGTTGTTGGCATTTCCGACTACCAGGATGAGGGCATTCCCGATCTGCGATTTGCAGATAAAGATGCAATAGCCTTTGCCAATTTTTTGCGGTCTCCGGCAGGAGGTGAGCTGGATGATGACCACCTGAAGGTCTTACTCAATGACAGGGCTACCGCTGCACAGTTTGCTATGCAATTGGACTGGCTCTGGGAAGTTGCGGGTGAAAACGACCGAGTGATTATCTACTTCTCCGGTCACGGGGATGTAGAGCGCAAAAGCATCACTCAACCCGGCTATCTGTTGTGTTGGGATGCACCAGCTCAAGTTTATATGGCCGGTGGCGCGTTCAATGTTCGGGATCTGAAAGATGTCATTTCAACTCTTTCCATTCAGAATAAAGCAAGGGTATTGTTGATCACTGATGCTTGCCGGTCAGGTAAACTTTCAGGTAATGGAATAGGAGGGGCGCATGCAACAGCAGCTAATCTGACCCAGCAATTTGCCAATGAGATTAAAATCCTCTCCTGCCAACCAGATGAGTACAGTATTGAAGGAGAGCAATGGGGTGGAGGCCGAGGCGCTTTCAGCTATCACCTTCTTGATGGTTTATTTGGAATGGCTGATATGAATATCGATAAGAAAGTCAATCTGATGGAAATGGGTCGCTATCTGGAAGATCATGTAACCATTGAGGTCGCACCTCACAGCCAGATTCCGTTGATAGTAGGCAATAAAGGAGATACGCTAACCGATGTACTGCCAGAATTGTTGGCGCAACTAAAGGATAGGAAAAAGGGTGATATGTCCATTTTTGCTTCTACTGAATCCAGGGGCATTGAGGCCGAAGTGCTCCAGGCTGCTGATTCCAATATTGTCGCACAATACAATGCTTTTTTGTCGGCCCTGGATCAAAAAAACTTCCTGGAACCAAAGGGTAAGAGTGCAGATGATTATTTTTTGCAATTGTGTCAGGAGCCTCAGTTGACACGTCTACATTCCAGTATGCGCCGAAACTATGCCGCTGCCCTGCAAGATGATGCCCAGCAGTTGATGAATGACTGGATGAGATCCGGGAAAGATGTGGCTAGCCAGGATTCGAAGCAAAGACCTGCTCACTTGCCATTGTTGGTTTATTCAAAGAAAGTCGAATCCTTTCCGAGATATCTGGAACGCGCCGCTGAGTTGTTAGGTGAAGGCCATTATATGTATGCCACTTTAATGGCCCGGATGCATTTTTTTAAAGGGTATATCCTCACCAATATTCAGGGAAGTTCAAATGAACAGGATGGTCAACAAGCATTGACTCAATTCAAAAAGGCACTCGAATGGCAGCCTGAATTACCACAAGCGTATTGGCAAATGATCAATGTGTACGGTTTTCATCTCCTACAGCCTGACTCCGCTGAAATCATGGCTCAAAAAGCTATAGAACTTTATCCGAATTGGGTGAGGCCGTATACCGGATTGGCGTTTGTACTCCTCACAGAATATAATAGACTCGATCAAGCAAGACCGTATTTGGAAATGGGGTTACAGGTTGATTCAACTTCAGTAGCTGTCTGGAATACCTGGGGGATCTATCATATCCTGAAAAAAGAATACCCCCAGGCGGAAAAATGCTATATGAGAGCATTGGAGCTGGATTCAACCAATTCGATATTCTATGCTCATCTGGCCCGTGTCTATAAAGACTCCCGGCATGCTGAAAAAGCAGAATTGAATTATCAGCGGGCGATTGAATTGGATTCAACCAATTTTCAGTTTTGGGTTGGATTGGGAAATTTGTATATGCGAAATAGCCGCTACACGGAATCAGAAGAATGTTATAGAATGGCGATAGGCCTTAATCCCGACAGGCCATCTCTACACAACGAATTGGGATATCTATACTTGAAAACCGGACGATATATCGATGCTGAAAAGTGCTTTTTACGATCATTGAAGTTGGATACAACCTATGCCAGCACATATGCTTATTTGGGAAATATTGGCATGTATACACGACGGGATGAAATGGCGGAACACAATTTTAGAAAAGCGATCGAACTCAAGCCGTCCTATTGGATTCCGTATGGGAATCTGGCCGTTTTATATCAACGTCAAGGGAGGTGGGAGGAAGTGCTGACAATGATAGAGAAATGTATGGAACGCACCTCAGCGAATAGTGTCTTTATCGCTCTTCAGGGGAATGCCTTCAGCCACCTGCCAGGTCAATTGGATAAAGCCTGGGATACATTGACCAGCGCACTTGAGATGTCACCGGAAGATCCTGATACGTATGTCTATCTTGCCATATGGTCTTTAAAAAAGAATCAACTCGAGGATGCCTGGAATTACCTCGAACAAGGACTGGAAAAGGGCATCGGAAACGGGGAGTTAACGGTTGAGGATTTACAGGAAGTGACTGATTTTTCAGAAATACGGAAAGACCCGAGATGGCAGGCCCTCATTCAGAAATACTTCCCTGACCAGCCCAAAAAGTAAACGACTTGCCTCGATCAAGTCATGCTATCCAACCAGGAAGTCAAATGATGGTAAAATCAAACGCCCCTGCCGGCATCTAGTCCGGCAGGGGCGTTTGATTTTGTCTACTTTCTCCTAAACTCCTTAACTCCTCCCCCCTCATAACCTCCTCAACTCATAACCTCCATTACTTTCCGCACGCACACTTCGACGCCATAAAACTGTACGTCTCACTGACATACCGAAAGCATTTTATGCCACTAAGTTATGACAAGATGCAATTTGGTTCTACTGTCATTTTAGTGGAAAATCATAACTTGTAAAGAAAAGCAATGATGACAGTAGAGTTCTTTGACAAGCTGCTTCAACTTGGAACGGAATGGCATGTATCAAGGGTAGAGACGAATGTTGAGACATCGGA
>JAIPBE010000052.1 GCA_021738725.1 Saprospiraceae bacterium | reverse complement strand
TGTCAGTCCAAGCTAGAATGATCATGGCCGGCAGATCAGCAATGCACTGAACGGCAATGGCTGCAGGAGGCGTGTCAAAAACAGGAGGCGTGTCGTCGTTGATGGTAATGATCTGCGTTTCGGAGGATGCGTTGCCACAAGCATCGGTATAGGTCCAGGTGCGGGTGATGATCTCCGGACAGGTGTTCCCATCACTCGCATCGGTACCAGTGACGGATCCAGTACCATCACAGTTATCGGTCCAGGCCAGATCGATCATGGTCGGCAGATCCGCGATGCACTGAATGGCTATTGCCACAGGTGGGGTGTCAAAAACAGGAGGAATATCATCGTTTATTGTGATGATTTGTGTTTCAGTGGATGCATTTCCGCAAGCATCGGTATAAGTCCACGTCCGGGTGATTACCTCTGGACAAGTGTTGCCGTCAGAGGTATCTGTTCCGGTAACGGATCCAGCACCATCGCAGTTATCGGTCCAGTCCAGATCGATCATGGCAGGAATATCAGCACTACACTGAATGGTTAACGCGGCAGGCGGAGCGTCAAAGACAGGTGGGATGTCATCGCCAATGGTGATGATCTGCGTTTCAGTGGATGCGTTTCCACAAGCATCGGTATAAGTCCATGTCCGGGTGATGATCTCCGGACAGGTATTGCCGTCAGAGGCATCTGTTCCAGTTACGGTTCCTGCACCATCACAGTTATCGGTCCAAGCCAGGTCAATCATGGAAGGAATATCCGCAGTGCACTGGATGGCTATCGCTGTTGGCGGGGCGTCAAAGACAGGAGGTGTGTCATCGCCAATGGTGATGATCTGCGTTTCAGTGGATGCGTTGCCACAAGCATCGGTATAGGTCCAGCTCCGGGTGATGATCTCCGGACAGGTGTTGCCATCAGAGGCATCTGTTCCGGTAACGGATCCAACGCCATCGCAGTTATCGGTCCAGTCCAGGTCGATCATAGCGGGGACATCCACACTACATTGCACGGCAATGGCTGCAGGCGGTGCGTCAAAGAAAGGAGGGGTGTCATCGTTTATAGTGATGATCTGCGATTCAGTAGATGCATTTCCACAAGCATCGGTATAAGTCCATGTCCGGGTGATGATCTCCGGACAGGTATTGCCATCAGAGGCATCTGTTCCGGTAACGGATCCAGTGCCATCGCAGTTATCGGTCCAGTCCAGGGTGATCATGGCGGGAGTATCCTCGATACACTGGATAGTAATATTTTGAACCATTGGAATTACAGGCAACTCCAAATCATGAATAAGAATCATCTGCGTACATATGTCAGAATGACCGCATTCATCACTAATGCTATATTCACGAGTAATCGTTTCCGGGCAAGTCGACCCATCACTGCTTTCTAGAAGGAGAATAAAGCTAGATGTATCAATACCACATTCATCAAAAACATTACCGCCATCATTAATAAAGTCAATTAAGTCTGAATATGCAGGAACTTCCGCGCTGTCGCAGTCTGTCATAATTGTTGGTGGGCATATGAGATCTGGATTAGTGATATCATTATAAGTGACGATCTGACTGCAGACTTGTGTATTTCCGCAAATATCAGAAATGATATACTCTCTTTGAATGACTTCCGGACAGCTCAACCCATCACTGGTTTCGTTGAATAAGCTAAATGACGACGAATTAATTGAGCAGATGAAATTTAAATTTGCCCCACCTTCGATAAATTCTGTTAAATCCTGATAGGGGGGTGTGTCTTTTATGGAGCAGCCACTAATGGGGTCTGGACAATCAACGCAGTCAGTAATTGTAACTGTTATCGTGTCTTTTTTTATACATCCAAAAGAGTTGGTTGCTTGAACAATATACGATGTAGTAGATGGAGGAGAAATATGAAATATAGAAGAATCAGACCCGATCGTAATTCCTGTTGTAGGGCTCCAAATATACGAGGTGCTGTCAGCCAGGTCGAATGTAATCTCCATACTTTCGCAAATATTGATATCCGCCCCAAGATCTATAATGGGTAGTGGGTGGATGACTACATTGAAATTAAATGTAACCGCAGAGCAACTGCCCAATATTGTATCCTCTACAACAAGTGAATAATAACCCGTGGTGCTCGGGATGAAATAAATTCCGGAGCCAATAATATTCCCTGTGCCATTTGGTCCATCAAACCAAGTGTAGTCGTAGTAATCTTCATATTGGGGCAGAATTGCGGTAATGGTACCAATGCTGTCTGCGCAATATGTGGGATTTGCTGGGAATATTGTCACATCCAGCTTAGGAATAACTCTCGCCAAAATAGTATCACACACGTAGAATTGAGAATTACAAAGTGTGGAGTTAATGGTTCCGCAAACTTGGTATTGAATATATTCAGGTGCAAATTCATCAGGTGTAAAGATGACGGTATTACACCCACTAGTACAGGAGAGATATTTGTTGTATGCGCCTCCACCTGTAATATCTTTCCAGGTGGTTGTATTCGCATCCGGACCAGTTATCATAAGGGTGTCCGAGCAATTGACGGTGGCAACAGCGGAATCTGGCACAAAAATTGTCGGAATGGAAGTGATCTGATAAATATTTTGATTTTTACCTGGCTTGCAAAATGTAATATTGAATGTGGTGCCGCCATTTAAACAGATTGGACTTCCCACGGGTATTTTTGGCCCGCAATCAATTTGATAGAATAGTGACCCGGAGGGGACAGCACCTTCAATAATAGCAAAATTGATACCTTGTGCGGAAGGGTCTAATGTTACTGTGAATTCGATGCAATTTTTTTCTTTTGGTATGCAACAATCGCCGTCACGTATGTCAGAGTTAGATACAAATACGCCTTCAGGCTGACCTGTTAGATCAACGATGTAATATGGTGTGCTAGGGTCGCATAGCTTCTGTGAGAATAACGACGCAGTCGATATACTTAGCATCACCAAGCAGATGGCAACTTTGATGTATATATTGACGTTCATTCTCATTAACATCCTTTTGACGATCAATTGATATTGGGATATTTTTACATATCCGAAAAGATCAATTTGTGAATGCAATGAATGGCTTGTAGATAATATATTACTGTAATAATATATTTAAAATTCTACTCACATTATTGCTTCAAAAGATCGTTTAAAAAGAAATGAAGAAAATGAACGTATTCGCAAATTTTATAAAAGAAGACGGGATAGTTGCATGCAGCTTGGATTGGGAAGAATGACTCTTGATTGCCTATGCTGACACTACAAGGCAATACAAAAACATCTATATATTCAAATACTATATGTAGGCTGTCTTCATTTTCAGGTTTGTATGAATTCTCTTTTCATGTAATGCATTAATTCCCAGTTTACCCTTCCGGATTGAACCGGTTGGGACTTTTGCGGAGTAGTAGATTTTCCTCAATTTCCTGACTAAATTTAGAGGTTTTACATTCAGAAAGCAAGTTTGAGCCCTCTTGAGTGAAGGGGATTGCCTCCTCTTTTAGAGTATTTTATATGAGGCTTGGGTGGTATTAAATAATATTATAATTCTAGCGAGGTTTTTCTCTTTTTGTAATTATTAATTGTTCTCATATATTGGTAGCAGTGTCTTGATATTCAATGCGTTGATATGTATGCATGATGCATTGATCAACGGATAGTCTACCAAGCAATGGCCTAATAGTATAAATGGTCCAAATCAGGAGGCCTGATATGATATTGAATCAGAGTTCGGAGAGTCGATCGGTGGATGGATCAGTGCCTCCACCGCAAACGCAGAGAGAGTTAATTTCGAGCAGGAGAAGAGATCCTATTGCACATACTTCAATAATGGATCCATACATGGTCAATTAATTACATGAGTAACCTATGCAAGTGTGGATACTAAGCAGGGGTTTCCAAGTTACAGCTAACCTATATCGGTGACTTTTTGCCAGGGCATCCATAATTTCTTGTCGTAAACATGTTATTCGGTATTTTAGACCGTGCAATCGAGATGAATCGAAGAAAGTTTTAGGAGGCCATAGCTGATTGAAGTTTAACAATACTTCTAATTAATCTGCTACACATAAGATTCACGATTTGACCAGTTTGTGAGGAGAAGTGAGATGTTCTCATTTGACTGCTTCGTTCCATGTGGAATGCACTCAGAATAGATCGGATTCCAGAATTGTGCAGTCCTGGCGGTTCTTCAGATCTGAAGATTGACGGAAAGTGAAGGTGCCGTCCAACTGATTTTGGAGGATGGTGTGGTGGGTCATTAGGGATAAAATGCAAAGGGCCCTGAATTTTCAGGGCCCCTTTGCGGTCCGGACGGGACTCGAACCCGCGACCTCCTGCGTGACAGGCAGGCATTCTAACCAGCTGAACTACCGAACCTTTAATTTTTATGGCAAGAAGCATCCTTCCTGCGTGACAGGCACCCCGAGTTCCGGGGTGACCAGTTGACCGAACATGTCTTGTTCTCACGAACTGGACGGCAAATGTAGTGCCGTTTCTTGATTTACGCAATGGGTCGATGAAATTTTTTCAATCATCTTCAGTTTGGGCAGTCTTTGCTAACTTTGATACCCCGTCCGAGTACCGCGGCCGGAAAACCAAGGCGTGTATGATCTTTCTCGAATTTGAAAAACCGCTGGAGAGCCTCTACGAACAGCTGGACAAGATCCGGCAGGTTGGCGAAGAGGGCGACCTTGACGTCACCCCCATGATCAAAGAGTTGGAAGGGAAGATCAAAGCCAAGCGAAAAGAGATCTACGAAAACCTCTCCGGATGGCAGAAGGTCCAACTGTCCCGCCACCCCGCTCGGCCTTATACCCAGTATTACATCGAACAGATGTGCCGCAAATTTGTCGAACTCCACGGCGACCGCAATTTTGCTGACGACAAAGCCATCGTCGGTGGTATTGGCAGCCTCGACGGCATGTCTGTGATGATCATCGGCCACCAGAAAGGAGTGAATACCAAAATGCGGCAGTACCGCAACTTCGGTATGGCCAACCCCGAAGGCTATCGTAAGGCCTTGCGCCTGATGAAGCTGGCCGAAAAATTCAATTTCCCGATTGTCACCCTCATCGATACTCCGGGTGCATTTCCCGGGATTGAAGCAGAGGAAAGAGGACAGGCCGAAGCCATTGCGCGCAACATGTTCGAAATGGTCAGCCTCAAAGTGCCCGTCGTCTGCGTCGTCATCGGCGAAGGGGCTTCCGGTGGAGCCATCGGCATCGGCGTAGGCGACAAGGTCTTTATGATGGAATACACCTGGTATTCTGTGATCTCACCGGAATCCTGTTCTTCCATTCTCTGGCGGAGTTGGGATTATAAGGAACAAGCCGCCGAAGCGCTCAAATTGACAGCAGATCATATGTTCGAACTGGAACTGATCGATGGGATCCTCAAAGAACCTGCTGGTGGGGCTCATACCGCACCCGAGGAGATGGCGAAAGCCCTGAAGAAGCATTTGAAAAAAGAGATCGCCTCGCTGTTGGAGATGACCCCTGAACAACGTATTGAAGGCAGGATCGAGAAGTTTAGTAAAATGGGCCGCTTCGCCGAGATCGAAGAAGAAGAGCCTGTAAAAACGGAATCGTGAACACCCTTGAAGGGACATCATGGTATCCTTGATCCAACAATGGCGTAATCGATGGGGGTATTGGCGACTGCGGAAGGAGTCGCTTAGCAAACCTCGTTTGACCGCACCGGTCATGAGCCTGCCACCGAAATCTGCGTTGATCCTGTTTTGTGCCGACAAACCTAGTGATGTTTCAGCGATGAAAAAGCTGGCTTCGTTATGGGAGAAACGCCACATGCAGGTGACCATACTCGGCTATTACCCCGATAAGCTGGATCACCCGGAATCCGAGTATTCGTATTTCAACCGAAAAGCCATGGATCTGAATGGCGAACCCCGAGGCGAGGTCGTAGATGCCATCATCAAGAAACCGGTTGATCTCCTGATCCAGGTTTGTACCGAGACTGTTCTACCACTGGACTGGATCGCATTTCGGGTCGCGGCATCGATCAAGATCGCACCCGCCCCTGCACTGGAATATTATGGCCTGCAACTCGATGGCCATGACAACGATTCACTCAGTATGATTCTTCGGGCTGATAGCCTGCTGGATATGCTCAAATCAGCTGCCCATGCATTCGCTTAATGGACTGGGCGTCGCCCTGGTCACCCCATTCGAACATGGGAAAGTCGCCCTGGATACCCTGAGAAAGATCATTGATCACGTGCTGTCTGGACCAGTCGACTTTCTGGTCAGTCTCGGCACCACCGGGGAAACGTCGACCCTCTCGATGGAGGAAGCATCGGCGGTGGTGCGCACCACAGTCGACCATGTTGCCGGACGTAAGCCAGTGGTCTGCGGTCTTTTTGGAGGCAATAATACTATGGCACTGGTAGAAGAAATAGGTGACTTTGATCTATCTGGTATCACAGCATTATTATCGGCCAGTCCGGCCTATAACAAGCCTCCACAGGAAGGCATCTATCAACATTATATGCGCCTGGCAGAGGCTAGCCCCCTGCCGATTATCATTTATAATGTGCCCAGTCGCACATCCTCCAATATCAGTGCCGAAACCACTCTCCGACTGGCCGCTGATTCAAAGACCTTTATCGGGATCAAAGAGGCCAACACCCATCTCATGCAGGGTATGCAGATCCTCAAACATCGCCCGGAGGGATTTAAGGTGTGGTCCGGTGACGACCCCACCAGTCTGGCCCTCATAGCAGCAGGCGGGGACGGGGTCATATCCGTGATCGGCAATGCCCTTCCACAGGCATTTGGCACCATGGTGAAAGCCGCTTTGGAAGATGATTTTACCAGGGCCAGGCATTACAATAACCTGCTGCTGGACCTCCACAAATGGATCTATGTCGATGGCAATCCGGCAGGAGTGAAAGGAGCTCTCGAACTGCTGGGTATCGCTTCGCGGGAAGTCCGACTCCCTCTGGTGCCCCTGCGAGAGAAACACCTGGAGTCCTTGCGACAGGCCATGGAGACAGCCGGATTACTTCCGGGTTGACTCCTCAGCCAGGAGATCGCGTCCCAGCATCCGCCGCCACAGGTTTTCAAAGTCCTTGCCCATATCCCGGTTTTCCGGCTGAGTTTGACTCACTTCTATACCGTTCTCTCCGGGCGTCAGTTTGAAGGAAAAAACAAAGCGTTCTTCAATGGGTTCATTTCCACCAAGCGTGCCGTAACGCAGATCATTGAACTGGTAGGTGCCATCCGGTTTGGGGATTACATAATAATACCCGTTGGTAAACCACTTCAGGATGTTCATAGCATGATCATCTTCCGCAGCTTCGGGTACAGCGTGATTGCGTGGAACTTGATCAAATTCCTGGATCAACGGTTCATCATCCAGGAGGGAGTACATCCCGAGATAGTAAGTCGAATCGGATTCGGCAACCCCGCTCCACAGCAGATTATTGAAAATGGTCGGACTGGCAGTGAAACGGCTGACCTCAATGCCCTGTGCCGCCAGACTGCGTTCGAAGACGCGGTCGATCCACAACTTGTTCACTGAACACAGCATAAGGTAGCCCGTACTCCAGAATAAGCCGGCCATATTGACCCTTCTCCGCAAGCGACTGTCCCTTGCCATCGTCGCAGCCAATATGACGGCCCCCAGGAAGGGGACGGTATAAATAGGGTCGACGATGGCCACCACATTAAAGGCGACCCGAAAATTGGAAAAGGGGTAGAAAAGCTGGGTCCCATAGGCGGTGAAAGCATCCAGGAGAGGGTGCGTGAAAATGGCCCAGAAAAGAAGTTTGACCCAATCCCTGTATGCCACCTGGGGTGAAGCTGGTGTCTGCAGTAAATACCCGGTTCTCCAATGCCGGACGAGCAGGACGCCAACCGCCATACAAAGGGTTCCCACGATACCGATGGTCAACGGGGCGGAATCGCGAAAGAGGAAGAGCACACCTGAGGTGATCACCAGGTAGAACAGTAGCCAGACAGAGAAACTGACCCATCGGACCCACTTTTTCTGATATGCACCGGATTGATAATATCGATCAATGATGTACCCCAATACAAATGGAGCGGTCGCCGCAAACAGAATAGAGTGAGAAAAACCTCGATGCACTGCAAGGGCATCGATCTCATTCATCCAGAGACGAGCGAACACATCCAGGTCCGGAATGGTGCCCGCCACAGCCCCCCACAACATGGCCTTGTTGCCGATCTTGCGTCCCAGAACCAGTTCGCCGACAGCGGCGCCGAGTGTGATCTGTGTCAGTGAATCCATGAATGATTTGCTTCAGCAACCAAGATACGAGGTGTCCAGGTCTGAACAAGATCCGTTCAAAAAAGTTATAAATACAAAAGTCTGTGGCAGAAGCCCTGCCAATATTAGGTTATTCACCCTGGGGACTATAGTTTTGTACTTTTACGGCCCTCCCCATTTATGAGGACAAAATCATAGAATATAGCGTATGCGTGTTGGAATTTATATAGATGCTTATAATGTCAGTTTGAACGGAGGATATGCCATGCGGTATGACATCCTGCGTGATTTCATCCTCCAGGAGGGGATGGGATTGCGCATGAATACCTACATGGTCTTCGACGAAGAAAGAGCGGAAGAAGATGTGGATTACCGGGAGAAGCAGTACGGTTACTTCAGTGTATTACGATCCTTTGGCTACAAGGTGCAGACCAAACCGGTCAGACGGTATAAAAATGAGGCTGGCGATTGGGTGACCAAGGGCAATGTCGACATCGAAATGGCCGTGGACATGCTGACCCAATCCCGGAACCTGGACAAATTGGTCCTGTTGACGGGAGACGGAGACTTCATTCGTGCGGTCAGTACAGTGCAGAGCCAGGGATGCCGGGTGGAATTGATCGCCTTCCGCAATATTTCCAGGGATCTCAAGAATGAAGTGGATCTGTTTACCTCCGGTTTTTTGATCCCCAACCTGCTTCCGGTCGACAAGCCAGACCAGGATGCGACTTCCTGGGGACAGGAAAACTCACGCGTACGTGGGATCTGTTACAACCGCGATGAGGGGTATGGATTCCTGCGTTACTACGATCTGGAATATCAAAACAGGGAGATCTTCTTCCATTATTCACAGTTGCCCAGAGGATATCACGTCCGCCTGGATGATATCTTCGAATTTACCATTGTCCCCAACCTGAAGCGTGATGGTCTGATGGCCATCGATATGGAGCTGATCAGCTAGAAACACCAGCCACCAGCCGCAGTCACCGCATCCGAAATGGTGTGGCGGTCTGTTTTGACATTGACGGGTGGGTATTTGAGGAATCGTTTCAGTCCCATCAAAAAGGTTTTTTGCAGATCACCTCCAGCATAGGAGACGATTGCATCAGTTGCCGCTTTGTGCATACGGGCCGTGGCATCGTGCAGAAAGACCCGAAGCATGGCATCATAGATCTCTCGCGGCTGTGTGGTGGGCACACCATCCAGACGACGCACCCGGAGGTAGAGCGATTCTGCCAGAAAGGTATCGATCATCATATCCGAGATATTCATGACCACCTCTTGCTCCTCCTTGAGATTGAGGGTGCCTTCCATTTGCATTTTGGCGGCACCACCGGCGACCATCAGGATAATCTTTTTAAAATCCTGGATCGCTTTGATCTCAGCGGCATAGTCTCCCTCCAACGTTTCGAATCCCGGCATACTGGCCAGTTCCTTTTGTACCGCCCAGGCTGGAGTCGTGATATCCAGGGCTCCCTTCATGGCCCGTCGAAGGAGCATGTCTACGATGAGGAGCCGGTTGATCTCATTGGTCCCTTCGAAGATCCGGTTGATCCGTGCATCGCGGTAGGCTCTGGAAGCGAGGGCTTCTTCTGAAAATCCCATGCCCCCATGGATCTGCACATTTTCGTCGACCACATAATCGAGGGTCTCCGACCCTGCGACTTTCAGAATGGAACACTCAATGGCGTATTCCTCTGCTGATTGCAGCGTGGCCTCGGCAAAGGTCTTGCCCTCAGCCATATAACTGGCCTTGGCATCCTGAATGAGATCGGAGATACGGTAGAGCGCACTTTGCACCGCAAATGTCCGGATGGTCATCTCCGCCATCTTGTACCGAATGGCACCAAAACTGGCAATGGGTTTGCCAAATTGATATCTTTCTAGAGCATATTTGACAGCCATGCTGATCGCAGACTGGCTACCGCCGCAAACCATCGCTCCCAATTTGAATCGGCCGATATTCAGGGCATTGAACGCAATGAGGTGACCCTTCCCGATCTCTCCAAGGACATGATCGACCGGAATAGCAGCATTTTCAAAAAAGACCATTCGGGTGGAGCTTCCATGGATCCCCATCTTGTGTTCTTCTTCGCCCAGGGTAATACCCGGTGTATCACGATCGACGATGAAACCGGTAAACTGCTCTCCGCCGACTTTGGCAAAAACAATGAACATGTCGGCAAATCCGGCATTGGAGATCCACATCTTCTGTCCGTTGAGGACATACGATTTGCCATCTGCAGAAAGATCTGCCCGGGTCTTGGCTGCCAGGGCGTCTGAACCGGATTCTGGCTCTGTCAGGCAATAGGCAGCCTTGAGCTCGCCACTGATTAACCTGGGGAGATAGCTCTGCTTTTGCGCTTCGGTCCCAAAATAGAGGATGGGCAACATGCCAATACCCGTATGCGCAGCCAGAGAGACGGTCACAGAACCGGCAGGGCCCAGCACTTCGCTGATCAGCGTGTTCGTATTGGTATCCATTTCCATACCGCCATATTCAGCGGGCATATGACTGCCCAGCAGGCCGATCGTAGCAGCTTCTTCCATGATGGTTCCGGCCACGCCAGGCTCTTTGGCTTCAATGGCAGGCCATCGCGGTTTGATATTGTGCACGATGAAGTCCTCTACAGTGGAGCGGACCATCATCTGTTCTTCGTTCAACAGTTCTGGACAAAATGTATCCTGTGGGTCACTTTCTGTGATCAGGAATTCACCTCCTTTCAGGACGTGAGGCTGGGTGGTGTCGGTCATATGGCAGTGATTTCGGTCGATCGAAGCACTAATTTAAGACATTCGTTATGTGATCTGCAACTAAATAGCGAAAATTCGCTTATTTATTTCTTCCCCCCTGTGCGGAGAGCTGCAAAAGGTCTCTTTGAAAGCGAAAATGCCCAACCACTATAGAGGTTCAGCTCATGGTAATGCCGCGAGCTGTTCCCCATCCACAATGGTCATCGGATGGAAAAACCCATCGAGGAACAATCCGAATAGATGAAGACCCTCCTGATTTTCTCTGACCAGTAAGTCGCGATACTGAGCGTCCGAAAGAATGACAGGATAGCTGCGTCCATCCCAATCGATCAGTGCAGGCACAGAACCCACACGGCGAATCCGAAGCCCCCGGATCATGATTGGATGTTCAGCTTGCAACGGTGCCTGGCTCTGCTTCAGTGCCAGCTCGGTTTTCGCGGCTTTCCAGTTGGCATGTGCGGGAAGGGAGACGTTTTGCAGAGCCGCATGTTGCCCTTCTCCCAGGATCACCCGATGCTGTCCACTCCCGGGATAGAAAAAGCAGGCACCATTCCAGCCACCGCCGACTGCAAAGGGTGGGGGAAGGGGTGCCTTCTTCCAGGCAAAATCCAGGAGCAGGGCAAATCGCCCGGTGTTCAGACCGTACAACCAGGTTCTACGGCTGCGCAGGTCTGCCTCTGCTTCTTCTTCCTTCAGGTGGAGGACCTGCCACCGGTCGACCACAGGCAGGGACTTTTTCAGGGTGTCTTTTCGAATGGTAATACCCGTAAAGACCATCAGGTGCATCCACTCCTCCTCAGTCAACTGTGCCCGCTGGATAAATCCTTGTGTAGCCAGGTATAGCCGAGAGATGGTGCGTCGTATATGATCGGCAGAGGACCCCCAGGGTGGAGGCGAGGACAGCTCCCGGATCAGGCGAGCCGGACCGGGGAGTCGATGATCCACCAGACGGGCAGCCGTTTCTTCCAGGGCATCGGGACTCGTCTCGAGAATGGCCTTCCAACCCATCCGGCTTTGATCCAGGAGCCAGGCTTTTAGAAAAGTGTACCCAGCCTCCATTTCCAGGACTCTGGCTGGAGGAACCAATGGAGCTGTTTTGCCAGCAGGTGGTGGAGATGGTTTATCCGGGAGTGGAAGGATCCGTTCCGGGATCCAATCAGGAGGAGTTGGGGCAGCCTCAGCCACCAGCGCCTGACTTTGCCACCCGTGCAGCAAGGCCAATACATGGACACAAGGTTGGGAGGCGGAGCTGCAGGAGCACTGACTGGTCTTGGACGTTTTATGGAGCAGAACTCTATATACCAGGGATCCTTTGGTTCTGACCTGCCCCCAAAGCCAGGGCGCGGACCATCCAACGCCGGTCCAGAGTTTGGGTTTCAACCATTTGTCCAGGTGCCTTGCAGTGGTGGGCGGGGGCGGCTTACCCAACCATTCCTGCCAGAGTTCGGGAAGCGGCCATTGAGAATTCATAGTGGAATGGGGGCAGATTGGTTTAACACAAGTTTAAGGGATATCCCGAGAACTCGGACAGGAGAATCACCATCTTTGTAGTGCACACTTCTCTTCATGAAAGTTTACCACCTCTTTCAATTGCCTTTACGGCGTTCTCTCATGCTGACCATTGCGTTGGTCGTGCTGGGGACTTTGGTACTTGAGGCGCAGGATGACCGGGTGGCTGTCTATTCGACATTTGAAGAGCTCCAGCCACTGTTCGATCAGGCGAATGACACGACGTATGTGGTGAATTTTTGGGCGACATGGTGCAAACCCTGCGTCAAAGAGCTTCCTTATTTTGAAGAGGCAGTGCAAGCATACAAAGGTCAACCCGTCAAGATCATTCTGGTCAGCCTGGATTTTCCGAAGCAGGTCGACTCCCGCCTTATGCCGTTTATTCGCGAGCATGAACTCCAGGCGGAAGTGGTGGTCCTGACCGACCCGGATGCCAACAGTTGGATCCCGAAAGTAGCAGATGAATGGTCGGGTGCCATCCCTGCCACCCTGGTGCAATACAATGGAAGAACGGTGTTCCGGGAAGGTGATTTTGAGTCCCTGAAGGAACTGAAGGAATTCATGAGCACATGCAACAAGTAACCGATAGAATTGTCTCATTCTTGTAAAACAACCAACCTATGTTACGTTCGATCCTGATGATATGTGTTTTCCTCCTGGGAGGATATGCTGCCCAGGCCGCTTTGGATCCAGGCTATAAAGTGGGTGATAAAGCCGCCGATTTCAAATTGAAGAATGTGGACGGGAAGATGGTGTCCCTTGCTGACTATAAGGATGCGAAGGGATTCATTGTCATTTTCACCTGTAATCATTGTCCGTTCTCCATCGCTTATGAAGATCGGATCATAGACCTTCACCGCAAATTTGCACCGAAAGGTTATCCTGTCATTGCGATCAATCCGAATGACCCGGAAATGCAGCCGGACGACAGCTTTGAAGCCATGAGAACCCGGGCTGCCGAGAAAGGATTCCCCTTTGCCTATCTGGTTGATGAAGGACAGCGGGTATATCCTCAGTACGGTGCAACACGTACGCCGCATGTATTCATTCTGGACAAGCAGCGTATTGTGCGCTATATCGGAGCCATCGATGACAACCACAGTGATGCGGCGGCCGTACAAAAGCCATATGTCGAACAGGCCATCGGAGCTCTTGAAGAAGGTCGTGCACCTGCAGAGACCTTTACCCGTGCCGTTGGCTGTACGATCAAGGCTCGAAAGTAATTCAAGAATTCAATCAGCTTTTCATTGTTCAAAGCGACTCCGAGTTCTCGGGGTCGCTTATTTTATTCTGAATGGGCCCTGTATCTCCTTCCATCGGTAGATGGTATCGGGTAGGGTACCAGACAGCATACCATCAGGCATTTGCCCGTGGTCAACAGATATGAAAGCAATGGATGAAGCGTCGTTCGACCGTATTAACGTCTGAAACTGGCTCGTTCGCGGAGGGTCGTCGACAAAAAGAGGAGGCCTATGAGGAGGCCAGAGATGAATATATACATGGGATTGATCGCTTGTAGTTCTACAAGTTAAGGGATTCGGACAGGCAATGTCAAGGGCCAGGGAAGATCATTTGAAGATTTTTTCCATTTGTTCGAAACCGGCCTATAAATAGAAATTGAGCCCAAATAGGAATTCCCAGGATATAAATCGACCTAAACGACTGGCTTCCCCGGCATTTCGATCGGCAGACTGCATACTCCAAAGAGTTCGACCTTCCGCCGTCAGGGAAAATCGCTCAGTGATGGGGTATGCCCCGCCCAGACAACCGACTAGATCCGCATTGAAACGGCGAAAATCAGGCTGACTGTTCGGTGGCGCATCACCAAAACTAACCTCATCTGCAAGGAGAACATCTACTGAGAGGCCGCCACCCGCAATGAATTTGAATTTTGTGTCTGTTGAATAACGAAGCAAGATGGGCATGGACAAATAGGTCAATCGATATTCATTGGCCCCAAAAGGATCTGTATTCAGGCTGGGATTGAGGTTGGCCCCGCGATCATCTATATTGACTTCCAGCCGTATGACCAGATCATTGAGGAGGTAGTGACTCAGATGAATACCGGCACTCCAACCGGGCCTGAAGTCATAGTCGCTCTCACCAGTCAGGGTAGAGAAGTTTTCTCCGATCTGCACGCCGACGGCCCAGCTTTTTCGTTGAGCCTGTAAGGTTGTCGCAAAACTCAAGATCAGTAGCAAGAAGAAGAGGTGACGAGGGCGCATAGGAGAACCATGGTTGGGTGAAAAAAATGGAGGCAAAACCAGTTCAGGTAATGCCTCCATCATATCAAGTGCAGAATGGTGGGCGTTCCCTCCATTCAATGGATTCGTTACTTCATCTTGCCGTCATTGGCATCGTTGTACCGTTGCGCAACCTCAGCCCAGTTGACCACATTCCAGAATGCCTCTACAAATTCATTTCGGCGATTCTGATAGTGGAGGTAGTAGGCATGTTCCCAGACATCTAATCCCAGGACTGGCGTTCCCTTTTTCTCAGCAATATCCATCAGAGGGTTATCTTGATTGGGGGAGGAAGTGATGAACAATTTGTCGTTGGCATCGGTGCACAACCATGCCCATCCAGAGCCAAAACGAGTCATGGCCGCCTTGCTGAATTCCTCTTTGAAATTGGCAAAGGAGCCAAAATCACGATCGATCGCCTTGCGAATGTTGGTTTGTACGGATGGCTCACCCTCACCATTCGGTGTCAGTACTTCCCAAAACAGGCAATGATTGTAATAGCCCCCGGCATTATTGCGGACAGCAGTGGAGTAGGAGGAGATGGCTCCGAGGATCTCTTCGATCCTCTTGCCTTCGCCTGGTGTTCCAGCCAGAGCATTGTTCAGATTGTTGGTATACCCGTTGTGATGTTTGGTATAGTGGATCTCCATCGTCCGCGCATCAAAGTGCGGTTCGAGAGCATTATACGCATAGGGGAGTTTTGGAAGTTCAAAAGCCATAGGGGTCGAATTTTAACGTTTAACAAATATACTATTGAAACAGGGCTACGGATCGAAGGTTCACAGGAAATTGGAGTAGTTTTCAGTTTGGATTTCAAAGGTGTTTAAAGATGACCCATGAAGATTTCCAACTGGTGCCGGGCAGCATTCGATGCCGATTTGCTCTCTCTTTTGTAAACCTGATGATATGCGTGTGTCCCTCCTCGCCCTTTTCCTGGGCCTGCTCTTTTTGACTTTAGAATTGAAGGCCCAGGTGAGCATCTATGGGCCAGTAGAGGTCTGTGGAGGATGTCATACGTATTCGGTAGACAATCAGAGCTCTCAGATCCTGACGGGATGGGAATTGAATTACAATGGGATCAGCTACTTCAAGGACACCATAAATCCCCTTGTTATTTGTTTTGATTCACTGGATTACGGACTGTATACACTTACAGCCACAACTGTCAATGGATCTGTGGGCCAAATGCAGATCTACTATTCGGCCCCACAACCGATCTTTCTCTTTTCTTTTGGAGGTACTTATTGCCCCAATTCGGGAGGAAACTGTGAGCAGGTTTGCGCCGGCACAGAGGTGACCTATTCCGTAGAAGTACCCTCTCAAACCCCGATCACCTATTCTGTATCAGGGGGAACCATTGTCCAGCAGAACGGGAATGATGTCACCATCCTCTGGAGTCAACCCGGTCAGGGGTTCCTGGAGGCTTTCTCTTCGGATCCATGTTATTTTCCGGCAGCTATATGCATCGAGATCCTCTCGGTACCCGATGCCATCATCGGCGTGGATGGCCAGTTGGCGCCTGATACGCTCGACGTTTGTGCCGGGCAGGATGTCGCATTTGAGGACTTCAGCCAACCTGCTGCCAAGACGCAATGGGCTTTATCTGACGGACGACTCAGCCAGGAGAAAAACCCGCTGATCTCATTTGATTCACCTGGCGACTATATTGTCCAACTGGTGGCCAGCAGCGGCTGCGACTGTGCGGATACGGCTTCTATGGTGGTCCGGGTCCGTCCGGTAGCCGTGCCTGACCTCGATTGTATCGGAACCGTCTGTCCGGGAGAACACGTCACCTATACTACTGCGCCCGGTTGCTCTTATACATGGACCGTTTCTCCCGAAGGGACCGTCCTGTCAGGGGGTGGTGCCGGCGATGCAGAGGTGACCATTGAATGGAACAACGGACCTGAAGGAGTCATCACCCTGCTGGCTACCGGATGCGGGGCCGTATGTGCAGAACCGGCGAAGATCCGCATCCCCGTCCTGGATGGCACAGCCGATATAAAAGGTCCAGCATCTGTCTGCAAAGGCAGCGAAGCCACCTATTCCATTGTCCCGTATCATGGGACGGACTATACCTGGGAAGTTTCCCCGGGTGCCATCCTGGTCTCTGGTCAGGGCAGCAATCAGATCCTGGTCGAATGGCCGAACAAGAACAGTATCAATTCTGGTTGGGTGAAGGTGGACTACGAAAATTGCAGCCAGGGTTGCTCGGGCAGTGCCCAGAAGAATATCGTCCTGACCACCCCTTTCTATATTGATGGCCCCCTCAAGGGATGCCCGGATGCTTCCATCCTCTTCAAAGCCAAAAAGGGACTTTTACCCGTGAATTGCAACTGGAAAGTGGTCGATCAACAGGGCATGGTCGTCAAGACCGGCGTTGGCATGACCGGCCAATTTACCTACGATGCCATTCATGGGAGTGGCAGTTACACGGTCATCGCCAGCCAACCAAATCCTAACCTGACTTGTAATGCAGAATACCGCTGGGGCTTCCGCATCCTCGACCCTCTGCCCCTGGTCGACAGTATCACCGGGCCACAGTTGATCTGCCCGGGTGACGCCTATACCTATGTCGGCCATAGCACCCAAACCCAGTACAATCTCATCTGGACCATCGCCAATGGCGGCCAGGTCAGTGAAACTGTGCTCGATCAAACAGTCGTGACCTGGGCGGCGTCCGGCGGTCCGTACCAGCTTGAACTGCGCCATCAACTGCGATCCGAACCCGGGTGTCTGTCCGATCCGATAGCCGTGACCGTCTTGCCCTTTACTACCGGAGCCATCAATGACGACCCGGAGGTCTGCCTGGGGGAGATCCAGGAATACGTCATTTCTCCGGACCTCCCTGAGCTGTCCGTCTCTTGGTCCATCCAGCCCCAGGACGCCGGAGTGATCCGAGAAAGTACAATTGCCGGCAGGACAGAGGTCCAATGGCTCCAACCTGGAAATGCCACCCTCCAGGCCGAAGTTTGTGGCGTTCAGGTGCTGCTTCCTGTCGTGGTACATGACCTGCCCCAGCCAAATATCATCCATCCGACGGGTGTCTGTCTGGGCAGTCAGGCGACAGTCTCCACAACGCAAGCCTATACATCATATGTATGGTACAATGATGGTAGTGGGGTGGTGAGCACGAATGCAACAGCAGACCTGGACCCCGATACATGGTTACTGGGTGTGGAGGATAACTACAGCTGCCGGGATACGGTCAGTTTTACCATGATCGAATGGCCGTTGCCCGAGATCACCCTGTCCAGTCCGGATCCCCATGGGTTCTGTCCGGCCAATGGCGAAACACCACCGACACTATACACCCTGATCGATGATGTCGGCTATCAACTATCCTGGTATCTGGATGACACCTATATCCTCTGGGCGAAAGGCCAGACGGCGACCGGATCCCAATTTGGATTCTATCATGTGGTGGCCACAGATCAGAATGGCTGTACGAACACTTCCAATAAGGTGGAAGTCTTTGAATATTGTGACGGGAATGGCGGGATGTGTACTGGGAGTTGCTCGGGTGTCGGTGCTCCATGCCCTGAAATGACGTTGAATATTATCCCTGGTTCCTATTGCAATGAGCGCAGTTATAGCGCCACGTCCTCCGGTCCGGCAATGGCCAATGGATTCTGGAAAGTATATGATATCAATTTGCCCGGTCCGGTGCAAATCAACCAGGACATCATCAACTATACCTATCCCAAGGCGGGCTACTATACATTGTATTTTGGAGCAGACCTGGGTGGTAAGTTCTGCGATGCGGCCTTTATAGATACCATCCCGGTCAGTGCTGACTTTTTTGCAAGCGCCGTCTGTGAGGGTCAGGTCATGTCGTTCACGGACAGGAGTACCTATTTGCCCAAATTCAGCATTACGGATTGGTCCTGGGATTTTGGCGACCCTGCATCTGGAGCAGCCAACTCATCCTTGGTCAAACATCCGGATCATGCCTTTTCGAGTGCGGGCACCTATACCGTTACGTTGACGATCACCTCCAGTACCGGATGTGATTCCCGGATCACGCGCCAGGTGGTGGTACGCCCGGCACCGAGCCTGTCCATCAACGGACCGGCAATGGTCTGCGAAGAAACAGGTACGGAATGGTATGGTGGCAGCCCGGATCAGATCGTCGACTGGTCCTGGAATTTCGATGACCCCTCATCAGGAACATCCAACCAGGTGGATCTGGTAGAGGCCCTGCATATGTTCAACACACCGGGTGCATTACTGGTCAAGCTGACGGCGACAGATGAGTTTGGGTGCACGAATACCATCAACCACCCCATCCAGGTCAATGCCAATACCCTGGCCGGAATGATCCAGTACAATTCACCTCTTTGCGAGGGGGATGCGACCACCTTGCATTTTGATGGCAGTGGTGATCAGTTCATCTGGTCGCACGGGGCGATGGGGAATGATCCGGTGGTGAAAGAAGCCGGCGCGTATGCGTTGACGGTGACGGACAACCTGGGTTGTCGATTTGAAGCCATCCCGGCCATTGTGGAGATCCTGCCAGAACCGGCAGGTCTGATACGGGCCACCGAAAAGAACGATTATGGGGTGATCTCCGCCATTCACTATGATTATTTCCAAACCTGCTATGGTGAACCGGTCTTTTTAAGTCTGGAGTTACAGACCAATTACAATGTGGTTTGGAGCAATCTGTCGACCGACAAAGCCCAGGAGTTCTCAGAAGAGCGTGGCAATGCACTACCTGTTGGGACCCATGTCTTTCATGTCACCCTGACCGATCCGGCAACGGGATGCACCAGCCAGATCGGCCCCATGACGATGGAGGTCAAACCCCTGCCGGTCAAACCGCAGATCGCCTACGATGGGTCGGCCCCCTTTTGTGCATTTACAGGAGAGGTGATGCGCGTGCAGAATATCAAACCCGGGATGACCTACACCTGGTCGACCCAGCAAAATGGAACATTTATCCAGGTACAGTCGGCCGGCGTGTACAGCGTCCAGGCGATCGATCTGTTCGGGTGTAAGGCCGAGAGTAATGCCTTGACTCTGAATGAATCTCCTTCTACCTTGTTGGCGCCGGATGGCTGCCACCGGGGATGCAAACCGGATACCCTGTGTATCGGTACACCGTCCTGGCTACAATCCTGGCAGTGGGTACTGGATGGCAGTCCATTGCCTCCACCGGATGGGCAGGCAGCCTATCTGCCGATCCAGCAATCGGGATCCTATTCGCTGCAGCTGGTCCATCAGAATGGATGTGCCGCGACCAGTGATCCATTTTCCATGGAGTTGTTTGACGGGATCAGCCAGTTTGGTGGGAACGTCTGGTTTGATGTCAACAATAATGGGATCATCGATGGACCAGATACGCTGGTATCCAATATCAAAGTTCAGCTGTGGGACCCGAACGGGGTTCCAGATGAGACCCTGACTGTGCCAGGCGGAGGATATACCTTCCCGGATGTGCCCGGACTGGGCGAATTTGTCCTCCATGTAGATGAAAGCAGCCTGCCGCCTTTCTGGACTGCAGTTTGGCAGGACAGCTTGCTGAGTGTGAATTCTTGTGATCAGGTCTTGACCACGGACATTCTCCTGCAGTTTGCCTGCCAGACCATTACGAAGACAGTGACCCTCAAGGTTTGTCCAGGCGAAACGGTCACCTATTTGGGTGATGTCCTCAGTGAAGGAGATACGCAGGCCTATTCCTACCAGACAGTGCAGGGATGTGATTCGATGGTGAATGTCACGGTGGTCGCGCACCCGGATTTTGCCTGGCAGGTGACCGTAGACAGCACCTGTGTCGGACAGTCCACCGGATCTGTGGGGATCATACCCGTATCAGGGAATGTAAGTCCACTGGAGTTTAGTCTGGACGGTATCCTCTGGCAATCCGATCCGCAGTTCAAGGATCTTTCCTCCGGGATGGTGACCCTGTTCCTGCGGGATACCAACCTCTGTGCGAAACAGGTGAATGTCACGGTGCCTGACCGACCGGCAGTGCCGGATCATACCTGGTCCATCGAGGTGGATACTTCCTGTGTCGGTCAGCCTCTGGGTGCATTGGAAGTTATACCAGATGGCAGTTCAACTGCGCCAGTATTGTTCAGTCTGGACGGATCTGTCTGGCAGAGCGACCCCTATTTTCCCGGACTATTGCCGGGATCGTTGACGGTCTATCTGCGGGACAGTCAGGATTGTCAGCGTCCGGTCAATGCCGTCATTCCGGTCTGGCCGACCCTGGATTTTACATTACCACAGTTGTCTCTCCCCTGTGAAGGAGATGGGGTGGTGCTGGCACCGAACTGGTTGTCAGGCGAAAAGACGGTCCTCTCCTGGACCTGGAACACCGGTCTGTCGGACTCCATGTTGATCGTCGATCAGCCCGGTGTCGTTTCGCTGAGTGTCGATGGCATCTGTGGGACAGTCACCCGGTCCGTGACGGTGGATTATGCACCGGAAGTGACCAAGCCGGACCGCTTCTTCTTTGTACCCTCGGTCTTCAGTCCGGATCAAAATGGCATCAACGATATTTTCCGCCCCTTGCAGGCCAATGGTTTGAATGTGACGGCCTTCCATTTCGAGGTCTTCGATCGCTGGGGGAATAAGATGTATGAGACCGATGATCCCCTGGCAGGTTGGGACGGATGGCTCCGTTCTGAAGAACTGGACCAGGAGGTTTTTGTCTGGTGGCTGGAAGCGACTGTGCAATTCTGTCGGGAAGAAGTCCATATCCGGCGGCAGGGAGATGTGACCCTGGTGCTGGGCAAGTAGTGAATACTGATTTCAGAGTTTGTTGAAAGGGACCGGATGCTATTCGGTCCCTTTTTTAAAGGGGCGAGCAGGCAATAAAGCTCAGAAAAAACGTGATCGGGACGGTGTCAGAGCACACATCCCCATTGAACAAGTGCAAATGCAGCAAGCCCTCAATAGAATGAGAGCCACGGTGATACAGTCTAAGCCCTATTATATGATCTCAATGAGGCATTGAGCGGACAAGTGGTGGGGGTGTGAGTGCAACATCGATGTAAGACGTGTCTACATGTCCAACATAAATTAATTAATCGGCCGAGCCATAAGAGCGCTGATTCCACCCTATGGTCCGATCAATAGAAATTGGTCAATTGAATTTCACTTCTGGCCCCGCCTTCCGCCAGCTGGCGAATCGGCCGTGGCTAGGCACTTTTGAAGTGACAAAAGTGCCCAAAATCGCTTATCGCCAAAATGGGCCTTGATTCTTATGTAGAGGGTGCGGTCATCACGAGTACGGGTTCGGTGTCAGTTGACATCAGGGTCCAACCGCCCCCATTTTGCCGGAGAACCCTACCAATATATAGTTGGTTGAAAGGTTGAATTCAGATCGCCCATGGCTATCCTTTGCCGACAAAATGATGCGGCATTCCTTCTTGCCATTACAAATATCTAATTCCAGTTCATTTTTGGCCAGTTGGAAGGCTCTGATGTATTTGGGAGGCCCCTTGTTTGGCGACGATTGGTATGATGTAGGGCGGTTTGGCCATGAAAGCCAAATGTGATTGAAAGGAACTGAACTTCAGAATATCCTTTGTAAAAGAAACATTCTTTTGGCCAGAAGTGATCCAGGATGGGCAGAAGGCGTTCGAACTCAATGAGGCATGGGCCGGACAGGTGGAGAGGGTGTAAGCCAGGATGGTTTGGATGCTTCGAATAGAGGGTTGTGCAGATTTGTTTGCAGAGATCATTCCTGCGCCCGGACTCTGTCATGAAGAGTTGAGAAAAAGAAGTTTCTGGCCTTTTCAGAAGTGACCGAAAGTGGAATACAATGACGTTCCAGGTTATTGATGGTGTCCCTGGTGTAGGCGATGATTTTAGGATCTGTGGTGCGACAGAGATTGGGATTGTCGTAAGTGAAATAGACGACAGACTGGAACTCTGCTTGAACAAGGATCATATTATTGGTGTGGGTGGCTTCATTTTGAAAGAGCTGATAGGGGGCACCACTTGGTTTCCTGCCAGCGGCCACCCGGAGTTCGAGCATATCCAGGAGATCGTGAATGTCTTTATACAGTTGGGATCGGATCTTCGGGTCTTTGATATGTCCGGTACTTTCTAAATACTGGATTTGATACAAGGTATTATCCAGGACGTTGGAATGCCAGATTTCAGAGCTGGGAAAATCATCATATGCCCGGCGGACAGCATTGAAGTAGAAAGCCTCTTCAGATGAAACGGCGGAATGTTTGTCAAACAGCCGTCCACCACCCAATCGGGTCTCCCGATCCCAGGTAAAATACTTCCAGACAAAAAATTTGAATTTGGCCAGGAGCGGAAACTGGAGGACGTAGAAAAGAAGGATTTCGGAAGTGACATAACGGATCAACACCGATTTTTCACCCCCCAGGAGTTGAAGCTGGGCGAGAATGGGCGACAAGTACTCGATCGAGTTGCTTGGTTGCCGGAACAGGCTTGTGAGGGATACTGTAATATCTGTACCCGAAACCTCTCTTGAAATCAGTGGATAGTCCACATCAAAGGCCAGAATGAGATCTCTCATCTCATCCACATTGAGTCGTGTCTTCCCATTGATCCTGTTGTAAACGGCAGAGCGGTTCAATTTGAGTAAAGCACCGATCTGGCCCGCCAGATCTACACCATGAGAGGCATTCTGTTTGAGGCTTTTGAAAAATGAAATCTGGAGATCCTGATCCATAGTATTCGATTGAAAAAGTAAAAATGGGCAACGGGTCAAAATGACAAACTCCACATTAAGTGGATTGAATATTTAAAATAAACCCATCAATTGTGTAAATATAACAAATCAGATTCAGAATAGTGTAAGAATCCACGATTGGTGGATGATATAATCTTGTTAATGCAAAAATTATGGATGAAAATGTCGATTAATCCCCCGATATTTAGACAGCAGTATTCGTCCTAGGGGCATAACCTGGGAAATAATCAGATACACATCAGTATGAAATACCTCACCTTCCTACTCATCACCCTGCTCTCCCTGGCATCCTCCTGCCAAAAAGAAGATATGCCACCTACTGACGGACACAAAAACATCTTCAGATGCAAAGTCAACGGCGTGGAATGGACGCCTCATTGTATCTCCGACTTCTTCGGTTGCAGTGCCATTGATTGTCAGTATTATAAAGGAAGTGGAACAATTGAGTTTCATGTTTTACAACAATATGAGGGGCACTTGACCGATCAATATATTAGCATCTATAAATATCAGGCAATATCAGGTGACAACCTGATTCAAAAAACATCTGGATATGAATATTCGGATCATGCTAAAGTCAGTCCTTGTGGATACTACAATTTAGATACTTCTAAAATTCGGAGGTTGACCATTCTAAATATTGATACCATTAATCATTTAATAGAGGGAACATTTGAATTTACAGCTTACGATCGAAATATTTCATGTGAAGATACTGTAAGCATTACTGATGGCTACTTCGATGTAGAGTACCGGTTCTGATTCCTTCTCCATAACTCCATCACTCCGAAACTCCATAACAGATCCATGAAATACCTCACCATCCTCCTCATCGCAATGCTCTACTTGGCATCTTCATGCCAAAAGGATAATATTGAACCCAAACCTGACCTGCCACCGGCAACGATGACAGGGGGAAACACCTTTGGCTGCTATATTAATGGTGTACCATGGGTGGCAAGTAAACCTCCCTTTACCTTATTTACGGATTTAACCGGTAGTTATAGTTTCCAAACCAATACCCTGGGCATTCAGGCGAATAAAATCGTTCAAAAGGATGGAGAGGATTTAGTTAATGAAACGATGAGCATTGGTTTGGCACTTCAAACAACAGGTCTCTATAATTTGCGATCTCATAAATATAACTTCCGGGATTGGGTAAATATAGCCACGTGCTATTCATATTCCATAGATACTCTTTACCCTCATCCGATCACGATAACGAGGTTTGATACTGTAAATCGGGTGGCTAGTGGAATTTTTGAATGCCGCATGATCAATAATCAATGTGCGGATACTTTGAACATCACCGAAGGCCGGTTCGATATGCTGTTTTATTATTGAACAAAAGCAATCACATCCGTATGAAATACATCACTATCCTCCTCATCGCCCTCCTCTCCCTGGCATCCTCCTGCCAGAAAGAAGACCCATTTCCGCCTGAAGATTATCACAAGGATATCTTCCGTTGTAAGGTTAATGGAGTCGAATGGACGCCTCATTGTATCTCCGATCCTCTCTTTGGTTGTGATGCCGTGGATTGCCAGTATTATTGGAAGGATACAAAAGGGTTTGAAATATCTGCGGTTAACATTAGCTATGATAAGACCACAAATGAATCGATTCACTTCTTCGTAAGACCGGCTAATATTGGTGATTCACAACTTTTATTTCTGAGCCGTGAATACAAAGACTGGAACCAACCATCTGGATGTAGATTTCATGATCTGGATACGACAGCCGTCCGACGTTTGACTATTCTTGAAGTAGATACTGTCAAGTATCTTATCAAAGGGTCCTTTGAATTTACGGCCATCAATGAATGTCAGGATACCGTGCAAATAACTGATGGCTATTTTCATGTGAACTTTCGCGCATAATCTTCTAAATAAAATAATCATGAAATACCTCACCATCCTCCTCATCGCCTCTCTCTCCCTGGCATCCTCCTGCCAGAAAGAAGATATGCCACCTACTGACGGACACAAAAACATCTTTCGCTGCAAGGTCAACGGCGTGGAATGGACCCCTCATTGTATCTCCGACTTCTTCGGTTGCAGTGCCATTGATTGTCAGTATTATAAGGAAGATAGAGCTTTTGCTATAAATGCTTTTAATGAGGATCAGGGAAAAAAGATTGATCAGAGTTTTGGTATAAGTAAATATAATTGTTTAGTCGGTGATAATGTTATAACGTCTAAATCAAGTATTTACTCTGATTTAATAAAATTTCCTGGTTGTAGGTACTATTATATTGACACAAATATGATTAATATAATTTCAATTATAAATATTGATTCACTAAATTTCTTTATTGAAGGAACATTTGAATTTACAGCAATAAGTAAATGCCAAGATACTGTCCGAATTACCGATGGATATTTTGATGTAGAGTACCGGTTCTAATTCCTTCTCCATAACTCCATAACTCCGAAACTCCATAACAGATCCATGAAATACTTCACCACCCTTCTCATCGCACTCCTCTCCCTGGCATCCTCCTGCCAGAAGGATAATATTGAACCAAAACCTGACCTGCCACCGGCAACGATGACAGGGGAAAACACCTTTGGTTGCTATATCAACGGGGAGCCCACCATATTCGGAAAATCGTTTCTCGATGTAGGTGGACCTATGCTGGAAGCTAGATGGCACAAAATGCACCCTGAAGGGGA
>JAIPBE010000051.1 GCA_021738725.1 Saprospiraceae bacterium | reverse complement strand
TGGAAGGAATAGCCCAAAGAGTCTTCACACCGTATCAAGGCTTTGCTAGAGCATTATTCCTAGATAGTATGGGCCATAGAGTCAGATACGGCACTCTGACTGGAAGTTGATTGAATAGTTTTTCAGCAAACCCTACTTAAACTCAAAAAGAAGTCTTTTGAATTTGGTTTGCTAGCAAATTCAGCTTCCAGGTCTGATGGCACAATTAACTCCTCAACCTCGTCCAAAATTGTCCATGAGCCATTTTGTTTAGCAGTTTCAATGCTTCCATATCCAGCTTCCGTCATTAAGCCTTGTTCAATAAGTTTCTCAACTTTGTTTTTGTTGATTTTTGACCAAGTACTTTTCGGTTTTCGCCTGCTGAAAAATTGGTGAGCGGTATCTTCGTCAATTTTCACTTTTTTACTGTCTATCCAACCAAAACATAAAGCAACATCAACCGCTTCACTCCAGGTAATTGATTTAAACTCTGATTTTTTATTATAAAATACAAGCCATACAGCTTGTTTTAAATGATGGTTTTTTTCTAACCACTTTCTCCAAACTGCCTGTCTTTTGGGGTAGAATATTTCTATCTCGTTTTTCAACTTCTATATTTTAGAGATGTTGCGTATAATGTGATGGCCAATAGTCGTTTTGCGTCGTGGCCGTTCATCTGTCTTTCTGATTTTCAATGTTTGGAGGGTCTCAATGCACAATGTCTAATGTTTTGCATATGGCTTGTGGCGGTTTCGAAGCACTTTCCTATTCACCGAAACTAAAGCTGGATACGGCTCGAAATCCTTGCTGGCAACCGTTCACCCGCAAAAAACTATATGCTTTGTTGTGGCCAGTTTATATTTTCATTTTAATCGTCAACTCTGTTTCTGTCAGCAGATTTTACATACTCTTCAAGTTGTTCAAGGTTAGAAAAGATTGGGCATAATAAGTTGATAAATTTAGCTTGAGTTTCTTTTGAGTCTGCATAGGCAAAGAATGCTCCTGCTTCTGGTCAAACTCAATGTGATTCAAAAGTTCTTTGTCTTTTTTCTCAAGGATTTGAGTGATATGTCCTTCCCAGCAGTATCCGTTGCCTTCATATCCGTGTTTTTCAAAGAACGGAAAGTATTTTTCAAAAAGATCACCACTCTCTAATTCCGCAAGAATGGTGAATTGTCCGTCATTGTCCATTACTTTGAATGGGAAAGGATAGTCCATAGTCATTTGAGTTTTCTGGTTGTCCTGTTTGTCTGAATTGGCTTGCGAACAAGCACTAATTGACAGTGCAATTGTCAATAGTCCCATTAATGTCGTACGTATCATTTATTCGAATTGGCTAACTCAAAGGTAAGTATACGCTCCCATCCACAAATGTCTGGAAGATCACCCCAAGTGTCTGAGGGGGTGAATACTTGCCAGTTGAACGATCCCTGTTACTTGGCTATAGGGAAAGGCGTTTGAAGCCTACCTCTATAAAACTAAAGGAAACTGTTGGTTTTGCATAGTGAATGACCTGTATGGACATATATTTTTCTTTTCAAAGGTAGTTTGTCTCCTGAAAGATAGTCCGTTCGAATTGATTAAGTGAAGGTTGGCACAACACTCCCTATACTTCCAATGAGAAGAATGATTTGGACACCCACTATGCATAATGGAGGGATTTAGGCGGACTTCGTCCAGTAAGTAATTTGCGCCAGATGTATGAAGCATCGGCTGCCAGGCTTTCATATTCAAAGGTTGAGCCCTTACACTCAGGGCATTGGTCAGGCCGTACACCGAGTAGGAGCTTCAGAATCTGAAACAGGGTTCGAATAGTCTGACCATTTTCCTTGACCAATGAATGAATGTGCAAACGATATTTTTTCAACGTAGATCCGGCATGAAGTCCATAGTGTCGGCTGCGTTGAAAGTAAAGTGGTAAAACATGTTGCATCAAACTGTGTATTGCCAGCAAAGGATCTATCATCAATTGAGCCTTTGGAGCTGATTGACCCGGGACTTGATGGCGATAGTCATTGTATTGAATGCTTACCTGCTGTAGTGCCTGATCGTACCGGATTCGATTATTGCTGATGCCGATACGACAAATATAACGCCCCAGGTACTCTTCCAATATTCGAGTATCGGTATGTGGCTGTGTACTGTGTACCACCCATCTTTTTTGCATCATTTCATCTCGTATAGCACCAAAGGTTTGGTGATATGTAAATCCATTTTGCTGCATCATCGGCGCTAATCCCATTAAAAACAAAGTGCGAAACGTACTGCTCATACGCCGGTATGAAGCCAGTTTGTTGCGACGCCGAGGCCATACCCATCTTGGGTTACCTGTATTATCCAATCCTCCGAAAGTAACCAGACAATGAACGTGAACGTGATACTTTAGATCCGAGCCCCAGGTATGTAGCACACAACTCATACCCGGTAGCCCTCCCGCCTCCTTTTCATCACTGACTAACTGCTTTACTGTTTGCCATGCGCTACGCATGAGTAAATTATACACCATGGTTGGATTCCTTCGAGCCATTCCGTTCAGCTGGTGGGGCAACGTGAAAGTAACATGACAGTAGAGCACTTTGAGCATGCGCCCACGGAGTCGATCTTGCCACTGAACCCGTTTGATACCCTGGCAAACTGGACATTGACTGTGCCCACAGGAAAAATACTGGTACCGTTTGTAATCACACCTGGTACATCGTATTAACGTACCTCCCAACGCAGGTGTACGGCATACACGAATGGCTCTAAGTAGCTTGATTTGCCGCATGTTTGGCCTATACATCTCTATGTAGCGCTCCCCATGCTCCGCGAATAGGGTGCCGAGCGCGTTTGAAGGAGTTTGATCTCCAGTTTCGCCAGCGGATGATGAACCTGTACCTCCGTGAGTGTGCATAAATGCAAATATTGTTGAGTCGTCTTCAAGTCTTTATGACCCAATTGCTTTTTTAAAAATAGCAAATTGGTACCATTCTCCAAATGATGAGTAGCATAACAATGGCGAAAAACGTGAGCCGTCACAGCTTTAGAAATACCCGCTTGCTGTGCTGCTTTTTTAATAGCAATTTGCGCCGATCTCATCTTCCAAGAAGAACCGATCTTCTCGCCACTAAAAAGAAATACAGACGGGCGATATACTTTGTAATAAGCCCGAAGAATGGGAACAAGTTGAACTGGCATAGCCACGTATCTATCTTTGCCGCCCTTTCCACACTGTACACGAAGCTGCAACCGGTCTGAATTTATATCTACGAGCTTCACAGCCAGTGCCTCGCTAATTCGCAACCCAGTACCATATAAAAAAAGCATAAAGGTCTGTGACTTCAAATTTCTGGCTGAAAAAATAACCCGCTGAATTTCTTCTTTAGAAAGAATGCGGGGCAATTGACGAAGTGTTTTAGGACGAGGAGTGGCCACAATATCCCAAGTCAGTTTCAACACTTCTACATAGAACATTTTAATAGCGGAATAATCGATATTTACAGTGATCCAACTCACATCAGAACGATGGCGAGACACCAAATAGCTGCGAACCTGTTCTACCGTAAATTCACCTTGCCACCTTTGTACACGACGATATTTAAAAAACAACTTTAACGACGACAAATAGCTCCGATGAGTTCCCGGACGGAAATTTCGGAGATAAAGATAGGCCTCGAATGCCTCCAACAAATCACGGTAAGTTTCCATAATGCCCGATTATCTGAGATAATAAATATCAGGCAAACTTAATGGCTTCAGTGTATAATCACCTGTTATTCAATATATTATATAGATATTTTTGCTCGGGGTTTGTTCAACTCATTTATATACGCAACTCTTACCCTTACTCCATTCTATTGCTTTCCTCATATCCATATCCTCAACTAACTGCAAATCAACGCTATATCCGTTTCCAATCGGATATAAACGCTTATAATCGTTTGCCACCGGATGAATATTGGGTATCAATCTATAGCGTATAGCATCCAGGATAGTACCCACTCATTTTTCTTATCAGATTGCTGAACAAGTTAGTGGATTCCAAGTATTGTTCCACTGGATTCTCACACCATGGATGAGTTGCGAATCAATCCACCCCTTTGTCTTCGCCTTTCGAATCCTCGTCTTGATGGCTGATTTGTTACCCATTGAGCTGCCCCGCATCCTCAAATCACCCATCCCTTCGTCTCTCCGTCTCTCCGTCCCTTCTTCTGTGAGTCTCGGTTCCGACTTCAAACTTCCGCTTTCCGACTTTATTTACTTCCCATATAAATCACCGTCCCCACCGTATCTCCCAGGATCACACAGGGCATGGTCCGGTTGGCGAGGATCAGATTCAGATCGTCCGACAATCGGAGATTGCCTGTCCAGGTCTGCTGGTCCTTGGTGAAAGGCGTAATATAGAAGGTTGTGTCATTGATATAAAAAGCTTCCAGATCCCAGAGATCCGACCCTTGATCGATAAACAACCGAAGGCCCAATACGTCGTCAGCGACAACAGATATCTCGGTCAGCACTGAATCATGGGCATACTCCACAAACGGTGGATCACCACATCCCAATTCACGATAGGCGCCGGCATACTCTCCGACATACCCGCTCAGATCATGAAACGGTTTCGTCGGAGCTTTATCACAAGCAATGAAGAGCAGGAGAAAGAAGAGGTAGGACCAGATGTTCATTCCCCTAAGTTACCGCTCATCCACCCATTTGTCCAAGGCGATGCGCAGTTTCATCGAAAGCGCAACGGTCAAGTGGGCAATTTTCACGTTCTTCAACACTGCAAAACCTGTTCACCATGTTGCGGACCATCCTGATCCTCATCATTACCCTGATTGTCTTACCCTTAGTGGCGATCACGATGGACCAGCCCCTGGATGGGCCATACCTCAAAGCCTTGCAGGATATCCTGAAAGTGACCCTGGGAGTCGCCCTGGGTTGTTTTCTACTCAGTGAGATCACCGGCAATTACAGCCAGGTGGACAAACTCTGGAGCATCATGCCCATCGGCTATGCCTGGTTTTTTACCTGGCGATCCGGCATGGAACCGCGCCTGATCCTGATGGCTGTCCTGGTCACTATCTGGGGCTTGCGACTGACCTATAATTTCCACCGGCGAGGCGGCTATTCCTGGAAGTTCTGGGCCGGAGAAGAGGACTACCGTTGGGCCGAACTGCGCAAAATGCCGCTGTTTTCCAAAAAATGGCGATTCACTCTGTTCAACCTGTTCTTCATTTCTCTATACCAACATCACCTCATCCTGCTGTTTACCTTGCCTATTCTCGTAGCATGGCAAGGCGCTGATACTCCGATCGGCTGGCTGGACTATGTGGCCGCCGTATTGATGCTTGCCTTTATCTGGATGGAAACCGTAGCCGATAACCAGCATTACCATTTTCAGACTGAAAAATACCGCCAGATCGAAGCTGGCGAGCGTCGGTCCGAAGAATATGCAGATGGCTTTCTGCAATCCGGTTTGTGGGCGTGCTTCCGGCACCCGAATTACACAGCCGAACAAGCCATCTGGCTCAGCTTTTTTCTCTTCAGTGTGGCGGCCTCCGGCCGTTGGCTCAACTGGAGTCTCGCCGGCGCCCTGTTGCTTCTCCTGCTCTTTCGGGGAAGTGCCGACTTCAGCGAAAAGATCTCTTCCTCCAAATACCCTGCCTATAGCGGCTATCAAAAGCGGGTGGGTCGTTTCCTCCCCAAAATCTTCTAAGCATGGCCACCGACCGCCCGGGTCATAAACTGACCTGTCACAGGCCATCTGTATTTACGAATTTCAAATATTACATTTTACTATTATATATAGCCAATTACCCTTGAATTGTTTACAGAGCAATTCGGTTAATCGGTGATTATAAATTATATACATAATGTTATTTTTGTCATCTATATTATTTCTATTTTATAAATTGGTCTAGAGATTCCTCTCTTTCACCCAAAATTCCTCCTATGAGAATCCTCAAGACTCTCTTGATGGTCGTGGTTCTTGTCTGCCATGGCCTTGCCCAACAACCCACCACACCTCTCGCGCAAGCCATCGAACTAGCTTTCGCCAAACAACAGGCATCCCAACCTCTTGAACTCCTGAAATGGACAACGGGGCTGGAACCTGAAATGCGGAATACCGCCCGTCAGGGTGACTTGTATGCCCTGGACCAAACCATCCTGGATCAACTACTGAAACAACGACCCAAACAGATCACCCTGCGACTGGTCGGCGAGAACGGAAAAGCATTCCTGCTCGACCTGATCACCCATCAGGTGACCTCCCAGGATTTTCAGGTCAACACCAGTAGTGGTCGCATCCAGGGTCCGGCTTCAGATGAAGGCCTGCATTATCAGGGAATTGTGCGCGGCATGCCCGGCTCCCTGGCCGCCATTTCCCTCTTCAAGGGAATGGTCATGGGCGTTATCAATCACCCGAAATGGGGTCAGCTTGTTGTTGGTCCACTTGCAGATGACCCCCTTGGTCGAACGGTGATCTATGCCAGCGATGACCTCCTCCTCCCCTTTCATTTCGAATGCGGTGCTCTGGACTCTCCCGAAAATCATCCCTCTGGTAATCAGCGAGCGGCCAACCCGAACAACTGTGTCCGGATCTATTTCGAATGTGAATACGACACCTACCTTGAAAAGGGATCGGTCCAGAACGTAGTCAACTTCATGACCGGTATCTACAACGTGGTCAAAACCCTGTACGACAATGAAAGTGTCAACACCATCGTGTCGGAGATCTTTGTCTGGGATACCCCGGACAACTATGCGACCAGCTCGACCATAGATGCACTCAACTCATTCAGAACGTTTCGGACGACCTATAATGGTGACGTCGCCCATCTGGTCTCCCGCGGTGCTCCGACGGGCGGAGGAGTTGCCTGGTTGGATGTTCTCTGCAACAGCAACTACAGTTATGCCTATAGTTATATCTATGCCTACTACTCCCAATTCCCCACCTATTCCTGGACCATTGAGGTGATCACCCATGAAATGGGGCACAACCTGGGAGCAAATCACACTCATGACTGCGTCTGGGATGTCAACGGAGATGGCAATGCCAATGAAGCTGTTGATGGGTGCGGCCCTGCAGCCGGATATGGTGGAAGTCCGGGAGGATGTCCCAATGGTCCTATGCCAACCAATGGCGGTACGATCATGAGCTACTGCCACCTGGTGAACGGAGTCGGTATTAATTTCAATAATGGATTTGGCACCTTGCCTGGTAATCGGATACGAGATAGGGTGTACAACGGTTCATGCCTGTCTCCATGCGCCAATTGCCCGATCACCCTGGATCTTACATCGACGGATGTAGCCTGTTTTGGCGACGCGAATGGATCTGCATCCGTAACCGCTTCGAACGGGATACCTCCCTACACGTATTTGTGGTCCAATGGTGCCACCACAGCCAGTATTACGGGATTAACCGCCGGCTCGTACAGTGTCACAGTAACGGATGAAAACGGAAATGGATGCGAGGCTACAGGATCGGTAACCATCGCGCAGCCCTCCGCTCTCGCACTATCTGCAACTGTAATTCCGGAATCCTTGCCCGGGGCAAATGACGGTGCCATTGACCTCTCTGTGGCTGGAGGGACAACACCCTACAGCTACATCTGGTCGAATGGACCCACCTCCCAGGATATCCAAAATCTGGCAGCAGGCACCTATACTGTGACGGTCACCGACGGAAATGCCTGTACTTCCACCCTCTCGGTGACTGTTGAATCCAACAGTTGCGAGTTCGAGGTGACCTCGTTCCCGTATGCCGAGAGTTTTGAATCGGGATTTGGATTATGGACCCAACCAACCAATGACGATTTTAACTGGACAAGAAAAAGTGGCTCTACCCCATCCAAAAAAACAGGACCATCCTCGGCCTTCGACGGCAACTGGTATGTGTATACGGAAGCCTCCAACAACTTCGGAGCAGCACACCTGGTCAGCCCCTGTCTCGACCTCTCCGGCTTTGATGATGCAAGTACCGGTTTTGCCTATCACATGTATGGCAACAATATGGGCACCTTGTCTCTGCAAGTGAGTGTCAATAATGGAGGCTCATGGACAACGTTGTGGAATCTGTCCGGGAATCAGGGAAATGCCTGGCATACAGCCTCGGTGTCCCTGTCAGGATATCTGACGGCATATACCCGACTGCGATTCATCGGCACAGTATCAGGCGGTCAACAAGGAGACATGGCTATTGATGCTATCCTGGTAGACGGACTCATTCCTCCATGTATGGCGCCGACATTGTCGCTAGCCTCCACTCCCACCTCATGTGCTGGTGGAAATGATGGATCCGCAAACGTCAGTGCTTCTGGCGGTCAAGCACCTTACAGCTATCTGTGGTCAAATGGCGTCACCTCTCAGCACAATCCGAATGTACCTGCCGGTGATTACCTGGTAACAGTTACGGACAATACAGGTTGTTCTGCCACTGGTGGCATTTCCGTTTCCGAACCACCCCCCATCCTGCTGACATTCGCTGTCACACCCGTTTCAGGCCCCGGTGCCCAGGATGGTGCGATCGATCTGACGGTAACGCAAGGAAATGCGCCTTACACCTATCTATGGTCGAATAATGAGACTTCGGAAGACTTGACCGATCTGGATCCAGGTACCTATTTTGTGACTGTGACCGATATCCAAGGATGTTCACAGACCGGTTCAGCCCTTGTCATGGAGGCTCCCTCTTGCGACAATATGGTAGGGATCCCTTACAATGAGGGATTTGAAGCTGGTTTGGGCCTTTGGCAACAGGCCACAGATGATCAATTCGACTGGACCAGGAACTCAGGTTCTACACCGACCAAGAACACCGGTCCTTCCAATGCACTCGAAGGCTCCTGGTATATGTACACCGAGGCCAATGGTGTATCAACTGGAGACAATGCCTCCCTGATCAGCCCATGTATGGATCTGACTGCTGCCTCCTCTCCGGTTGTCCAATACAGTTACCATATGTATGGCAGTCAAATGGGGTCCATGGCTGTCGATATCAGCACGGACAACGGCAACTCCTGGACACAACTCTGGACACAAAGCGGAAACCATGGGAATAGCTGGCTGACCCACTCTCTCAGCCTGGGCGCTTATGCCGGGGCCATTGCCCGATTGCGTTTCAGAGGGACCCGTGGCGGTGTCCGAAGCGATATGGCCATCGATCATATCCAGATCTTCGAGGGACAGCCACTGCCAGAGAGATTCCAGGCTACGCCGATCTCTTCCTGGAGCCTGAATGCCCTCCATCCCAATCCGGCACGGGAACAGGTAGTCCTGGATCTGCTTGCTTCCGAACCTGTAGATCTACCTGTGTGGTTGATCGATCCCCTGGGGCGACGAGAATACCTGGGTAAAAATTATTTCCCTGCCGGGCCGAATCAACTCACTATTTATTTGGGCGATCGTATTCCAGGGTTGTATCTGTTGTCTATCGGCGAAGGCAAAGACCAGCAAACCCATCGCTTGATGATCCAGTAATCGTGTGATAAACTTGATCAGATCTGAGGAGCCGGGGATTCCCCGGCTCCTTTTCTTTGGGTCACTATGAGGTCCTTACCCGAAAGTGACCCTGGCATGAACCAGCCTGAATCCCAAATTAAATGACGTTCTTCATTCATCTATTTGAATGCGTATGCAGATCGCCATCACTGGTGCAACCGGACATATCGGCGCCGCCCTGATCAGAACCCTTCTACGTGACGGACATCAGGTTCGGGCACTGGTTCGTCAGGACATCCGTGCCCTGGAAGGCCAGAACGTCGAAACCGTCGTGGGTAACCTGCTGGACCCCCAGGCGATTGCTACTCTCGTTCGCGGATGCGAGGTGGTCTTCCATCTGGCCGCCCGGATCAGCCTCGATGGCGACCGAAAAGGAGAAGTATTTCAGACCAATGTAGAAGGAACCCGTCTGGTCATGGAAGCCTGCATGCAGGCAAGTGTCCGCAGACTGGTGCATTTTGCCTCTGTCCATGCGTTTCAAACCCCTGCTACGGATGAAGCATTTAACGAAACCCTACCCGTGGCCGGACCGAATCACTATGCTTATGAACGGACCAAAGGGATGGCCATGGAGGAGGTCCTGGCAGCTGGCAAAACTGGCAGATTGGAGACCATTGTCCTCTGCCCCACGGGCGTCATCGGGCCCTGGGATATCAAACCTTCCCGCCAGGGCAAGATGCTCAACGATCTGTGGAATGGACGCATGCCCTTCATCCCCGGAGGCGGTTTCAACTGGGTAGACAGTCGGGATGTTGCCCTGGCAGCCGTTTCGGCGATGACCGAAGGACAATCGGGGGAGGCATATCTCCTGGCTGGTCGGTATGCCACCGTCATGGAGATCGTGACCATCTCCAGAAGTATCACGGGAAAGCGACTTCCGACCAGAAGGATGCCAGATGCTATTCTGAACTTCACCGCTCAGGTTATGACCCGATGGGCCCGGTGGACCCATACAGAACCTATCGTCACCCTCGAAGCACTCACCCATTTGCGGACCGGACATCCACAGATCAATTACCAGAAAGCGGTTAATGCGTTCGGGTATCACCCGCGACCTTTAGAAAAAACACTGCTCGATACCTATTATTGGTTCCAGAACACCGATCAATGTTGACCTTGCAAACACCGCATCCATGACCTGGGACACCTATCATCAACTGATCTGGATCTGGATCCTGCTGGGTTTTATCACCTTTATATATCTACTTTATAAGAAGGCGCCCTTCGGCCGCCACAGCCGCCCTGGATGGGGACCCACCATCCCGGATGCCTGGGGCTGGCTGATCATGGAACTCACCCTGATTCCCAGTTTTTTGATCCCGGTCTTCCAGAGTGACCGGGAGGTCAGTCCGGTGATCATTCTGATGATCAGTCTGTTCATACTGCATTACCTGCACCGCAGTATTCTATACCCCCTTTTCATTCACACCAAAGGCAAACGAATGCCAGTGGTGATCGTCTTATCGGCCATTCTGTTCAACGGCATTAACGGACTGTTTTTTGGCACCTGGTTCGCCCGGTTTGCCGACTATCCGAATACCTGGATCCAGGATCCAAAATTCATCCTGGGGATCTGCCTGTTCGCCCTGGGAGCCTGGATCAATATCCGATCGGATTACCGACTGATCAACTTGCGAAAAGGAAATGAAACCGGCTATAAGATCCCCTACGGCGGGTTCTTCAAATGGGTGAGCTGCCCCAATCATTTTGGCGAGATGCTGGAATGGATCGGCTATGCAGTGCTGACCTGGTCGCTTCCCGGACTGGCATTTGCCTTCTGGACGATCGCCAACGTCCTGCCCCGATCACTCGCTCATCATTCCTGGTACAAAGAGCATTTTCCGGATTATCCAGCTGAACGAAAAGCTGTTTTTCCGGGAGTCCTTTAAGGTGTAAATTAATTCGTTTATTCGTTTATTATTACGCAGACACCGGAAAGATTAGTGTCATCCATTTTCGGACAAGGTCATCATTTCTTATTCCTGCGTTCCTCATTCCTTATTTTTTATTCCGCTTTTCTTATTCCCCGTTCCTGGCTCTTCGGCCTTCAGTCCATAGCCCTTCGAAATAACACAATAACGCCTTAACGAAATAACTGATCATTCGAACCACGGGGATCGCCAATACCCAATACCCAACGCCGGCCCTCGGCTCTCATTCCAGCGTTCCTGCCTGCCAGCCGGAGGCTGGGTACCAAGTTGTCTATTGTCGGGCACCCGAATATCAGGCCTGGCAGTTCAAAGTTCAAAGCGTCCCCGAAGTCTCGGGGAGCCAGTTCAATGTTCAACGTGAAGGTGGTTTCTGGGGACAGAATTCCTCCCGCCGCGGCGGGCAGGGATTCCTGATTCCTCGAAATATCGCAATAACGCCTTAACGAAATAACTGATCATTCGAACCACGGGGATCGCCAATACCAAACGCCGGCCCTCGGCCCTCATTCCTCATTCCTCATTCCGCTTTCCGCTTTCCTCCCGCCACAGCGGGCAGGGATTCCTGATTACCCTTTACCTTTTACCGCATCCGTCACACTCTCTGGCAAAGGAATTCCGGGTGTAAGTACTTCATCGGGAATCGGCGGCCCATAGATTTGTTGCATCGGCAATACCCCGGCCCAGATGGGCAGCGCATAGTCTTCGGATTCATCACCGGGTCCACCCTCCCGGATCTTTGCTGAGGCTTCTTCGATCTGGAAGGCCAGCACACTGGTCGCTTTCAATTCCTTTGCATTGGGCAATCGGCTTTCCTCCCAACGACCCTTCAGGATCTGTTCTGAGATCATGAATAATGCTGCCTCTTTTTCTGCATCTGGAACAAGTGTTGCGGTACCAAATAAGACTGCAGAACGATAATTCATAGAGTGGTGAAACGCCGAACGGGCCAGAACGATCCCATCCAGGTGGGTCACGATGATACACATTCGGAAGCCCTCTTGCCCGGTTTTGATCAGCCGACTGGTCGTGGCACCGTGCAGGTAGATCGTCTCCCCCTTCCTCCCGTAGGCTGTAGGGATCACAAACGGTTGACCATCGACGGAAATGCCGACATGTGCCAAAAAACCGGCATCCAGGATGGAAAAGATCGTTTCCTGGTCGTAATGCGCCCGTTTAGGCACCCTTTTTACGGTATTCCGCGAAGTAGTTGGATAGATATCAGACATATCCCGTCATGTTTTAGGATCCGATAAGCAATACGACCCAAGATAAAGGATGCCTTCCTTTTGCATAAAAAAGACCCCGGCCAAAGCCATTTCACAGTCAAGTGAACAGCTTCAGCCGGGGCCATGAACCAGTCTGAGACCGGCTTGTGCTTATTTCTTGCCACCTTTGTCTGCAGGAACCATAGGCTTAGGGGTAAAAGTGTCAATTCCCTTTGCCTTGATCTTGCCTTCGGACTTGTATGACGAGACCGATTTACTTGCTGATTTATCAGCAGGGGCCTTCTTTACGTTCTTAGTGCCTTTATCCTTACTCATCTTGTTATGGTTTTACAAAAAGATTATAAACCCTGCAAATTGAACGTTTCCTTTGGTTCATCTGTTACATCCTTATAGGTAAAGATTACATCATTCACACCTTTGGGGTCTGCAACCTCAAAGATATTCCTACATATTGCACGTGATGTAGCCAAAAACCCCGAATGCACCCAGCATTCATGGTTCAATAACCGGCTGAATTCACCCCTCCTGTTCTCCTTTCAAGCATCGTTTATGATACTATTTGTCAAATATATGGTCAGCCGTCGTTGCAAAATGATGGTTGAACAGGAATTAAAGTATTTGGGGTTGCATGCCCTCGTTGTAGATCTCGGAACCGTGGAAGTCCTGGAAGATATCACCCCTGAACAAAGAGCGCAACTCAAAGTGAACCTGTTGCGATCAGGTCTTGAACTCATGGATGATCATAAAAGCATTTTGATCGAAAGGATCAAAAATGCCATTATTGAAATGGTGCACCACTCCGATGAACTACCTCAAAATAATTTCTCTGACTATCTAAGCGAAAAACTCCAGTACGATTATACCTATCTGTCGAATATTTTCTCCGAAGTCCGTGGTATCACCATTCAACAATTTATTATCAACCACAAGATTGAACGCGCTAAAGAATTTATTCTCTACAACGAGTTATCCCTCCTGGAGATCTCCTACAAACTCCATTATAGTAGCGTCGCCCATTTGTCGAATCAATTTAAAAAGGTGACCGGCCTAACGCCCACTTTCTTTAAAAAACTCAAGGAAAAGCGTACACAGAATCTGGAAAACATCTGATGTTCTGGATCTTTGATCAAACCACAATTCATTCTCTGGCGATCCGTTTGAGCATCCCCTCAAAGACAAAATAATGGAAGGGCGTCACCGCATACCAGTACAACCGGCCCTAGACACCTTTGGGTCGAAATGTGGCAGTCTGATGTAAGACATTATGTTCATCCAATCGAAATTCCAGCCATGCCTCTCCTGGTAATTTCATTTCAGCAAACAGGAGTAATCGGCCACTTTGCCTATCGGCCAGCAACACTCGCCAAAAGTCCAACACATCACCAGCGTGGATCTCAGTGGGATGCGTCCGACCGCGACGCAGTCCGACACCCCCGATCAATTTGTCCAGATATCCCCGCCATTTCCACAGGGTATTCCCATAATACCATCCGGTCGTTCCGCCCAGTGACCAGATCCGGTTTAACGTCTTCTCTCGATCATCCACCGACATTGACCGTACATCGCGAAAACAACCATGGACCGGCACCTGGATATAGCTGCTGATCGGCCCTTCCATCTGGCCGTTTGCCATCGCATCCTTCCACGAGGATACGATCTCATTCTGTTCAATCCGAACAAAGGCCATGCGAATCGCCTCATCGAAGGTGAACAGTTGAATGCACAGTCGTTCAGCCAGATCATTCGGCTTGCCAATCACTTCGACTTTCATACTGTTCACCAGTTGGACGGCGAGCGGATAGGTCGTTGCTGTCACGAAATACAACCAGTAGGAAGACAACCGCGGAGTCATCACCGGAATCGTCCGGATCGTGCGTTTCAACCCTCTGATCGAAGCAAATCGCAAGAGCATCTCCTTGTAGGTCATGATATCCGGACCACCGATATCATATCCCTGTCCGAAGGTGTCATCCCGATCCAATACGCCAAGGAGAAACTGGAGGACATTCCGTACGGCGATCGGCTGGGATCGTGTATCCAGCCAGCGGGGCGTGATCATCACCGGCAATTTTTCGACCAGGTCCCGCATGATCTCGAATGATGCACTACCCGAGCCAATGATAATTCCCGCTCTCAATGTGGTCAATCCAAAACTTCCGGTACCCAGGATCTCCTCCACCTGCTGTCTGGAAGACAGGTGCGCCGACAATTCCTCCGCGTTCACGATCCCGCTCAGATAGATCACCTGCCGCACCCGGGTGTGCTTCAACCGCTCGACCATATTCTGCGCTGATCGAGCTTCCAGCTCGGAAAACCCTCCTCCTGATGTGGTCATCGAATGGATCAGATAATAGACCACGTCTATGTCTTCCGGGATCGCTTCCAGGGATTTCGGATCGAGGACATCCATTTCAATGACATGCAGCCGGTCGACGCGCCCGGGTGGGATAGAAAATCGATTCCGATCGCGTACGGCACAGAACACTTCATGACCTGCCTCCAGTAAATGGGGTAATAGTCGCTTACCAATATAGCCGGTGGCACCGGTCAGGAAGATTTTCATATCCTTAGGACAATCATTAGTCAACATTGTTCTCCCTTGGAGAACATCTGTCTGTTTCATGGAAGAAATGTGCCCAATTCATGTCGAACCTGTAATTTACGTGCCAAACCATCACTATGCGCTTTTTCTGTTTATCGCTGATTTCGTTATTCCTGTTCTCCGCTTGTCAGGAGGGTGATCCCACTCTCCAGGAGTCAGATCTTCACTCCGTAGATGACTCCCTCCGTCTAGCCAAACACAATCTACCCGGAGCAAAGATGATCGACCTGAAGGAAGGCTACCGCGTCTGGACCAATACAATCGGTGATGGGAAACTCAAAGTTTTGCTGCTCCATGGAGGACCTGCCATGACGCATGAATATCTGCAGAGCATTGCCGACATCCTCCCCGATTCTGGTTTTACGGTCATCCAATATGACCAGCTGGGCTCCTTCTATTCCGATCAGCCGACCGACACCACGCTGTGGACCATCTACCGGTTTGTGGAGGAAGTTGAACAGGTGCGCCAGGCACTGCGGTTGGATACCAGCAATTTTATCCTCCTGGGCAATTCCTGGGGCGGCATCCTAGCACTGGAATATGCCTTAAAATACCAGGATCATATGAAGGCCCTGGTCGTATGCAACATGACGGCTGATTTTGATAAATATGAGGCCTATAATGTGGAATTGCGCAAGCTCCTCCGGCCGGGGCTGGTGGACACCTTCGAATATTATGAATCCCGAGGCGACTACCAGAATCCAGTGTACACGGATCTTGTCTTCAAGGAATATTATCATCAACATATCTGCCGCCTGCCCGAATGGCCCGCACCGGTTCTGGCCAGTTTCGAACATGCCAATTACCCCGTGTACGAATATATGCAAGGGCCGAGCGAATTTGTCCCGGGTGGTATTCTCAAGCACTGGAGTGTGTGGGATCGCCTTCCGGAAATTCGCATTCCCGCGTTGATGGTGGGTGCAAAATATGATACCATGAACCCGATGGAAATGGCCGAGATGAGCCTTCTCGTCCAACACGGCACCTACCTCTTTTGCCCTGATGGCAGCCACATGTCCTTCTGGGATGACCAGGAAGCTTTTTTCGGTGGTGTCACCTCCTTTTTGCGGCAATTAAAATAAATGATATTTCGATATTTCGATATTTCGATATTTCGATATTTCGATAAACGAATAAACGAAATTACCCGGCTCTCCTTAACTCCTCAACTCCATAACTCCATAACTCCTCAACTTAAAAAATGGCTTACTCCGAATTTTTCGCCGACCGCATCCGCCAGGCACTGGACCGAAAATCCGTCGCTTATGAAGAAAAGAAAATGATGGGAGGTCTGTGTTTTATGGTCGATGACAAAATGTGCGTCGGTATCGTCAAGGATGAATTCATGGTTCGCCTGAATCCAGAAGAAGATGAAAAAAATGCGCTCTTACCCGGCGCCCGTCCCATGGATTTCACCGGTCGTCCGATGAAAGGATATTTATTCATCGATAATGAGGGAACAGATACCGATAGACAATTGGAAAGCTGGATCGACAAAGCGCTGGAATTTAATCCGCTGGCTAAATCATCCAAAAAGAAATCCAACCGTTGACGGGATGAAAAAACTGCTCCTATTCCTATTCTATTTTTTAGCCATCGGTATTGGTCTTTATCCCATCCTGGTATTCTTTATGCCGGAAGACCAGGGATTGCTGTCTAACAAAACAGCTGAGCTTTTGAGGAACTCCATTTGGCGAACTGCATTTTTCACACATATCTCCTTAGGTGGGATCGCCCTGCTTGCCGGCATGACGCAATTCAGCGCCAGAATGCGCAATCGCAACCTGGCCCGTCATCGAATTCTGGGGAAAATTTATATCGGAGCCTGCCTGATCAGCGGATTGGCCGGACTGTACATCGCTCAATTTGCCACAGGAGGATGGATCCCCCGACTCGGCTTCACCTCCCTGGCCCTCTTCTGGCTCATCACCACCTGGACAGCCTGGAGACTGATCCTGATCCGGGATACCGAGGCACATCGACGCTGGATGATCCGCAGCTATGCCCTCACCTTTGCTGCGGTCACGCTGCGCCTGTGGCTACCTCTGTTTACCGGGCCATTCGGAATGGACTTTATTCCCGCATATCAGATCATCGCCTGGCTGTCCTGGGTACCGAATCTCGTTTTCGCCGAATGGATCTGGAACACAAGATCGCCCCTGATGGCCTCAACGTAAGGACCCTTCCCTCAACCCCACTCAATGCTCAATCAAATCCCCAGGGGATTTTCCAAGAACAAGTGACAACCTTTTGGCTGGGTATTTCCTTTCCAAATGGCACCCGGGAGGTGCTGATTTCCTCCACTATTTCAGACCCTGGCCGCCACCCGCTTCCCCCATCTGATAAAGGGTCGCTCGATCAGATAGTAAATGATCGTTCCTGCTATGATGGAACAACTCACCGCAAACAGAGTGTACAGGATGAGGAACCGCAGCTCAGAACCTCCTGCAAATGTGGTCATCACATAGTCGAAATTGTGCGTGACCAGACCTGTAAATAACCAATGGCTTAAATAGACCCCGTACGAGATCCGGCCCAAAGGGTTAGATAATTCTCCCCCCGATGTTCATAGAAATAATAAATGACCAACATGATCAGAAATGCGGGATAAAGCCGGAATACACGACTCACCGCAAATGACCGGTAGTAAGCAGCATCGATGACCAGATCTCGTTGGAAGACCTTGTAGGATAAAACCAGGCCACTTAATACAAAGAACATCGCCACGGCATCGGCCCCGTTAAACACCATCATGGCCACTTTTGCCTCTTTCATCCAGTCCCAATGGGAGGTGATGACATGATACACCACAACAGATAGCGCCGCAAGCCCCCGAATGGCATCCAGATATTCAATACGTTGGCTACTGGTTTGTACTACAATCATTCAGCATGGATTTACCGGCCTCAAGGTAACGAGATCCGGTTGACCAGCCTATGGCGAAAGAGCACTTCAGAAACCGGCTTCAGCGTGATCAACCCCGGGGCACGAAAATCACTCGTTTCGCTGCCGGCCATCATGTGATCAATGGGATGTTCCAGCCATCTTTCGGGCATGAAATGGATTCTCATCACTCTCCTACTCATCCATGGTGCCATCCATCTACTGGGTGCAACCAAAGGGTTTCATTGGGCAGACATCTCCGAACTCACCATCCCTATCAGTCGCCATTCTGCCATCGTTTGGTTGGTGACCGCACTTTTGTTTTTCAGTGCCGCTACCCTTCTGATCCGACCGATGCACATCTGGTGGATTCCTGCAATGCTAGCCGTAATCCTTTCGGTCTATTTGATCTCTACCACCTGGCAGGATGCTCGTTGGGGGATGATCCCCAACATCATCATCCTTCTCATTTCACTTGTCGGATTTGGGCAATGGAGGTTTGATCGGCAGGTGGCTCATGCGGAACAAATATTGATAGAGGCCCCTCACTCCGGGCTGAAAAACCAGGAAAAAACGACTCTCCCGCCGATTGTCCAAAAATGGCTGGAACGATCGTCCATGCCCGAAGAAAGTCTGCAATACGTACGCGTCCATCAGGAAGGCACCATGCGATTATCGCCTGACGGAAGGTGGATGCCCTTCACGGCAAAACAGATCATCACGCCCCGAAATCCGGGGTTTGTCTGGTCTACCAAAACAACCCTGATACCCGGCGTTTTCTTTCTGGGCCAGGACCATTATAAACAAGGGAAAGGGCAGATGTTGATCCACGTACTGGGCCTGATCCCCATCGTCAATGCCACCGGTCCTGAGATCGACCAGGGGGCCTTATTGCGGTATCTGGGCGAACTGGTCTGGCTGCCAAATGGCGCTCTTCACCCGGCCATACAATGGCAGGAAATAAACAAGTTAACCGCTTCAGCAACTATGGATACGGGAGATATTTCAGCTGCCGGAACATTTACTTTTTCTCCATCGGGCGATTTTCTCTCCTATTCCGCAAAGCGTTATTTCGATCGTCCAGATGGCCCGACCCTGGAAGATTGGCTGATCGAAGCTGATCCGTTGAGTATTCGAAAGATGCAAGGGTGCCAGATCCCCACTCGGTTCAGGGTGATCTGGAAACTGGCGGAGGGGGATTTTCATTGGCTGGATCTAAAGATCACCGATGTGGAATACTTTTATGCACATACCGAACCATCAGAAAATTGAAATCATGGATAATACCTGATCAATCGACTTATTCGACGCGAAAATAAAATACTTCTTCTGCCGCATGCCGACGAAATAGATATATGCCTGCTGATGGTCTAACAATACGGTCCTTGCCTTCTTCTAAAGCCAGCTATTGTCTGGTCAGAATCAGTTGAACCTGGTCTACAAACACATCTGAAAGCACAACCTGTTCTCCATACCATCGGGCCACCGCATGAAATTCGGCAACACTTGGGTGTTAATATACGTTGGCAACCAAGCCTGTATTGATGAATCGGATCCCGCCCCTCCACAGATACCTGAAAGATACCAGCGCTGATGGTCTACTACATGGTCAACCATTTTGTTGTCTGGTCACACCTCTCCCCATCCGATTTCCTATCTTAGCCTCTTCGTAAAAATCAGAACTATGCGCACATTCCTTTCCTTCTTGCTTGTCTGCTTCCTGATCCAATCCGGGGTCAGCCAGAACTACCCTGACAGCCAGAAGGATGGCACATACTTTGAAGTGAATGGCGCCAAGCTCTGGACTGTCCGTCACGGGGATGGACCTCCCCTCTTTTTCATCGCTGGCGGACCCGGTGGCTCCCACCCCGGTCTGCGCAGTTTTGACCCTCTGTCTGATGGGCACACGCTCGTGTTTTTTGATGCATTGGGAAGAGGTAAATCCGATCTGGCCAAGGACGTCACAGACTATTCGATTGATCGGGATGTCGAAGATCTGGAAGGTCTGCGCAAGGCCATGGGTTACGACAAGATCTCGGTCCTCGGTCATTCCTATGGTGGAGTGGTGGCCCAGGGATATGCCGTCAAATATCCGCAGCATGTCAGCCATCTGATCCTGGCCAATTCCTTCCACAGCTATCTGATGTGGCAGGCCAATGATGACAATTGTAACCATGAGATCAAGACCAACTACCCGGAAGTATGGGATACCCTGATGATCGTTCGCGAGCAGGGTTATGTCTCCCGCGATGAGATCCACCAGGAAATCTATGGTCGCGTGCCTTATGGCTTCCTCTATGCCTATAATGCCGACAGGTTCGTACGCAGAGGTAAACCCACCGGACCTCCCTATCCCAATCGGTTCAACCCGGTTGTCTACTACCAGATGGTGGGAAAGGATGGCGACTTCATCGTTAGCAGCGACATTGGCAACTTTGACTTCCGGACAAAACTGAAGAACCTCCCCATGCCCATCCTGGTCATCGGCGGTCGCTTCGACCGTGTAGCTGTTCCCAAGGAGATGGTCAAATACAAGACCTTCTGCCCTCAGTGCGAATTCGTCATGTTCGAAAAAAGCGGCCACAACCCCCAGGTGGAAGAGCCCGAAAAGGAATTTGAATTGATCCGGAACTTTTTAGCGAAGTAACGCTTCAGCACTCCTTCCGATTTTCGACCCCAGACGATCCGCCAGCTGTCGGATGTCTGGATCCGGACATGGTGCCAAAGCACCATCGTCCGGGTTCCGATTTTCGACTTTTCTGGTAGTCTCACTTTACACACAGTTCTTTCTTCTATCGATATTCTAGAGGTTGACACGGCAGCTCAAGCAGCCGGTACGATGTTTCACATTCTCATTTCACATTTTTTATTCCTTATTCATCATTTTTCACCCCTCTTTCTTCACCCACGTCACATCATACACATCCTTCCGTCGATCCTTGAGATTTCGCACGGCCCCGTATGTGTGAAGCTCATTCAGGAGGGTCAGATCCAGATCGGCGACAAGGATCATCTCTGTATTGGGGGTAGCCTCCGCCTTGATCGCATTGCTGGGAAAAGCAAAATCGCTGGGTGTGAACACCACAGACTGGCTGTACTGGATATCCATGTTCTCGACCTTGGGCAAGTTGCCGACACTGCCCGTGATTGCCACATAACATTCATTCTCGATCGCCCTCGCCTGCGCACAGCATCTCACCCGCATGTAGGCATTCTGCGTGTCTGTCAGATAAGGCACGAATAGAATTTGCATCCCCTCTTCTGCCAGTAATCGGCCCAGTTCGGGAAATTCGACATCGTAACAGATCACCACACCGATCCGGCCGGCATCTGTATCAAATGTTTTGATTTTATCGCCTCCTTTGATACCCCAAAATTTGGACTCATCTGGAGTGATATGCACCTTGACATAGCGATCTGTCTTCCCACCGCGGTGACAGAGATAGCCCACATTATACATCGTGCCATTCACCACTTCCGGCATGGAACCCGTGATAATATTCACGTTATAACTCATCGCCATCCGTTTGAATCGGTCGACGATCTCATCGGTAAACTCGGCCAGTTCCCGCATCGCCTTGGCCTCCGACAAGTGATTGTATTTGGCGAGCAAGGGAGCATTGAAGAGTTCGGGTAAGACAGCAAAGTCCGCCTTGTACGCGGACACAGCATCAATGAAATATTCGATCTGTTCGAACATCTCATCCAGGCCGCTGTACGAACGCATCTGCCATTGAATCAATCCCACCCGGGCATAGTCTTTCCGCCCGGTGGTCGTCCGATGCTTGCTTTCGTAATAGACGTTATCCCACTGAAGAAGACAGGCAAACTCCTGGGATTCCTCATCATCTGGCATATAGGCCCGGAGAACCTTTTTCACGTGAAAATCATTGGCCAGCTGAAAGGTCAGTACCGGATCATAGATCTCCCTGAGCTTCACCTTACGGATGTAATCCTTTGGGGACATGTCGTCCACAAATTTGTGATAATTGGGGATCCGGCCACCAAACACGATCGCTTTGAGATTGAGACGCTCGCACAATTCTTTTCGTGCATCATACAAGCGACGACCAAGACGAAGACCGCGGTAGTCCGGATGGATGAATACATCCACCCCATACAGCACATCCCCATCCGGATCATGTGTGTTGAAAGAATAACTATCCGTGATCTGTTTGTAGGTATGGCTGTCACCAAAGCGACTGTATTGGACGATGATCGACAATGCAGACCCGACAACCTTGCCGTCTGCCTTGATCACGAACTGACCTTCAGGGAATTTGTCGATCAGCCTACGCATGGTCTCAACCGTCCAGAACCCACCTGGCCAATCTGGATAAGCCGCTTTCATGGCATTCAGCAATGCCTCATAATCAGCCAGTTGAAGTGTGTGTAATTCGATCCTTTTGATGGAGTCGGAAGGTTGTTTAGTCACGTCGGACATATCGTCTTAATAGTCTTTTGAAGAAATCTGTTCTCCCAAATAATACGAAATAAAGGTCAAAACTATTCATAGTTTATTGTCTTTGTACGATAAATGGCGTTTGACTATCCTTAGATCTCCTTTTTTGCGGTTTCGAGACCGGAAAGAAGAGTAGTGTCCATGAAATCCTGTAAACTTGGACAATGGTCCACTTGTTGACTCATCGAATGATCCTGGTTTTCGGCGTCTTCGTCATCGGTTTTGTACCGGTGGTCTGCGGGCAACAGGTCGTATTCCAGACCGTGTCGGGACATATCCACTTTCGCTCAGACGCACCGATGGAAATGATCGAAGCAACCTCCCAGGCCACTAAAGGATATCTGAATGCGGAAGACCGCACCTTTGCATTTTCTGTACCTGTCAACAGTTTTAAAGGTTTCAATAGTGCCTTGCAGCAGGATCATTTCAATGAGAACTATCTGGAATCTGAATCCTTTCCGCAAGCCACCTTTTCCGGAAAGATCATCGAATCCACAGATCTTTCAACTCCTGGCGTGTATGACATTCGGGCCAAAGGAAAAATGGTCATCCATGGTATTGCTCGAGAACGCATCATTCGGTGTCAACTGGTGATTAAACCAACCGTCATGCTGGTCAACGCCCGCTTTTCTGTTCTGCTTCGAGATCATCAGATCCAGATCCCGAGGATCGTTCATCAAAAGATTGCCGAAGAGATCCAGGTCGACCTGGCTTTCAAATTGAGTCCACGTTGATATGACGATCCACCGGCGCATCCATTTTCGATCCTGGTTCCATTTGGTTTCATTGGCCATATTGACACTTTCCTGGCCAGGTGCCATACATGCTCAATTTGCCCTCTCCCGACAATACGTACTTCCTGACCCCCACCAACGCACCCAGGTGGAATGCATGCTTCAGAGCCATTCCGGCCTGATGTGGCTGGGCACCCCTGCAGGGCTATTCTCTTTTGATGGTCAAGAATATGTACAATGGGCTCGTCCGGATTCACTCGCTAAAGAAGTGGCCGTGTCAGCACTTTTTGAAGATCAGGATGAGATGCTGTGGGTCGGGTATTCGGATGGAGGAATTGCCCGATGGAAAAGCCCTCATGAAGGACTTAGTCTATGGTCTCCCGAAGAGGGCACTCCAAAATCCCGGATATCCGGGTTTGCCTACTCATCTGGAAATTTCTGGATCGCCACCTATGGAGAAGGGGTGTATATCTATAGGGGGCACCGCCTTTACAATTTCGGTCTGGAAGATGGATTGCCGGACCTGGAAGTGTATTGCATCACCGCAGACTCCCACCATCGGATCTGGATCGGCACGGATGCCGGCCTGGCAGAGCTCCGCTTTCTAGGAGATTTCAATAAGTTTGTTCGTGCTGTAGATACCGATCTGTTTCCGGATCAGATCGTCCAAACCATCCATCCAGATGCAAAAGGGAATTTATGGCTCGGATTCTTTGAAGGTCAGGTGGGACTGTTCTCTCCTGATTCTGGTCATTTCGATCTACTACCTCCATCACCCGTACCCAGTCCGGTCACATGCCTGTTGGAACTGGAAGATATTGAATTATGGATCGGGACAGAGAATCAGGATTTATGGCGCTTTGATCTTCATGATCACTGTTGGCGCAAAGGCACATCCTCGCCCGCACTACCCGGAGCTATTATTCATGACATTTTGCTCGACCGGGAGAACAATATCTGGGTGGCTAGCCAACCCCATGGCATGTTCAGCTTTTATCGGCCAATCGAATTTATCCAGACCAATGGGATCTCTGCACAAGCTTTAGTGGAGGACCATATTGGCCAACTATGGGTCGGCACACCTGAAGGACTCTATCGTCTTTCTGCTGCCGTAAATAATGGGCTGACCTGGCCGAAAAATCCGCAATCCCTCAAAGGCCAGCATATCCTTTCTCTCGCCCGGACAACCGATGGCCACATTTGGGCCGGGACCTTTGGCAATGGATTATTTCATTTGGATGGGAGTGGAAATACCCTGCAACATTTGACAGAAAAAGATGGACTGAGTAATGGTAATATTCTATCCATTACCAGCGATGCGTCAAATATCTGGTTGACCACATTAGGCGGGGTCAGCCGTCTCACCTGGCCTGACCCGGAAGGGGATACGCCGAAGATCAACCATTATGGCAAGCAAGAGGGCCTGACCAGTCAATTCATCTATTGCAGTCATCTGGATCAAAAAGGCAATCTGTGGTTTGGTTCTGATGGCGAAGGTCTCAGCTGTCTGTTGGCAAATGGCCAGACCGTCCACTATCGCACCATTAATGATCAGGAGCTCCAAAGTGTGTACTCCATTACCAGCGACAACAAGGGGCATATCTGGTTTTCTACTGCCAACAAGGGCATATATGAATACGATGGACATCAATTCTATTCACTTGCCATCAAGGAAGGTCTGCGTGATTTGCTCATCACTGGTCTGTTCACAGATCAAAATGGGCGAGTGATCATATTACACCAGAGTGGGATAGATGTGCTCGACCCCGAATCGCGACACCTCATCTATTATGATGAAACAGTCGGCCTGGAAAACATCGACCCCAATCTGAATGCCGTGGGTATCGGCCATTCGGGCGTCTATTGGATCGGCGCCACGGATCGGATCATCCGCTATACTGCCCTCCAGAATCCAGGAGTGATCCATCCAAACACCATTCTCAATATGGCTCAGTTGCTGAATGGGCGACGGATTCATGGTGGAGAGTCTCTGGCTTCAAATGAAAACTATCTGCACTTTGCCTATACCGGATTGTGGTATACCGATCCGAAAAAGGTCTTGTATCGCTACCGGCTGGATGGTGAGGACCTCGACTGGAAACAGACACGAGATCATGAGCTTACTTTTTCCGGGCTGGCTCCGGGAGAATATACCTTGCGAGTGCAAGCCACAGAGAATGGCGACTGGCTGGATGAACCTGAGCTCAATTTCTCTTTCACCATTCGCTCTCCCTGGTGGCAGCAGATCTGGTTTATCCTGCTGGCGCTGCTGGGGGCACTCCTACTGGCCCGATCCATCCTGCGCTACCGGGACAAGCGGATCCAACGGGACGCTCTTATTCAACGGGAGAAGATCGAACTCCAATTGGAAACCCTGAAGAGTCAGATCAACCCCCACTTCCTGTTCAACAGCTTCAATACCCTGCTGGCGGTCATCGAATCGGATCCAGGATCAGCCGCTCGATATGTGGAGGAACTGTCTGACTTTTACCGCCAGATCCTGGCGTATCGGGAGAAAGATGTCATTCCCTTGCAGGAGGAACTGCAACTGATCGGCAACTACAAACATCTGCTGGAAAGACGATTTGGAACCCATGTACACCTCGAGATCGATATGCCAGACACCTCGGGTTATATCGTCCCGCTTACACTCCAACTCCCAATGTCGTTTAGTTAAGGAAAGTCATGGTGCCTTATAGTTCATATGGTAAAGACGCTTGGGCCTATGTTTTCTCTCAAACGATCTGTCAAATCTTATTATTTCTCGTGTCCTGAATACAATATGGTCGAATGCCTC
>JAIPBE010000050.1 GCA_021738725.1 Saprospiraceae bacterium | reverse complement strand
CTTTAAGTTCTAATTCTTTACGTTTTAGTTCGTTGTTTTCCGCCTTGTTATTTTGGTCGCAACTACTTACTAAAATTAAAAAGACTATCATTCCTATATTTAAAACTTTATTCATTGTTTCTCTTTAATTAATGCTAACTTCATTATATCCGACACATTCCTGTATCAATCTTTCGCTTTTTGCCAGGATCGTCCCTCTAAAGATAACTCATCCAGCGGACTTTTGATCGTGTCCAGGGTCCTGGTAGTCACATGCGTATAGATCAGCGTCGTCTTGATGTCCTTGTGTCCCAGAAGTTCCTGGATGAAGCGGACATCTGTTCCATTGTCCAACAGGTGGGTCGCAAAACAATGACGCAGGACATGAGGCGTCACCCGCTTCTGGATGCCGGCTTTCGCAGCATTGCGCTTGACGATCTGTTGGACACTCTTGGCAGAGTAGGGTCTGTTGCCTCCCTGTCCTTCAAAGAGCCATACCCTTGGTTGGTATTGATCAAAATATTGCCGTAAGACATCTTTCAATGTCTGGCTGAGCATCACACTTCTGTCTTTCTTCCCTTTCCCTCCACGGATCATGATCTGGTTGCGATCCCAGTGGATATCCTTCAGTTGCAATTCCAGCAGTTCTCCCAATCGCAATCCACCACTATATAATGTATATAGTATAGCGGTATGCTTGAGGTTGTCACTGGCACGAAGCAATTGATCCGCTTCCTGGATACTCAAGAAAACAGGTAGCCGATGGCTTTTGCGTGGTCGCTGGATCTCCTCGATCTTGAAATCCGGAACAAAGAGGACCTTGACATAGTAGAATTTGATGCTGTTCACCGCGGTATGTACCAAGGCTTCCGATACCTTTCTGGCAGATAAGCCTGCGAGGTAATCATTGACCATCCTCGGGTTCGCCATTTCCGGTGGTGTGCCATGCAGGGATGTCAGATACGCGGCAAACGTTCCCGTATATCCCCGTACCGTATTCCAGCTGTACCGCATCCGGATCAAGGCATCTGTATACTGTTGTAATGTCGATTGGTGCTGTTTCGGGAATTTCGCCAGTAGGAGGCGTTGACGCTCTCCAAATGTCGGTGTTGGCCGTCTGCTCTTTATGGCTCCGGCTTGGGTCCGGTCGATCACTTTTGCCCCCAGTCCGGTATAATGATCCCGGATCCGATCCACTATGGTTTTCTCTGCCGGGATCCACCATCGTTTGAACGCACTGTCATAACTCCTCTCCGGGAGGTGTTTTAGAAAATCATGAGCGGCGCGATACCCCTTGAGTTTGATCGCCACAAACCCCGGTCGCTCGGGTGACTGGTACAGTTCCACGATAAACGGGTCAGTAGCCGCCATCACCAGATCCAGACATCGTGCATAATCCGAATGCTGGGAGCCAAATCTATTGTTTCGGAACCCGACATCCGCCAGGGGACTCGGATATTTTAATGACGAAAATCAAAAGTGGGAAGGCGCCCGTCTTCGACGAGGCAGGGAATGTGAAAATCCACAAGAGGTAGAATCTCGCTTATTTGTCGTTTTTCTTTCTCGTTTAGATCTTTGCAACAAAATACATCTCCATTGCCCCCTTGCCTTTGGTCTCAATCATTCCGCGTGATTCAAAAGCAAACTGTGGGTCGTCCTGGAGCAGCTCATAGGTCGTCTGACTGATATTGACCTGCCCGGCACTGCCGGATGATTCTATGCGACTGGCTGTGTTGACCGTGTCGCCCCAGATGTCGTAACTGAATTTCTTGACACCCACAATCCCGGCAACGACCGGGCCGGTGTGGATGCCGATACGGATATCGAAATACGGCTTTCCATCCGCTATCTTCCGGACTTTGATCCCTTCTATAAAGTCGATAATGTCCAATGCAGCAGATACGGCGTCACGGGGATGTGTCTGGTTGGGTGTCGGCAGGCCGCCCGCCGCCATGTAGGCATCGCCAATGGTCTTGATCTTTTCCAATCCATGTTTCTGGATAATATGATCAAAGGCGGTGAAACATTCATGCAGGTCATGAACCAGTTCCTTCGGCGTCATCTTTTCACTGACGGCCGTAAAATCTTTGAAATCGGTAAAGAGGACTGTCACTTCATTGATCAATCGGGCTTCGGCTTGTCCATGCTGTTTGAGCTCTTCGGCGACTTGCTCCGGAAGAATGTTCAGGAGCAGCTCATCACTTCTCTTCTTCCCTTTATAAATAGAGGAAGCCAGGAGAATGATCAGTAACAATACGATGGCCGCAGCGCCAAGACCGAGCCTCTGTTTTTCGGTCTGCTCCGTCAGGACTGCCTCCTTTTTGGCAAATTGCAGACTGTCGGACAGGGCTTCTTTTTCATACTGGTAGGCATACTCCTGCCGCAACACACCCCGCTGATTTTCTTCGCTCTGAATACTGTCTTTCAAGGTGATGTTCAGATCATACATTTCCAGGGCCTTGTCCAACTGCCCGATAGATCGGTAATTATCGCTCAGAATTCTGGCGGTTTCCTGGACCAATTTGGTTTCATTGAACTGCCGGGCGATGTCCATGGCCTTCTCTGCCCACTCAATTGCTTTCCGGGGCTGGCCTTTCAATTTGTTGGCTTGAGCCAACGTGGCGTAGGCATAGGCAATGCCCAGCCAGTCATCCACTTGTTCAAATTGTGCAATGCTTTTTTGGGCATACAAGATAACGGTATCCGGGTTTTCACGGTCCAGGTAGTAGCTGGCCATATTGCTATAGGATATGCCCACACCTGTAATGTCACCGGCGGCCTTGCCAAATGCCAATGATTTCTGAAAGTAGACCTGTGCCAATAAATCGCGTTTCATGTCGACATAGGTGGTGGCCATGATCTGGTACACATTAGCTTTTCCTGCCAGGTCTGACGAGTCTTTGTACAGCAGACTGGTCTTGAAATGCGTCAATGCTTTTTCGTAGTCCTTTTGATGGGTATAAATGCGCCCGATATTGAAATGAGATCCCGCAATGCCTCTGCTGTCCTCGATCCGTTCGGACAACTTCAGACAGCGCACATAATGATCGATGGCCTTTGCATGATTGCCCTGCTTCATATACACAGCGCCGATGACGTTTAATGCTGCGGCCGTACCGATGGGATCGCCATGTTCACCCCGGTGCTCCAGACTTTTGTTCAGAGAATGGATGGCTTCCGACAGTTCTCCTTTGAAGTAGTACGATACCCCTTGCAGATACAGGGCAGTGGCCAGGTGCTCCTCACTTTTCAACCGGGTCGCCAACGACGCAAAGATCCGGGTATAGTGCAGGCAACTGTCCGGATCCCGCATCATCCAATCGGATACAATGAGCTCCAGCGAGCCCAGGCGGATGGAGTCTGGCAGGCGATCATTATTGGATATCTTCAGCAGTGAATCAGTGTTGACAGGCGGCGGCTGTGCCTTCAGTCCTGAACAGGTGAGTAGCAGGACGGACAGGATGGATAGATATCTCAACATCGAATGATTATTGAATTTCACTCGTCTTTATTCACAGTATGTGGGCTTTTCAATACGATTCAGTCGGCCATTTGACGGCATTCAATAGATGTGTAGTATTCGCCAATTTCCGGCATCTACCTGTATCCATCTTTCACTGCTTTCCAGGTGAAGCCTACTAAAGATAGTGGATCCATCGGAAATGAATGTCAGCCAGAGGTCTGGGTTGGGACATAGGAATACTTCTGGAGTGAGGCAAGGTGGTGATATGCCTTGGGGATGGTCACTCAAGAATGCGCCATTTTACTTGAAAAAACCCCGGGTGTAGGGGGCACAGGGAAGGTTGACTCGGGTATGTTCTATCTGGTGATCCATGTTCCAAATGCTTGCAGCAAAACATTGGGACATCTTTCTGATGGAAGCAGATAGCCGTGGATATGCCGTCGTAGACTTTGGCTGTGCCAGGCTTTATCTAGTCTGTCCATTGTTTGTATTGACAAACGTTTCTAAACCCTGTGTAACTGTTTATGAGGAGTGTATCGTTTCTACAAATATCATTTGGGATTTGACAAGAATCAATAAAACTACGTCCGTAAAAGGATCCTCTGATATTTGTCATTTCTCTGACATTTCCTTTGAGGTGAGTGATCAGTTCTTTCTTACAAGTAACGCAATTTGTTTTCAAAGTCGGATCTTGTCCAAAAGGCCGTGATGGTGTTTTATCAATTTTGTTTTCCAGGCAATTGGATTCAATTAACAATTTATCTCTGCACAATTCATCCTGGCAATATGTATAGTTTTGCGTATTGAATGAATCGGCAAAGATGGCAGCTTTGCGATATGTGGCAGAGTCAGGAAGTGAATAGTATGGGTAAATTGTAAAATGTGGATTTGGCTGGATGCCACAATATTCTCCTTTGTAATATTTTTCGATAGTGAATACGGAGTCTTTTGACGTATTAGGACGAGGGACGATCTTATTTTTGAATAATATTAATTCCATCACTCTGTCGGAACGCCATTTGGAATAGGAAATAGCCTGGTCGTATGAAACTCCGACTACGGGAAAATTAGTATAGACCGGGTGGCTCAGGTAGAACGTATCGAGTGTGGCATATGCAATATTCAATTTGCTCCAAACATTTGTATCAGGAAGGATGCGGATGAATTCACTTGAATTTGTTCCATAAATATTTTTTATCCAGAACATAAATTCAAGGTAGGCTATATTGGTAATTTCTGTTTTGTCGAAATACAGGTTGTCGGAAACTTTGACAGTTCCAGGGGGAGTGGGGGTATTGTAGGGTGTCAACCCTTTTGGAGAGGTTGAAACTTTACAAGCAAGCAAGGTTAAAGAAAGAAGGATCAGAAGTATGGTTCTTGGCTTCATTTCAGTATGATTGGTAACATCCGAACAGTTCTGTATCTATATTTCACCATGACCTATGTGGCACTCCTTAAAGATAACTGTTCCTCTTGGCTTTTGATTGATCTTTAGGATTGGTAGTGAGATTGGAATTATCTACTGTCGACCTGATGGTGCCTGTAAGCTAAGAAGTTTCTGGAGGAAGGGGACATCCGGAATGCTTCATGATGGTGTATGGAGACTTGTTGATAGATAGGTACGACTTATGTCGCTTCAAGATCAGCCAATGGTCTTGTTGAAAGTTAGACAGGGCTGCATAACTGTGCTCAAAACAGACCACATTGTAGGGATGTGTTGATCCCTGCTGTACAGCTCGTCGAAGAGTCGACCAGCAATGACCTTGGATCAATGCACCATGCGCCGTGCAAGCCCGTCTGCAAGACTGCTTTAGAACTGATCTTGACTGCAGGTTTTTATCCAGATAATGAGAACAGGATAAACCCGCTGGTTTGATTAAATGTTCCTATTGTTTCACAAATTTATGTGTGCTTATTTTACTTCCGTTTTGAACGGTCATAAAATACACACCACTTGAAAGGTGACTGATATCTATTGTTGTTTTTTCCCCAACGATGTTTGCGGAGATAAGTTGTTGACCGATAAGATCATGAATGTTCATTTTCCGAACATCTGTATTGGTTTCAGAAATGATATACAACATATCTGAGACTGGATTGGGATAGAATTCAATCCTTTCTGATTTACTTTCCGTGTTTGTGCCAGAAGATGTCCCGCAAAAGTTGCTCACCTTGAAAATATTGTTGAATGGAATATCGGCTTGTCCATTCTTGCCCTGCAAATGCTGAAAATCTCCGGCAATGTACAATTCTCCATCATACTCGACCATTGCATTGACAATACCATCTACCCCCCAGAAATTATCTGAAAAGGGCAATGCCTTATCATTTGCTACATCATAGACAAACAAATTATTCACCTCAGCACCAAATTCTTCCAAATGACCTCCGACCCAGACATAGTCTTTATCACAGGCGTAAAGTGCTCTTCTGTCGATGCCAATATCCGCGTTTAAATTCAGCCAGTTGGTGCCGTCATACGCATTTAATCCAAACAGGTTGTTTTGCCCGATGTTGTTATAGTCTCCACCAACATAGACTTTTCCATCCTGGATGGCCAAACAGCGAGCCCGCCCTATTTGACTTGTAAACATGCCTGTATTGATAGAAATAAAACCGGCTGCCTCATCATAGATCACCATATTCCGTGATGCAATACCATCAGCTGCCTCAAACCTGCCGGCAACAAGTACCCTTTCGTTCCAAAGGGTCAACGCCTCAGCACTGACAGAATTGCCTGAGAGTCCACTGGACCCGACTGCCTCCCATTCCGGAGTAGAATTCCAACTATATGTGGCCAAATGACCTGCCGGAAGTCCGGCATTGACATCAACCATGCTAAAATCGCCTCCTACGTAAAGTTTTCCTTCATGGAAAACAAGGCATTTTACAGGCCCATTGGTAGCTCCGTAAAGTGTACTCGGAGTGGAAACCAATCTGCTCCAACCAAGGCCATTATAGCGAGCCATATTTCCGAAATTTTCAATCACAGTTCCCGTTTTAATGTTTTGGAAACTACCTCCAACATACAGGCTGTTCTCGCTTTGTTGCAAGGTGTATATGCGATTGGCACTATTCGTCGACTCGATGAATGTTGGGGTGCCAGGCAGGGTGTCAAAGCTTGTTCCGTCCCAGGTCACCAAACCGTTGCAAGGGTGTCCATCTGCATCGGTGAATGTTCCGCCGATAACCAATTTGCCATCATAAACGGTCATGGCGGTTATGGGCCCATTCAGTCCTGTCGTTTGCTGGACCGCACTTGGGATCGGCATGAATTGTGCATTGACTGAAAGCGAAGCCATCAGAAAGAAGACACTTAGGAATTGAATTGTCTTTTTCATTTTGCGTTGCTTATTTTGGTGTTATAAATTGGGGACACAGACAACTTGCTAGTGCAAAAATCAATCAGTCATGATGAGATGTGTATGTGTTCCAGGCTTCACCTTTTGAGCTTAGTAAGGCTAGTTCTTTACCTGTCCTGACTCTTGTTGAAGTTAGAATTCACCTTTCGGCTGATGATCGAACCCTGTCGACCTGGCTGGGTGGCTATTGATTCATCGATTTATTCCCTTGCCAGACAAACACTGATCCTTTCTCGGTCTACTAATCTAAGGATTCTGGACGCCAATGCAAAATATTTCCCATTAAATTAACACATTTTGCTTTAACTGCCTTTTCAAAACTAAGGAATAATGTGGCATGGCTTTGGAGACTCTATTCATTCCTGTCACTTGTATCTGACATTTACCAACTATTGTCTTTTGTTTTTCCTATTTAACAATTCCAGGATATGACGGATCTGCAGGGCATTGGTTAATGTCATGTCGCATTATGGTGACAGGGGTCTGGACAAGATCCTGGAGGGATACCATGGGTATGCTACTGCCTGGATCAGTTATTCGGTCTATCTGAATTTCAGAATGTTCCGAATTCTCCAGTGGGATTGATCTCGATCATTGATGGCAACCAGACTTTCTTGAAAGTGGCATGATCATAAAGAATCCGCATCAGGATAAAAAGACTGGGTTGCTGAAACGAGTCTCTCCTGAGAGACCATAATTACTTCAGCCCAGACCGTAGCATCCTGTTCAGATGATGAGTCTCATTGAAGGTCAGATATGGATAGACCACTTTGCTCAGAAAAAGGCCGTGGGCCAGGGCGGGCTGTTTCTGGGTCAATTCCGTTTTCTGTTGCAAGATGTCTTCCAACTCTTGCAAAGTCATCTCGCCACTTCCCACCTTCACCAGAAAGAACACACAATACCGGACCATCCCCCGGAGAAAGCGATTGCTGGTGATCGTAAACCGCATCCGCCCCTCCTGTTTATTTACAAACAAAGCGCATTCGCTGATCTGGCACAAGGTGTTGTCATACAGGTCCGGTTGCTTGCACAGCGGCTTACAATCTGTAGTAGCCTGGATGAGGGCTGCCGCTTTTCTCATTAAGTCGACATCCAGGGTCAGATCCTCATAGAAGTTGCTGTATCGGATGAGGATCGGATCTTTTTTCCAGTGGATGAAATAGTCGTACGTGCGGGCGATGGCATCATATCGGGCGTGCTGATCATCCTTCACCTCGATCACATCAAAGACGGCGATATCATCGGGAAGATTCTTGTTCAGGCGGTATTTCAGATCAAATGAAGGTGGCTTGTCCAGGTTGATATGCAGGATGTATTGGCTGGCATGCACGCCGGCATCGGTCCGCCCGCATCCATACACAGCAATGGATTTTTTGAAAAGCTGAGCGAGTGTCTGCTCCACAACTTCCTGGACGGTATTCAGGGTGTTGTCCTGTTTCTGCCAGCCGCTGTAGGCGCTCCCGTCGAATCCTAAGTGAATGAAATAGCGCATAGAGGGGGAGGGTGAGGCTGATGGATGGAGAATCTTTATAAAAATGTTTTGTTTTGGATCTATCCGGTGATAAAGGTGTAGATCAGATTCGTCTGGTTGTCTGAGCGGTCAGATAGTTCAAAGATGAATCGAATTATTTGATCCTAGTTCTGGTAGTGGATAGCAAAATATTTCCGTAGAACTAGATTTGCAGAATGGCGCTGGTCCTATGATCAAATCGGTATGAATCACATTTCCATGGAGTTGGGGTCAATTCAAATACGCATTGCATGGCAGGAACAGTCCAGAATGGTGATTTGATTGTTTATTGTTACTTCCTGGAAGAGGATATCTGTATCCAAAAGAGTCATCGAACCAACTATTGTAGTTGTGCTGTAGTTCTGGAAAGGAATATAGATGATATTTCCTACACATGTGCCATAAACAAGTACCTCTGATCCACTTTGGAAGTAAATGTTTACATCATTAATGGAGGTTCCGGGTTCTATTCGGAAATTTAAAATAGCACCATTCAATCCATTGCAGCCGTAATCCTCAGCATGCCAGTAATCAATAAATTTTGCCCTTACTTCATCTTTGCAAGATTCACCTTCATAACCATCGTTGCATAGGCAGTTGCCTTCCATACAAACTCCATTCGTTCCACACTCTACTTTTGCGCATTTGTCTCCTTCACAAGAAGTAGTCAGGAGCAGAGAAGTGAGAACTATGAGCCGGGTGAATAAAACAGCATTGGTTAAATGTTTCATGTGATTATTTTTAATGTAAACGAGGATCAGAATCAAATTAGCCTTTGTGTGATAATGTGAATCTGTCTGTAGTGATTGCCAGGTGTCTTGAATGGATGATGGTCTAAAAGCTTCAATATATTGTGCTGGATGACATTACAAACTGATGTGAAATGTTGGTTGACTGAAGAATAGATTGGCAAAGGCCTCACTAATATAGGTATTCCTCCAGAGTATTTGGACTGGAGTTCCCTGCCCAAATCGATATGCAAGGATGTTTCTGAGTATCTAAGCGGAAAGTCCGCCTTGTTGCTCATGAACTGTTCGATGACCAGATCAAATAGGAGAGGGGTGCACCGTGTTTGTGTTCTCTTGTGTGTGCTGTATGGTGCTATTTCTTTACAAATTTCCCGGCATAGTGTTGGCCTGTAGAGGTTGAGACACCACTCACAATATAGATTCCGGTTGGCAGTTGATCTATGTAGATTTCGACTTTCTGATAGTTGCCGGGAACCGGATTGACCTGCTGGAGTAATTTGCCTTCGGTACTGAACAGATTTAGATTGGATAGCGAGCACTGAAGACACTTTACGGTTATCCGGTCCAGAGCCGGGTTAGGACTGATATGTAAGCCGGGGCCGATCATCGATACACCAGACGAGTCTGTTGCCGGGACAAAAGACACCCAGGGGCGTGCTTGTTTGATGATGAGGCGATCATCACTGGTGATCTTGTATTCGATGTCCATTGCAAAGGTGGCATTGACCTGTGCCTGATACAGTTCTTCAAACTCATTGTGAATGACGGTGAGATAGTCTCTCATTTGATCCAGGTAATGCTCTCCCATGATCAGGGAATCACTCGCGATCAAATTGGATCGTTGGATGATGATGTAGTCAGTAGAGCTGACAGGGGTCTTATCCAACAAGATCTCCTCGGGAATATCTGTATTATTCGGATTGGTGACTAATTCTTCACCGGCTTGCGAATTCAGGTAGAAGGTGTTGCTTGTATTGTAAATCGGATCAACACTCACGCCCACACCATTGGCCTTTTCGTCAGAATAGTTTGGATGACACAACACGCCCATGGACGCAATGAAGTGATTGACTCGATTGAATTCCCGTTCTTCAAATGCTCTTAGATTCCACAGACTGGCATATACCTGTTTGATGGACTTTGAGATATGCCCTTCATCCGGGTGTTGGGTTTTGGACGTATACAATCCCGCGCCATTAAAGCCGGGCAGGTCTTCGTTGTTTGTGCTTGACCGGCATCGGACGGAGGTTCCCTCCGGGAAGGATTGATGCATGTCGTCCAGAGCAGTGAGCATCCAATCTGGCATGTCCGCGTCCACGATCGATTTTCTGAAATCTTTCAGTCGTTCATCACGAAAGAATCTATTGGATTGGAATTCCGCATCATTCATCATTTCCTGGGCCTCGTTAAAAAAATTGTTGAACTGCATGAATTCCTGGTAGAAATAAAATGGGATGCCAAATCCATCAGGGATGGTTCCATCCGGAAATCCAAAGGTGCGCATCACGGCCACATTGGCTCATTTGCTTCCAAATGCATCGAACATGTCGAAAGAAATGGAATCTAATGGCAAGATGGAGGTCTGACTCAGATTTAATTCGGGAATTTGTTCCTGGTCGGGCCGAATATCCTCATACCAATCATTGACTTCCTGCAGGGTCGCTTCTCGAATATGATACACGTCCTGTTCTACCTTGAAGTAGATATATTGATCTAATAGTTCAACAATAGAATCAATGGATAAAGGGTCCCGGATAAAGGCATTGGGGATATTATTCTGGATGGCTCGCAGGTTTACATGAGATAGAGGGGTTTGTATGACTGAGGTGATAATGCCGCCAACACGCGGAAGAGAATTGGGGAGCGCTGCATAGAGGACGATATCTCTCGGTCCTGGAAGTTCCTCCAGATTCATCTCACGGAAGAAACCAAAACCTTCAGTGCTGTTCAATCCCCAATAATCTATTTCTGCATATACATCCTCTTCAAAGAGAATGGGAATTCTGGAATTCAGGAACAGGCTAGAGTCTTGTGCATACTCATCTTCATTGAGCAGAGTAATAAAGTAGGACAGGTTGTTTTTCAAAAGTGGCATGTTAGCGGCAAGCAGCTCATAGGTTTTCTGGATGACTTCAAAATCCTGACCATGGCCATTACTATAGTTGAACGCAAATGTGCCCAATGAGCCATTATTGGATATTGTAGTCGGGTGATAGATCACCTGTCCTTTTTTCACCTGCTCTCCCAGGTGCTCTATTCCGACAGTATTGGCAAAACCCGAGTGAAGGTCATGGGTACCACCATTGATAAAATAGAGTTTGGGACGCGACGTGTGGAAGTCATCAATTATGTATTTTACATAGACTTTCCCATTCAGGAATTCGGACCATTGTACGTAGTCGTCCGTGATAGACAATCCCTTGTACCTCGCAAAATCATCGAGAGCAACAATGCCATCCAGATAGGGGATGGGCTTGGCGGTATTGAGTGGACTCTGGAACGGAATATTCTGATATTCTGTGATGTCATCTACTGCGTCGCCATCGGTGTCAGCAGGTGAGTCAATCCAGTATTCTAGTACCTGGTAGCGGTCTAAAGGATAACTGCCAATGGTTTCTGTAATGATGGTTTTGCCTGCTTGCCCCAGGGTCATAGAAGTAGCGAATTCAAAATCGGAAAAGGGATCATGCCGGATTTTGAGGATGTAATAGTTTTCTGGAGTGGAGTTGACTTCTAATTGGACCTGGCCATTTATATCCTTTGTATAACTCAGGATCGGAACGGGTTGACTGAAGAGAATTACTGTGCCCGTCACTGCAATCTGAATGATGAGGATGACTCTTAAGAAAAGCTGTTTCATACGACTGAATATGCAGCTGGGTAGAGATGTGGATGATCGTACCCGATAATGAAATGGTAGTGAAGAGTTGTGTCTCTGATCGATATGCCCATTGTTCGATCTGTTGTTCCTTCCAGATTGAGTAAAAGAGTGATTCCAAGCATGAGAGCCATGATGGAATGAATCAGGTGTAAGAGGCCAGTCGAACTTGACGTCAATTTGGATAGATTCAAGTTATTGAATGCTGGACCAGAACCGCCGAATAGGCAGTTCTATAGACACGCTGGTTTCCATTTCATTGGCGTTTACGCTGTTATCAAAGATAAGTGCTAATCTGTTGCTATTCAATTCCCGGGGAGAATGGGTCAGGGATGTTTAGTGCTTATGTCCACCTGGCGACATTTGAAGAGTCCGTTTGACCCTCCCTGGTTGTTAAATGCATTCCGTGGGATTCGCATTCAAATCCAGACACAGTCATGTACTATGTGATGGGCATAGTCTTGAATCCTATAGCCACATAGATATGAAGCGGAGTGGCATGCAGATTTATATGCTCTATTTCAAAACATCAGTACGGGTGTCAGATGTCGAGACACGTGACTTCCTGTTCTTTGGAATGGATAGGAACCACAGATACAATACCCCGAGGATTGCGGCTAGTAAGGAGGCAACCAGGATGGATGTTTTGGCACTGTGGAGATGTTCTGGCTGTGTTTCAAAACCCAGTGTTGCAATAAAAGTAGACATGGTGAATCCGATCCCGGCTATCAGTGAGACACCGATGACATGTTGAAAATTGACGCCATCGGGTAAGCTGCCAATATTGAATCGAAGCCCCAGCCAGCAAGCGCCGGAAATACCGAGTAGTTTTCCGACGATGAGTCCAGCAATGATTCCTAATCCAGTGGGATGCTGGAGGCTGTCGAGGAATGAACTATAGCCAAATACGACACCTGCATTTATCAAAGCAAATAGCGGTAAGATAAATAGCGATACCGGCAGATCCAGAGCATCTTCCCAGCGCCGTAAAAGTGTGCTGGCACTTTCTGCAGTTTTGCGCATCTCCAACATTTGATCATGATCCTTTTTGTTACTCAAGACATCTACATCTTGACTTTTTTCCTGAATGGATCTGATGACTGACTTGGTTTTAAAAAGTAATTTACCCGTTCCCAGTTTGGGTCTTGCAGGTACAGCCAGGGCAATGGCGACGCCTGCAACGGTGGGGTGAATGCCAGACTTGAGCATGGCCCACCATACGGCAACGCCGATGAGAATATAGACGGAGGGTCGATGAATACCGGCATAATTGGCCATGGCCAGGAAGGCGATCAGCGTAAAAGCAATGGACAGGTGCATGATCGATATTTCCTGGGTATAGAATATGGCGATCACCAGGATAGCACCGACATCGTCGACAATGGCAAGACCCACAATAAATGCAATCAGACTAACGGGAATATGCTTTCTCACCAGGGTGAGAACGCCCAGGGCAAACGCGGTGTCTGTAGCCATGGGGATGCCCCATCCGATCTGTGAGTCAAGTGACCAGTTGAATAAAGAATAGATCACGGCAGGGCTGATCATGCCCCCTATGGCGCAAATGATCAGCATACGACGGGTATCTGGTCTCGCAAGGTTGCCGGCAAGCACTTCCCGTTTGATCTCAAGCCCGAGCAGAAAGAAAAATATGACCATCAAGCCATCATTGATAATATGCTTGAGTGAAGCCGTTAGCTCAAATCCCCCGACGAAGATTCCGATTGGCGTATGGATGAGGTTTTGATAGGTAGAGGAGTAATCAGAGTTGGCCCACCATAGAGCGGCGATGGTCGCAGCGAGCAAAACCAGACTTGAGGTAGTCTGGGCGCGGATAAAATTAGAAATAGGATCCTGGATGTTTTCAAGACCTCGCTTCAATACATTTGTAGTGTCTTTTATCATAAAATTTAAGCCTGATTGGCTTTCGGCAAGAGCGAATCGTGAATGAATTTGACTGATGAATGTGGTCCTGTCATTGGAACCACATGACATAATTTATGTTCAGAGAAAAATAATCATATTCTGATGGTATCATCAGAGAGCCGGAAGTATACATACGCCAAGTTTTTATCACAAGCTCTCCTATTATTCGCAAATGAAGGTCTGAGGTCTATTCGCCATTTTCGGGCGATTAGAAATCTGTCATTTTACTTTGGCCATTTCCAGATTCGACCAAAAGACTATTTGGGTCAATATTGCCAGTATTTTATTTTCAACTGTTGACTACCTTGCGAATATAGCATTTCTTGATGAGGAATGCCGCGCCACTCCGGACTTGACTTGTTCTATTTCTTTTTTAGACGATTCTCTGTTCTTCAGATTGACAACTATTTGGATACGAGCTACTGTTGCCAGTTTGTTCCAGCGAGTTATTCGTTTGGGGATGTCAGGATTAAGGTTTCATTAAACGGTGTGCTGTAAGATGGTGAAAGTGGATCTATAGCCTTACCGATTTTAGGACAGGGTTAAATTATACAAGATTCTTCTAATGAGATTATTCTACTTTTGATCTGGCCTGATTTTGGGGAAGTTTACAGAACAGCTCACCTGGCAGCTGGGCAGTGAAGTATGAAGCCGCACCATAGCCATCTGCCAGGCTTGGAAATCGAGATCCTGGTAATTTGAACAGGCTTGCCGAAGAAAGGGCGACTTTGGCGACCGAACTGGAGGCACAACCCGGGTGCTTCATTGCGACCGGGATAGTTACCTCAATACAGAGTGTGGTTATGTTTGAAAGACTGTCAAATGATAGGGCCTGTTGGAAGTAACATGATAAAGTAGATCGTGGTTGCTGTCTATATTACCTGGCCCCTGATCGGATTATCATGAATGAGTAAAATGGTTTTTTACAAATGCAATTTTTTCATTTGCAGTCATTTTGTCAGCAGACTCAATGTCGAATTTGATATCCTTAAAGTGCAGATCTTTATCCAGGTAGTTGTAGAGTTCTACCTTGGCATTGGTAGGGCCAAACAGGAGAACATGGTTATACTTTAGGATCTCCACGCCTATTTCTTTATAAAAGGCTTCATGCATTTGCTGTCTCTTATTGTGCATGAGACTTTCACTTTTGTCCAATGCTTCTTCCTTTGTATTGGAGGTGAATTCTGAATGGATGGCATGATCACTGTTCGTGGCCATATCGATCAAGTGGGCCGTTGAATGATCCATCCAGATGCCGAGGTTGTTGTTTACTTTCATCATCATTTAATGTTGTTTGATTTTACCTAGGATCGATTCTAAGGAGGATTTGACTTTGTCAATGGCACCTGAAAGTGCAAGATCTATCGTATCTGCCTGATTGTTGACAGCAATAGGTTGTTTGCCCTCAAGCCTGGCTTCTATGGTACACGAGATATCGTTGTACCCGTCATCTTTTCCATTTTCATCTTTCAGGTGTACTTCAATTCGGGTGATTTGCGATTCGAATCGATGCAAAGCTTTGGCAATTTGATCTGTAAAGAAGTCAGAACTTCTTTTTTCTACGGTCACCACTTTGTCGGTATTGATTTGTATGATCATTTCAGATGTTTTTTGTGTGTTCTTTTTTGTACGTTTCCAATAACCTGTGCAGGGAATCTAAATAATCTTGAAGGGCTTCAATATTTATGCATTTATCTGCGAGCGATTCGCGATATACAGGTATTTCGTTCAAGTATTTTATCAATTCTGGAAATTCATTTTGAATTTTCACAGTGGTTGACAAGATCCTTTTACTTAGTTCATCCTGAGAGGCGTCGTTCATATTAGCTCTATCTGATTCTCGTAAGATACACTTAATTTCTATTAAGTGGTACAAGGGAAAAACAGGCTCCTCTACGCTGGCTATAGAGGAAAACGAAGGCTATCTGGCATATTCGTTTCTTATTGATAAACAAGCCTGGTGGCTGGGTTTTCCTTCATTCCTTTACAACGACCACTTTTGTTTGCGAGTTATCCCTGCAAACTCCTTTCGTATCATCCCATGGTTGCTGCCTTACAGTCACGAATCCAACTGATATTGATGGGTTGCGGTGTCATTTTACTGACAATAGCCCGGATCAACCATGTCTGGATGCGCTGTTGTTCTAGATATTAAGGATGATTTGGATGTTCTAATTTTATCGACAGTGTGCATAGAGTAGGCCAGATGGCGGATGTATGGATATATAACAATGAGGTTCGGAAAAATGTTGAAAGTTTAATGAATGGTTTTCATTCTCTTCACCTGTTCAGTAGAAAGGCTGTCCGCTTTGCAAGATGAAAGATCCTGTCAATGATCCAGGGCATTCAGTTCATTCAACAAAGCCGTATTCAATCGAATATATTCAGCTTTTAATTCGGGATCAGCCTCTTGTGCACCGGCAAGTGATCGATCTGCTGCATGGATGGCATCTTTGATGTCTCCCTTTCGCTTCAAGATCACTCCCTGTCGGTACAGCATGCCAATATGATCGGGATTCTTTTCGAGAGCGAGAGCGATCAATTCCGAAGCGCGGGTGATATCCAGTTGATTTTCGTAGTAGAACATAGCTGCCTGAAAATAGGGACGGCGTCCTTCTTGTGACAGCACTTCTTCTAGTTGCGGTATGACAGTTTCCTTCAAGTCAATTTTTATTTCGATGGGTACCACCGTTCTATCCCAGGAGATTTGAAGGGTACCGTGGTCTGCACCTACCTGATCGATACTCATGGTAAATGTTTCCTTGATCCTGTCGGTATTGACCGGGACGACCGAGAAACGCGCCACATCATTATCTGCCTGGTACAGGTATGATCCCCACTGATGAAGACTTTGCTGCAAGATGATTTCCCAGGTATCTGGACCGGGAATCGTGAACAGTTCATAACGTCCGGAATCGACAAGCGTGCCGGCTAGCGTGACGGGTGTACTGAAGTACAGTTCTGTCGCCTCGTCTGATCCTGTCCGCCAGATATGGCCATATGGGACGAGATCGCCGAATATTTCACGACCGCGTTTGTTCGGTCGGTTATATTTTATCTGAATGATCGTAGATGCAATAGTCTGCTCTAGGGTCGCCTGCGAGTTGGTTCGGGGTACGACAAATTCTCCAGGATCACGCTGTGCATGGCAAGGTAAAATACAGCCTGCGAGGAGGAGCAGTATGATGCATCGAAGGGCCCATTTATTTTGGATCATCGTGTTCATTTTAAAATTGATCATTCGTCTGTATGCAGTGCTATAGTGGGTACCTCTATCAACCCCACTCAATGACCAAACGAAAATCTTTGGTCTTCTTTGGTCTTGGTCTATTTCGGAGATTAATAGAAGTACCCTTGTGTTTGCTGCTTTGCCAATGCCTGCCGAATATAGTTCTTCTTTACGAGGAATAGTGGTTTGGTCCTATCTAGAAATCAGACCACTTCTACAGTGCTGTGTCTGAATTACGATCTACGAAACCAATGCGCCCTGACTGGGGTATCCCGGATTGAGTCGCCCCGTTCGGGCATGTAGAAGCATATCCAGGCGACGTTCAATATCGGTTTTACAATGAATACAAGGGATAAAGGATCCAGGTCGATCTCGAATGGTAGGGCTAGCCGGTTCAATCCAGTCCTCTCTTTCATTCAGGTATGTGATTTATGTAAATCGTTGTTGTTAATATGTAATGTCTCCGGGGGAGATGAGTTTAATCTTTAGTGCCTGATCATTCAGATTCATAAATACACACATTATGTCCCATACAGTTGCACCTGTCCAGAAGACCAAAAACGGAGAATCTTCTTCAGAATTAATAAAAACCATGAAAGGCCTCGTTTATGGTGGCCCGGGTAAGATCGAATGGAAAGATGTGCCCAAGCCAGGTTTGGACAAGCCGACGGATGCCGTCGTTAAAATTTTAAAAACTACGATCTGTGGTACAGATCTGGGCATTCTACATGGTAAGACGCCTTCCGTAAAACCGGGAACAACGCTTGGTCATGAAGGGATCGGCGTGATCGAAGAGGTCGGTTCATCAGTGATGAACTTTAAAAAGGGTGATCATGTTATTATATCGTGTATCACTGCAGACGGTACTTGTGAATATTGCAAAAAGCAGATGTATGGCCACTGTGAGGATGGCGGCTGGATATTGGGTAATCTGATCAACGGTACGCAAGCTGAATTTGTCCGCATTCCTCATGCAGACAATAGCCTCTATGCTGCTCCTGAAGGCATTGATGAGGAAGCACTCGTTATGTTGAGTGATATCCTGCCGACAGGCCATGAAATGGGGGTGATCAACGGCTGTGTCAAACCGGGTGATACGATCGCCATCGTCGGTGCTGGTCCGATCGGTATGTCTGCATTATTGACGGCTCAGTTCTATTCTCCGGCGAAAATCTATATGATCGATCTGGATGCCAACCGACTCCAGATGGCGAAGAAGCTGGGAGCGACCCATACCATTCAATCGGATCAGGAAGATGCCATCAAAAAAATCATGTCCGAAACAAAGGACGGTGTAGATGTTGCCATCGAAGCTGTCGGAGCGCCGGCCACATTTGATATCTGCCAACGGATCGTTCGTCCGGGTGGGCATGTCGCCAATATCGGCGTACATGGTCATTCTGTGGATCTGCAGATCCAGGAATTATGGATCCGAAATATCACCATCACCATGGGACTGGTGAATACCAATACCACACCCATGCTGCTGAAGACAGTTGTTTCTGGAAAATTAGAGCCAAATAAATTGATCACCCATCATTTCAAAATGAAAGACATGCTTCATGCGTATGAAGTGTTCGGCAATGCCTCCAAAGAAAAGGCCATGAAAGTAATCATCGAATGCTGATCGGTATATGCCTCTTGTAAATAATAAATCACCAATGATATGACACAATCTTTCCGTTTACTTGGGGCATCTGGTATGCTGCTTGCGATGACGTTTGTTCATTGTACCTCCACATCAACTACTCAGCCGGAAGGAACAGCTGACCAGGATGCAGGCATAGCCATGGTGGCAACGAAACCGGATTCTACAGCTATCCTTTCAGCGAACGATCTTCCGGAAACTGTCGTTTCGTCAACACCAGTTGAGAAACCGATTCCCGTTCAGAAACCGGCATCGCGTGTTTTACCTAAGCCAGCAGATCAGCCAGTCAAAAGTGCTCCCCCCAGCCCGGCTGCCCAACAGAAAACCGTAGATCCACCGAAGACGGTAGATCCACCCGCGCCGGTGGTACAGCAAAAGCCTGTTGAAAAGGCTGTTTCAATCAAATCGGCCGGGTTTGCTATTAAACTGGTGAAAGCGACCATCCAGGGTACATCCACCCTGCATGACTGGGAATCGAAGGTCACGGAAGTAGCCGGCAAAGGTACTTTTCAGATAAAGGATAATGTGATCACTTCCATTCAGGACGCCGAGATCAACATTGCGGTCAAGGGTATCAAAAGTGAAGAAGGAAGCAAGATGGACAATAAGACTTATGAGGCCTTCAGATCAGACGAGAATCCGTTGATTGTCTACTCTTTCAAGAATGCGCTTGTGAAGATCAGTGATTCCAAAATGGTGACCATTGAGACCACCGGTCATCTGCGGATGGCGGGGACAACCAAGCCGATGTCACTGACAGCAAAAGGAAAAGAGTTATCGAATGGTGATCTTCAATTATCATTCTCCAAGACGATCAAGATGACGGATTACGGTATGGAACCGCCGGTTATGTTTCTAGGGACGATCAAAGTGGGCAACGAGATAACTGTCCAGTTCGACTTTGTGTTGACGAAAACGCAATAGAGAATCATCCCCTTAAAATCGGCTGCAACTTTTGAACGATCTGATCCGTATATCAACGAAAACGTCCGTTGTTCGAGACGATCATGAAATTCTAAATCCGCATCCAGACTGCGGTCTCCATATCCTCCTCTTCCTGGACGGTTCATGTATTTTATCATATTGAACCCATTCTTCTGCATTCGTAAGGAGAGGAATACATCTAGCGGCAGGCAGCTGCATTGTGTCACGCCACCACCTTCCCCCACCCATAACCAGATCCATTTGAGCGACCTGCAATCTATTACCCTGTATGCTCTGCTTTCCGGGTCTACTGTGTTCCTGGGTGGGTTGTTCTCCTGTTATTTTGGAGAACACACCCGATCCGGGATTATCAAGACCGAAATAATTCACAGTTTCACTGCCTTTGGTGGTGGGATTTTGATGGCCGCCGTGGGGTTGGTTTTTATTCCGGAAGGCATGAAGGTTTTTTCACTGATACCGATCATCTTATTCTTTTTGACAGGGGGCTTTGTTTTCTTCCTGGTTGACAGATATATTGATAAGAGGGGCGGGACCGTCGCCCAATTGCTCAGTATGTTGCTGGATTTTATACCCGAATCTATTGCGATGGGGGCTGTATTTACCCAGAATCATGCATTGGCTATCCTGTTGGCACTGATTATCGGGGTGCAGAATTTTCCTGAGTCATTTAACGCTTACCTGGATCTGAAGACCAGCTATTCATCCAGAAAAAGCTTGCTCATCCTGTTCGTACTCAGCTTTTTGGGTGTAGGATGTGCGTTGGGTGGATATTATTTTCTATCAGGCATGCCCATGATTGTTGGAGCGCTGATGCTATTTTCCGCAGGAGGCCTGGTTTACCTGATCTTTCAGGATATAGCACCCATGTCCCGGATGAAGAAGAACTGGATCCCGGCACTGGGGGCTTGTCTGGGATTCCTGATCGGGATGATCGGCGTGAAGATATTGGAGTAAGTTTTTGAAATGAGGATGTATGCGATCATCCAAATGAAAAATCCCGCCCAAGATAGCTTCTTGAGCGGGATTTTTTGACGTGCTGGTATATGACACAAGCATGTCTTACTCCGAGATCAGCTTTCCGGATTGGATGATGGTATCATGGCCGATCACCTGGTAGAAGTATACACCCGGTGCAAGGTTGGTCTGGAGTTCCGTTGAGGTCCCCGTAACGATGGTGTTAATCATGAGAGCACCCAATAGATCATACAATTTGAATTGGTAGATCTCCTGATTGGATGGATCATTTTTCACGACAGTGGTAGTGGATCCGATCGGGTTAGGAAAGAATGAAAACGCCTGACCAGATGTGCCTTTCACTATCGGGGTAATGGCCGATGGTTTGCATTGGGCCGGGATGCCAGGAGCATTGCAATCCATTGCCGCAGTGGTGATCGCGCCATTTGTGGATAGTAAGCGGCCCGTCACCGTTACATTGGAGCTGAGGGCCCCCAGAGCGCCATTATTGCAAATGATTGTTCCGCGGAAATTGGAATAGTCATTCACATTCACCGCGCCTTCAATTTTCCAGAATACATTTTCTGGAAGTGTTCCATTCATCAGTTCCACGTTTGCATACGTGCTGGTGGTCAATGCACCGTTGATCTGAATGACAAATACAGCATCCGAATTTCCCTGTGCATTGAGCGTTACCGTACCGGTCAGGGTGGCGGCTCCCTGCATGATATAAGTGTGGGGTGTCAGCACCAGGTCGTTTCCAAATTGGGCGGGAAACAACAGTTCGATATCCGGCGTCAGCAGATTGAGGTCATCATAGGCGACCAGCAGATCCTGGGCACATTTTTGTGTCGATCCGTCCGGGATAGGGTGGATGGTCCCTTCTACTAACAATGGGTCGTACCCGGTGGTGGAGCCATCGTTGCTGCCGATGTCACCGACTGCATGGGATACTCCTGTATTGGTAACCGCGCCATTCGAGGAGAAGATTGAATAGCAAGTAACACTACCCAGATGAGGTGCTTCCGGTCCTGTCAGATAGGGGCTGCCACATCCGATCGGGGTGTAAGCCAATACACCATCAACGGTGATTGCACCGGTGGTGGTCAGCGCCCGGCCTTCAAGGGTGTTGCCAGTGCCTAAGACAATGGCGGCATTATTGGCGACCAGGGTGCCTCTCATGGTCGTTCCGGAGGCCATGCTGATCAGTCCTTCAACTTTCCAAAAGACATTGCAAGCCTGAGCGGCATTGAGGAGATTCACGTTTGCGTCAGCATTTGTGGAGAGGGATCCATCGATCTGAATGATGAAGACCGCTTCAGAATTACCCTGAGCATCCAGATTGAGATCCAGGTTGAGTGTAGCGGCGCTTCCAATGGAATAAACGCCAGGTACCAGGGTCTGTCCGTTGCCCAGCAAGGGGGCCGGGAAGAAGGTCGGGGTGGCTCCGTCCAGCTGGTTGTAGGCGATGAGCAGATCCGAAGCACATTGCGCACTTTCCGGATCTCCGTCGTGCATGACGCCGTTGACGTTCCCGAAGCCTGTGCTGGATCCGTTGTTGGTGCCCACATTTCCGGTAATCTGTGAGATTCCCGTATGACTGACCGCACCATCTGTTGAAAAAAGCACAAAACCGGCCGCAGTACCTAGATCAGGTGCTTGAGCAAAAGTGGTGTTTGGAATCGAAATGGAGGCAATAGTCAATGCTATTATAAGGAGTACATCTTTTATCATCTGAGAGCTTGAAGGCTGCGGAATAATTTCCGCAACAATCAAAGTTCGACCGAAAGACACCCTGATGTATTACACAATTGGCGCAATAGTTTACATAGTTCACGGGTAAACAGGATTATTGCCTGGAAAACCAATCATTCAGGTACGAATTCTCATTGGTTTGATCGACCGAGCCTGTCCTGGATGCTGGATATGCTTGCCAAGGGGACAGTGGAGGAAGAAAAGAAAGACTCCACAGGTGACCTGTGTAGGGTAGAATGGCGGAAAAGGGAACCCTCGAGATCGCGATGACATTCGCATGTATTCAGATCAGAGGGGGATATCGCCCCAGTGTCTGCTTCGTAAAAAAAGTTGGTTGTGTACGCCTCACTGATCGAAAGTGCATTCCGAAGAGAGGATCCGCCACATCAAACATATTTTCTTAGTGTGTTCAATATCAATCTGTTAATGGAGAAATTGTCGTATGACGAAAGTATGTATGTAAAAATCAGTGAATTATGTAAATGATAATCATTAGAGTGTAACAATATTAAGTCTTGTTATCGTCATATTTGGAGAGCGATTACAATTCGAATAAATTATAGCTTCGGAAATGATTTATGTTTTGTTCATTTGATACCATTCTTTGTAGTGTACTGCAAGAAAAAGAATCATTGTATTCTGATACATGATAGTACATATTTTTTCGATATCAATACCCTAGAAGTATAATCGCGCAGCTTTCAGTTAGAATATACATATCAACTTCAGGTGGTATGTGATCCATTACAACTAAAACTTTATTTCCCAATACTTGGGGGGAGCATCATACCGATGCCATGAATGATATCAGAGGCATGTCAATTGAGGCCATCCCGTTTGGCTTCTAATTTTGAAGGATAGCAGACTTATTGACATCATGTATGCAATAATTGTGCCCCGTTTTATTTTTCTTCATTCCATATACGGAACGGACTGCTTCTTTCTATAATGATATAAAAGTCTCTTCCTTTCTATTTAGAGATTTTTCGAATAAGAATTACAAGTCTGAGTGAAGTATGGAGCCTTTTGAACATCGTTCAACAGGTTCGCTGAACCCGCCATGTCTGAATTTATTTGGTCATCCATAAATAATGGATTGAGCATGTGGAGTTACGCGCTACTAAAAGACAATTCTTCGCGCTCAGTAAATGAAATTATTTATTGATTTTATAATCACCCCTCATGAGAATATTTACATTATCAATTTTGTTTGGAATCACCTTCTTGTGCCTTCCAAAATTGACAACTTGTCAAACACCAAATTTAGGAACGACAGAATCATTTGCTGTTTTTACGGCCGTGGGAGCATTTAATAATGACGGTAATACGGTTGTGACAGGAGATGTCGGCACCAATGTAGGTGCATTTAATGCATTCCCACCCGGAGTTGTCATTGGGTCTATCCACGTTGCAAATCCCATTTCCGCACAAGCCGCAACAGATGTGGATGTGCTTTATAGTTATTTGGACGGTTTGATCTGTGGAATGGTATTGGGTGTTAACCTGGGCAACAATCAGATTCTGACGCCAAATATCTATTGTATCGGAGCAGCTTCCGTTCTCAATGGCAACCTCGTCTTAGATGGCGAAGGGGATCCCAATGCCCGATTTATTTTTCAAATAGATGGCGCCTTGTCTACAGCAACTTTAGCCAGTGTTACCTACATTAATAGTGCGTCGGCTTGTAATGTTTATTGGCAGATTAATGGTGCATTCGATCTCGGAGAGGGATCGTCATTTGTGGGAACGATCGTTGCAAATGGAGCGATCACTTTGCTGGAGGCATCATCACTTCAGGGGCGCGCCCTCACCCGAGCAGGTGCCGTCGACCTCCATAATAATTCAATCACTCTGCCTGATCCCCCTGTCTCTCCTTTGATCACAGCAGATGGCGATCTGACCTTCTGTGAAGGGGATAGTGTCATTCTATCCGGAAACCTGGATGGTATCTGGAATACCGGAGATATGTCATTCAGTATAACTGTCTTTGGCAGTGGAGATTATTTTGTGGACAATTCAAATGATTGTGGTATTGCTTTGTCAAATATTATTTCAGTCTCTGTCGTGCCGGACAACACACCACCGATGATCACTTGTCCCAGTGATCTTTCCATCCAATGCAATGAAAGCAGCTTGCCTGCAAATACAGGTTTCGCAACGGCTATGGACGATTGTGACCCTGCTCCTGCTATCACGTTTTCAGATTTGATTATTCCCGGAATATGTAGCTACAATGAAGAAATATTGCGAACATGGGTAGCCCTGGATATTTCAGGAAATGATACGTTTTGTATCCAGTCGATCACGATATCTGACCTGACAGGTCCCGTTATTTCTTGTCCGGGTGATATGACCTTGGAATGCACAGACCCGACCGACCCTGGTACTGCCGGGATGGCCACGGCAACTGATAACTGTTCACCGAGTCCTGTTTTAAGTTATTCTGATGTGACAGCACCGGGTCTCTGTGTTGATGCATTTCAGATCATTCGGACCTGGACAGCCACGGATGATTGCGCAAATAGTTCGATGTGCGATCAGCTGATCGATGTGATGGACAATATATTGCCTACGATTTCATGTCCGTCAGCGATTGCTATATCCTGCACGGACAGTATGGATCCGGCTACCACCGGCGATCCAACAGCAACAGATAATTGTGATGGTAACCCTGAGATCAGTTTCACAGATATCGTGACACCGTCAGGCCAATGCCCTCAAAACTATACGATCAACAGAACCTGGACGGCAATGGATAACTGCTCGAACAGCAGCCAGTGTATTCAACAAATAACTGTCAGTGACCTCACACAACCCATCATCACCTGTCCCGCAGATGTAAACGTGGATTGTGCCGCCAGCATCTTACCGGCAGCAACCGGCTTTGCAACGGCTACGGATGATTGTGATGTAAATCCAGGAGTGGATTATAGCGATGCAAATGTACCGGGTAATTGTCCGGGATTGATGGATATCAATCGCACCTGGACAACGACCGATGCCTGTGGCAATCTGGATATGTGCGTCCAAATCATCTCCATCTCTGACTTGATTGATCCGGTTATTACTTGTCCGATAGATGTGACATTGGCTTGTACAGATCCAATCGACCCAGGAGCTACCGGGATGGCGACGGCAACAGATAATTGTTCGTTGAGTCCGGTTATCAGTTTTGCAGATATGGTGACACCATCCGGACTATGCCCTCAAAACTATACGATCAACAGAACCTGGACAGCAGTGGATGATTGCTCGAACAGCAGCCAGTGTATTCAACAAATATCCGTCATTGACCTCACACAGCCCATCATCACCTGTCCAGCAGATCTGACAGTGGATTGTGCAGCCAGCATCTTGCCGGCAGCAACCGGCTTTGCAACAGCTACGGATGATTGTGATGTAAACCCGGGAGTGGATTATAGCGATGCAAATGTGCCGGGTAGTTGTCCGGGATTGATGGATATCAATCGCACCTGGACAGCGACCGATGCCTGTGGCAATCTGGACATGTGCCTCCAAATCATCACCATCTCTGACCTGATCGCTCCTGCGATCACCTGTCCTATCGATGTGACATTGGCTTGTACAGATCCGACCGATCCGGGTGCTACCGGAATGGCGACCGCAACAGACAACTGTTCGTTGAATCCGGTTATCAGTTTTGCAGATATGGTGACACCATCCGGACTATGCTCTCAAAACTATACGATCAACAGAACCTGGACGGCAATGGATAACTGCTCGAACAGCGGCCAGTGTATTCAACAAATAACTGTCAGTGACCTCACACAACCCATCATTACCTGTCCCGCAGATGTAAACGTGGATTGTGCCGCCAGCATCTTACCGGCAGCAACCGGCTTTGCGACGGCTACGGATGATTGTGATGTAAACCCGGGAG